>JADFHF010000014.1 GCA_022567305.1 Bacteroidota bacterium | reverse complement strand
AGTTGATAAACCAGGGGTGTGAATATCAGAACGGCGGCATCATTCGTGAAAAGAGTACCGACAAATGTGCCTGAGAAAAATAAATACGTAAATAAACGCCGACCGCTTCCACCAGCCGATCTAGCGAGGTTCCAGGCAAGAGTTCGGAAGATCCCACTAGAGTCATGGCAATCCCAGCAGAAGCGGTGGATTTATGACGACGAATCCGAGTGCAACAATTGCTAGATGGGCCATGCGACTTCATTAAACTGAAAGTTTACAGCTCTAAACCTCAGCGGTCTCACGAGTGTGTCGGAATATTATGTTGAAGAACTATCACTTTCATTCATTTGTTTTTTTCGAATACCCGCCCGGTGATACTCGCTAATCACCTGACCCGGGCGCACAAATCCTACGATCACTCCCGACGCATCGAGTACCGGCAGTTCCGGATATTCAACTCGTTCGAAGACAGCCTGGACTTCATCCAAAGAATCTTCCAGGTGAACAGCGACGAACGATTCAGCCAGGTCTCCCGCAACAATCGCCTGTTTCAGAAGGGCATCGGACTGCAGATATGGTTGAATACTGTCAAGAAACACGAGACCAACGTAGTTCGGGGTCCCGCTTGCATCTTCGTCAGATGCCATTACTGGAAGCACCACCTCTCTCGTGCGCGTAAAAACACTCTGGATCTCATCAAGTGTATGGTCAGGCACAAGAGAGTGGTAATAAACGGGGTGTTTTACAATGCTGCCCACTTTGATCTCCGATAGGAGTTCGGGAGTGAGTTCGTGGCGATGCGCCGGCGACTCGTTATGGTTGCGAACTTGCTCGGTATAGAGACTCCAGCGCCGGGCTAGTACGTGGGCGATTACTCCCGAAAATATAAGCGGGACGAGCAATGTGTAACTACCGGTCATCTCTGATATCATGATCGTCGTAGCAATGGGAACGTTTGCTACAGCCGTAAAAAAAGTAGCCATCCCTATCATCACGTAAGCAGCCGGTTGTGTAACAAGGTCTGGTAGTAACGTGGCCATTCCAAGACCATAAATTCCTCCCAGCATGCCTCCGATGACGATCGATGGCGCAAACACTCCCCCAGAACCGCCAGAACCAATCGTAAAAGACGTGGCGATAATTTTGGCAAAGACGATGGCGAGCATGATTACGATGGGCAGATTCCCGTTTATGGCTTGTTGAAGCCATCCATAACTAGACCCCAAGATTGCAGGAAAGAAGAAAGCCAGACTGCCAACTAGTAGCCCACCAATAGCAGGTTTCCAACGCGCGGATATGGCAAGTCGCTCTGAGAACAAATTTCTGGTTCCGATAAAAATATTTGTATAGACAATGCCTACTACAGCGCACAAAAGAGCAAACAGAACGAGCGGAAGAAGCTCGAGAGGATTTATGAATTGATAGTCTGGTGTCGTAAAAACCGTGCTCGTTCCTACAATAGAGGTGTAAATCGAGTATCCGGTAATCGCCGCGATCATGGCCGGCATGATTCCTTCGCTCTCGATATCCTCACGATACATTACCTCAACTGCGAAGAATGCACCACCAAGAGGCGACTGAAAAATGCTTCCTATACCTGCGGCAACGCCTGCGATTAGCAATAGTCGTCGCTCGCTTCGATTGAGACGGAATCGATCACCTATGTATGACCCGAAAGTAGCGCCGATCTGCGCGATCGGCCCCTCCTTTCCCGCACTGCCTCCCGTTCCGATCGTGATGCTGGACGCCAGCATTTTAATAATGGCTACCCGTGGTCGAATCTCGCCACCTTCACGATGGTAAGCCCGGATGACAGCGTCCGTTCCATGTCCTTCGGCTTCAGGTGCGTATTTGAAAACTAGCCAACCCGATAATAGACCCCCAACGGTAGGAATGAAGAATAACAACCAGCGACGAGCTGGAAGAAGCGCTTGATCCAGATCGAAGGCGGAAAGATCGCTCGTCTCTCCCCCGGGCATGGGCATACTATAGCCGACGAGTTTTAGTAACGATCCATCGCTGATCCATGTAACGAGTGTTGAGAAAACCAGTGCACCCAGCGCGCCTACGACACCAACCAGGGCGGAATAGAACATCCACCGTCCAGTAATTTTCCATTCAAAGTTTCTGTCGAAGAGACGTAGTTGACGGAGATAATGGGTTCTGAGATATCGAAATGGGCCTTGTGCTCTCATTTTACGGCGGCTATTCTCCTATTTAGACAGCCGAATCAACTTGATCGCCAGGCTCGAAAGCAGGTTCGTGTGAAGCCTTGAGAGTGAGTACGGGGCAGCGTGCATGGCGTACTACCTTTTCGGCCACATTGCCAAGTGTAAAGTCTGAATTGTCGGTCAAGCCGTGTGATGATATGATGATCAAATCGGGTGCCTGGCTTGTTGCAAAATCAAGGATTTCCTTCGATACATGGCCACGACGCACGTGGTACGATGCTGGCACGGCTGTCTGATCACTAGTGCTATAAAGCGTCTGTAGCGCTTTTCTAGCTAGATTATCTTTGTCTTCCTGGGTTTTTAGAACGGTGGTTCCGGATGGTCCAGAGTCATCAAATACTGGCAGAGGGCGCTCTTCATGGACGTATAGAAGTTGAATCGAGGCCTCGTACAATTTCACCAGACTATTCGCAAGACGAATAGCATCGCGCGAATACCCGGAAAAATCCACCGGGACGAGAATACGCTGTACCGACACATCAGACGATGGCTTGAACTGTTTGCGAACTGTGAGTACCGGACATTTGGACCAGCGTACGACTTCTCCGGCTGTACCGCCAAACACGAATCGGCCGAGACTTCGATGCCCGTAAGTCTCCATTACGATCAGGTCAATCTCGTTGTTCGCTGCATATTCGACGATGCCTGGCGCGATCGGTTGATTATCGACGTGAGCATGGTGGACTGGTATTTCAAGTTCATTCAAATCCCCGGAGTGCAATTCGAATGACTTGACGTCAGCCGTACGACTCGCGTCTTCATCTTCAGCCAATAACCAGAAATACTTATGGTCCGCACTTACGCTCCGTTCAATGTTTTTGAGGACAAGGAATATCTCACCGTGATGCCGACGCGCCAGATCAATCGCAAGCCGAACCGCGTATCCTTCCGGATGCAGAGCGTGTACCGGTACAAGGATTCTCTGAAATCGAGTCGCTTTGACGTGCAAAATTAGATCTGAAATAGATCTGGTCTATATCGATTAGAAGCTAACGCAACGGGGTGACCAAAAAAAAGAATTATCTATCAGAAATGCTGATTTTTCGAGAGGATCGCTATTGATCGGGCGTGACCGAAATAGGATTGACGGCATCGACGACACCGACTCCGGCGACACGATCTGGTATCTGGATCCGGGCTGCAGTTCATCTCGAGTCGTATTGTGCTTGAGACAGCCATTCAACTCCCAATTGTGCAGGACTTGAATGGAGCGACAGTCGAAACCAATTTTATATTTATCTTGAGTGCACGCCTGGCCTTCTAGGTTTAGCACGCTCAGATGTTGATCTTTCTAAATAATTCTACGAAGACACGAAAAGATAATGACAAGGGGCCAGCTTGCTAAAGCGGCAGGCGTTCATACCGAGACGATTCGTTTCTACGAACAAAAGGGGCTGATCCCCGAGCCGAGTCGATCACCAGCTAGTCTACTCCCCCGCCCTGACGCGTCAACTGATTGAACTGGTCAACGGCATTTTATAACAACCCTTCAAAATCCTCTCTCGTCATATCGCAATCACGGAGGATTTTTGTAAGGAGCGTTGGTCTAATGACTTCCCCGCTGTGGACGGGGACGACTGTGGTTCTCCCGTCGGTGTGCCGTAGAAAAAGAGTGTACCGCGAGTCCTCTCGACGAAGAAGCTAGCTTTCTCGGGAGCTGAGATTATTTTTATACGTGCAATTCGTGACAGGTGACTCGATAAAAACGTCACCCCCACCGTCACCTCTCCTAAATCAAGAACGTCCTAAGTCCTTTACTAAATAGACTTAGAACCTGACACGTGTGGAAACGCCCTTACCATTTTTCGCCGATCCGGTTTCAGTGAAAATGAGCTTGGCCCGATGGTCGCCAGAAAAGAGGCATGTCGGGAGGCGATCTCTTACCGCTTGAGCTGGTCCGGATAGGAATGGCGAATGAGGGCTCGGGCCAAAACTCGAGTAGGGTCCACCATGATCGGGTCGTCAATAGTTGTTTCTTCGACTGCGAGCGGAAGCTCCGTACAGCCCAGGATCACCGCTTGAGCCCCACGGTCGCGGAGGTTTTCGATTGCTTCGTATACGACGTCCCGGGCTCTGCTCGTGACAGGGTTTGAATTCGATTTTATGCCCCAAATTGGATTGGAAATGGCCGCCTGAAGCAAGTCCTGCGCAATCGACTCGCCAGGTAGAATCGGAATCAAATCAGCCGATTCAAGTAGATCATCATACAACCGAATTCGATAGGTCCCCGTGGTCGCCAAAATTCCGACGCGCGAGACACCAGGATGATGCTCCCGAATGAATAAGACCGTCTCATCGATCATGTGCAACAGTTGAATGTCGGGCGCAGCGGCTTCTTGAAGTTTCACCAGCTCACCGAAGATAGGCTCGCCATGGGCTGTATTGCATGCCATTCCCGCGACCGTAACTCCCAATTCCGACAGACCAGCGAGCTGCCTGGAGAGCTCGACAGCCGGATTAATGGATGCCTTTCCCAACAGGAATTCGGTTCTATCTGGCACGCGATCTGGCATCGAAAACAAGACCACTGGAAGATGCTCCTGGTCATTCGCAGCGATGGTCTCTGCAATTATTTTCGCAGACAGGTCTACGCCGGCCCGTGGTCCCATGCCCCCCAGGATTCCTATGAGTGGTCTTTTACTCTCCATGGACTCATCTTGGCGCCCATCGGACGGCTATGTGAGTATATTCGAGGGGCGACATCATTCATCTCGTGAATTACGATAGGCTAACAACAACAGGTCAATAAATACGATTTCCTGGGACAAACCACCATGCATTTTAATTCTATCAAGACCCGTCGATCTGTAGGGCGATCAATTCTCCTATCATTCCTGCTGTTCGCAATCGCATTGCCTTGTTCTGCGAGGGATCCCGTCAGAGTGAGCAATAGCGCCGATCAGCGTCAAACGAAACCAAGAGCACGCGAGCTCGGAGTGGCGCCCGGGGTTCTGAATCCCGGTCCGCTGAATGCCATAACCGACGTCTCGGGAGTCCTAGTTTCCCATGTCACCCTCATCGAAGGCACCGACGTCCGGACCGGCGTCACGGCCATCCTGCCCCATGGAGGCAATCTTTATCAGGAAAAAGTGCCGGCTGGATTCGCAGTAGCCAATGGATACGGGAAATTTGCCGGGACCACACAAATTTTGGAACTGGGCGAAATCGAGACGCCGATCGTGTTGACGAACACGCTCTCGGTCCCGCAGGGTATGGAAGGAATTATCAAATGGACACTGGATCATGAAGGAAACGAGCGTGTGCGCTCGGTGAACGCCGTGGTGGGCGAAACAAACGACGGATTCTTGAACGACATACGTGGGCGACATGTCAGAGTGGCCCACGTGATCGAAGCCATTAATAGCGCGAAATCGGGTCCGGTCGTCGAAGGCTCGGTCGGTGCCGGGACCGGTACGATCACATTTGGCTGGAAAGGAGGGATCGGAACGAGCTCGCGCCTTCTTCCGGAGAGGCTCGGCGGTTGGACGGTTGGGGTTTTGGCCCAGACCAACTATGGAGGTGTACTGCAGATCGACGGTATACCGGTAGGCAAGGAACTCGGAAAGTACTACCTGAAGGGCGCGACGGATTCGGGTGATGCGGACGGTTCCATAATCCTCGTCCTGGCAACAGATGCCCCCTTATCTGATCGAAATCTGACCCGGATAGCACGACGTGCGCTGGCCGCGATCGGTCGTACGGGCTCTCCAGCAAGCAATGGATCTGGCGACTATGCTGTTTCGTTTTCCACCGCCGAGTCTGTGCGGAGGACTCGAGACAGAAGGTCGGGTGAAGCGATGATCGGCGAGCTACCAAATGGTTCAATATCACCGCTCTTTCAAGCAGCCATGGAAGCAGCAGAAGAGGCCATTTACAATGCGCTCTTTCAAGCCACAACCATGACCGGGATGAATGGGACGATCGAGGAACTACCCATCGCTGATATCAGGCGCTTATTGAGGATTTACGGTCGATGAGCCGGATTTCGTTTCATTCCTTTCCGTGAAATTTTCGCATCTACGACTTAGGAAAACCAGTTTGATTGCACTCAGATTGGGGAGTCATTAAATTATTTGGACTATACCCGTTACGTATATATTTTCGAGAAAACAAGCGAATAGCAGGCGTAAAGGGCAATTATGCCCGGTAGTCTAATGGCAGGACAGCGGCCTTTGGAGCCGTCGGTGAAGGTTCGAATCCTTCCCGGGCAACAAAAACTAGGTACACAAACCTCTCCATATCAGACGCTCGCCCGTTAGTCTAGCGCATACTCAAACCAAATGCACAAGGGCAATCGAATTAGCATGTTCTCAGGTCGCTCCAATCCGGCGTTGGCAAAGGCGATAGCCGACGCCGCTGGTCGAGAGCTGGGCCTGGTCGAAATCAAGAATTTCTCTGACGGTGAGATTTACGTCCATTTCGAGGAGTCCATCAGAGGATCCGATCTGTTTCTCATCCAGAGTACGCATCCGAATGCTGACAATTGGTTCGAGTTGTTCTTGATGATTGATGCCGCCAAGAGGGCTTCTGCCGATCGCATCAACGCCGTCATTCCGTACTTCGGATATGCCCGTCAGGACCGAAAGGATCAGCCTCGAGTTTCCATCGCTTCCAAGCTGATGGCGGACATGCTTGGTGTGGCGGGCGTGGACCGGGTTCTGACCATGGACCTTCATGCATCTCAGCTTCAGGGCTTCTTTGATGTGCCCGTAGATCATCTGTATGGGTCGGCAGTGTTTATCGACCACCTGAAGCAGATGAATCTGGAGAACCTGGCCGTCGTTGCTCCGGACGTCGGCGGCATCAAGATGGCCCGGGCGTATGCGAAACGATTGGGCGGCGACCTCGCGATGATCGACAAAAGAAGACCACAACCCAACGTGGCTGAGGTGATGAATATCATCGGAGATGTAGAGGGCAAGAATGTTATTCTTGTCGACGACATGATCGACACAGCGGGGACCATTACGAGCGCGGCGAACAAATTGAAAGAAGTTGGCGCTCAGAAGATCATAGCTTCCTGTACGCATCCGCTCTTTTCCGGGCCTGCCTACGAGAGGCTGGAAGCGTCTTCAATTGACCAGATATACGTGACCGATACGATTCCGTTAGCCAGACCGTCGGACAAGATTACGGTTCTTAGTGTCGCTGACGTATTTGCCGAAGCCATCGAAAGAATTTATACGGACGAGTCCGTATCAACCCTGTTCATTCCGTAGCGGGCGGGGTATAGAGAGACCTTACAACATTGAACTAGAGATTGACAAATGGATCTGATTACTATCGACGCAAAACCAAGGGAAACGGGCAAAAAGGCCGTTCATGCGGTTCGAAGAGCCGAGGAGGTTCCCTGCATTCTATACGGGGCGGATATGGAAACACAAATTTTCCAGGTTCCTGAGCTGACGCTCAAACCGTTGATTTTCACAAATCAGTTCCATCGCGTGGAAATCACTTTGGACGGGAAATCGTACGAGTGCATCCTGAAGAACGTGGACTTTGATCCCGTTTCAGATAAGCCGATCCACGCTGATTTTCAGATGCTCGTAGAGGGTGAGATGCTGACCCTGAACGTTCCGGTTCACTATGTGGGTGAATCAATCGGTGTGCTCGAGGGAGGGACACCGCAGGAGTTTGTACACGACATTTCAGTGCGCTGCTTACCCCAACATATTCCGGATCATATCGACGTGGATATCAGCCACCTGAATATTGGAGATTCGCTGCTGGTTCGTGACCTGGAAATTGAAAATGTCACGATTAACTTCCCTGAAGATCAGGCGCTGATCTCCGTGATTCAGCCGCGCGAAATCATCGAGCCGGAAATCGAAGAGCTTGAAGTCGAAGAAGGAGAAGCAGTCGAAGAAGGAGAAGACGTAACCGAAGGCGCCGAGGGAGAAGCCTCAGAGGGAGGCGGCGACAAAGCGCCAAAAGAGAAGTCCGATTCCCGAAAGTAGTCCAGGGGGGCTTACCAATTTTCTTCGGTCTACTTGGCTCTCGGGCACGTGCATTTCTGCAGGACACCGTGAAGGACACCGTTAAAATACGGTATACAACACCGGCCACAGTATAGAGCACAGCCCAGAGCCTAGACGGGCATTCCATCTATGGCATCATCCAAACGACTCATCGTAGGGCTCGGAAATCCAGGTGAAGCCTATTTCGATACGCGTCATAACGTCGGTTTTCGGGTGATAGATGAACTGGCTGAGCGTTTGAAACTCACGCTCAAGACGAAGGGCTCCTCGATTCTCGGGTGGGGAAAGTGGAAAGGCCATCCGGTGGGGTTGGCGAAGCCGACTACCTATATGAACAGCAGTGGAACAGCCGTTGAGGATCTGATGCGGAAGAATCGACTTGAGCCCGAAGATCTGCTGGTTGTCGTAGACGACATCAACTTGCCCGTGGGTACAATTCGGATTCGAGAGCGTGGGGGTCCAGGGGGTCATAATGGCTTGGAGGATATCATCGACTGGCTGGATTCGGACCGTTTTCCTAGGCTTCGGATTGGCATTGGAAGCAGATTTCGGGAGGGTCGTCAGGTTGACTTTGTCTTATCGAATTTCGAGGATGAAGAGAAGGAATTGATCGATCAGGCCATTGTAAAGGCCCGGGACGCGACGCTGACATTTGTCTTAGACGGCATAGTGACGATGATGAACCGATTTAGCACGTGACGAACGAGCGATCGCGCTACTCATCGAATAATTCGTTAACACCTGTCAATAGATGCCGAATGAAAGTAATTTCGGCAGCTTTCTTGCTGAAAGCGCAAGTAGAGGTGACCAGATGACATAAACGGCCTTTTTGGGCCCTGGAAAGCTGTATTTCACATGTTGACGGGATCAAAACCGGCCACGCCTTTAGGAGACCCGGCCAGGCGGATCGAATACCCGAATGATTGACTATTTATGACTAACCATTTATGATTGACCCGTCGGGCTTTTCAATGGTTACGACTTCCAGAGCGCGATTCAAAATGATTCGCCAACACCATCAGAAATAAATTATAACGGAGGATAGTTGCCTCAATGGACGTAGGAACGATCATGTATCTCGTGCCCACCGTGGGTGTACTCGCGCTGCTCTTCGCGTACTCGAAAACGCGTTGGGTTTCTCGTCAGGATCAGGGGACTGATCTGATGATTGAGATTTCGAACGACATCGCAGCCGGAGCACGTGCCTTTCTGAAGCGCGAATACCAGGTGCTGGCCATTTTTGTAGTCGTAGTCGCGGGACTATTGATTCTGGCAAATATGAATCGTCCGGAATCTTCACCGTTCATTGCGGTTTCGTTTGTCGTTGGAGCACTCTGTTCGGCTACCGCCGGTTTTATAGGAATGACCGTTGCTACGAAAGCAAACGTCCGAACGACTCAGGCTGCACGTGAAAGTCTGGCAAGCGCCTTAAACGTGGCGTTTTCTGGTGGACTCGTGATGGGACTTTCCGTAGTGGGTCTTGGCGTTATTGGCCTGGGCATCCTCTTTCTCGTTTACGACGCATTTACTTCGTGGACCGTAGTGAAAATTATCTCGGTTATTTCGGGCTTCTCGCTGGGTGCCTCCTCGATTGCTCTATTCGCGCGCGTGGGGGGAGGGATTTATACGAAAGCCGCTGACGTGGGCGCCGACCTTGCGGGAAAAATCTATGAGGGAATCCCCGAAGACGATCGGCGTAACCCTGCGACCATTGCCGATAATGTGGGAGACAATGTGGGAGATGTCGCCGGAATGGGGGCGGATCTATTCGAGAGCTACGTGGGATCCATTATCGCTACGATGGTCCTGGGAGCAGCATTTATTCCAGTTTTTCAAGCGAACGGAGCTGACTTTGAAATTGGAGCCGTGATCCTCCCGCTCGTTGTCGCGAGTGTCGGAATCTTGGTCTCCATATTGGGTTCCTTCTTCGTTCGCATGAGAGAGGGTGGTAATCCACAGACAGCCTTAAACATGGGTGAATTTGGCGCTTCCATCGTGATGGCCATACTCTCGTATTTCATTATTGGCTGGATTCTGCCCGAATCGTGGACCGTTGGGGACTCATCCTATACGTCGTTGGGCGTTTATTGGGCTGTCCTGATTGGGCTGAGTGCGGGTGTGATGATTGGTCTCATTACCGAATATTATACCTCCACGCACAGCAAACCGACCTATGCGATTGCCAAACAAAGTGTTACGGGATCGGCTACGAATATCATTGCCGGGCTCGGCCTTGGGATGTATTCAACCGGTCTTCCGGCCATCGTGCTGGCATTGGCAATCATCGGCGCTTCCACTTTTGCCGGCTTGTACGGCATCGCGATTGCAGCCCTGGGTATGCTTTCGGTGACCGGGATCCAGTTGGCAGTCGATGCCTACGGCCCCATCTCCGACAACGCGGGTGGAATCGCAGAGATGGCCGAGTTGCCACCCGAGGTGCGCGAGCGCACGGACACGCTGGACGCAGTCGGAAATACAACCGCAGCGATTGGTAAAGGATTTGCGATCGGATCCGCCGCCCTGACGGCACTTGCTCTTTTTGCGGCGTTTATGCAGCAGGCCGGCGTTGACAATATCGACGTGGCGAATCCCACGATTCTAGCGGGTGTTCTCTTGGGCGCCATGTTGCCTTATGTGTTCAGCGCGATGGCCATGGCGGCGGTCGGTCGAGCGGCTGCGGACATGATCAAGGAAGTGGGTCGTCAGTTTGAAGAGATTGTGGGTCTTCGAGAAGGCACGGCAAAGCCCGATTCTACGCGCTGCGTTGAGATTTCCACGAATGCCGCGATTCGAGAAATGATTGCGCCTGGACTGCTGGCCATTTCAGCGCCCGTGATCATCGGGTTCATAGACAAGTTCATGCTGGGCGGACTCCTGGTCGGAGTGACCGTCTCCGGTGTGCTTCTGGCCATTTTCCAGGCGAATGCCGGCGGCGCCTGGGATAATGCGAAGAAGCGAATCGAGAGCACCATCGAAATTGACGGCAAATCGTATGGCAAGGGAAGTGATGCACATAAGGCCTCCGTGGTAGGAGACACGGTGGGCGATCCACTCAAGGACACGAGCGGTCCCAGCCTGAATATCTTAATCAAGCTGATCGCTGTTGTTGCGCTCGTCATCGCACCTCTGATTGCCTAATTCGGGTCGTATATTGAGCGCCAGGATGTCCACACGGACTGTTTTATGGCAAAGCTAGACGTTAGAATGCCCAAAATGGGCGAAAGCATCACCGAAGGAACGGTACTCGAATGGCACAAAAAGCCAGGCGATGCCATTGCCATGGACGAGTCGCTTCTGGAAATTGGGACGGATAAAGTGGACACCGACATCCCCTCGCCCGGAGCCGGAACGCTAGCCGAAATCCTCGTCCAGGAGGGCGAAACGGTCGACGTTGGTACCGTCATCGCAGTGATCGAATCGGACGTCGGTTCGAACGAGAATGGGCCGGAATCAGGCGACGCAGTGGCCTCCGAAGCTGAGACGGAAGATGTTCAGGCCGGACCAGCCGAACCACTTGAGCCAGCGGCCGCAGTCGACGCTGCGGAGATGCCGAACACGGTGGACGCTGCGGGACCGGAATCAACGAGACCAGTGGATAAAGCGGAGGCTCCCACGCCGTCAGGCGCAACGGTGGAGGTCGTCATGCCCAAGATGGGTGAAAGCATTGTGGAAGGGACGGTTCTGACATGGATCAAGAAACCGGGAGACGACATCGCACTCGATGAACCCATCCTTGAAATTGCGACGGATAAGGTAGATACCGAGGTGCCATCACCGAGCGCGGGAACGCTTGTCGAGATTCTGGTACCGGAGGGTGAGACGGTTGATGTAGGGACTCCTATTGCCGTTATTGCAATTAAAGATGTTACCGCGGACGTCACACCCACTCCCCTAGCTTTTAAACCCGATCCCGTGGAAGAATCATCCTCCACACCCTCTGCACAGACCCCGCTTATCGAAGACACACCATCGACGACTATTTCTCGCCAGGCCGGTGCGGGTCAGTTCTATTCCCCTTTGGTTCGCTCCATCGCTCAGAAGGAGGGCTTGTCAGATACAGAATTGGCCTCTATTCCGGGTAGTGGAAGAGATGGCCGAGTATCGAAGAACGATGTGATGTTGTATCTCAAGAATCGTTCGACCCCGAAAAAGCCTTCACTATCCAAGCGGACTTTGCTATCTCCCAAGGCACCCATCCCGAAGCCAGTAGAAGGAGATCGCGTCGAAGTAGAAAAAATGGATCGAATGCGTCAGCTCATTTCCGAGCACATGACACGCTCGAAGGCGACGTCTGCCCATGTTACTTCATTTGGGGAAGCCGATGTTACGAATCTTGTACGGCTCCGAGAAAGGAATAAAAATGCATTTATCGATCGCGAAGGAGTCAAACTGACGTACACACCATTTTTCGTGTACGCAGCTGTGGAAGCGCTCAGGGATCATCCCATTCTGAATTCCTCGATCGTCGGAGACGAGATTCACTATCATAAAGACTACCACATCGGGATCGCCGTAACCATTGGCAAAACCGGTTTGGTCGTCCCCGTGATCCATAAGGCGGGCCAGAAGAATCTCGTTGGACTCGCACACGCTGCAGCAGATATTGCCGAACGCTCGCGAAACAAACAGCTTTTACCGGATGAGCTTCAGGGTGGGACGTTCACGGTCACAAACGTAGGCTCGCTTGGATCTCTTATGGGGACGCCCATTATCCATCAGCCCCAGGTAGGAATCTTAGCCACAGGGGTAATCAAAAAACGTCCCGTCGTTATTGAGGCAGGCGCGATGGGGGATACAATCGGTGTGCGCCACATGATGTATATCTCTCTATCCTACGATCATCGAATTGTCGACGGAGCGATGGGCTCTTCTTTCCTTCAGAAATATATTGATGTACTCGAATCGTTCGACCCGGATGAGATCATCAAATAGTTGATTCGCCGTTTTCCCGTCGTACTTGATTGCCGTTTTCTGCATTGATTCGAGTCCAATTTGCTCCTACTTCGCGTCTAATTTGACCCCGGACCACCCTTCCCGCGCTTGGAACGCCACTTGAAACGGAATTTTTATTTCCGTTATTGACTATTCAAGAATTGCTCCATTGATTAGGGGTAAATCCGTCGTGTCGAGATGAATCCGACCATGGGATCCATTCCTCTCAGACGGCAACGCTGGTAGCACAAATTGTAGGCGCAGTTCATGTCGAAGAACGAGTCTGCGGAACTCGCAGGTGACACCCTATCAACCGACCTCGAGCTTTCGCTCGCCGAGCTCCAGATACGAATTCAGGAGTTCCTTCGGGAATATCTTCAGGAGAAAAGCCCGGATACCATCGGGACGTATAGGCGCTCCTTGAATGAGTTCGAGAGGTGGTTTGTCAAACAGAAGGGGGCCTTTCGGTTCAGGACCACAGAGATAGAATCCTACAAGGATTATCTCATGAATGAGCGGCGCCTACACCAAGTCTCAGTTTCAACGTATTTGACGGCCGTTCGAAGGCTGTGCCAGTATCTCACCGATATCGGACTACTCGAAGAAAACCCGGCATTGGTCGTCCGGGGAAACCGTCGTCCGGGAACGCATTCGAGGAAAGTTCTCAACCAGACCGAAGTCGATCTCCTTTTGAATTCGCTTCCAAGAGTGACCGAAATAGATCTTCGAGATCGGGCGATTATATACGTGATGCTCTTCGCCGGCCTGAGCGAAATCGAGATTGTTCGAGCGGACGTACAGGATCTAGAACAAACGCTTATGGGCTGGTTTCTGAGAAGCCAGGGCAAAGGGCACACCATAAAGGACCAGCAGGTCCCCATCGACCCCCCTGTGATGGATGCTATTCGCTTGTACTTGGATGCGCGAGGTCGGATTCGGCCGGAAGAAGCGCTTTTTGTATCTCACGGTCATCGCTCGGCAGGGCAACGACTGAATACCCGATCCGTTCGCGGACGAATCAATCACCACTTGAAGAGAGCGGGTGTTAAGAAGCCAGGTATATCTCCGCATAGCCTGACGCACACAGCAGCCTTGATCTGGTTAAATGACGGCATGTCGGTTGACGAAGTCCGTGAACGCATGCGACACGGCACACTGGATACGACCATGATTTATTTTAAACAGCAAGGGCTACTGAACCCGGAAGAGCCCAACAATAGGTGACGGTCGATATGGAAGAAGAAAGGGTAATTGTCCGTGCCGAATTCAATCCGGATGTACGAAAATACTGGTTACTAACCGGGGTTTGGATTCTTCTTGTGTCCGTCGTTGGGATACCGCTCCTCATATTCTGGTGGATTCTGGGTATGTATATCACCGGCCGGTACCTGGAGCGAATAGAGTGTCTTTTGACCGAAAAATCCCTGATCGTTCGAAAAGGGATTTTTGTTCGCGTCGAAAAAACCGTTCCGCTTGAAAAGATTACTGATTTGGGAATGGTACAGGGCCCCATCATGCGCTATCTCAACATCGAAAAAGTAACCATTGAAACCGCAGGGCAGTCTGCTGAAGGCGCGCTCATCAGCCTCACTGGAATCGTGGATGCGGACAACTTCCGCAAACAAGTGCTGACGCAGCGGGAAGCACTCCGGTCTGGTTCGAGTCCAATCGCGCTACGGGTCGATAGCAGTTCGGATGATCAGATGCTGGACGTGCTTGTTTCAATTCGAGATTCACTGTCCCGGATCGAACACAACCTGGGTGAATCTACAGACTCGTCAGAACGCTAAACCGGTGGAGCCCTCCGAGCGAGGACCAGGAATTGAAGGCATAGTCGACGGTGATCCGCGAGAGCCGGATGCCCGTTCCAACGGAATACCCGGCGAGGTCCAGTCTGGATTTCATCTGCAGCTCGTCGTGCCGTCTGTGATTGTATCCGAAGCGAACCTGGAAACTTTCGCTGAACAAAAATTCAAATCCGAATATCATGTGATACAGCGCATTGGACAGAGCGGATTCGTCTTCGGAGCCGCCACCCAGCCGGTGGAGACGGTAGGCGGAGATCGAGAGTAACAGAGGTACGTGGGCGAGTTTCTTCGTAAATCCCAGTCGAATATCGAATGGAATCACATCGTTTCGCATGCCGAAAGAGGATAACACGAATCCAGCATGATGAATCGTAGCGCCCAGAGTCGTGGAACTCGATTCAATGGTATAGAAGACACCGGCGTCGAAGATCAACGCAGACGAGTGAAAACCATCGATGGAGCTGAGCAGATAATGGACATTGGCTCCGTACTTGATTTTCTCATTGAACCTACGGGATGCGCCGATCGTCAGGCTCAAGTCCGACGCGTTAAATGTCCCGCTTTTGCTACCCTGTTCGTCCGTCCTGTCGAAGGATCCAAACCCGAGATATCGGATTCCGATTGCTGCCGTGGTGAGTGAATCCAAACCGCGGGCATAGGAGAGCCAGGCAGCATTGACACTTCCGATATGATTCAGATACGAGAGTGAAAGCTTTTTTCGGGCATTCAGAGAGAGCATCGCCGGGTTAGAGAAAAAGGTACCGACATCGTCGCTCGCTAGAGCGGGAGATCGCCCTCCGAGCGCCGAAACGCGGGCCGATTCATCCATCTGAACGACTGGAAAGCTAGAGGATTCGATCTGTGCTGCAGATGGCACCGCCAGAACCAGCGCGCCGACACAGAAAAAAAAAGCGCGGTAAGGGACAAGCCGGTGAAGGCGTTTGAAACGCCTCTTCTTCAGATTGGAATCGAACAATAAACTTTGCGTTTGAGACGAATTGCTTGCGACGCTAGGAGAGTTCAAGAATGGAAAATCTTGTACTTGAACATTTCTAGCATGTTCTCAGGGCAATCGTTTCTCCATACATCGAAAGTCGGTACGGCGCTGTCAGTTACGCGTATTAAAGAAGGATCAGCGAAGACCTGATCGAAAGGGAACGCCTTGCATGGTTCTGGCGTGACAAACCAGCAGTTCTAAGGCTGGATCGGGTCCTTTGTGACAGGAACGGCTGACATCATGCGCGTATATTTCGACTCCATATAGACTTGTGAGCTGAAAGAGCCCACGAACCTCATGCTACAAACAATTAAAAGAATCTTCGGCGACAAGAATGAAAAGACGATAAAGGGTCTTTGGCCGATCGTCCACGAGATCAATGAACATTTCGATGTTTTGTCGTCCCTAACGGATGAGGAGCTCCGCGCAAAAACGGATGAATTCAAAGGCAGAATCAGGGACGCCCAGTCGGAGATTGAAAATGACATAGAGGAAATAGAGGCCCAGCTCAAATCAGGGCATAAAGAGGAGCAGACAGACGCAGTCGGAGCCGGACAGCAAGACCGTCCCCAAACCGGCCAGGACGATGACCATGAGCTCTCCTACGACGACCGAATGCGTCTATTCGAGGAACTGGACGAGCTCGACGAAGAGTGGCATCGGGTACTTGACGAGACGCTCGACGAACTGCTACCTGAGGCTTTCGCCGTCGCGAAAGAAGCCTGCCGTCGAATGGTTGGAAAATCATGGATTGCCGGCGGGCAGGAGATTCTGTGGGAGATGATCCCGTTTGACGTTCAGCTCCTTGGCGCGATTACGCTTCACCGGGGAAATATCGCAGAGATGAAAACGGGCGAAGGGAAAACGCTTGTGGCTGTACCGGCCGTCTATCTCAATTCACTCGCAGGGCAGGGTGTTCATCTGGTGACGGTCAATCCGTATCTGGCTCAGAGAGATGCGGAGTGGATGGGTCCGGTCTACGAGAGTATGGGACTAACGGTCGCCGTTATTGACAAGTACGAGCCCCATTCGGACGGAAGAAAGGCGGCCTATCAAGCCGACGTCACGTACGGAACGAACAACGAATTTGGTTTCGATTACCTCCGCGACAACTCGTTCGTTGTCGATCCGGAGCACCTGTTACAGCGATCGCACCATTATGCCATCGTCGACGAAGTAGACTCTGTGCTGATCGACGAAGCGCGAACACCGTTGATCATTTCAGGCCCGGTTCCTCAGTCCGATGAAACTCAGTTCGAAGAATTGAAGCCGCCGGTCGAAAAGCTTGTGTACTCCCAGCAGAAAATCGTTGCCAGCTTTGTCTCTGACGCAGAAAAGCTGCTCAAACAGCGGGACGAAGCGGCCGAGGCAGGGGAGTCTAAGAAAGCCAGTGAGTTCGAGTCGGACGCTGGGCTTGCGCTACTTAGAGCATATCGTGGGTATCCGAAAAACAAACGACTCAGAAAAGTACTCGGAGAACCCGGTCTCGAGCAGCTTCGACAGAAGACCGAGTTCTACTACCTCCAGGACAATGCCAAGAACATGCCGTTCGTCGACGACGTGCTTCACTTTGCGTTCGACGAGAAGCAGCGGGCGATCGAGATGAGCGATCAAGGTCGCCAGTTCATATCGAATGTCGCCGGGCAGGACGAAGAAATGTTTGTCTTGCCAGATCTGGGAGAAGGCGTAGCGATCATTGAGCGTGAGGTAGACGACGAGATCGAAGGTCTAGTGGAAAAGCTTGAGGAGGACGCCTCACTTACGGAGGAAAAGAGAGAGAACAAGCTCCAAAACGATCGTCGTGTTCTCTTGAACGAAAGAGAAGAGCGAAAGAGAAACCTGTATACGCTCTATTCGGAGCGGGCCGCCCGACTACACGCTGTTGAGCAACTCCTGAAGGCGTATATCCAGTTTGAGAAGGATACGGAGTACATCGTTCAGGACGACAAGATCATGATCGTCGACGAGCACACCGGGCGCGTACTCTCCGGCCGACGGTATTCCGATGGACTCCATCAGGCCATTGAAGCCAAGGAGGGCGTCAAAGTTCAGGCAGCCACGCAGACCTATGCGACGGTCACGTTACAGAATTACTTTCGCATGTATCACAAGCTCGCGGGGATGACCGGTACGGCCGAGACGGAAGCGGAAGAGTTCTTCAAGACATATAAAATGGAGGTCGTGATGATCCCAACGAACCAGCCCATCGTCAGAAGGGATCTGGATGACCTGGTCTTCAAAACGCGACGTGAAAAATTCCGAGCCGTCATTAAGAAGGTCAACGAATATTATGAGAGCGGCCAGCCCGTTCTCGTAGGAACGACGAGCGTCGACACGTCAGAAACGCTCAGCCGAATGTTGACGAGAAGCGGCATCAAGCACAACGTGCTGAATGCCAAAAAGGACCGAGTCAAGACGGAGGCGTTGATTGTGGCCGAAGCCGGCCAACGGAGCGCTGTTACCATCGCAACGAATATGGCCGGTCGAGGAACGGACATCAAACTCGGACTGGGAATTGTCGGGCTCGGTGGCCTGGCCATCCTGGGCACAGAACGACACGAGAGTCGCAGGATCGACTTGCAGCTCCGGGGTCGGGCCGGACGACAGGGAGATCCGGGAGAGAGCCAATTTTATATCTCGTTGGATGATAATCTGATGCGCCTCTTTGCCACGGATCGTGTTGCGAAGGTGATGGATCGATTGAATATTGAAGAAGACGCCGTAATCACCCATCCCTGGGTCAACAAGAGTATTGAGCGAGCGCAATCAAAAGTCGAGCAAAACAATTTCGCCATTCGTAAGCGGCAGCTCGAGTACGACGATGTGCTGAATGCCCAGAGAAATGTCATCTACGACCGGCGCGTGCATGCGCTAAAAGGGATCCATATTCGCGGCGAGATTCTCGATATGTTGAATCAGGTGGTTGACGCGACGGTCAAAACGCACCACGGAGAGGGAAATCTCGAAGAGATGCGAGAGGAGCTTCTCCGGACGATTGCTCTGGATTTCGTAATGGATCGAGAGACGTTTTATAAACTTGGCGACGACGGCGTTGCGGACAGAGTATTCGATGCGGCCGTCGATTATTACAGCCGCAAACGCACAGCGCTGGCTCGGCCGTTCTTTGAGAGCATGAAGCAGATCGCCGAAAGCGATCAAGAGAACAAGCCCGAAAAGGTTTTTGTCGATTTCACAGACGGGCGTCGAATAATGCGAGCCGTTGTGTCCGTCGAAACGGCCATTGAATCGAAGGGGCAGGAAGTAAACGACGCCATCGAAAGGGTGGCCATGCTGTCGCACATCGACGCACACTGGACTGACCACCTTCGAAATCTGGATGAGGTGAAGGAGGCGATAGGCCTTCGTGCTTATGGTCAACGCGATCCTCTGATCGAATACAAGATGGAGGCGTTCAAGTTGTTCGCCGAGATGATCGAGGAGATCAATCGAGAACTGATTTCGTTTATCTTCCGGTCAGGGCCACTGGTCGACAGGCAGGCTCCGCCGAGAGCCAAGCGGAGTACTGCACGACGATTGGATCCGAAAAAGGCGAAGTCCATACACGAATCGCAGTCTTCGTCGTACGATGTTAAGGCTTCCGGGAGCAACTCAGCCGCACGAAAAGATCCGACGGCGAAAGAAGCTCCGGTTACGGTTGCGGAGAAAGTGGGTCGTAATGAACCGTGTCCTTGTGGAAGCGGCAAGAAATACAAACACTGTCACGGACGATAATTTTGCGCATTAAGAGAGACCATTGCTCGAATCCCTCTATATCAAAGACTACGCGCTGATCGACGAACTTGAAGTTCAGTTCTCCAGCGGGTTTAGCATCATCACGGGCGAAACCGGCGCAGGAAAATCTATCCTGGTCGGGGCTTTAAAGCTGATTCTTGGTGAGCGTGCTCAGACGGATTCGATTCGTTCGGGCGCTCGAAAAGCCATCGTTGAGGGAGTATTTGATGTGTCGGATATGACCGAAATCTGCGCCCTCCTAGATGAAGGAAATTTTGACAACGATACTAAGCTGATTCTCCGGAGAGAGATATCGAAGGGAAAGAGTCGTGCGTTCATCAACGACTCGCCGGCCTCCGTACAACAGCTCAGGGCCATGGGATTGGAACTCGTCGATTTGCACGGACAACATGAGCACCAGTCGCTACTGCGAACAGAAAAACATGTTCAACTGGTGGATAAGTTTGGTGGTCTGGAAGGGATACGGAATACATATCTGGTGAGCCGCGCAAAAGTCTCCGAGCTCTATCGAATCAGGACGGAACTGAAACGAAAAGAAGAAGAGCTTCGGCAGCAGCGGCAAGTGTTTGAATTCCAGATCCAAGAGATCGACTCGATTGATCCGCGGATCAGCGAGGAGGATTCACTGAATAGTGAACGCCGAATACTGGAAAATGCGGAGCGACTCTTTACAGCGACAGCGTCTCTGTTCGATGAGCTTTACGAAGCGGAAGACTCCGTCCAGGACCACCTGGTTCGCATTCGGAATGAGCTTCAGGATCTCGCCCGGATCGACGAGACGTTTGATCCACTCCAGAAAGAGATCTCAGCGGCGCAGATTGCCGTTGCAGAATCGGCGAAGGTGCTACAGGGATACAACTCGCAAGTGGAGTTCAATCCCGATCGCCTCGAAGAAATCCGAGAACGGCTCATCGCTCTGGATCGGCTGAAGATGCGATACGGAGGAACGTTGGAAGCTGTTCTGGAATTACGCGCCGAAATCGGAGATAAATATACCGTAGCGGTCGATTATGAGGGTACGCTGGCCCGTCTCGACGAAGAGATCGGCCAAGCATTGGAAGAACTTTCCGACGTAGCCATTCGACAGTCCCTGAAGAGGCAGGAGGTGGCCGGGCGAATTGAAGCTTCTATTCTTCTGGAGCTCGAAGAACTGGGCATGCCCGATGCGAAGTTCGAGGTGCGCTTCGAGCGAGATGCAGATCCGGATGGCTGGATCTCTGATGAGGAGGATGAATCCCCGAATCGTTTCAAAGCCCAAGCATTCGGCGTCGACAACATCGGTTTCTTCATTTCCACCAATACTGGCGAGGGCGTCCGTCCACTGGCCCGAGTGGCGTCCGGCGGAGAGGTCAGCCGGATTATGTTGGCACTCAAATCCATTCTGGCTAAAAGCGATCGCCTGCCCATTCTCATTTTTGACGAGATCGATGCGGGTATTTCGGGAAGGCTAGCTCAACGGGTGGGCGAAAAATTGAATGCCCTGGGACGGTACCATCAGATTCTCGCGATCACCCATTTACCCCAGGTGGCTTCTCTTGCTGATACGCACTATAAGGTGGAGAAATCTGTTGATAACGATCGGACCTCGACATCCATTCGCTGTCTCGACACTGCGGAGAGAACGGATGAGATTGCGTCTCTGATCAGCGGCGATCAGATTACCGAAGCCGCACGGGCTAATGCTCAGGTACTCATCGATCTGCGACCTGCCTCCACATCCGACTAAGAAATGCCTCGTTCCAATAACGACATTCGTTTTGGTACCGACGGTTGGAGGGCTGTGGTTGGCGAGGACTACTCTCTGACAAATGTGGCTCGAGTGGCCGCTGCGACTGCTTCGTGGGTGAAAGAGACCTACGGACCGGAGTCTTTCGTTGTTATCGGGCACGATCCTCGATCGCTTGGGGAGGCGGCGGCTCGCACGACTGCGTGCCTCATGGCCAGCGAGGGGATTCGTTCTTATTTCGCGGATAACGTTACTCCAACACCTGCAATTAGTTGGGCCACAAAAGAATATGGGTGTAGCGCCGGAGTCGTAATTACCGCCAGTCATAATCGAGCGGAATACAACGGTTTCAAGATTAAGGGCTACTTTGGAGGATCCGCGCTCCCAGAAATGATTGAGGACATTGAACAAAGAATACCTCCACCGACATACGATAGCTCTCACGTATCAACTTTCGAGTCCTACGTCGAACAAGGAATGGTCGAACATCGCGCGGTCCGAAGCGACTATGTCAATCATCTCAGGGAGCGACTAAATCTGGATCTCATTCGTGAGTCGAGCTTACGGATTGTCCACGATGCCATGTATGGAGCAGGACGGGGGATCTTTACGGAGTTGCTGGGAGCGGATTTCGTCGTTGAGATTCACTCGACGCTAGATCCATTTTTCGGGGGCACCCCACCTGAACCGATAGAAATGAATCTGACTGATCTTTCCGCAAGAGTTACATCTGAAGCGTGTTCGGCCGGGATTGCCAACGACGGAGATGCAGACCGAATCGGAATGTGCGATGAGAACGGGCGATTTGTTGACTCACATAAACTGCTGGCCCTTCTTGTCCAATATCTTCACGAGGATCGGGGGCTGGTTGGAGATATCGTCAAGACATTTTCGACGACAGACATGCTCGACGTCATGGGTGAATCGCTTGGACTGAACGTGCTCACGACACCGATCGGCTTCAAGTATATCGGAGGGTATTTTCTCGACGGGAATGTCCTCGTCGGCGGAGAGGAATCAGGGGGCATAGCGGTCACCGGACATATTCCCGAAAGAGACGGCATCTACATCGGGGCGCTGGTGCTGGAGATGATGGCGTATCGAAACCGCAAACTCTCAGAGTTGGTCGACGCACTGCAGGCTGAATATGGTCCTCACGAGTATTTCCGGCTGGATAAGCACACCAGCGTCGAAGCCAAGGAGAGCGCACTGAAAATCCTTGCTGACTCAGGAGGTCTTTCGGAGATCAACGGATCGAAGGTCACAAGCCTTGAGACGCTTGACGGCTTCAAGCACCGAATGCAAGAGGGGTGGCTTCTTGTTCGCCCGTCCGGGACCGAACCGGTACTACGGATTTACTCTGAAGCGCAGAGTCGCGAGCATGCGGAGGCCAATGTCATGGATGCCGTTCGACAACTGGGTATTTAACCCCCTTCTATCCCAATTCGGCATCTGGCATTCAGCATCTCGCATTCAGAAGTAGGCATATGGCTAAAATCGATCGAGGACAGCTACAAGTTCGGCCAGTATCATCGCCGTGGCACCCCAGACCAACTCGTTGTTGATTTCATAGCAGGGTACGGTAACGACATTTCCCCGAATAATTTTCTCTGTGGTCGCGCGAATCTCCGGATTTTTCAACTCTTCAACTAAAACACCGAAGACTGAGGCAACCTCCGCTGATGTTTTCGCCATGATGGGATAATGTGGGAGTGCACCCACAAACGGTTCGACGTAAAAATTAGACGGAGGAATGTAGAGCGGTGTAAGCTTACCAAGGAGACGTATTTCGGACCGGGGAATCGAGACTTCCTCCTCTGTTTCCCGGAGGGCGGTATCCGAAAACTCTTCTTGTCGTTCTCTTCCTCCACCAGGGAAAGCGACTTGTCCGGCGTGTGTCGTCATTCCCTTGGGCCGAAGTGTGAGAAGCAGCTTCGGTTGACCGGGGTCATCCCGATCCGGATAGAAGAGCGCCATGACTGCTGCTTCACGTGTTGGCTTTCCATCGACTGACGCCAGATCAAAGCTTTTTCGGTATTCCGGAGCCATTTCAAACTGAGCTCTCTGGCCGGGTGGATCGACGAGGGCACGCCTCAATTGGTCCAGAAATTGATGATATGAAGCGAACTGAGTCACGGGCGGCTTTAGCGTTGCCGCCTGGGTAAGGTTCCGGGCCTATCAATCTTTACGAGTGATCTCGTAGTCGGAGTACTCGACACGCTGTTCAAACAACATGGTAAAGAGCCTCATCCGTCTTCGAACAGGTGTCGAGCCTTCAACCTGGCGGTGAACCGGTAGATCGATTCCGTCGAACCGATCATATGCCGTCCGAATTCGGAGCGAATTGCCGCGCGGTAAAGAAAGCACGGTTTGCGAAGCTTGAAGCCGGAAATCGTCTTGATCGAACCATGCGGTCAGCCGTTCGATCGGTCCGCCCTGATTTCTCGGGACCGAGTCGACACGCCACATCGGAGTTCCATCGAGCGCTTCCTGTGTGATGGATCTCGACGGCACCATGCGAGCAATCTCCCGCACAGGAAATCGATACGCGTCCAGGAGTCGAGCCATTTCCGGTCGAAGCATCGAGCGAAAGCGACGACGGACTCTTTCTCCTCGATCAACGGGTACTTCTCGGCCGTTAAATCGAATCCGAGAAATCGTTCGACCCGGCGACTGCGCATCAGGACCCAGTTCACGCACGGCTTCAAACCGAAGTTCCTGTTTACCAAACCCACTGTCCATGACCTGTTCTACAGATTCGACTACGCGGAGCGAACCAATCTTCTCGACGGCAGATCGCTGACCCTGCATCCAAGTTCTCAAAAGACGCCGGTTGTCTTGTGCCGAAACATCCTTCGCGCCTAAAAACCCACCCGGAATCCCGCCCACGAACCCTAACAGGACCAGCAGGACACCGATAACATATTTTCTACATGCTTTCATCGCCTACATAATACCTCAAACAGCTCCGCAAGATGTCACAAATCTGTGACGGTTCCACATCTATCTATCGACTGCCATATTGTTGGATTTTCGGCACGTATATTGAATTTATTTGCGAATCAGCGGCCATTTTACTCGAACCGAACTGTGTCCCTCCCGAAAATTTTACTCGTTGAAGATGACGCCGAATTGCGGGGCCTGGTCACGCAGCGTCTCGAAGATTCGGGATACTCGGTTGACGTAGCCGAAACAGGCCCTGAAGCTCTGACTCACATTGCAAATCGCCTGCCTGATCTGGTGTTGTTGGACATCATGATTCCAGAAATCGACGGGCTCGAGGTCTGTCGGCAACTTCGGGCCCAATACCCACTTCTGTATATCATTATGCTGACGGCAAAATCAGAAGAAATAGATCGGGTTGTCGGCCTCGAAGTGGGCGCAGATGATTACGTTACAAAACCGTTCAGCCTGGGTGAGTTGGTCGCGCGGGTTCGGTCAGCGCTCCGTCGCATTCGAATCACCCATGAACAGATGGAACACGGTGAGATCTCCGAGGACCCAATATTAATCGATCATCTTTTGATTGATCCGGTCAAACGTAAAGTCCTGGTCGGTGAGAAGGACGCTCGACTGACTGTGCTGGAGTTCGATTTACTCCATTATCTTGCCCGTAATCTCGACAGACCATTCACCCGTCTCCAGCTCCTGGACAAGATATGGGATATCCAGTATGAGGGATACGACAGAACCGTCGATTCCCATGTCCAGCGACTTCGGGCTAAGATCGAAGAGGATCCAGGGAATCCCAGGTACATTCGAACCGTCTGGGGGGTAGGATACAAGTTTCAATCTGAACCGGATGACTAATGGTGCAAGATCGATTCCGCCGTCGACACTTGATCTTCTGGCGAGTCTCGGCGGCTCTTGTGATCGTGCAACTGGCCACGGGCTTGCTGGCAATCGGCCTGTCCGCCTATCTGGCTTCCGATCGAAGCGCCGATCTGGCTGAGAACAGTTTACGCGTCAGAATCGATGCGCTCGCGGAAGAAATTGAACGGGCCGGGCCGTTTTCAAGCGAAGGACTTAAGGATCTGGCCCCGACTCTGCTCTCCAATTTGTCCCTTCGATTCCCCGATCCGATCATTGTTGCCGATACGTCCGGGGTCGTCCTACATACGATTTATCCGATCTCTGAGGCTTTTAGTGGTGATGTAGCTGATTCATCAATGGTACCTGTTCTTCCACCCACGTACGCGAGGTCTATCGGATCCGGTGAGATTTCGATTGACCGTAAGTCTGAACTGGTGAAAGGGGGTTTTGCGGTGTCTCCACTCTATGATGCGTCAGGCCTGTTAATTGGCGGTTACATAATTCAGCCCATCGAGCGGAGCATTTCCCGAGAACTCGCTCCGACGCGAGAGGCGTTTCAAACGGCGTTGTTCACAGTGATCCTGGTATCGATTCTACTTGCTGTTGCACTCGCTGCAGTGTTTAGTTGGTGGATGGTTCGGCCCTTGAAGAGAATGACGGCGCGTGTGTTCGAAATTGGTTCTGGAAATTACGAGGCAAGGGTTCAGATCAAGGGCTCCGACGAAATTGCACAATTGGGCGCAACCATCAATCAAATGGCAGCCCAGGTAGCAGAGAGTGTGGAAGCGCTTCAGACGACTGATCGAATGCGGCGAGAACTGGTAGCCAATGTCGGTCACGATCTAAGGACACCTTTGGCTGCGCTAAGAGGACACATTGAGGAGGCACTCCGATTTCACGGTGAGAATAGGACGGACGAGTCTCAAAACGCACTCAACGCGGCCCAGAGGCAGGCCGCGTACCTGAACAAAATGGTCGACGATCTCTTCGAGCTGAGTCAACTTGAAAACCCGTCTCCCCAGCTGCGGAGCGAACCTGTACTGATCGCCGAACTTCTACACGAAGTAGCTCGCAGCCATGTCGGACAGCTTTCTAACAAGGCAATCGTTCTCGTTACCGACATCCCGTCGACGTTACCTGTCGTGCAGGCAGATGGTGTCCGATTGAAGCGTCTTCTCGACAATCTGCTCTCCAACGCGAAGCGGCACACGGACGCTGGTGGACGAATATCCCTTCTCGCCCGATACGAAGACAATCAGTTAATCATTGAAGTGAGCGATTCGGGAGAGGGCATGGATGCCGAATCACTTTCGTACATTTTCGATCGGTACTACCGAGGTGAAGCCTCTAGAACTCGCGACGAGCACGGAACGGGACTTGGGCTTGCCATTAGCAGAGCCATCGCTGAATTACACGGCGGGTCACTTGAAGCAGAAAGCACGCCGGGAGTGGGTACAAGCATGAGACTGACTCTCCCCGTGGTGGACCCCGATGCTCTGACTTAGCAAATTGACTTAGCAAATTCTCCTCGCTAATTGATCTATCGACTTGACCCCAAATAAAAAGGGTCCGGCCAAATCAACGGCCGGACCCCCTGGTTCGATCTCTCGATCTGGAAGGATCAGGAAATCTTGATTTTGCGAGGTTTGCTCTCCTCGGCTTTTGGCAGGCGAAGCGAGAGCACACCGTTCTCGTAGTTGGCTTCGATCTTCTTTTCGTCGATAGCTGAAGGCACGGAGAAGGAGCGGTAGAAATGTCCCTTGACTCGCTCTACACGGACAACGTCTTCCGTTTCCTCAAGCTCACGTGTTTTTCGTTCTCCGCTGATGGTCAGTATTCCGTCCTGCAGATTGACGTGAATGTCTTCCTTCGATACGCCCGGTACATCGAACTCAAAAAGGAATGCGTCGTCTGTCTCGACGACATCAATTCTAGGAGCCCATGAGGCGGACGGTTCCGAATCATTGGAAAATCCGAATGCAGGGAAGAAATTCCCAAATACGCGGTCGAACTCGTGCTGCAGCCTGTTTAGGTCAGCTCGCGCTGAAAAACGAACTAGTTTGGTCATTGGTATTACCTCCATTGATCAATATTATTTCAAATAAATGGGTCCTCAGTCGAGGAGCCGAGTTGTAAAATTCTTCAATCCATTAAGTAGCAAGGGAGATGCCAATCGCCGAAAACTGCCATTTCGACAAGTGCATCATGCCATTTCAGCACAGACTGCCGAAGAAATTGCCGCACAAGCGGCTACGCCATTCCAGAATCTGAAATATTGACGGCACCTGATCCACCCGATGTGCCATTTCGGCCTGAGCTACCTGACCGCATGTCAGTTTAGCGAGCCGGACGCAATGTCCCCGCTGCTTCACCAAAACCAATCCGGTAATCCGGGCCCTGGGCGTATCCAGATATGATGACCTGATCCTCGTCCTGAATGAATTTTCGCTCCTCTCCATTAGAAAGAGAGAGCGGTTTACTGCCTCGCCAGGAAAGTTCAAGCATCGAGCCATAGCTGTCCGGAGTGGAGCCGCTGATCGTTCCGGATGCCATTAAATCTCCCGGCCGCGTATTGCAGCCATTGACCGTATGATGAGCAAGCTGCTGTGCGGCTGACCAGTAGAGATATTTGAAATTTGACTGGCAGACAATGGATGGCTCTGACATGGATGGCGTCTGAATTCCGACCTCCAGAACGATATCGAAAGCTCCATTTTCGGACCCATTCAGATAGGGAAGCGGGGCGGGGTCCTGGGGCGGTCCTGCACATCGGAAGGGTTCCAGAGCGTCGAGCGTGACGATCCATGGAGAGATCGTCGTTGCGAAGCTCTTCCCAAGGAACGGTCCGAGCGGCACATATTCCCATTTCTGAATGTCGCGTGCACTCCAGTCGTTGACGAGGACGAATCCAAAAATGTGATCCTCAGCATCCTGGATGTCTATCGGATACCCGAGCTGGTTGCCGGGACCCACGAAGAATCCCATTTCCAACTCAAAATCCAACAACTTAGAAGGAGCATGCACAGGTGGTTCATTTTCCGGTTTCAGTTGACCCTTCGGTCGGTGGACGTCCGTACCTGAAACGATTATGGAACTAGCTCTACCGTGATAGCCGACAGGAAGGTGGAGCCAGTTCTCCATCAGGGCGTTGTCCGCACCTCGAAACATGGTACCCACGTTCGTAGCATGTTCGCGGGATGAATAAAAATCGGTGTAGTCACCGATGGATGCGGGCAAGACCATGCGAACCGAGGGCATGTCGTGGAGCGTTCGGGATTTGAGATCGCCATCATCTCGGAGTTCATCAGATTCTGATGAGAGTAACTCCTGAAGTCGACTTCTTACGGCCTTCCAAGCCGTAGGCCCACCCTCCATGAACGCATTGAGTGTATCTCCGCTGAAGAATTTTTGCTCGGTCTGAAGGAGGCCCTCAGATTCAAGCGTAGCCAAATCGAGGATAAAATCACCAATGGCCACGCACGGCCTGTTTCCACTCTTCGTCTCAAAAACACCATAAGGGAGGTTCTGAATGGGGAAGTCGTGGTCGACAGGCACATCAATGAAGGAGCGAACTGGGCTCATAAAGTTTCCGTTAGTTAAGGCGGTTGTCAGGCGTGTTTTCGTGGGTGACGACACTCTCCGGAGTCAGCCACTCGAGCGAGACCAGATCTTGTCTCGGATCATCGAAACTGCAACTACCGATTGATACGGCAAGCCGCTCACGTATCTGTTCAAGGGCATTTGTGGAGACGGCCATATCGCGCCATCGAATTTCTTCGTCGGAAAAAACAAAGGCATCTGCATCCATCTCGTTCAGAATCCGGACAAGCGTGTTCGTATCAACATTATGAACCGCGTCGAGCGCGGCGGCGAAAAACACGTTCAGGAATCCGTGCATCATGAAGCCTGTATTCTCGTCCACGTGCCGGACCGGGTGGTGCAGGCCGGCGGTTGCTTTGAACCTCACATGATGGCGCGTCGCAATTTTCAGAAATTCCGCGATGTGCTCAGGTGTTGGAAAAGCGCATGCATCCATTCCTCCACATCGGAGCTTGAGACCGAAGCGTGGAGCGGATTCCCCGGACGATTCAATCGCCAACGCCACATTTTCGAGATGAAAAGCGAAGTTCTCATCTCTCGATACTTCCAAAAAAATCGAATCAAGAATGACTGGGCTTTCCCTCTGGAGGCTGCGCAATTCAGACAGCATGGCTTCCGCGTTTCGTGGACCTTCGCTAGCGTCCCGGGGAACCCACATTTCGATCATTTCTGTAGAAACTCTTCCCGAATGTCGTTCGATAAATCGTTTCATTTCCGCCAGGTCTTCCTGCAGCCGCCGCCGCATACTTGAGGAATCTTCGGTCGTCCGGGTGAGAATACTGAACCGAAACGGGGGCGAAACGGTAAAAAGATCGCCGAACGCATCCAGGTCACTGAGTGAGGAGACGTGACAAACGAAGGGTCCAATCATCCACGAATCGGGCTGAAGGCGATACTGCGCGTATTTGCTCATGGCATCTTCGAGCGATAGAGAAGCCGGCGGAAACAGGCCCGCGTAATCAAACAGCCCATTCAGAAATACTCGTACGGCCTGGTTATATGGCTTATTATGCTCTCCCAACAACATTGACGGTCTCGAGGGGTCTTTCGTCTGGTTCACGTGGATAGACTAAGAACTCTTTATTAACGGTTGTATGAACTCAATCGTAATATTAATTTCATCACTCCAATATTTTATACGCGGATGGACCGTTTTCATCCATTCGCCGTATGAGATTTCTGTAAGACATTACGGTAAGAAGTATTGCAGCAAAGTAACCTGAACCTGGAATCCCGCCATCGATTCAGGTGCCCGACTCGACGACAGTACAAGATCATCGGATAATATCATGAAGCGACTTCCCATCATAGCTCTTCTGTTCTCCTTCATCTTCCTAGTCGCGGCGGACGGATGTTCCAGCGATCCGAATGTGGAAGGAGCTAAGTTGAATCTCAGAAACAAGAATTACGATCGTGCCCTGGAAAATCTAGGTATAGCTCTTTCGAACGATCCCAACAACGTCGAAGCGTACCAGCTGAAAGGCCGTGTTCTTTCTGAGAAAGCCTTGGCTACGCCCGATGTAACGGAGCATACCAATCTGATCATGGAAATGCTTGACGCGTATGAGCGCACGGTTGAATTGGACCCGACTTTGGCGGACGAAGTCACGTTGGCTCTTCGATTTGCTTATCAGAACGAGTTTCAGCGAGGAACTCAGGCATTCAATCGCGGCAAGAATCAGGAAAGCGAGTACAACTCGTCTGTTACCTATTTCCAGACGGCTTCGGCGATACAACCGGACTCGGCGAGTGCGTACGTCAATCAGGCCTATTCACTCATGAACGCGAATCGCTCCAATGAGGCCATCGGACCGTTCGAGATGGCACTCGAAAAAGGAGACACGGACGTGGACACCTATCGATTCCTGGCGAGTCTCTACCAGGCAAATGATCGCTTTGGCGATTCAATAGATCTGCTTGAACAGGCCAGTTCCTTTTATCCTGACGATGTCGATCTTCAAACCGAGCTCCTGAATGCATTTCAGTTGGCTGGCCAAATTGATCGTGCCATGGAGATGTACGGGAGCGCCGTGGAGCGCGACCCCGATAACAAATTGTTTAGGTACAACTACGGATCACTTCTCGTTCAAGTAGAGCGGTATGACGAGGCGATCGTACAACTGATTGCCGCATTAGGCATCGATCCGGAGTACGGAAACGCACACTATAATCTGGGTGCGGCTTACATCAATCAGGCTGTTGCTGTGAATGAGCAAATCACGGAACTGGACGATCAGCTGAGAGCGAATCGTGACTCGATGTCGTCCGACGAAATCTCTGAAGCGGATACCGAGATCAACGCACTAGCCGACGAGCGAAGAGATCTGTTCGCTAAGGCCGTAAGCCCTCTTGAGAGGGCCAAGACGCTCTTTGAAGCTTCCGGAGACGATCCAACGGACGTCTGTATGGCACTCTTTCAGTCATACGTTCAGACGGATCATACTGACCTCGCAGAAGCGGTTTCCGCATGTGCGGGTTTCGATGATACGTCGGATGGCTAGGAGCGCCCACACCTTTCTTAGCGTACCGTCGACCGAATCTCATAAGTCCGGGCTTCCCAGGGAGGTCCGGACTTGTTTCTGAGTCGGGCAGCGGTTCGTCTGGATTCGGATGCCTCGAATTTCTGTGTAAATCACAACGTAACGCTCCGGGGGAGAATGGCTATGGCTTCTGAAATAAAATTGGGACTGGGTACGCTGGCAGTCCACGCCGGTCAGCAACCGGATCCGGCGACCGGGGCGATAATGACTCCGGTGTATCAAACGTCCACGTATGTACAGGAAGCACCGGGTGTGAACAAGGGGTACGAATACGGACGGGTCACGAATCCTACACGCTCGGCACTGGAGGCCAACCTGGCGGGGTTGGAGGGTGCTAAACATGGCATCTGCTTTTCTTCCGGAGTGGCGGCTACCGATGCCATTATCAAGTGTCTCAAACCCGGCGATCACATATTGGCGTCAAACGACCTCTACGGGGGGACCTATCGTCTAATTCGTCAGGTCTTTGGTCCATTCGGAATCGAGTCTGATTTCATTGACATGTCCTCTTTGGACACGGTGAGAAAGAATTTAAAGGTATCCACCAAGCTCATTTGGATTGAGACACCCACCAATCCGCTGTGTAAAATCGTTGATATCAAGGCTCTCGCGATACTTGCTCGTGAAAGCGGGGCCGTATCCGTAGTCGATAACACATACGCTACTCCAATCTTGCAACGTCCCCTGGAGCACGGAGTCGACATGGTTCTCCACTCGACCACGAAGTACATTGGTGGCCACTCCGACGTGATCGGAGGGGCTGTTTGTACGAGCAACGATGACTGGGCCGAGCGGCTACGATTCCTGGTAAAAAGCGCCGGCGCCGTACCCGGTCCAATGGATTGTTTTCTGACGCTTCGTGGGACGAAGACGCTCCACGTACGCATGCAGCGCCACTCCGAGAACGCCTCCGAAATTGCGACATTTCTGGAGTCGCACGCCAAGGTGGGAACGGTTTATTACCCGGGCCTCCCGTCCAATCCGGGTCATGAAACTGCCAAGGAACAAATGGATGCGTTTGGAGGGATGCTATCCTTCTTGCTCGTCGACGAGCGAATCGAGACGGCGATGAAAGTTTTGTCCGGAACTGAATTGTTCACGCTTGCCGAAAGCCTGGGGGGCGTAGAAAGTCTAATCAATCATCCGGCGACCATGACTCACGCTTCGATACCAGCAGACGAGCGACGGGCCGCCGGACTCCATGACAGTTTGATTCGGGTCTCGGTAGGGATCGAGGACGTCGATGACCTTATCAACGATTTGAAAGGGGTGCTCGACTCGGTCTAAGTCATCATCGCCGCGCTGAAATCGCTACACCTGACGATCTGGATCTGTCAATACGCTGCCAGAGAGCGTACGGCGTTCAGAATGTCTTCGTCCTGAGGTAGAAGGGCGCGTTCGATCGGATCAGCGAATCCAATATATGCAAATTTTCCGGCTACACGGCGAATGGGTGCGTCCAGCGACCCGAACATTTTATCCGCCAGCTGTGCAGATATCTCTGCTCCGAATCCACCGAATTCGTGATCCTCGTAAACGATAAGTGCCCGGTTCGTCTTTTCAACAGATGCAAAGATTGTTTCGCTATCCATAGGCAGGATCGTTCTAAGGTCGATGATTTCGACCGAGATGCCCTCGCTTTCGAGTTGCCGGGCGGCGGCCACCGATTTGTGCACCATCATCCCGTACGTGACGATGGTAACATCCGTGCCCGTTTTGACGACGTTCGCTTTTCCAAATGGGAGGAGGTAATCGGAATCCGGCTCCGGAGACCGCGCCGCAGCCGAGCGATAGAGTCCTTTATGCTCAAGGAAGATAATAGGATCTTCCATTCGAATTGCCGTTTTCAGGAGGCCCTTCGCGTCAGCGGCATTTGACGGGAATGCAACCAAAAGTCCCGGCCAGTGCGCGAAGAGACCTTCGATATTCTGGGAATGGCAAGGCCCTCCGTGAATGTATCCACCCGTCGGCACGCGAATAACCATCGGGCATCCCCACGCACCGTCTGAACGATACCTGAAAGACGCCACCTGATTTCGGAGCATCTGCATCGCCGGCCAGATATAATCGGCGAATTGAATTTCGACAACCGGTTTATAACCGGCTGCGGCCAGGCCAACCGCCGTTCCGACGATCGACGCCTCTGCAAGCGGGGAGTTAAAGCAGCGATCCGCACCAAATCGATCCGTAAGGTCTCTAGTTGCAGTAAATACGCCACCTTTGTCTCCCGCTACATCTTCTCCGTAGATCACCATTTTGTCATTTCGCTCCATCTCTTCATGCAGCGCATGATTGATGGCATCAACAAGCACAATGGTTTCGCCCGATGGTTCGGAACTTTCGTACGCTAGATCCAATTTTCCTTCGAAGTAGACATGTCGTGTGGCGGATTCCGGCTCAGGGTCGGCCTGGGCATCGGCCCACGTTGACGCCGCTTCCACGGTCGAGGTGACTTCAGCACGCATCTCTTCAATAAGTTCATCCGTCAGAATATTCGCGTCCCGAAGCGTATCCTCTAAGCGCACAATGGGATCCTGGTCCCGATCCTCTTTGAGCTCGTCGGGGGTGCGATATTTAGCGTGATCGTCTGACGATGAATGAGGGAGAAGCCGCACTACGTTTGCGACAACACAGACGGGTCCGTTGCCGCTTCGAATGTGTTCAATGGTCGCCTTAGCAACGGCGTACATCTCAAAGAAATCCGTGCCGTCTGCAACGATTCGACTGAGCCCTTCATATCCACGGGCTAATTTAAATGCTGTGCCCCCTGCGGTCTGATCTTCAACTGGGACCGAAATGGCATACTTGTTATCCTGGACCAGAAAGAACACGGGCAGATCAGAGCGTGCTGACCAGTTTAGAGCCTCATGGAAATCCCCCTGCGAGGTGGCTCCATCACCGCACGAGCAAAATGCCAGCGCATCCGTCTCCTGGTACTGCAGCGCCAACCCACACCCGACCGTCGGTAAAAACTGTGAACCAACCGAAGACGAAAGGGGAAGAATGAATCGTTCGGGACTGCTGTAATGCTCTGACATTTGCCGGCCACCACTATTCGGGTCGCTTGCCTTTGAATAGTGGAGGAGCATTACCTCTTCAGGTGTGCCGTCGAGCATCAGATAATTGGTTAGGTCTCTATAGTAGAGATTGAACCAATCGTGACCCGGTTTAAGAAGGAGTCCCGTGGCCGCTTGAGTCGCTTCATGCCCAGCGCATCCGATATGGAAGAATCCTTTCCCCTGCTTCAGCAAGGTGAGCATTTTTTCATCGAGGCGGCGCGATGTCAGCATGGTTCTGTACACATGCAGCAGCGTATCCGTCTCGAAATCAGCAGGGCCGACAGCGTGAATCTCCAGATCGGACTCCAGGATAGAAGAAAGGTCCAGATCGCTCGAATCTAGCGTACCATTACCGGACGAAAAGGAATCTGACACGGATTCTGACACGCGATCGGCTTGAGATTCTTTCGTTTTCGTCGTTCTGGCCATAATCCGTAAGACTTCCTGAGTCGCTCATGAGCCCACAAGGATCGGACCTCAAAAACGGGAATATAGAGTGATTTCGTGAACAGTCCCCTCAATAACGATCAGAAATTACGATCAGAAATCAGGAAAACCATCCGAGAAACGGGTTGTGGGCATTTTCTGGAGTCACATCATCTACGTTATAGATACGAAATTGTTTGCGGATTTAAGACACGACGGGATGAATCTTCCCGAAAAAATGAACCAGGCTGAGACCTGATTTTCCGAAAAATATGGCCTATTGGGACCATAGAGGGCATATAAGAAGAACTACGTATGACTTTCTGTGAACGGTTCCTCCGCATGTGGGAGTTCAAACCAAAAGCGTGTTCCGCTTCCCGGAGTGCTCTCTACTTGAATATTTTCGCCGTGGGCATGCAGAATCTGTTTCACAATACTGAGTCCAAGTCCAGTGCCGCCGCTCTTCCTGGATCGATCCGGGTCTACCCGGTGAAACCGCTGAAAGATTTTTTCCAGATGCTCCTTCGGAATTCCTCGTCCCGTGTCGCTGACTTCGATTCGCACTTTGTCCAGATGTCGTCGATAGGTAAAGCGTACCGAGCCCTGATCGGAATACGCGATCGCGTTTTCAATGAGATTGATAATGACTTGTCGAATCCTGGCCCGGTCTCCGACGACTTCTAGTGATGGACTTTCAAATACGAGGTCCAATCCTTTTTCGTCTGCCTTTCCTATTTCAAACTCGTAAATGTCTCCGGCCAATTCCTTTAGATCGAATACACTCGGTTTGATGAGATCCTCTCTGAATTCGAGTCGAGCAATTTCGATCAGGTCGGTGAACAAGTTATTCAGCCGTTCCAGATTCAAAAGTCCCTTCTCCGCATAAAATCTTCTCTGATCCGCCGTCAAATTGCCGGCCGACAGCGCCTCCAGATATCCGCCTACAGAAAAGATTGGGTTTCGAACCTCGTGCGAGACATTTCCTATGAACTCATTCTGTAGATGTGCCAATCGCTCGAGTTCTTCGATCTTCTCGCGGAAGGCAGTCGACATGTGGTTCAGGCTTTCGGCGAGATCCTGAAATTCAGCAGCCCGTGAGTCAACTTCGATTATTTCCTGGAGGTCTCCGGCGCTGATGGAGCGGGCACTTCTACTAATCGCTTTTAGCGGCTCCGTGACCTGCTTAGCAGCTATCCAGCTTCCTAAAACGGCCAAGAGGAGGGCCATGATCATGGCTACACCCAGCGTGACCTGCATCCTCTGAATCAGCGCAAACAAGGGTGGTTCAGATTGACCAATCCGAACAATCAGTCCAGAGTTCTCGAGCTTCGTTGCCGCGTAATACATGTGAAGCCCATTTTCATCGCGCTCTGCAAACTTGGTTTCTCCAGGGATCGATAGCTCCATTTCTTCTCGCGTTTCGAGCGAGGCATTTTCAATCTGCTCATCATCAAAAATGTCTAACAGGAGTCGATCGCCGTCCATAACCGTGACCCGAAGATTCGAAAATCGGGCAATATCGCGAATGGTCTCCAGGCGGTCGTATTCGTTTTCAGCCGCTGCCACTGTTTGCGCAGTCCGAGACACCTGTCCCGACATGGTTTGTTGGAAGGCGACCTGGATTTCATTCCGAAGAATGAAAGTGAAATAAAGAGCCACCGCCACCACAGCCATTCCCACGAAGAACAACAACGTTAGACTCATCCAGGCTTGCGTCGAGGCACGCCTTGGATAGAACGTCATGAACAATCGGTCCAGGGCTAATCGGAATGAAGAAGACACGGGGAGGGGGCCGGTCGGTTTGAATCAATCAGGATTGAGAGGAATCGAACGGGAATGCAGCCCGTTCAGCCTATTCGTCGTTGACGTTCTCCTCTTGGACACGCTCTTCCGAAGCACCTTCTTCCTTTACGAATCGGTATCCAACGCCTCGTACCGTCTGAATATGCTGAGCAAATGAGCCGAGCTTCTCCCGAAGGTTCTTAATGTGTGCATCGACCGTACGTTCGGTAACCATCATGGCATCCTTCCAAATGGTCTCGAGAAGCTGCTGACGAGTAAAGGCCTTTCTGGGATGACGAACTAAATATCGGACCAATTCGAACTCAGTGAGTGTGAGGCCGAGATCTTTACCGTCCAACGAGGCCCGGTATTCATCCTCATAGATGGTCAGATTATTAACCGTTAACGTGCGACTTTCTTCAATTCCAGATCGCCGAAGAACGGCTTTTACATGAGCGACAATAACCTGTGGTGACACGGGTTTGGTCAAATAAGCATCTGCGCCGAGCATAAGGCCTTTGATCTGATCATCTTCTTCACTTTTGGCAGAAAGGAAAATGATGGGGATCATCTCGGTTTCGACCCGAGATCGAAGTCGCCTGCAAACCTCGTATCCATCCATTTCCGGAAGCATGATGTCGAGAACGATTAAGTCAATTTCTGGCGATGCTTTTTCAAGAGCCTCGGTTCCAGAATAGGCCTTGTGGACGTTGAAATTCTCCTGTTTTAGGAAATGTCCAACGACCTCTACGATATCCTCTTCGTCATCTACGACCAGGATGTGTAGTTCTGCTGGATCGAAAGTACTCGCCATGATATGTGTCCTTGCTATCTTTCCGTGTGGGGTTTGGATTCTTCTAGGGGCAACAGATCCGGTGGACAAACTGCCTGAGAATCGCCTGAATATAATACTTTCCCGACGAATTACAGGTGGCGAAAAAAGATCCGAAGTCAGGACGAGTAGATCCGCAGGACGCGAGACCCGACACCGCAAACTAACTCATATGGAATGGTCTCGGCCTGTTTGGCAATATCAAGGGCACTGGGTCCTCCAGAACCGAAGAGAATCACCGTCTCTCCCGGGACGATCTCGGGCTTGTTATCTGGTTCTGAACCTAGATCGACCATGAACAGATCCATGCAAATTGCTCCGACGACAGGATAAAGCGAACCATTGATTCCGACCGACGATCGGGTGGTTAGAATCCTGGGATATCCATCGGCGTACCCCGCGGCAACCGTAGCGATTCGGGTTCTGGCCGGAGCTCGCCATCCTGAGTTGTAAGAGACCGGTGCTCCCGCTTCCACCCATTTCACGTGCGCCACCTCGGATTGAAACGTCATAACCGGTTTGAAGATCGACTCTGGGGCACCAGGCATTGGTTCAAGCAAACCGTACAGCCCAATGCCAATTCTGGCTGATTCCACGATGTTCGGATCGATGGATTCGGGAATCGTGAACACGGCGCTACTGCTTGCCATATGGACCGGGGCGGGACTTGGTCCGAGTTTCGACAAAACGGCCTTGAATCTACTCCATTGCTCGCGGGCAAAGGAAGACCCTGGCTGGCCTGCAGTCGCAAAGTGGGTGCTGAGAGCCTGCAAGTGAACACCAGGCATCTGGTCGATGGCTTGGACGATCGCTTCCACCTCATCCGGATGAATGCCGAGTCGAGCCATGCCTGTGTCAACCAATAGATGCACCCGAAGTCCGGAATACGGCCGTATGATGTCCACGGATTCGGGTCCGGTTATGAATGGCTCAAGGTCATATTCGACGCATGCTGCTATTGAGTCTCTCCGAGGGGCGCCAAAAACCAGGATCGTTTCGGCAATCCCTGCCCGGCGTAGCTCAACCGCCTCTGCAACGGTCGCAACGGCCAGGCTGCGGACTCCGTTGGAGAGAAGTGCCCTCGAAACTTCAAGGCTTCCGTGTCCATACGCGTCGGCCTTAACGACTCCGATCAATTTGATGCCTGGCGCTTGACGCTGAAAAACACGAAGATTATGGGTTAGGCTCGCCAGGTCGACGAGGGCCTTCGTTGGAGTCAAATGATGAGGATCCAGACCCATAATTGACGACGCGAATGTGAATCATCCGGATGGTTGAGGAGGGCCTGAAGTTACTTGCGTCGAGCGCGATTCGCTACACAGCCTAATATGAGCGGATGTGGAGAGTATTTGAACTCTTTAATGATCGGATGTCAAGTGCTTAAATCATAAATGTGGGGGCTTTACCTTGGATCCCCAAGGGAAAACAGGTCATGTGGAACCAGGCTCTAGCGAACCACCGCGATCCCCGATCAAGTCGATGAGAACAAGATTCAATAAAATGACGGCGCCGTTGAGTGTAGGGTTTTGCGTGGTCATTCTCGCTTTTGGTGCGGACACGTCCGCAGCCAGACAAGTCGACGTTCCGCGCTCACTTACGCTCACCGATATCCATGATTCCCAAAAATTTGACGGGAAGTTCTTTGCGGGTGGTCGTTGGGCCGCAGAAGGACCGGTTATCAGATATACCGAATCTGATGAAGAGGATGGTGGAACGAATCTATTGTCCTACAATCTGGAGACGGATGAGCGCCACGTTTTGATCGACGGTTCGATTCTATTCGGGATTGACGTTGATCGTCTGATCGCCATCGAGAACTATGCGTTCTCAGCGGACAATACAAAAGTTCTGATTTATACCGATTCAGAGCGAGTCTGGAGACTTCCGACGAAAGGATTCTACTACATCTACGAATTCGAATCCGGCGACCTTACACCTCTTAGCGATCGAAGCCAGGGATTTCAGATGTTTGCCAAGTTCAGTCCGGATGGAAATTCGGTCGCATTCGTCCGCGAGAGGAATTTGTTCGTCGTCGACCTGGAATCCATGACCGAAAAAGCGCTGACCACCGACGGTGCAGACGGATCGATCATTAACGGGACTTTCGACTGGGTTTATGAGGAAGAATTCGGTCTTCGCGATGGATGGCAATGGAGTCCGGATGGACGATTTATATCCTATTTCAAGTTGGACGAAAGTGCAACGCGTGATTTCGCTATGACGGACCTTCGTGGCCAGTATCCTGACTATGATCATTTTCGGTACCCCAAGGCCGGTGAATCCAATAGCGAGATTCAGATCGGCATCATCGACGTCGGGACGGGTGTGTCGCAGTTTATCGATACGGACACCTGGCATGAGGGAGGCGACCAGTATGAGTATATATCTCGAATGGGATGGACCCCCTTAACAGATGGACAGCAATGGGTATGGATGATTCGTTTAAACCGTTACCAGAACAATTTAGATCTCTTATTGGGCGACCCCGAGTCAGCGACCCCATCCATTATCCTGACTGAAAAGGAGTCCAGTTGGATCAGTGTCGGCGAGTCCAAGATCACGTTCTTGAAGGACGGAAATCATTTCGTGTGGATGAGTGAGACGAGTGGCTTCAATCACCTCTACCTCTACGACTTGAACGGAAATCAAATTTCTGCAATTACCGCCGGCGAGTGGGATGTAACGGCTTTTCACGGGATCGACGAAGAAAATCAGCTGGCCTATTTTACTGCGGCCATTAACAACCCGCTTGAGCGGCAGCTTTACAGTATTTCTATCGAAGCCGAGGCAGGAGACGAAGGGGCTACGACTTCGCATCCGGTTCGGGTTACTGATAAGGCCGGGTCGCACTCCGTAAACCTGTCGTCCGATTTTTCGCACTTTATCGACTCCTATTCGAATACAACGTCACCCCGATCTTGGACACTGCACCGATCGAACGGTGTGCAAATCAAGGTGTTGGAGGGCAACCGGGCGCTAAAGAAAGAGCTTTCGGAATACAACCTGCCCGAGCCCCAATTCTTCACCGTACCCAGCGCCGACGGAACCAGTCTAAATGCATACCTGATGAAGCCGAGCGATTTTGATTCGGAGAAATCTTATCCACTGTTGATGTATGTCTACGGAGGACCGGGATCGCAAACGGTTCGAGACACCTGGGGAGATTCCAGATATCTGTGGCATGCCTACCTGGTTGAAGAATTAGATATTCTGATCGCGAGCGTGGACAACCGGGGGACGGGCGCCAGAGGAAAGAAATTCAAGAGCATGACGTATGAACGTTTGGGTCAGGTAGAAGCCGCAGATCAGATTGCAGCCGCAAAACACCTAGGTTCTCTTCCGTATGTGGACGGGGATCGTATCGGGATCTGGGGCTGGTCTTATGGCGGGTACATAACGTTGATGTCGATGCTCACGGGCGAGGGACCGGATGTATTCAAAGTGGGTGTATCTGTAGCTCCTGTCACCGATTGGCGCCTATACGACACGATTTATACCGAACGATACATGTCCACCCCAGAGAAGAACAAGGCGGGATATGGCGAAGGCGCTCCCATCAATTACGCGAAGAATTTGTCAGAGCGTCAAAAGCTGCTCATCATCCATGGAGACTATGACGACAATGTCCATTTCCAGAATTCGGTACAGATGATCGATGCGTTGCAAGCTGCCAACAAACCATTCTCGTTTATGATGTATCCCGGTCGAAATCACGGCATCAGCGGAGGGAAAACGCGTCTCCATCTATTCACAGCCGTCACAGAGTTTATCAAGGAGAATCTCTGATGGCACCGAACGATTATCATACGCCTGACCTGCTTATCAAAGGGGGATCGATTTATTATCCCGGCGCAGACCAGTCCGAACGCGGGGACATTCTGATCAAGGATGGACAAATAGTCGAGATCGGTGAGGGTCTGTCGTCCAACGGAACCCATGAGCTGGATGCAACGGGGAAATTGATTTCCATCGGATGGATGGATATGCATGTTCATTTGCGTGAGCCGGGTCACGAGCACAAAGAGACGATCGAATCTGGGTGCAGGGCAGCTGCATTCGGCGGCTTTACGGCCGTAGCCTGCATGCCGAATACCGATCCGCCCATACATACCCGCGATGTCGTAGAATTTGTCCGGGAAAGGGGTGATGACACACCTGTAGATGTACATCCGATCGCTTGCGTTTCGCAAAAGCGTGAGGGTGAGCAGTTGGCAGAAATGGCCGACCTGAAAGCGGGAGGCGCAGTCGCATTCAGTGACGACGGGTCGCCGGTCCAGGATGCATCTCTCATGCGTCATGCACTCGAATACGCCAAGATGCTGGATGCGCCGATCATCAACCACATGGAAGAACTCTCTTTGAATCCGCATGGACAGATGCATGAAGGAGCCGTTTCTACTCGTCTGGGTCTGGCCGGCATTCCATCGCTGTCTGAAGAGGTCATGATCGCTCGCGACATTCTGCTCGCCGATTTTACGGGCGGACATGTCCACGTGGCGCACATCTCGTCAACCGGTGCAGTAGAACTGGTCCGCGACGCAAAGCGGAAGGGGATTCCCGTTACTGCGGAAGTTTGTCCACACCATTTTTCACTTACACATGAGGAAGTGGAGACTCGGTCCTTCGATACCCACCTGAAGATGCATCCGCCTCTTCGAACGACTGAGGACGTGGAGGCCATAAAGGAGGGATTGAAAGACGGGACGATCGATGCAATTTGTACGGACCATGCTCCGCATGCATCGTTCGAAAAAGAGGTTGAGTTCACGGCTGCACCATTTGGAATCATTGGACTGGAGACGGCTTGGGGTCTGATCGGTAGAGAACTCATCGAACCCGGCATTCTATCCATCGCTGAAGCGATAGCAAAAATTACCACGGCACCGCGACGCGTTCTCAAATTGGCGATGCCTGAAATCTTTGTGGGTGCCGAGGCGAACCTGACTGTTTTTGATGCCGACACCCAATGGACCTTTGAACGCTCACATATCCATTCAAAGAGTCGGAACACACCGTTCATCGGAAGCCCCATGATCGGAAGGGCATTCGCCATCTACAATCGAAGTCAATTGGTTGAAAACGATGTGTAGTGGGTCGTGGAGATACATCATTTCTAGACCAACTTTCTAAACGCCTCTTCTAAACGCCCCTTTCAAACGCCGATGGCCAGTCGCTTTCCAAGGCGCTTCGGTAGACCTTCTTCTTTGATACGTTCTGCGGCCTTTTCGATATCATATTCGATCCGCTCAAGACGATACTCGCATCGTTCGGTATTAAAAAACGCGACGCATGCTCGAGGGTCGCCGTCTCTGGGCTGGCCGACGCTCCCAATGTTGATCAGGTAACGGTGACCGTGGCGAACCTGGTGAACACCGAGTTTATCGGAGATCACACTCGGTTTGTGTGAATGACCCATAAAGCATACATCCGTCTCAAAGCAATCAAACTGCGCCTGGGACAGCTGAAATGAGCTCAGCCTGATCCATCTCTCAGGGGTTAGTGGTGTCGCGTGGACCAGCGAACACGCCTCCTCCTCAAGAAAATAGGGTAACGACTTAAGGAACTCGAGCTCACCCTCCGACAGAGCTTTCCGATTTTGTCGAGCGGCCTTCCGGCCATCTTTCGGTAGGTAGGATGCGTGCAATCCGGTCGAAACGGCTAGGTCGTGGTTTCCCAAAACGATGCCCGAACACCGTTCACGGACGATCTCGAGACACGCGGATGGATCCGCTCCGTAACCGACCACATCCCCGAGACAAAAGATCGTATCGACGGACACCCCGTCAATACGCTCCATGACGGCTTCAAGCGCCTGGAGGTTCGAGTGGACGTCTGAAATGAGTGCGATTTGCATAATGTGAAACCCGGCGCGAAAGATCGGCGAACTGAATCCGCTAAGCAAGAGGCACCCTTTGCTTTCGGTACGGGTCTAAAGATCTGGACGCCGTATTTTATCGACTTTCATACAAGCAGACCTTGCATGTCGTCTCTCTCCATCGGAATCGTATTCGGAGGACTTTCGCCGGAACACGAGGTTTCGATTATCACCTCGCTTCAAGCCGCCTCAGCCATGGATCGATCGCGATATACCCCGGTTGCCATCTACCTGGCGAAGGATGGAATGTGGTATACGGGAGATGAGTTACTCAGTATCGAAGCGTATACCGATGTTTCCGCGTTGTTGAAAAAGGCGACGCGAGTCGAGATCATTCCAGGAATGAATAGGCGACTCCACCTCAGGGAGGACGCGAATCGAGGATTTTTTTCCCGGACTTCGAGAGAATGGACCATAGATGTGATGTTTCTCGGATTGCACGGAGGCTCGGGCGAAAACGGGGGCATGCAGGGATTGTGTGAGCTCTTGGATGTCCCCTATACGGGAAGCGGAGTGTTGGCCTCGTCACTGGCGATGGACAAGGTTCGTGCAAAACAATACTGCGAATCGTTTGAAATTCCGGTCTTACCGTCTCAAAATGTGCGTGAGAAGCAGTGGGCGGATCGCGAAGAAATCTGGCTCGATCAACTCACTTCGTCTCTGGGTCTCCCTCTGGTCGTCAAGCCGGTCAAACTCGGCTCCTCGGTCGGAATTAGTCACGTGGAATCACGCGAAAAACTCGACTACGCGATCGAAGAAGCCTTTCGATACGACGAAGATGTCATGATCGAAAAAGCAATCGTGAACCTGCGAGAGCTTAACTGTAGTGTGCTTGGCGACGAAGATGATGCGGTTGCGAGCGTTCTGGAGGAACCGGTTACGAGGGGTATTCTCACGTACGAAGACAAGTATATGTCGGGCGACGTCGGTGGCAAAGGAGTAGGTGACCAAGGTGTACGTGCCCAGAGAATAGGCGCCAAACACCCGGACGCCCAGGGCGGAATGGCCTCACAAGAGAGACTGATTCCAGCACCGGTGTCTGAAGATCTGGCGACACGAGTCCGTTCTCTTGCCGTCCAAATTTTTCAATTGCTTGGATGCGCGGGAGCTGCCCGAATTGATTTTCTGATGGACGAAGACTCGGGTAGGGTCTATTTCAATGAGATCAACACGATCCCGGGTTCTCTGTCATTTTACCTCTGGAAACCGACCGGAGTGGAATTCCCTGAACTGGTCGAACGACTGATTCAGATTGGTTTGAGCCGGTATGCCTCCCGAGCAAATCGGGTTCGATCCTATGATGCCAACCTACTTGCAGAACGGTCGGCACGCGGGCTCAAGGGATCCAAGTCTTAGCTGGTTGGCCCTGTCCCCCAGTGAACCCGGTGAATTAATTCCTGCGGATCTTGCAACTCTCAGCAGTCAGCTGCCGTAGAGCGCCTCTCAACAATATCTCATCGTCATAGCAAGTATTTGGGAGGGTCAAGCTGTGAAAAATTTATTCTCGCTACTGGTTGTAGCATTTCTATCTATTGGCATCGTCGGTATCTCAGTTGCCGGAACCGAGTCTAATCCGGGTGAAAACGACGCAATCGAAGCACTGCAAGCTTCTGCGCGCAGCGCGCATTCAAAAGTCGACTGGACCCAGTTTAGCACGAACCTCGTTGAGGCATTGCAATCTTCACACGATGGAGTGCAGCAGGCAGCCATGAGACTCGTCATTCGTCACGGAGATAATCTTGATGTGGCAGCTGCGGTTTTTGACGTCATGCGAATTTATCGAAACGGTGACAAGGAAAACCTCAGGAGGATGGCCGTTGTGACGCTGGCTAATATGAATAGTGACTGGGCTCTCGAATTCTTAAAGCGAAGCGTGCGATTTGAACGATCGAAAAACATTCGTAAGACGATTCAGGCCGTACTTGCTGAATCGAATATCGCATAGACTGTAACAAGGATAAACTCATTGTGATGGGATAAAGGGGTCGTGCTTTTGCACGATCCCTTTTCTGCTTTAAAGGAAACCGACTCGTTGACGCTCCGTTACCGGCATTTCCACAATCTGTCCATCGATTCATGACCATACGGTTTCTACTTCTCTCCATGATCGCGCTCAGCGCGCATCCCGGTCTCAGCCAAGAGCGATTCGACGCTCTGGCGTTGCTAAAAGACGTCGAGACACTCTCGTCCGATGATTACGAGGGACGAGATGCAGGAACAGCAGGAGGGGCCAAAGCAAGGGAGTACTTGAAGACAAGATTTGCCTCTCTTAGCCTCATGGCGTGCGGAGAGTCCATAGAACAGTCATTCCCGCTTGACGACGATCGGGAAGGTGTAAATCTGATTGGGCGAATCGAAGGGTCTGACTCGCCCGGGAAAGCCATCGTGATTTCCGCTCATTACGATCACGTAGGCATTCGAGGGGGTGAAATTTTTAACGGAGCGGACGACAACGCGTCAGGCGCCGCCGCACTCGTTGCGATTGCTTCTTACTTCACTCGGCACCCGGCGCGACACACTTTGATTATTGCCGCTTTTGATGCAGAGGAGAAAGGTCTCAGAGGGGCTCGGGCGTTCCTCGATGATCCGTGCCTGCCAATATCCTCCATATCGCTGAACATTAACCTGGATATGATCAGTCGGAGCGAGACACATGAGCTCTATGCGGTCGGGATACGGCAGTATCCGTATCTCGAAGAATTTGTCCAGGGTATTGATTCCGATCGCGATTTTACGCTGCTGCTTGGACACGACGAGCCGGGAACGGGGTCAGACGATTGGACCATGGCATCCGACCATGGACCCTTTCACACGCAAGGCATACCGTTTATCTATTTCGGCGTCGAAGACCACGCAGGGTATCACCAACCGGGCGATGACTATGAATACATCACGCAGGATTTTTACGTGTCCGTTGTGGATGGCGTTATTGAGTTGATCATAAGAATGGATGCCGACCTTGACGCCATTGAAGAGCACCGAACTCGTTGAAGTCCAACAGGAAGAGACTACTCACTAGAGCAGAAGTGAAGGGCTTTTGTCGATGGACGATAATTGTTTTAGTTGTAATCTCTAAATTGAACGAAGCGCCATAAAGAAGCATCATTACAAAGAGCAGTATTGACGCACTAATTTACCAAGCTACAGTCCGCTCTTGCGAATCCATTAGGAGGTACCGTATTCCAATTCGTCTTTGTTTCTATCACATCTCGTATCTCGGCGCAAAACGCAACTCGCTCATCTCGGTTTGAAGAGGGGAGGCTGGTTCGATGACCGGTCACGTCCTCGTGCTCAACCAAGACTATCGGGCTCTCACGATCACAAGTGTTCGGAGAGCTACGGTTCTCGTAATCTTGCAGAAAGCGGAGTTGGTGGAGGCTGAATCCGGTCGATTTGTTCGATCACCGAATTTGCAGATTCCGTGGCCGAGCATCGTTAGACTGAAGGCGTACATCCGCGTGCCGTATAAGAAGATCATGATCACGAGAAAGAACGTACTCAGACGTGACCGTCACCGCTGTCAATATTGTAACAGCAAAAACCAACTCACGGTTGATCACGTGGTACCGAAATCTCGCGGCGGAAAAGACACCTGGGAAAACCTGGTGACGGCCTGCATTCCGTGCAACAACCGAAAAGGGAATCGCACCCCTTCCGAGGCTGCGATGAAGCTTTCAAGAAAGCCATTTCGTCCGAGCTACGTAATGTACATTCGTGACTTCGTGGGGTCACTGGACGACACCTGGAAACCGTATCTGTTTTTGTCGTAGGTCAATTTGAACACGCTTTCGCCAAGCCATCTGATAGCCCGGGGTGCCTGGGTCGTACCTCTCCTTTTACTCTTTTTCTCCGGGTATTTCATCAAAGTAACCCTGGATCTCGGCCGCACGGCAAACGAGGGTGTATCGGCGATAGCTGAGGTAACGCGGTATGATCGATCCGATCGGAAAGATGTTACCCACGCCGAGCTGGACCTGAAAATCGAGCTCCCTGATGGCAGAATCCTCGAGCGCACTAAGCTGTCATTACCCTACTCTATCGCGCATCGCGTCGAAAAAGACACCCTTCACGTACGCGTCCTCGAAGGGAGCGGGCAGGAGGTGGTCATCTCGTCGATTATTGGCACCCAGCGCCGTATCGCCCTGAGCAATGCAGCGATGACGTTTATTGCTATGTGGATGGCATTCGTAGCCGTCTTCGCCTGGAATCGATCCCTGAAGAAAGCGTCCCTCAGCGAACCGTTCGGGCAAGTTCCGCCGACTCCACCGGGTAGCGCCCCCTAGCGAACCATCCGGGTAAACTCTGTTGGTTCGTCCGGATAGAGACTACCGACCCAGGTCGAATACCCGTTGAAAAGGGCCGTCGGGCGCTCTTCAATGGTATCCACATCGCTGATGAAGCGCTCCTTGGCCTGGGTCCATCTAACATGAGGGATGTTTGGATTGACATTTGACAGGAATCCGTATTCCTTCACTTGGAGGTCGTTCCAGAAGGTAGGTGGCTGTCTGTCGACGAACTCGATTTCGACAACGGCTTTCGGGCCTTTGTAGCCATACTTCCACGGCAGCACCAGTCGAAGGGGCGAGCCGTTCTGCTTCGGTAGCGGATTTCCGTACATCCCGGTAGCAACAAACGCCAGATTGTTGGTCGCCTCCGCCATGCGCAAGCCCTCGTAGTAGGGCCATGGGTACCAATGACCCTTGGTAATTCCGGGCATCTGCTTGGGTCGATTTACGCTCACGAATCGAACGTGAGTCGCCGACGATAGCGGTTTACACCTCTCGATTAATCTGCGTAGCGGGAAGCCGGTCCAGGGAATCGTCATTGACCAGGCTTCGACGCATCGGAATCGGTACAGCCGTTCTTCCAGATCCATCTCCCGTATGAGGTCGGCCACGTCGAGCGTGAACGGTTTCTCAACCAGACCTTTGACCGCAATCGTCATTGGGAACGGTTCATACGCTCCCGTGAGTGGCCACACGTTTTTTAAATCACCATCAAAAATGAATTCGTAAAAATTGTTATACGAAGCCGCTGCAACGTACGTCGTTATCGGTCTTTCAGGTACGTCAAAGGACCGGCTTCGCATGGCCGGATAACCCTCCCTCGGAGCCAATTTCGGGATCGTATCCAGCGGCCCGTCTGGAAGAAGGGTCGGAGTGGTATGGGCTGCTTTAGGTCCACATCCCGGAAAGTGCGCCGCAGAGGCAACGGCGATCGTCCCCAAGCCCATTTTTTTCAGAAAAGCTCTTCGATTCTGATAGGCGGATTCGGAAGTGGCTCTCGATTCGGGAATACGCCATCCGGGTGGGATATGAATTGCTGCCATGATGATTCCTCTGAAAATGGCAATTACGGGAAAAGAACGAGTTCTGGTGAGCCCGCTTACGCTCTGACGAGAGTCAAGGTCCGGTCTCCATGAGAACAGACAGAGTATTTGCAAGTATACGATCAGAGCAATTTGACATCCTGTTCCAGCATCTGTTGGGGGTGCCTGTAAATTGGCAGGCTGAGAGAATACCCTTGGAACCTGATCCGGATTATGCCGGCGAAGGAAAACAGCCAGCCTGCGACTCTTTTTATTGTTCAGCAGAACCGAGTCGTGTCGAAGGGTAATCCACAGATTCTGAGGGGTGCCCTTTTTTTATTTTATTCGCGTTGGAAATCGGATGCAACGATCACGAATGATTCTCGTCCTGGTACTCGTACTTCTTGGATTTACCGGGTTCAGTCAGTGGGGTTATGCTCAACGTCTGGTTTCAGGCGTTGTGGTTGATGAAACGGGAGGCGCGTTAGAAGGCGCCTCTGTGGTTCTCTCATACAAATCCTCCGGGTTTCAGCGCTATGGGATGTCCGCGAATGAAGTCGGGGAATTCCGATTTTCCGACGTGCAAGCTCGACGCTACGACCTGACGGTCTCTTTTGTCGGGTACGTTTCGCAGGTCGTATCGCTGGATCTGACTTCGAATGATCAGCGCGGAATCAGAATTCTCCTCAGTACTCGGGCTATCCCACAGACAGGAGTTGTGGTGAGTTCGAATCGAACGAAACTCCAGCTTCACCCCGTAACCGTGAGCAACCTGTCGGCCGAGCAGCTGGAGCGGTTACCCGAAATGAAGGATTTGCCCGTTCTACTGGCTCGCTTGCCATCAACAACATTTTACTCTGAAAACGGAAACGGAATTGGCTATTCAACGCTCAGGATGAGAGGTTTTGGCCAGCGCCGCCTGGCTATTTCAATCAATGGAATACCTCAGAATGACCCCGAAGAGTTCAATGTATTCTGGATCAATTTCTTCGATATTCAAGGAGTGATCGACGACATCCAGGTACAGCGGGGTGCCGGTTCATCGTTTTATGGTCCAGCGGCCATCGGAGGGGCTGTAAATATTCGTGCATTTCCATATCGGCCATTCAGATACTTTAAAACCGAGATCGGTGCAGGTGCCTTTAATACCCGGAGGATTTCTTTTGAAGCGAATTCCGGGTTGGTACAGGGAAAATATGTGGTGTTTGGTAGACTGAGTCGTTTGCTCTCGGATGGATATCGGGACTGGTCGTGGACAGAATTCTGGCGCTTTTTTGCCGGAGTCACGCGGTACGGTCTACGATCATCTGTCACCCTGCAGGCGTACGGAGGACCGCAGAGAGACGGCTTAGCCTACTCGGGCATCCCGAAAGCAGCCAACAAACAGACCATCGTCGACGATTTTGGAACGGAGATCGATCGGAAATACAATTTCAGCGCCTTCGCTCGAGACCTGGAAGATTTTCACCAGCCTCACCTAGAGCTCCATCACGATCTCCGACTCTCGAGTTCGGCCCGGCTGAGCCAGGCATTATTCTGGATTCAGGGGAAAGGGTTTTTTGATTTTGGCGGGACGTTCAGGTCAGCGGACTATCTGCGCCTCCCCGATGGATTCGTGCCCGACACGGATCGGGTAGCGCCCCTCTTTATTTCACGACCTGATGTATCTGTGCTTTTCAGGGCCTTTCTGGATCAGTGGCAGGTCGGATGGTTACCAAGCGTTACGTTTACAGGCGAGACGTTGACGACACGTATTGGTGCGGAGCTTCGCCTGCACAGATCGTTGCGCTGGGGGCGAATTCAGGAGGCCACAGGGATTCCGATTGAGCTCGTTGGATCCGAGAACGATGTCCGCGTCTATTCATTTCGGGGTGAAAAGGCCATTGCGTCACTTTCAGGGTCCACTTTGATCCGACCGTCGGAGAAGTGGGCCATTCAGGCTGACGTTCAGCTGACCTATCGGTCGTATCGAGTCTACGATGAGGACTATTTCGGCAACGATTTCCGAGTCCCTTACGTTTTTGTCAATCCCAGGATCGGCATCACGTTCAATCCCGAACAAAACGTATCCGCCTATGCCAGCGTCGCCATCGCCAACCGCGAACCGCGAATGAAGACATTGTATGATGGGGAGGAGGCGGGGGCTGGTTTTCTACCGGCGTTTCACCCCGGGCCGGATGATCGTATCGATTTTGATCGACCGCTGGTGGATGCGGAACGATTGGTCGATATCGAGATCGGCCTGATTGCAAAGCACAAAAGATATCATGCTGCCCTGAATTTGTTCTATATGGGATTCCAGGATGAAATTGTACCCTCGGGCGGGCTCGATCAGTTCGGAGTCCCACGAACCGGGAACGCGGACCGGTCTCGGCATATGGGGGTGGAGCTGGAAAGCTCTGCCGTAATATTATCGGGCCTGGTATTCGCCGGAAACCTGACGCTGAGCAGGAATCGTTTTCTTTCGTTTGAAGAATTTGTCACTCTAGCAGACTTCTCAACCGTAAACCTCGCAAGAGACGATAATCCGATTGCGGGTTTTCCAGACGTTTCTGGAAATCTGGGTATCACGTATACCGTTGGGAGCCTAACGGCAAACGTCCATGCGACTCATGTGGGCAAACAGTACATCGATAATAGCAACGGAGAGCTGCCGGATGGGACGGTTTCGGAATCTCTCGTTACGGAAGCATTTACTCTTCTAGATGGTTCCCTTCGGTATGAATTCTCACCCACATCGACGTTTGCAGGGCTCCGAATCGGGTTCGACGTAAACAATGTATTGGACGAGAAGGTGCTGGCGTACGGAAACGTCAGCGTCGTGGGTCCGCAGTTTTTTCCACACGCGACCAGACATCTGTTCTTCAGTGCGAGTTACGTAATTCGGTAAAGATCCAAGAAGAGTATTCAACAGTTTACGACGTTAACGCGATCCACTCACGCACGGGCTCGCTTCTACGATCGGCCTACCGTGCTGTTCAAGGAATTCCAAAGGGAGTTCGGTCGCGTCCGGTGCTTCACCAGCGGCTTAAAGGGCCTCGGTTCCGTCAAAGTCAACCTTTGCCATTCTGAGCCTCAGTGAATCTGGCGCGCACCCAAAGGAGGTGCCGGGTAAGGTTGCTACGACGGTTTCTTCGAGAAGCCAGCTTAGGCCTTCCGTGAGAGTGAATGTTACGAGACGCCATCCACCCGCGCCATACCATTTGCTAAGTCCAGCACGGATTATAATGCCTTCCGGATCATAACGGGCCAGCGATAAGTGGTTTCCGTCGTGATGAAGTTCTCCGTCAATCTCGTCGATGAGCCGAATCGACAAATCGAACGCCCGAAAGAGAGGGCCTGACAATGCATGTTTATTCCCGGTTTTTTTGGCATATTCAGTTCATCACACGTCGAATACGAGCGAATCCGTTTGCCGTTATGTCCATATCCGAACCCAGCGGTTATTCTTGCAAAATGGTGTATGCCGGCCTTGCTCTGTGGAAAAAGAGTTTGCTGAATGTTTGATCGTAGAAAAAATGATCTTGTCGCCTGTGTCGGAAACGCATGTGTGGATGTTTATCTAACCGGATTGAACCACTGGCCGGGTCGAGGTGAACGCGCTGTCATAACCAACCCAAAGGTCTCGGTAGGCGGCAATGCGTTGAACACGGCCATCGTTCTCTCCAGACTTGATGTGAATTCCCACCTCGTGGCATCGATTTCGGACGATTATTACGGTAGGTTCATTCTGGAGCGGCTCGCGAGAAGTGGTGTTCACTTTGATCAATCGTTATTGTTAGGCACCAACGGTACTGACAACCCAACGGCGCACGCGCTCATCTCCGTTGCGGAAGATGGTGAGCCCAGTTTTGTATATATGCCCGGCACGAGCTCACGCTTGGACGCAGGAATGTTGGAACGCTGGATCCAGGATCGCGGAAATGGTCTGAGATTATTGCACCTGTCCTCACTGGGAATACTGCCCAATTTTGGGGGCGAAGATTTGGGTGAGGTCGTTGAGCGTGCGAAGCAACACCGTCCGCAATTAAGGGTTTCTGTCAACACGACACTCGTGCATGGACACACATCAGAGGATTGGCAACGGGCGCTTGGGCCGGTTCTTTTGTTCACAGACTATCTCATTCCCAATCTAATGGAGGCGCAGCAGATACTGGGAAACAGCCAAATGCCGATGGGTGATGGAGAACACGCTGTCTCCGCCGCCAGACGATTGCGGCAGATGTGCGGCGAAGCGACGGCGGTCATTATTACTATGGGAAAAGACGGCTGCGCGGTCGTAGATCGTGATGATCGGGCTGAAATCATCCGGGTTGAGTCATCGAATGTCACCGATGCCACTGGAGCTGGCGACGCCTGGTGTGCCGGGTTTATCGCCGGACTGGTCGGGCGGGATTTCGAGTCCGTTTTCGACGCTGCGCGGGACGGGAATCGTGTCGCACGCCGGTGTGTCGCTTCAGAAAGTGCCCATGACTTTGACTTTCATGAGGACTGAATCAGTCCCCTGAGTCCGCACTCGGAATCTGATGACGAGCCTCGTCGAGGGTCTCCTCGGTGAACGCCTGGCGCCACCAGAGCGGGATGAGGCCGATTCCTGCAAGAATCAGCACCCAGGTTAAGAACTGGGATGCTTCAGGCATACTGATCATCAATCGTCCGAGTCCGACGAGAAGCAGAAAAAGGGAAGCGGCACAGATGATTGTCATGCGGATCCGGCGCCAGAGTTCTCTACGAGGAGCAGTCGGATCGTCTCCCACGGAGGCGGCGATATTGCCCCACGCGCCCATGGGACGAACGCGTCGATAGAATTTCTGGAGCACAGCCCGGTCCGTAGAAGGAGTAAACCAGGTAACGCCGACAGCCACCGCTGTTGTTACGGCCGCCATAAGCGTAAGCCGGATCCACTCTGACTCGGTCTCCATCCCCATGGTCATCAGCAAGAGGGGAGCCATCACAAATGAGGCGACGATGGCGCCCAACTCGGAGTACAGATTGATCCTCTCCCACAACCACCTCAGAACGAGAACCGAACCCACACCTGCACCGAATAATAGTGACAGGTACCACGCCTCCTGAATCGATCCCAAATTGACCATAATTACGAGTGCGATCCCAATAATCAGGATGTTTGAAAGCCTCGCAACCAATACCAGTTCACGATTCGAGGGATCTCGATGCCGCCAGTGCTGGCAGATGAGTCTTGCATAGATATCGTTGCTCCAATAGGAAGCGCCCCAGTTTAAGTGTGTATCAATGGTTGAGGCGAGCGCTGCAAGCAGTCCCGTAAGCATCAGGCCTCGGATCCCGACGGGGAGAAGATCTTCGATTCCCTGTACGAATGTCAGTTCGCGTGCTGCAGTGAAACCGTCAGCGGAAGCATCGGAGAGCACAAACGGATACAGAACGAGCAGACCAACGCCGATCGCAAGCCAGATCAGGCTCCGGAACAAAATTTGGGCCCAGGCGAAAACAACGCCAGCTACGCGGGCATCACGATCGGTCGAGCATGCCATCGAACGTTGGGCGAGGTATCCGGTGCCGTCGCTATTCATCTGGAAGAACCATTGAAGCCCGATAATTATAAGAAATGGCATTAGAATTGCCGGAGCTAGATCTGGTGGTCCGAACGAGAGCATCTCGCCCGCTCTTTCAGTCCCATAGATCGAAACCATCTGATCCACGAGTTCCCCAAATCCGCCTGCGTGTCGAACGACGATCCAGGCGTAGGCGAGCGTACCGACCATAGCCAACCCGAACTGCATGACGTCGGTAGCGATGACGCTTCTGAGGCCGCCGGTCGTGGAATACAAAGCCGTGAAAGCGATGATCAGCACAATGCTCAGAAAGGCATTCGTGCTCGCGAAACCCGGAGAAAGGCCCGTTACGCTTTCACCGAACGAGAGGCCGAGCAATCCGACGAATGAGGCGATACCGTTATAGAGGCCTCCCGGAAGCCATTCGTGCCACGGCAAGAAGACTTCGGCAATGCGCACGGCGGCGACGAGGACCATGGCCATAACGACACAGTTGATCACGGTGCCGTAGTATACCGCCTTTAGTACGCGAAGCCCCAGAACTCCTCGTCCACTGTAACGAACCTCCGTTAATTCCGCATCCGTCAAGACGCCAGCGCGGCGCCACCCAGACGCGAAAACGAATGCCATCAGTAAAAAAGCCAGACCGTAAATCCACAATCGCCAGACAAGAAATATGCCCCCCGTGGCGATGAGTCCGGTTACAAGAAGGGGTGTATCGGCCGCGAATTGGGTCGCTGCCATACTCAGGCCGGCTCGCCATCCAGAAATTGTTTTTCCTGCTAAAAAATATTCCTGAAGATTTTCGGAGGCTTTACGTTTCGAGCGAAAGCCTGCCGCGATGGCGTAGATAATGAAAGCGAGTATTATTAGAAGATCGACCATGTCACATACGGGCTTGTTGATCCGGAACGACTACCAGAATATCCCGACGAAAACGGCGATCAGGATCAACATCCCAACCGCAAGAATCCGATAGTTCTGATACCACGGAAGTTCCTTCAATTCGGCTGTTTCAGCGCGGAAGAATTCAGGCGACCATGTTAGCTGATCGATCTGTTCCGGATCTGGTTTTCCTGAGTATAGGCTGGTGATTACCATCACACCGATGCTGACAAGAAGCAGCAGGGGCACTAGATAAAGGAAATGAATCACAGGGACTCCAGAGTCTACGAGGTTAAGCTGTTCCGCGGAGAGCACTCCCGTCTGTACAATCAGTCTATTGCTTAAGACGGCAAGAAAAACGACAGCAGCTACGAAGTGACCGGCGATCAACGCCGCAAAAGCGCTATTCCGACTCGCCCGCTTCCAAAATACGCCGACAATGAAACACGCCACGATAGGAGGGCTTAGGTAGGCCAACACAGCCTGTAGATAGGTCCAAAGATTTGGAAATTTGGCAATGTTGGGCGCCCAGATTATAGCGAGAGCCATGAAAACAAAGGTAACGATCCGACCGGTTACCACGAGGCCTCGATTACCGATCGTCGGACGCAGCTTCTTCACGAAGTCCATTGTGACCAGTGTGGAGGCAGAATTGAGCGTTGAGTCTACACTCGACATGATAGCCGCCACGAGCGCGGCAATAATCAATCCGCGAATGCCCACCGGAAGGAGATCGAACATCATGATCGGGAAAATCAGGTCAGAGTTGACAAGCGCTGGATACTGTTCGATCGGGTACAGCAACCGCCCGAATATTCCTGGAAGCACCATGATAAAAATGACCGTGAGCTTTAGGAATCCAGCAAAAAGTGCCCCCCATCTACCGTGATTGAGGTCTTTTGCGCCAAGCATCCGCTGCACCATGAATTGATTAGTACCCCAAAAGTAGAACCCGAGTAGGAAGACTCCGGTCAAGAGGCCAGGCCATGGTAGGGAGGGATCGTCAGCAGGCATGATGAGGCTTAGGTCCGATTCTGGGACTACGGCTGTGACGGCGCTCCAAGAGCCGATTGCCTCAAAGGAAAGCCAGGCAACAATGAGCGAGCCTAGCAAAAGCAGAACGGCTTGAACAGCGTCCGTATAAACGACTGCTTTCAGACCGCCTGCTACGGTGTAGAGTCCTGCCAGTGCGCCAAGAATGACGACGGCAATCCATAGCGGCAACTCTGGATACAGTATCTGCACGACGAGGGATCCGGCGTAAAGCGCTGCTGCCGTGTCTATAGCGATATTCATCAAGACCATCACACCCGAGACGTAATACCGAGAGCGTCCGTCGAAGCGCAGCTCGAGAAACTCCGGCAGGGTGAAAACGCGTGATCTGAGATAGAAAGGTAGAAAGAAGACGATGAAGACGACTAAAACGAGCGCCGCCATCCATTCATAATTATAGACGGCAATACCCGTACTGTAAGCGCTCGAGGAAAGCCCAACCAGCGTGCTCGAAGAGACGTTGGAGGCAAACAGAGAGAAGCCAATGAGCCACCAGGTAAGCGTTCGACCAGCAAGAAAATAATCATCGGTCGTACTGGCTCTCTTTGATACGTAAAACCCGACGGCTATGATAAAGACAACGTAAAGACCGACCATTACCAAGTCGACAGCATGCAGTGTAAACTCTGGCATGGTAGCTCAGATCGATTCCATAGTCGGGAAGACAGTTGCCAGATTCGATGCAGACCGGGCCGGACTCATACCATCTGGCATGCTCCGGATCGCGAGAATTTCAAACCCAGGATAACACGATCATCCAGGAAGGGGCGACGAGAGTATACAAAATTAGCCGATGGAGTATCGGTCTAAGAAAAGCCCTATGGGAACTGTCCGGGCGTCTTCTCCCACCCAGCAAGACAGTCAGGGTTACCTGATCTTCGTCTTTATGATGATGACACCGTGGGCTCCGCGCATGCCGTAAATCGCCGTTGCTGAAGCATCTTTCAGAACCGAAATCGATTCGATGTCAAAGGGATTCAACATCGTGAGTGTTCCATCTCGGTCTGCTTGGACGGGCATCCCATCGACGATGTAAAGTGGAGAAGCGTTCCGAGCAAACGATGCGGCGCCACGGATTCGAATCTGCAGTCCTCCGCCAGGGGCTGGCAATACGGTGACTCCCGACACACGTCCACGGAGAATCTCGGCTACGGTTCGAGCAGTTTTTCGCGCAGACTCATCCATGTCCACACTGGTCACGGCCCCTTGGACATCGTCTCTATCTTGATCCCCGTACCCGATCGATACACCTTCAGGTGCGTCAGACTTAGTCGCTTCGCTTGAAGTCGCGCATCCTACTCCGAGGAGTAGGACTATGGCTAGGAAGGCACAACTTCGGAGGCTGTAGAAGATAGTTGCCACCTTGGTCCACCCCCGCGCTCACTGGAACGCATAATATTGCGGGATCGCTGACAGCCTGGTACCCGATCTATCGGTGTCGGTTTCTGGGGCACACAGGAATGACCTAATCCCGCTTCATGTCCGTTCGACGGTTCACTCGAGTTCGACGACTTCGGCCAATCGCTCTCCATCCATGTTCGCACGCTCGAGAACAAGCCGGCCCACCCCGCGACCTTGCACGATACCCTCCACGATGGCGGGCCGATAGTGGATTCCTCCGTACAGTCTGCTGATGGCTGCCTCCTCGGAGGCCTCGATGAAGGAGGAGAATGATCGCATGGGAAGCCCGAATTCGAGCTCTGTCGTGTCGTCAAACTCAAAGTCCGGACCGAAAATATCTGTGAGGACGAGGGCAGCCGCCGTTGAGATCACGCTATGGGCACTCGTGTGCTCGGGAAAGGGCGGCGTCTGAAGGACGGGCACCCAGTCTTCATCGATGAACCGATTGATGTACGTCTCCGGCCTGACCAGATCGCTCCGGTACTTCTCGTCCCAACTGGAAATAAAGCCGTCCGCCAGGGCGATGGATGTTTTCGCGTAAATCAACGCTGATTTCGCAAAATCGGCTCCGTCAAGCCGGCTGGCGATGGTGGCTATGCCCATCCAGTGGCCCCCGGGTGTCACTTTCTTGGTCGCGAACATCACATGCCCACTGGTATGCATCACATACGGATTGCAGTCCCAGAAAGCAGCGATTTCGGTTCGTTCCTCATCCAGATTCTGATGTGTTTCATAGACGTCATACGCCTCTTCGTAAAAAACACTGTTCTCCCGCGAATCGTAAGGAGTAGGAGGCGAGGGTTTGAACTGGTCGGTAGAGTGCATGACGAACGGCCTCAATTCGTTCCAGGAGGGCTCAATGGCGTCCAGGTACGCTGGAGGAGTCGGAACCCACCTCGCAGGATCATCCGTCACTTCATACTTGGAACTACTTCTGGTCTCTTTGTAATTGTCCGTTCCAGCCCAGGCGAGAATATGCCGGGCTACTTGGCTCCCGTAATCAACGGAAGACTGAAAGATCTGTCGCGGTATTCCTAGAGACCGAAGGTTTTGGTCCAGATCCGCGACGAAGGCGTCGATCTCAGACTGGGAGAAGACCATTTCTCGCGCTACGGCCGCGAAGGCGTGAAGGCTGGCGATCTCGGGGATTATTTCTGTCTCGGAATCTGGTTCGGGGATAGGGAGCAGCTCGTTGAGCTGCCCTGCGAGCGTGCGGTATTGCGGTAATGACGGAACGAGGGCCTCATATGCAGCAATGGAAGAATACACATACGCTCGACTCGCATGGGGCGGGCTGAAGATGTCATGCACCGTAATATCGGTGAGTTTCTTGACCGTACTATGCAGGAGCTCCGGATCGGAGACCCTCGTCCGGTACTCCGTGCCGTCGTCCGCGCATCCGGTCAGAACGACGAGCACCAGGAGACCTGCCCATTTTCGAGGTAACGCTTTCATCGTATCGATAATGTTAACCTTGTTACGCTGAACAAAAGTTCACTCAGGATAAATACTGAAGTTCATGAGGTCCTGGTCTTTGTTACACGCGAGTACGTTCGGTCATTGCCTTACACTTTCCGAATTCCCCATGAGCCGGAAAAACTGGGGACGAGCGTCATTCTTTGCCACAAGCACCGCTGAATGGCCGTCGATCTCCAAAGAAGCCAAATCTCTTGTCTCGCCCGCAACAGAGAACCCAGAGTTCTTCGACGAAATGGACTCAAACGTGCCATCGCCGTTGCCAACTAGGAGCAGGCCGTAATTGGCGTCCATTCTGCCAAATTGCGGGGCGAAGCCGAAGAAATTACCGGCCAACAGAATGTCCGGTATGGCATCCTTGTTGAAGTCACTGATAAGGATGCCAAAGACGGGAGCGAGTTGTGCCTCCACCGGCAAACTTATCCGACGAAACCTGCCATTTCCTTCATTCAGAAGAATGGCCGATTCGAGCGTAACCGCTCTTTTTACGACTGCCCCGCTTAGTTGCTCTTTACTGAAAATGTCTTCCACACTTTGCTCAGCAAATCCTGCGTAGTCCGTGTACTTTTTTTTCAAAAAGCTGAGACGATTTGACAATTCACCCCGTAGCGCCATCGGATAGGATCGCTCACCGCGGTAAAACGAGACCACCTGCTCAATCCAGCCGTTTCGATCGAAGTCGTTGACATGCATCGTGATCGGAGTGGCAGGCGAAACGTTGAATCGATTGTTCTGGCCGAAGTTGCCTACAACCAGGTCGACGTCTCCGTCCCCATCCAGATCTGCAGCCTCGATACGCGTCCACCAGCCTTCAGTGTGGCCAAGACCGGCGTCGACCGGCACGAAGGATCCATGGTCGTTAGCGAGAATTTGAATAGGCATCCAGTCTCCGACGACAATCAGATCGTCATCCCCGTCGGCATCATAATCCGCCCAGGTCGCGTCGGTTACCATGCCCAGCCCAGTCAGTGCGGGAGCAATAGTCATCGTGACATCTTCGAACGTGCCGTCTCCTCGGTTGGACAAAAGCCGACTCTTTGTCGGAAGACCGTATTTCCACGGGATAAGCCGTCCACCTACAAAGAGATCGATATCGCCGTCGCGGTCGAAATCATTCGGCCGTACTGAGGACGAGCTCTCGAACACCCGGGGAATCGCATCCAGGGCGCGTGTCATGTGACCCAATCCGTCGTTCAGATAGAGACGATCTTGCAAACCTGGCGCAAGTTCGGTCCACTCATTGCCTCCGCTCGCCACAAAAAGATCCACATCTCCGTCGCCGTCCGCATCGAAGAATGCGGCGGCGACATCCTCGGAAAGTGCGTCCTGCTCGAAAGTCTCCTCGCTGATCGACACGAATTGATTGCCAGGCACCTGCACGAAAAGGTGGCCGGCGAATTCTTTGGCTCCACCAATGAAGAAATCGTCCAGTCCATCGCCATTCACATCGGCCACGGCCACACGCGGTCCCTCGGTCGAGACCATTCGCGGGATCAGGGTCTCACGGTTGAAGTCAACAAAATTGTTTTCGTGATGTACGAATTCCAGATCCAGCTCATCCGTAATCTCGCGAAAGAGACGAGCTTTTACCGGGGCTGGATCGGCTTCCGCCGTTTCCGTCGCATTGTCCTGACTCAATCGAATTCGCCGATTGATTTCTACGTCGTGTACGGTCTGCGATAATCCGTCAGGCCACGAGACGGTCAGCGAATCAATAGCGTCGCGCAGTCCCAACCCGAATGTCATGATATAGTCTACGGACGACTGGAACCCCCGCATCGGTGTTTGCTCCAGAACGAGCCGTTCTGAATCTACATGAAGGGTCACTCTGGCACCGATCCCGAACCGATTCGCATTGTTTCCAGCGAGTTCAACCTGGAGATAATTAGGCGAGAGGCGTTGGCGCACGTTGGACCGATAAACGAAGGCGGGCATATTGACATTATTGACGACCAGATCGAGATCCCCGTCATTGTCGAGGTCGCCGAATGCCGCCCCGTTTGAGAAGCCTGTGGTTGCGAGGCCCCATTCTTCGCCTATGTTCACAAAAGTCAGGTTCCCTTCATTGCGGAAAGCATAATTCGGGATGGACTCGGAAGGAATCCGCTCCAAGAGGTTGAGAAATGTTAGATCCTTGCCTTCGACAAATCGCTGAATCGTTTCTTCGTTCGCAAAATAATCGATGAAGTCCCGGTTCGTGACATCCTTGTAAATGCCATTGGCTACAAAGATGTCCTTCAAACCATCCTGATCGAAGTCTGCAACGAGAGAACCCCAGCTCCAGTCCGTGCGGGAGACTCCCGACAGTTCACCGATCTCGCTAAACGTGCCGTCCGTGTTGTTCAAGTGGAGCATATTGCGCATGTACTGGTGATAGTAATCATTTCGTAGCTTGGCGCTATACGTGTCCCAGGACTCAAAGGAGGAGGTCAGTTTTAAGCGGCGATCGCTTTCCGGGAGCATATCTGTGACGTGAATTTCAGGAAATCCGTCGTTGTTGATGTCCCCCATATCTGCGCCCATGGACGACAGGCTGATGTGCCCCATCCATGATTCGAGTTGTTCATCGAATGTCCCGTCGCCCGCATTGATGTAGAGATAGTCTCGTTCGAAGAAATCATTCGAGATGTACAAGTCCATCCAACCGTCCTGATTTACGTCACCGAGTGTAACGCCCAGTCCGAATCCGATCTCGCTGCTGAAAATGCCCGCTGACACGGTGACGTCTACAAAATGGCCGTCGTCGTTGCGATACAGCTTGTCTCCACCACGTTCGTCGCGTATATGACGGATATTTCTGAGTCCGAAACTGTCAACAGACCGAAACGAATTATTCAGCACATAGACATCCAGATCGCCGTCGCGATCGTAGTCGAAAAACGAAGCGTGGGTTGAGTATCCCTCATCCGCCAGGCCGAATTCGGCTGCTCGTTCTTCAAAGCGAGGAATTCCGTTCTCATCTGCGCCCAAATTGATAAAAAGCTCATTGGCGGTTTCCTCTCCATCGGCATTGCCCGCATGGGATACATATAGATCGAGGAGACCGTCTGAATTCACATCTGCAATACTAATTCCTGTCGACCACCCCCGATGTCCAGTTACACCCGCCTTTTCGGAGACTTCTTCGAAACGGAAATCACCCCGATTCAGGTAGAGTCGATTTGGAAGTTGATTGGCGGTCATATAAACGTCTGCGAGACCATCTCCGTTGAGGTCGGCAATTCCCACACCCCCTCCGTTGTAGTAGTTCCGGTACGTAAACACGTTGAATTCTTCGGTGTCGTTCAGTCGATTAGTAAAATCGAGACCGGTTTCAGACGGCGAAAGAAGTGTGAAGACGGTATCGTCCAGGCTCTCGAAAGGCTCGACGACTCCGCGGCACCCCGTCTCTAAACACGCGACGACCGTGAGCAGGCCAAATAACGAAATTTTTATTCTCATGAACATGACGGCTTTGCGACGAGTCGTTACTCTTCGACGCTGCGTGTCAACCCGCGGGGAGTACGGGGAGTCGACGCCGATCGCATTTGGCGGTTCCAATAGAGAACGGCCCATCATAGATGATCCAAGTGGACCATTCCGCTTCTTGGCAAAAACAAAGGCTTGGCCGAACAGGTTCGGCCAAGCCTAAGAATGAGGCTCAGCCCCACAGATCAGCTACATATTTACACCTAGTATCCCGGATTCTGTATGAGATTCGGGTTAGAGTCCAACTGAACCTGTGGAATGGGGAAGAATACGCGGTAAGGCTCGAAATTAGTCTTGAACTCCCATGGTTCCGTAAACTTCCCTGCGCGGATGAGGTCCTGACGACGTTTCGCTTCGAACGCAAGCTCGCGTACTCGTTCGTCGAAAATGAAATCACGCAGGCTGGACTGTGTGAAATCACCGGCGCTGAGTGGTACGAAGTCTGCGAATTCAAATGCACGTTCACGAAGCTGATTAAGCAAATCGACCACTGTTCCTGACGGACCGCCCAATTCATTCATCGCTTCGGCCTTAATCAGGAGTATTTCAGCAAGCCGGAAGAAGGGGTAATCGTTTCCGTTATCTCCACCTGCACGCGCGGGGTCGGGAGGAAATTTCAGCGGTCGGATCCCTTCGCCCTCGGTGGCGTCCTCTATGTTGCCGAAGGTTTCAACGAAAACGAGGGGATTGTCCGAACGGTCAAAAGCCGGTTCCCCCGTCTCGAGATTGACCTGGGGACCCGCCAGGAATATCTGGCGCCGAAGATCATTTGCATCCCACTTCGCGTACACCGACGCGATCGTTGAGAAGCCGTTCCACGGAGAGGGCGTCCACTGATTGTAGTGCAGCGAACGCATTTGGAAGTTCATCCCAAGCCCTCCGACCGGAAGGGTTGCAACGACAAAGATGAGTTCAGGAGAGTTCTCGTTTGTCGGAGAAAAATTGTCGAAGTACGAGGACGAGAGGCTGTACTGACCAGAATTGATGACGGCATCGGCAGCCGTAATCGCCTCCTGCCACATCGTGGACCCTTTAGTTATACCGCCCGCCGTCAGTGTACCCCTGAAGATCTCCGCATTCAAGTACATATTGGCGAGCAAGGCGCTTGCGGCGCCTTTCGTTACGCGGCCGTAGCCAGAGCTCGGCCACGATGCAGGCAGATTGTCACGTGCGAACTCCACTTCCGATTCGACGAAATCGAATACGGTAGCACGCGCCTCGTTCGCGGGAGGATTGTCTTGGTCTACGATAAACTCGTCGTCACCCACGATAGGAATATTGCCGAAGAAATCCATCAGCGTATAGTAATACCAAGCGCGAAGGAACCGGATTTCCGCCTTCAGTTGGTCATCGGTGCTGCCCGACTCTTCCAGAATCTGAAGTAGCCCGTTGGCTCGAGCAATACCCGTAAAAGAGGCGTTCCAGGCGCCATTCAAGTCCGTGAGTCCTGCATCCCACGTGTGGCGGTGGATCGCGAGCCACCGCCCGCCGTCAAACCAGTCCGATCCACGGGTGGGCACGACGGTTTCGTCGGAAGTTATCTGACTCAGATTGTGCCAGTCATCCATCATGCTTCGGAGCTGGGAGTAGATCGGTGCCAGGCCTGCCAGTATCTCTGCATCGGTATTGTAGAACTGTTCGGGTGTCACGACGCCAAACGTGTCTTCAGCGAGGTCCGTGCAGGACTGTAGGATAAAACCTAAAGGAATGATGAGAGCAGTCAGTACAACTGTCATCAATCGTCTCGGGTTCTTTTTCATGTTCTTCATAGCTTTATACAAAATCTATGGTTGATCGAGCGGCGCGCGAGGCGGTCGTCGAGTTTGATGTTCTAATGTCAAAATCCTAGGCTGACTCCGAACGTAAATGTTCTCGGTCGTGGATAACTCGTATAGTCAACACCCAGCACAGCCAGGCCTACATTGCCCTGTGTGTCAACCTCCGGATCATAACCATCGTAACCGGTGATGTTTAACAGGTTTTGCACGGTCACGTATACACGCGCTCTCTGAGCAAACTGAGATAGACTCTTTGCATCGATTGTATAGCCAACCGTCAGATTGTCAATACGTAAGAACGATCCATCTTGTATATACCGGCTTGAGAATTTCGCAGGCTCCCTCAAGGCTGTACCGTCATCCAGTGCCGAGGCGAAGAAGTTTACGTTTTGGGTGGCAGAACTCTTCGTCTCGTACACGAGGGCCGTGTTGTTGAAAATGTCCCGGCCTTGCTCCCCACGGACAAACAGACTGAAATCCCATTCCTTGTAGTTTAGAAGGAATTGCAATCCGTATGTGAAGTCCGGCTGGGCATTTCCCAGGATCTGACGATCATCGCTCGTGATTTCAACCGTTCCGTCGCCATCCAAATCGGCAAATTGCTGTGCGCCGTCTGCGATGCCCGTGAAGACCGGGCCGAAAAACGTACCCAGTGGTTCGCCGGGTATGATGAGCTGCGAGAACGTACCGGATTGGCCTCGACCTTGCACGGTTCCGGTAATGATCTGGTCGCGAGGGCCAAGGCTTTTAACCTTATTGCTATTGCTCGCGAACACACCCCCGATCGTTAGATTCAGGTCCGGCCGATCCAGAATCAAGGCGTCGAAACTGAGTTCCAGCCCCGTGTTATCCACTTCCCCGATATTTTCGATGCGCGTCGGGACCGGAGCTGGCTGCGGTACCGAGATCTCAAGGAGGAGATCTGTTGTGTTCTTCTGGTAGTACTCGATCGTACCGTTGTACTTACCGTTCGAAAGTCCGAAATCGACACCGATGTTGATGGAGGACGTCTCCTCCCACTTCAGATCCGGATTTGCAAACGCGGCGGGCGCAAATCCTGTGACCGGCAGCCCACCGATGACTGCGATATTGGCCGCATCGGCTGCGAGGGTCGCAAGGGCGAGGTTGTTTCCGATCTCCTGACTCCCCACGATTCCCCAACCTGCCTTGATCCGGAGATCGGAGATGAAATCGTTGCCGCTCATGAACGCCTCATCCGAGATTCGCCAGGCGGCTGACAAAGCAGGGAACGTAGCCCACTTGTTACCCGATCCAAACCTGGACGAACCGTCATAACGCAAGACGGCCGTAAGAAAGTACCGGTCCTTGAAGCCGTAGTTCGCACGTCCGAAAAACGAAATGAGCCGATTCCGATTCTTGTCGGATGAAATTTCCTGGCGTAACGCTCCGGCTTGCAGAGCGTCGAATCCGGTCAGATCGGTGACGAAATCACGGGTTTGGGCACCAAAGGACTCAACGATATACTGGTTGAACTCATATCCGCCCAATACATTGAGACGGTGCTCCTGCTTAAAGGTGTCGTCGAACGTGAGATAGGTCTGGACCGTATAGGAACTGCGCTCCCTGTTAATCTGTGCCGCAAGACCATTGAATTCTGAGCCACCCGGACTTGCCGCCGGAAAGAAAATGCGGCGTGAGGCCTGCGCCCGATCTCCACCAACTTGGATCTTTGCCGTCAGGTTATCCAGAACGTCGTATTCGGCAGAGAAATTTCCGAGGGTGCGCGTCGTTTTGGAATTGTCCTCTATCTCGTTGGCGAGAGCAACCGGGTTTGCAGGACGTACTCGACCTGGGCCTATTTCGAAGAACTCGTCACCCTCCCTTACGGGAAATGTCGGATTCATTTCGAATATACTCTGCATGATGGCTCCTTCGAATCCCGAAGTCGAGTTGTATGCAATGAAGTCGTCGTTTATGAACGAACTCGTAAGATTCACAGTGAGGCGCAGCTTGCCGTCCATGGCATTCTGTTGGGCATTCAGTCGCCCCGTTAGTCTTTCAAAACCGGACTGCTGGACGAGCCCCTCCTGGTTGAGATAGCCAAGCGATACACGATACTGAGCATCCGTCGTTCCACCAGAAAAGGCCAGGTTGTGGGACTGGGCGATAGCCGTCTGCATCACTTCATCCTGCCAATCCGTGTTCGCATCGCCCAGGTTGTCGAGTGCCGCCTGGGTCAGGTTCCCTGCGCTGACCTGATCCGCGATGAAACTTCGATACTGGGATGCGGAAACCAGATCGAGTTTATTCGCAAGGGATTGCGCGGAAACGTAACCGTCGTAGTCCACTGTCAGCCTCCCCGCCGAGCCCTGTTTCGTTGTAATCAGAATGACTCCGTTGGCGCCTCTCGAACCATAAATGGCGGTCGCTGAGGCGTCCTTCAGTATCGTCATGCTGGCGATATCATTTGGATTTATCGTATTGAGCGGATTACGAGCTGCCGGCGACTGACCACTAATGCCGATTCCGTCCGGGGTTATGGGGGAGTTGTCAATAGGAATGCCATCGATGACATAGAGCGGCTCGTTGCTCGCACTGATCGACGTACCGCCACGGATACGAATGATGAACGCGGATCCCGGTTCGCCGTTGTTCTGAGTTACCGTGACGCCTGCTATGCGGCCGCGAATAAATTCGTCAGGAGCCGCAATGAGGCCTTTATTCGCATCGTCGACATTGAGTGTGGCAGTAGAACCCGTCACCTCTCCTCTCCTTTGAACACCGTAACCGATGACGACCACCTCTTCGAGAAGCGCCAGGTCTTCGAGCATGACGACATCAATGACCGAACGATCTCCCACTACCTCCCGGGCGGTCTGGAAGCCGACAAACGAGAAAAGCAGTACGTCGCTGCTGCCCCGGATCGCAATGCGGTAAGTGCCGTCGAGGGCCGTGGTCGTACCTAGAGTCGTACCCTCAATCGTGATATTGACACCGGGAAGAGCTATACCTAAAGCGCCATCCGTTACGGTTCCGGTCACCTCTCTTCCCTGGCCAAGAACTACACTAACACCCAGTAGTGCAAAGAGGCTCAATAATGCGCATCTTTTGATCATTTTATTCAACCCGCTTGTGGTGAGAGGAAATCGGTCATAAGGAGAACCCGTCGCAATCGTGCTAACGCGGCCTTTTAACAGTTCCAGAACCAGCGATTATATCGGCGTAAAAGATGAAGGAAAGTTCACAGAAAAGCAAGACCAAATCCGTTCAATAAACATTATTCATAACGGGCATTCACGGCCCTATCCGCTGGTGATTCGTGACGGGTGTTCGAGTAACGACGCCGTCAGGAATGGATAAATCCGTCAGGTGATTGAACTTCACATCGGACCGAATCATATGTTGGGTGCGGGTCTGGACCATGGTCGATTTGGTTGTGTCATGCGGTATCTCCGAAAGCTCTTAGTTCCAGTGTTATTTCTTGTCGTCCATTTGCATGCCTATGGACAAGTTCTTGAGGTGTCTTCCCCGAATGGCGTGATTCGCCTCACTTTTTCTCTCGAGAGCGGAGCCCCATTCTATCACGTGACACGGGCAGGGACACCCATCATCGCTGCTTCGCGTCTGGGCTTCAGATTGCTGAACGCACCGGACATGCTGGATCATTTTGCGATCGAGTCGAGCGCCGAAAGCCAGTTCGATGAGACATGGATGCAGCCTTGGGGTGAAAGGACGATCATCCGAAATCATTACCGAGAACTGCGAATTGATTTGAAGGAGTTGTCAGGAGTGGACCGGAGGATGACCCTTGTTTTCCGGGTGTTCAACGACGGCATCGGATTCCGATACGAGATGTCTGAGCAGTCCTCGTTCGCACAATTTGGTATTCTGGAAGAGGTCACTGAATTCGCACTGGAGGGTGATTACCTAGCATGGTGGATTCCAGCGCACCACGAACAGCGGTACGAGAACCTCTACAAACAGTCTCGGGTCAGTACGCTCGATACCGTGCATACTCCCCTTACACTGGAAACGGATGAGGGAATCTTCCTCAGCATTCACGAGGCCGCTCTGACGGACTATGCAAGCATGACCCTTGCGCGATCGGGTGATCATATTCTGAAAGCCGATCTCGTCCCGTGGTCGGATGGCGTCAAAGTCCGGTCTTCACTACCCATGATGACTCCGTGGAGGACCATTCAGATTGCTGATTCTCCGGGCGGCCTCATTACGTCGTACATGATCCTGAATCTCAACGAGCCCAACGTACTCGGAGATGTTTCCTGGGTAAAGCCCGGTAAGTACGTGGGTGTCTGGTGGGAGATGCATCTTGGCAGGTCCACGTGGGGCTCGGGTCCCAATCACGGTGCGACTACGTCAAACGCAAAGCGATACATCGATTTTGCGGCCAAGTACGGTTTTGATGGTGTGCTCGTGGAGGGTTGGAATGTAGGGTGGGACGGTAACTGGATCGAGAACGGTGACCTCTTTCAATTCACGACTCCCTATGACGATTTCGATATTCAGGAGGTTACTCGGTACGCAGCCGAGAAAAGCGTGTCTTTGATCGGTCATCACGAGACGGGAGTGGGAATCATCAATTACGAACGGCAGATGGGCGAGGCCTTCGATTATTACCAACAGCTCGGCGTTCGGACCGTGAAAACCGGATATGTCGGTTTTGGCCAGGGAATCAAGCGCCTGGATTTTGATGGGAGGACACAATTTGAATGGCATCACGGTCAATACATGGTTCGTCATTACCGCCGGACAGTTGAAGAGGCCGGACGACGACGTATCATGCTCGATGTACACGAACCGATTAAAGACACGGGCATTCGCCGCACGTTTCCGAATATGATGACTAGAGAGGGGGCCCGGGGTCAGGAGTATAATGCCTGGTCGGGAGATGGAGGGAATCCTCCGGAGCATACGACGATCCTACCGTTTACCCGTCTCTTGGCGGGACCGATGGATTTTACACCAGGCATATTTGACCTGACGCTTGAGCCAGCGCGCCCTAACAATCGCGTCAATACGACGTTGGCGAAGCAGTTGGCCCTATATGTGATCCTATACAGCCCTCTGCAGATGGCTGCGGACCTTCCGGAAAATTACGAGACGAATATGAGAGCTTTTCGGTTCATTCGGGATGTGCCGGTAGACTGGGAGGACACGAAGGTGATTCACGGGAGTATTGGGAACTATGTGACCATCGTCAGAAAAGATCGCCATAGTGAGGATTGGTACCTGGGGAGCATAACCGACGAAAAGGAACGCACATTGGAAGCCCAACTCGACTTTCTCGAAGTCGGGACGACGTATGTTGCTGAAATATACCGGGACGGGCCCGGTGCCGACTGGGCGAGCAAGCCTTATCTCCTTGCGACGGAGAAAAAACTCGTGGATTACGGCGACGTAATTGAATTACGTCTTGCCCCCGGCGGGGGGTACGCCGTCCGCTTCAAACCGGCAACTGAAGAGGACCGCTATCTATTTTCCAGTGTGGGCTCCGAACCGCGTGTGAGCAGCTATCCCAATCCGACCACGAAGTCGGTGACGGTAGTCTATGCCCTTCCTGGCACAAGCGACATCAAACTGGAGGTATATGACGTCTTGGGAAGGAAGTTGGTCCTGCTCACGTCCGGTGTTCATGACGCCGGGATCTACGAATTTCAATGGGACGTGACTCACCTTTCATCAGGTCTTTACTTCTATCGCCTCGAGATCGGGGCGTCGAGCGTCACGAAATCCTTTCTCGTGGGCCGCTAACGTGCCTAGCCGATAATCGGCGCTCAACGAGGTGACAATATGTTGATCACCTGTAGCCGATCATCGTTGCGCGCGATGACGACGGCAAACCCCTCAGTAGCCAAATCGATGGTTGCCATGTCTCGTACCTGACCGTCGATGTAAAGGCCGCTCTCGTGGGGCGATACCTCTCGAAATACACCTGTTCCCGAGCCAAGGAGCAGCGTACCGAAGCTCGCCGTGTAGCGCCCGCGCTGCGGACGAACGCCAAAGAAATTGCCGCCGAGAAGCACGTCCATACGCCCGTCGAGATTGAAATCCTCCGTCAGTATTGCAAACACCGGCGACATCTGGGCCCCGACTGGAAGCTCAGTCACGCGAAAAGTGCCGTCGCCTTGATTCTCGGCATAAATCGAGTACAGCATGCGCGCTTCCTTTTCGACTGCTCCTTCCAACTCCAAAGTTGAAAAGACCTCTTCGAGCCGGCCAGCTCCAAATTCCGTGTAGGACGGGTATTTTCGAAAGAGCCGAGGGACTTGTTGAAAAAGCTCATCCGGCGTGGCCAAGAGGAAACGTCCCTCATTGCGAAACGTCGTAATCAAGTGTTCATCCTCGCCGTTGCCGTCCACATCTTTGATCATCATATGAACAGGTTCGTTCGAGAAAGCCTGAATCAGTGAGTTTCGGCCAAGATTTCCTGCAATCAGATCCATGTCGCCGTCGCCATCGAGATCAGCCGCCGCAACGGCGTTCCACCAGCCCAGGGTTCCCCCGAATCCGGCCGATTCCGTTTGATCTGTCAGACGGCCCTGATTCGACATAAAAACCTTGATTGGCATCCATTCTCCAACGACGATGAGATCTGGCGTGTGGTCGCCGTTGACGTCCGCCCAGACGGCGTCAGTTACCATCCCGACACGGGTGAGATCGCTAGCTTTGGACCCGGAAACGTCTGTGAAACGGCCGGTTCCGTCGTTTTCCAGGAGAAAGCTATTCGGAACGGCGCCGTACTGCCGCGATATCACACGGCTCCCCACGAAGAGATCCAGATCACCGTCCAGATCAAAATCTGAAAGCGCTACGCAACATCCGTTGGCAAAGTACTCCGGCAGGGCACTCTCCGAGCGCGAAAAGCGCCCATCGCCGTCATTGAGATAGAGCCTGTCCCTCAGCGCATCGTGTTGTCCCCAGAACTCGTTGCCACCGCTGACGACGAAAAGATCGAGGTCACCGTCAGAATCGGCATCGAAAAAAACTGCGTCGACATCTTCATGAAGGCTATCGGCCCGCCATGTATTCTCTCCAAATGATTCGAAAGTCCCGTCAGGTCGTTGGATAAGCAAACTGCCGGCCTGATGCTTGGCGCCTCCGACGAATAGATCATCACGCCCATCGCCGTTCACGTCGCCAACGGCAAGCGCGGGTCCTTCCGTGGAGAGCATATGGGGAATAAGACGTTCTCGATTGAAATCGACAAATTTGTTCTCTTCATGCCGATATGGCATCGAAACGCGGGCCGTGACGTCTTCGAACAGTTTCATTTCAGCCGGCCCACGAAATAAATAGGCCCCTGTGGCCTCTCTCTGTCGAAGTGTCAGCGCGGTATCGACCGCAACGCCCGTCAATTCCTGATATCTGCCGTCCGGCCAGACGACACGAAGCGAATCGATGATCTCTGCCGTTCCCAGACCGATGTGAATCCTCGGATCGACCGAGGATTGAAAACCGCGGGTAGGAAAGAGCTCAACCAATTGTTCCAGACCCGCGGTATAGGCGAACACCTTCGTGCCGATTCCAAATGTGTTCGGGCCATCTCCCCTCAACGAAATCGTCAGGGAATGATGATCGAGAAGACGATTCGTCCGATTCTCGTAGATCGATGCGGTAGTATTTAAGTTATTCAATACCAGATCCAGATCCCCGTCGTTGTCCAGATCGGCATAGACCGCGCCGCTCGAATAGCCCGATTCATCCAAGCCCCAGGAAGAAGAGACGTTCGAGAACGTCAGATTCCCCTCATTTCGGAAGGCATAATTGACGCCGGGAGCCTCGGGCATCAGCTCAACAAGCCCCATATCCTCCTGACGTAAGCCTCGTTCCAGGATGGACTGATTCGTCCGCGACGAAATAGCTCGAATGAAGTCTCTGTCATTCGGTCGACGGAAGATTCCGTTCGTTACGAATAGATCCTTGTAGCCATCGTTGTCAAGATCGCAAAATAGCGGCGTCCAGCTCCAGTCGGTGGCTGGAACTCCAGCCAGAAAAGCGATTTCGCTGAACCGCCGATCGCCTCGGTTTAGCTGAAGTGTGTTTCGCATCACCTGATGGTGGTAGCCAAAGCGGCGCTGCAGATTGTAAAGCTCAAGCGCTTCCGTGCTAAAAGAGGTGTTAACCACTTCCTGGCGGTCGGGCAACATGTCAAGAACAAAAATGTCCGGCAAGCCGTCATTGTTGAAATCCGCGGCATCGACTCCCATCGAGGCACGGCTCGTAAGCCCCGTCGAACGGGCAATTCGCTCTTCGAAAGTCCCGTCGCAATTGTTGTAATAGAGGTAGTCGTGTTCGTGGAAGTCGTTTGCGACAAACAGATCGGGACATCCGTCCACGTCGAGGTCGCTCACAACGACGCCCAGGCCGTAGCCAAGTTGACTCCCGTAAATACCCGCATCTTTGCTTACATCGATGAAGCGATTTGCGTCGTTTCGGAAGAGTTTGTCTCCCGCGCTTGGATGACGCTTGTCTCGGAGCGTGTCTGCTAATCCGAACGATTCCTCCAGGTGCGTCGAATGGTTGAGCAGATAGACATCCAGATCGCCATCCAGATCGTAATCGAAGAAGGCTGCCTGGGTCGAGTATCCCCGATAATCCAGCCCAAAATCGGCTGCAAGCTCGTCGAACGTTCCGTCTCCGTTGTTGATGAAGAGCTCGTTTCGACTCTTCTTGTCTGGGAACATGCTCGTCGACACGTAAATATCTAGGAACCCATCGCCGTTGACGTCAGCCATGGTCACTCCCGTCGCCCAAAAGGCTTCACCGGCAACACCGGCCGTCTCGGTCACGTCTTCGAAGACGAGGTTTCCTCGGTTCAAGTAGAGGCGATTCGGGAGCAGATTGGCTGTGAAGTAGAGATCAACGAGCCCGTCATTGTTTACGTCTCCAGCTGCTATTCCTCCTCCGTCATAGAAGTAGAGGTAGGTGAGCATATTGAACGTCGTGTCATCCTCGACGAGATTGACGAATGAGACCCCTGTCGCGTCGGAGTCAAGGCGCACGAAGAGCGGACCGGAAGTTTCAGGCCGGCACGCTCCGAAGACCAGCGGAATCAGCAGAACGACGATGAACAGACCAAGTGGCGGCACTCTATCTGGCGGAGTGCCGTTGGCACGAGTGGGGCATGGACTGCAGACTTGATTTGAGTACATTCGCACCGCACGCTAGCACAAACCGCCAGACATTACAAAAAAAGCCATCTTCTGGCCGAACTCCTTTGGGAGCTTCCCGATCGATACTGGCACTACAGGAATCTGCCGTGGACACTAGAGTGGTCTCCATGACGCTCGATCTCAGTGCGATACCGCCCTTGAGAGCAAGGGTTCCGGTGAAACAAAACGGGTGTGAAACACCTGCCAATCTGTAGCGTGGCGAATGTAGACAGGGTCCGTCTCTAATTGAACGGCGGAGGTAGGAGCGTATGGTGCCTGATGATCCGGGAGTGGAAGAACGGTCTTTGAAAACACGGTGCTATGGCCTCCGTCCTTTGTCCAGCCGTCTCCGACAAGTATAAAATCTCTAACCCAGCCCTCACGTGGTGGTTCAGAGGCTGAAAAATGAAGTGCGAGTTCATCGCCCGCGTTCATAATGACATATCGGTTGTCGGACTCGGAAATCAGATCGCGTACATCCCCATATCGGGTGTAATAACCACTGAGTTCTCTCCAGACGGGCTTGCGGTGGACGATGTTGTTGTAGTCGGGCACCTCCGGGGTCCAACGTTCACCTGCCTCAACTAGAGAAAAACCCCGGTATCGGAGATCTGTCCACGTAAGATCGAGCCGCCGCTGTATCAGTGGGTCACCCGGAAGGGATGTCGTCCAGAATATATGGTCCCAGTAAATTTCAAGGTTCGTGCGAATCCGGATTCGTGACGTGGTTCCGTGCGATATGGCTTTATCCAGGTCGATGAGCAAGGACTTGGATATTCCGAAAGGAATTCCAAGACTGACTTCGCGTTGGGACCAGTTCCCGTCCGCATCTGGATATTCCAATACGAGCTCCGGAGGAACGGGTCGCGCGGCCTGACTCATAGCCAGGCTTACAGTGCTGTTCCCTGCCCGAAGCCAACCCTCTGCGACGAGCCATCTGTTCTTCGACGTTACAAACAATGGACCGAGGTCGATCTCCACATAGTGATCTTCCGCCTGTCCCAGATGAGGACCGATGGAGAATCCGCGCAGATACTCTCCGTCCAAAGCCTTCAGAACATCAGTTACAATTCTGCCGGTATCGTCCCACGCTTCGCTGATGGCTCGATCGGGGCCCGTCAGAAGGGGCTCGAGGGACGGCGACGGGTCTGAAAACGTTTCATTCAGATAGAACTCCGTACCCGCCGGATGATCGACCGCAATCAGGGACAGTTGATCCACATAGATCGTTTCCCATAGCTCCGCTGCCAAGCGGACGTCGTATATGCCGTTCGTCGGTGCCAGCCGCTCACCGCCGATCTTGATACGGTCCTCTGTTGTCAGAATGCGCATCGTCTCTGAGTCGCCTATCCGAAACCCCAGGGGAGAACGCATCATGAAGTCTTCCACGAATTCCATGCGCTCTCCGTCGAATGTAAAGAGCCAGGGACAGGAAGCATTGAGGCCTTCGCGGGCGAGAATGGCTTGATCCGATTCCAGGTCGAAGACGTTCTGGGCCACACCGTTCGGCCAGCGAATACGGGCCACGTCGGCGAGTGTTTGCGCTCCCAGGCCGAAGTGTACGACCGGTCCCGTAATCGGCCTGAATTGCAAGTGGGGTCCGGCTTTCAGCTCGATCGTTCCTCCGATTCCATAGGAATTGATTCGCCGGTCGCCGAGATCGTCGGCCGTTCGCGGCCGAAGCGTTCTTGAGCGATAGGAATTCTGGGCCATGTTCATCATTTGGACGGGTGTGCCGACGGAGTCCAGTCCCACCAGATCCAGGCGACCGACACCCACGAGATCCATGACTTCAAAAACCATCAGGTTGTCGATGTCCAAATGTCGAATAAGGTGCCCGTCGACCTCCATGAGTAGAACGGCTGTGGTGTAGCCGATTGAAGCGAGGACGTCGAGCGTTCCGTTGTTGTCCAAGTCGCCGGTCTCGACGTGCACGAAACTCGGACGACCGACTTCTGGCAGGAGCTCCTTGAGTGAGGCGACCTCTTGGATATCCCACTTGGGAAGAGAAATGTCAGGGGTAATCCGGACAAGCATTCCGTCGGCAGTAATGCCTAGGAGGTCCATCAGACCGTCATAGTTCAAATCGGACGAGGTGATCGTCAGCAGCCGCGGCAGCTCGACGTCCCGAGCGTTCTGTACGTACCGGCCAGCTCCCTCATTACGATAAAAGTCGATCGAACCACGGCCATCCAACAGAAATGCATCCAAATCTCCGTCTGCATCCGCATCCATCCAGACCGCGTCTTTAACATCCTCGGCTGCCTCGAACAGCTGGATCGATTGAAACGATCCGTCCCCGTTGTTACGCAAGACGATCAGGGGTCCTCCGGGCGTGCTCAGGACCAGATCCATGTCTCCTTCGCTATCCAGATCTACAGCCCAACCTCCTGAGTACGACCGGCTGAGGATTGATCGAGAGAGCGACAGCTCGGTCGATACATCGCTGAATGCTTTCGACTCGTCCTGGCGAAGCAGACGAAATCCATCGGGTCCGGCCACGGCCAAATCGACTCTGAAGTCGTAGTCAAAGTCGATGGGAATAACCATTTCGGTATGAGTCGTGGATCCGCTCGATGGGGCCAAAATGGGCACGGAAATATCGCTGCCGATTTCTACCGATCCACCACCGGCGGTTACCCACACGGGATATCCGTCATCCTGCAGGATGGGCGCACCAATCCAGTTCAGGGCCTCCTGTCCAGCTTCGACCACTTCCCTCGTGAAAACCAACGACGTATCGACAGGAGCTGGGCCCCGTGGTGGATTCGGTAGGTACAAAAACTCTGACATCTCTTCGGCTATCAGTTGTGGCGGCATCACCAGCCTTTTTGAATCGTCTCTGTACTTCGGAAAACGCCTTAGAATGTTGGCAAGGTGATGAAGCTCATTGATCGCTACACTCGCATTCTCTTCTGCAATCAAGGTGAGTAGTTCCGTGAGCGCTTCGTGCGCTGGATCCAGCCCCGGTGATAATTGCTTGCGTACCCGCTTCAGAAGTTCAATCGAAGACTCAAATTCTCCCTCACTAAGCTTGTCGGTGGTGCTCTCGAGAAGTGCGTGAAGATTGTCAGGATCCAGCGCCAGGATTCTCCCCATTAAGTCATGGGATTCCTGACGGACATCCTCTCGATCAGAGCGTAGTTGACGAAGAGCGTAGAGCGCTCTCGGGTTTGGCGACTGGGATTCGATCGCCTGACGGTAGAATGACTCGGCAGATTCGGGAGCACCTCTGAAACGTTCCACGTGCCCGGCCAGAAGCAGAATGTGCCCGTCTTCCGGCGCCAGTACGAGAGCTCGATCGATGAATTCAGTGGCCTCGTCGATATCGTCTCGTCGAAGCGCCAGCAGTGCCCGATTGTACCATATTGCGGGCTCACCGGGCGCAACTGCGGTCGCAAGCCTCAACTGAAACTCGGCACCTCGTTCTTCACCAACTTCCATGCGCGCAACCGCCCCATACCAAAGAGACACCGATTCCACATAGTCATCCGAACCTGTCGCTGGAAGATAACTCCGGTCGGAGCATCCGAAATTAAGGAGGCAGACCGAGATCAGTCCAAGTACGAGAGCTGTTCGACGACACGACGCCCGGCAGAAGTAGCGTGTGGGGATAGCTGAGCAGCTATTCGGAGAACCGAGCCCAACATCTATTTCCATCCAGGTTTTTTTCGGTTTTGCCGCCATCACGGAAGAACGAACAAGTCGAAGCCCGGGAATGGGTCCACAGCGTTGACGCCGTTCGTCCAAAGCTCCAATTCCTGGACGTCCGTCGTGTTCTCGTGAGCTGAACGAGAGGTTTCAATATACGACTCTTTTTCAGGCGTGAACCGATCTTGCGGGGCTCGGGCGTGAACCATCAAGGCTTCCGCTTTCCAGGCAGCTGGGGAGTCTGTTCTTTTCGGAGTCAGCCAAAAGGTCTGTCGTGATCGGGTGACCGAATCCAGAACTGAGGAGATGAAGGCCGGTACCTCTTTCGAAAAATTCTTAGATAGTACAGACGAGCTCCTTATTCAACGGCTGTTCAGCTAACAGGTAGGCCATTTGGGCGTGACGCTCCACCCTATGGAGTTTCATCTCAAACCCGGCCTGCAATAATTTGTAGCCGACCTAGTCGTTTTGGGAGATAGACGGAACAGTCTTTTTTCCTGACCTTCGCTCGTTATCTTTTCTAGGTCGTCTGTTCAGGAACCGATCCCGCCTGCTCCATGAAGACCGAATTCAAATTGCTTAGAGTTCTCTTACTCTCCGCTCTTTTTCTCGGAGGATGCGGCGCGCACGACGCCCCTGGCCTTGAAGAAGATGGAATCGCCCACCTGACGTACTGGTCGTCCCAGAATCCCGGAGAAAGGCGTCTCGCGGTGGAACTGGTTGATGCCTGGAACAGGGCCAATCCCGATGTACAGGTAACGGTTCAGCCCCTGCCCGCGGGCCAGTCAAGCGAAGAGGTCCTGCTCGCTGCCGTCGTCGCCGGTACGACGCCAGACGTCTGTTCCAATATCTGGCCGGGCATTGTCAGCGATTTTGTCCGCGCGGCAGGTGTCATCGCCCTGGATTCTTTTCCGGACTTCGATTCCATAATGGCCGCTCGCGTACCCGGCGATTTTATTGAGCGTGTGCGCGCCGGCGACGGTCATATCTACCAGATTCCCTGGAAGTCGAATCCGATCATGATGCAGTACAATGTGCGCATGTTCAGGGAGTACGGAATTGAATCACCACCTCGGACGTACAGCGAATATCTAGTCGCGGCTGAGAAGATTTCCAGGGACCTTGACGGGGACGGACAAGTCGACCAGTGGATCGGTTATCGGGACATCCAGCCCATATGGCACCAGCGGTTCTTCGACTATTATGCGTTCTACATTGCGGCCTCAGGTGGACGCACGCTGTTTCAAAAGAACGAGCTCCGCATCGATCGGGAAGTATCCAATACCGTTTTTGGCTTCTTTCAGGAACTCTACACGAACGGATATTTCCCGCGATCCAAACTTCAGTCGAACCCCTTTATTCAGGAAACCGTCGCCACCGATTTCGTAGGGCCGTGGAATATCGCTTGGTTGGAAGAAAATGCGCCGGCTGAACTTGAGTTTGCGTATGCTCCTCTCCCTCTCCCGGATGATTATCGTGGAGAATCGTTCACATACGGTGATTACAAGAACATTACGATCTTTTCGAACACCAGGTATCCGGAGGCCGCCTGGCGATTCGCGAAGCATCTGATCTCGAAAGAAGCCGATCTGCGTCTGATTGAGATTGCAACCCAACTGCCCATTCGGGCAGGCTTGCTCGAGGACCCGTTTTTCGAAGCGTATTTCGCGGAAAACCCGAGAATGGTACCATTTGCAAGGCAGATGATGTTCACGCGTGGTATAGAGGACGTGCGGTCATTTCCGGAAATGCTGGACGCAATCGCCGCGCAGTACGAGGCCGCAGCCGTATATGGCGTGCGTTCGCCCGAGGAAGCCACAGCGCGGGCGATCGAACGCATTAAGGAACTTCAGGCCTGGTACGAATGAGCACCATTGCAGGCAACTTGGCGCCAGGCCACCGAAAGAATAGGATACCCCGGAGGCGCACTGCCGGCCGTCGTATCGGTTATCTCTTCTCGGCACCCTACCTCATCCACCTGGCAATCTTTTTCGGCTATCCTCTTATTTTTGCGTTCGTGCTCGTATTCCACAGATGGGATATCGTTACGCCCATGGAATTCATCGGCCTGAAGAATGTGATCCGACTGTTCCAGGACGATCTGTTTTTCCGTGCGATTCTGAATACGGGACTGTTTCTTGCCATTCACATTCCGCTTCAGATTCTCGTAGCGCTTTTCTTTGCCGAATTGCTGAACACGAAACTGAAGGGTCGCAACTTTTTCCGGTCGATTTATTTTCTGCCCGTCGTCGTGTCCGGCGTTGTCGTCGCTATTCTGTTTCAACAGTTGTTTGCATTTGAAACGGGCTATGTCAACAGTTTGATTTCGGCGATTGGCGGCAAACGCATCCCGTGGCTGGTATCACCAAAGTGGGCGATGCCGTCGATTGCCCTCATGGCCACATGGAAAAACGTCGGTTTCTACATCATCTTATTTTTGACGGGTCTTCAAAATATTCCCGAATCCATGTATGAGGTGGCGCACCTGGAAGGCGCCAGCACGTGGCAACGCTGGAGGTACGTAACGCTGCCACTGCTTAATCCGATGATGGTTACAGTCGTTGTGCTCTCAACGATTGGTGGCTTTTCTCTTTTCATTGAGCCTTATGTCCTGACGGGCGGAGGACCGATGCACAGCACCTTGTCCGCGCTACTCTATATCTACAATCAAGCTTTCTATTTCAATCACATGGGATATGCGGCGGCGCTGGGTCTGTTCTTTGCACTGATCATATTTGTCGTCGTATTCGTGCAGAGACGATTCGTAGAGGAGGACGTCTACTGACGGCATGAAGAAATTTCTCCTGTATATCGTACTGATTCTGGGCGCCGTGGCGTTTGCGTATCCATTTGTGTGGATGATGCTGGCTTCCTTCAAACCCGAGCTTGAGATTGGCGGGCTTACGCTTTTGCCGTCGAGTTGGACACTGGACAGCTACCGCCTGGTATTCGAATCGATACCCATCGTCCGGGCGTTCCTGAACAGCCTCATTGTCGTCGTCGCCGTTACCGGTTCAGTTTTGCTGTTTAGTTCGATGATCGCCTATGCCCTGTCGAAACTGAACTGGCGGGGACGAGAAACCGTGTTCAATACGATCCTTTTCACGATGATGGTGCCGGGCATGGTGATGCTGATTCCGCTGTACACGCTCGTAGTCCGTTTCGGTTGGACGGACTCGCTTGTGGGTTTGATCGTGCCTTTTCTGATGAACGCGACGGCCGTGCTTATTCTTCGTCAGAGCTTCTTGACCATCCCGGGTGACATTCTTGAAGCAGCACGCATCGACGGGTGCGGTGAGCTCAGGATACTGTTCACTATCATTTGGCCATTGTCGATTCCGGCCATCGTGACGGCTGGAATCATTGTCTTCATAGGAAACTGGAACGAAGTGCTCTGGCCGATTATGGTGATCCGGAAGGAGGAGTGGATGACCATGCCGCAGATGGTCGCGCTGTTCTCTGTAGGAGGCGGATCGTTTGGCAAACTCGGGCCGCAGCTAGCCGCAGCCTTCATGCTCGGATTGCCCATCATCGCCCTTTTCCTCTTCTTCCAGCGGTACTTCATCTCCAGTATGGCATCGTCCGGGCTTAAAGGGTAAGACATGATTGATTCTACCCTTCGAGCGCAGACACGACCGTTATTTTCGCGCACGCCGGAACCCATTCTGCAGCCCGTTCCCGGAAGCCCGTGGGCGAGCGGTGCCGTTTTTAACCCCGGCGCCTGGTACGACGGCGAAACGGTGCACCTCCTGGTTCGTGGTATTCCGATAGGGTATCAACGCCGCCATGCTGAGGAAGAGAGCTTCACAGGTTTTGATGAATACGTGTCGCATATCGGTTATGCATCGAGCGCAGACGGCGTGCACTTTTCGCTGAGGGAGTCGCCGTTCATCAGTCCCGACGCCCCTTTCGATGTCTTCGGCGCCGAGGATCCCCGTATTTCCAGGATCGACGACACGTACCTGATTACGTACACGGCGCTTTCGGCGCCGGCCTTTGGATCAGTAGACGGCGTGAGGATTGGTCTGGCAAGCACGATTGATTTTGAAACGGTCGACAAACACGGTGTAATTGGTCCGCCTATTAGGGATAAGGACGCGGTGATTTTTCCGCGCCTCATCGATGGTCGCATTGCGATGCTTCACCGTATTGAGCCGAATATCCAGCTTGTGTATTTCGATGATCTGGAGACGCTGTGCCGTCCAGGCGAAAAATTTTGGCAGGCGTACCTCAAAGACCTTGAACGCCATACGGTTATGAAACCCAACGAGGTCTGGGAAGAGAAGAAGATCGGAGCCGGGCCCACTCCCATCGAGACTCCGGACGGCTGGCTCTTGATCTATCACGGCGTAGACAAGAATCAGGTTTATCGCGCAGGCATCGCGCTGTTGGACCTGTACGATCCTGCCCGCGTCCTTGCAAGAAGTCGCGTTCCCGTTCTCGAGCCCGAAACGGAATTCGAGGTTTTGGGCGACGTCGACCATGTCGTCTTTCCGGAAGGTGCCGTGGTCATTGACGGCACGCTGCATCTCTACTACGGCGCCGCCGACCGCGTCATCTGTCATGCAACCGCAAAACTGGAAGATGTACTTTCTTGTTTGCTTAGCGAAACGACCTCATCTTCGTGACCTCACGATAACGACGAGCCGTGCCTAGTACCTCGAAAGCACAATTATCGCGTTCGATCAATCTAAAGCCAGGCGTTTTGCCCACGCGGCTCAACGACGGCCAACCCATTCTTGAGCCCGAGCCGATTCATTCATGGGAAAGTAGAGTGGTATTGAATCCGGCGGCTAGTGTCGTCACCAACGTTGATGCCCTGGCCGGGCTCTGCAGCGTGCTCTCGCTATCGCAAGAGCAGACGGATGCTCTTCATGGAGCCGGCGGTGCATGCACCATGATTTATCGTGCTCAGGGAGAGTCTGAAACACCCGGTGGATATGCCTCCTCCTCACTCGGTCTCGCCTTGTTCACACCCGATCTTCGACTCGTTTACCGACATACAGACGCGGTGATTGAACTGAGGGCATCCTTTCACAATTTGGGTGTGGAAGATCCACGCTGCACCCGCATTGGCGATATTTACTACTTGTATTAATCGGATAATATCTAAAAGATCAATAATAGATTGCAGCACAATGGTATAAGGATACAACTCTTAATTAGGTTAAGATATTGGTTAAGTATTTACGCACTTTAGTCCCTGTCCGAAAAACGGGGTCCACTTCTTTCATCTCCCATTCAGCAATATCATTTCCACCTGGGGGTAGGGGGTAAAAGGGTCTCGTAGAGCGGGGGTTGGAGCGGCTTGATATACGTGCCATATTTGTAAGGCTAAAACTTCCTACTAGCTAAAGCAAAGAGGTTATCTCAGGTGTTGCGCTTCCCGCGTCTAATCACGACGTTTCACACTTACTCCGGTATTAGGGAGGCAGAACATGCACTTAAAAAATTAAACTTCTTAATCTTCGCTGCTAGCACGGCAATTGAAAGTCCTCCTGTTATACCCAGGCTGGACGCTCAGTGCTTCTCGTTGCTAACGAGGCGGCGATTGATCTTACTGGTCTTATTCAGTGCTGTCCAGAGCAGAAAGCGAGGCCACCAGCCCTCGTGATCGAAAGCTGGCGCCTTCTTCGCTGCGTCGGCATCCACGCGCACGAATCGTTAGCCGCCCTCAGTTGTGACCCGATTCCACAGCGTGTGGGTCCCCTCGATCCAGTTGCCGGGGCCTGTGAAGCCGATCCCATCATCAACCTAGGAATCGGCGAATGCCCGAGCGCGGGCGCAGTCCT
>JADFHF010000088.1 GCA_022567305.1 Bacteroidota bacterium | reverse complement strand
GCAGCCGGACTACCGTCGAACTCTCCATGTGAATCAACGAGACCATGATCATCAATTCTAAGCATTAGTGCCCGATGCGATCGGGCTCTGAACCAATACCAGCCAGGTTCAATTGGTGTGTTTGATGTCCAATGGGTCGAGCTCACCATAGGCAGGATTCTACCTCAGAACCTCAGTCCGCTCCGGTCGATATCGCTTTTCTGATGTCCGCTTCACCCCCGAAAGCGGCCATTCGCGTGATAGGCTAATGAACGACCGCTAGTGACCCAAAGGGGACATTCGAATCTGGTCAAACATCTATATCCTATTCAAACGGAAGTGAGGCGCTGTAAATCTATTCTACTGAGGAGACCTGTTCCATGGAGCCAACCGCTGCTAGAGAACGCATCGTCCTTCTAGATGTCCTCCGCGGATTCGCCGTGTTCGGGATGTTCACGGCGACCATGACTGCGGGTTTACCCTGGGGACGGGCATTCTTCCGGGAACAGCCACTCGACATAGCCGATAACACCGTGATGATCCTCATCGATCTCTTAACGAACGGCAAGTTCGTTACGATCTTCTCGTTTCTGTTTGGGGTAGGTTTTTTTCTCCAGTTGGAACGCGCCCGGGGTCGGGGAGTACCGTTCCTCGCTACCTACCTGCGGCGACTTGTAGCGCTGTTTTCCATCGCCACTCTGGCCATCGTCGCCGGGCTCGATGCGCACATCCTGATCATGTACTCCGCATACGGGCTTGTGCTGCTGCTCTTCTCGAGACGATCTGCGCGTTTTCTACTGGTCGCCGCTATCGTGTGTGTCGTCATCGAAGTCGTCACACTCCGTATCGAAGCTGTGAGCGATCTGATTAGTACAGAGCAGCCGGAACGAATCGAACTCGTCGATGACCGTTCCATCCCGGAAGCATTAGCCGAGAACGAGAGAGATCGTGTCTATCGAGAAGGCTCGTTCAAAGAGATCGCGAGCTACCATGCTTCCAGCCTGCTGGAGGACATGCTCTCTTGGAAAGCTTACCTGGGGGATGCAGCCCTTCTCGGTCTGATGCTACTTGGTTGCTATGTATGCCGCCGTGGAGCGCTTCAGGATTCCGCCGTGCGACTGAAAATGGCACGTTCTGCGTTACCATGGTTGCTCAGCATAGGGGTGGCCGGGGTCGTGATTTTCGTAGGGTTGCACCCCCGGACGAACGCAGATTCGGAGCTGCTGAAATTGATCGGGGAGCTTGCGTTCTGGCCCTTCGGTGCGCCGGTTCTCGGACTTGGCTACGTCGCAATCATCACCTTGGTGATGGAAAAGGATGCGTGCCGGCGCGTACTGTTACCGTTCGCCGCCGTTGGCAGATTGGCGTTGACGAATTACCTGTTTCAGGCGTTTGTAGTTGCTGCATTCACATACCAATGGGGGCTTGGACTGTACGGTGAAATGGGGCCGTTTTGGGGCTTAATGGCCGTGTTCGCGATTTTTCCACTAATGATCATTGCCAGTTCCTGGTGGATCGCACGTTTCCAATTTGGTCCGATCGAGTGGTTGTGGCGTACGTTGACCTATGGCCAGATACAATCATTTCGATGGGCACCCAAGCCCGGCGCGTAGACAAACGGATCTGGCCTATACGACCGGCTCCAAGCAAAGAAATTGACTCGGCCGGCTGCTTTTGGCCGTAAGCGGCCTGTCAATTCACTGCTTTTCTAGACTATCGAACGACCGCTTTTGGTGAAAGCGGACATTGACTGACTCGCCATAGGGGGGCCACGATGATTGCTGCAGGCCTGCTGTATGACCGCGGCGGCCAGCCAAATATTTCCGCACGAAGTCCTACGTCCATGAGGTGAGGCGATGAAGGATCCAAAGCCAAGAACGAAACTAGTGCATCTGCCTGGCACGCCGCGAAACATGCGGTTTACGGTACCGGTGGACGAAGCGGAGGAATCACCGCCGATAAAGCCGGCAGAGATCGCGGAGCCGCCGGTCTGGCTTGGGGCCGATGCCCGCGCGATATTTGCCGACAGAGTCTCGGAAATTACAGAAGCCGGATACTGGCATGCGCGCTTCGTGGACTCTCTCGCGCTGTATGCGTCCCTGATGGCTGAGTATCAGCGAGACTCGGCTAAGTGCTCGGCCGCGAAAGTAACGCAGATGCGCTTACTTCTCTCGGAGCTCGGATTGACGCCGCAGTCGTCTCGAGGCGTGATGCACGGCCCGAATCGGTGACTCAGTCTCCGATCGTGCAAGCACAATTTCCGGCGATTTACTCTACCGGGGCCTGGGTATAGCCCGACGTCGGATCGTGCGCGTATGGCTAGACGGCACATGTAATAGGCTCCGTCGCCGGTGGTTGCCTGCCTTCGCCGTCTCCGTGATTACGAGCAACTCGCCGACTTATCGGGCAGCATGGGGGCCGCTAGAAGAAAACGTCCCGGTGTTGCCGGAGAAAACTCAGGCAGTCGACGTCGCGTCCCTCCCAACTGAAACGAAGGTTTTGTGGCGCAAATTGGGTCTGGTTGACAATTCTGATCTCAGACTCCGTCATGTCATATCGGGTACCAACGAATTGTGCATTTGCGCATCGATCTTGGAGCTGCAGCCGATCGACATTAACGGGATCGTAACCGAAGCCGAGAAACACTACGTGTGATGCTCTATCCAATAGCCGGCCGCATTCGTCCATCACACCGGACTCTTCGATGTCGTCCGACACGATGTGGAGTCTTTTCTTGGCGGCTTCGATTTGATCGTAGTCGTCAGAATATTGTCTGGCATCGTTACCCATCCAGGGTAAGGGCCCAAACGAGCCGTGCACGTGAACGATTGGAATGCTCGCTGCCCACTTCGCAGCATCAGGGTCGGTCAAATGGAATCCTGACTTCAACGCATCGAAGAAGAACTTCTCTAACGAGCGATCGTAGTTGTATGTGATAATGTTCAGATGATTGTTGGCGAACTCCTCCAAGGTCAAAGCATTGATGATGTCGTTGTACAGGTAGCGATACCAGCGGCCCTCGGCCGAACCACGGAGATTCTTCGCGCTTTCGAACTTCATGAGCATAAAGGCGATCATTGATTTGCCGACGGCGGAGTAGTCTTGACGCCGCTGCAGGAAACGATCGATTGAACTCAAGCCCGAGTTTCCCAAATCCTCGCAAAATTCTTTGATGTGATGCTCGCTGAAATGGCGGACGTGTCGCATAAATTGAGCCAGCTTAATATCATCGACATTGGTCATCAGGTCGACTAGCCGCTCACCCGTGGGGAAGCCGTATGGATAACTGGCGCCAGCGCCTAGGATGAGCACAACGTTGTTGGTTCTAATCATCTATGTTCCGCTACGGCGTCGATCCGACCGCCTACATAATCTCGGCCAATATCGCTCGCTGGCCCTTCGTCATGTGCCGGCAGTTGGGTTCTAATCCGGCCGCACGCATCTGCCGTGCCGCCCTACAGCGACGATCTCTGCTAAGCTCGACCCTATTGGCCCGACGTCTGATCGTGCGCGTACGGCTAGACGGCACATGTCATAGGCGCCTTCGCAAGCCAGGCACCAGTCGGCGCAAACGGTCAGTAGGCGCTAGAACCCAGAGCGGACTGACAACAGTGGCAAAATCAACCGCCAGCATCCAAGGCTGATCCGTTTACCATTTTCGGCACGGGGAATTTTCCTATCTTTATTCCTTGCTAGATGGTTTCCACGACTCGTAGATTCACTACGTTGTCACGATTACCAGGCTTTTCGGGTAACGTAATCCCTAAGAGTTCCTCAAGCAGCGGTGATGTTAGACCAAGGATATCTGCAATGTCTTCCCTATAGATCGAAACGTGGTCTTTGAGTACCGATGCTGCGAGCGACATCGACTCTGGTCGTTCCGGCGCAATTGGCTCAAAGGGTTCTTCCTTCGCATAACCACGTTTATTCAGGTAGACGTTCCCACTCTTGTACTGTGCCGCATCAATTATCCCTAACATCTTAGCTCTACGAACTAACGCACGGAAGCTGATGCCCCACCGCCGTTTCATACTTGCCATAGCAGACCAATTGAATCGTCTTCCAGAGAGCGCGCTCGGGAACTCTCGATAAAATGCTGTCTTGGGAATTAAAAACTCTGCTGCGAATCGATTTGCTTGTGATTCGGTTTCATCGTCTCCGGTGATGATTCCGCGATGCATGACGAAATGTCCAAATTCATGGCACATATCAAATCGCAGGCGAGTCGGCTGTGCGTGCTCATGATTGTGCAATACAATCGGTATCCGTTCGTCGACAGATAACGCGCTGATTTTTTGTGATATGCCTACCGCGTTCACACATACGGCTCCTGCGTTTTCAATAATTCTGGTGACACTATCGATAGGCGCATCATCTCCGAGGTCCCATTCATTGCGTGCCCTTGTTGCAGCGTCTTCGGGTCCGGTCGTTGCCGATAGGTCAACGTGCGGAATCGAGATAGGCGGTAGAGCAACGTGCTGACTTATCCAATCAATGACCTCGGTCACCAAGGTAGATCGTGCAATTATTTGATTGGAGAACGTCTTGCTAGTTGTTTTTTGCTTGCGAAAATTGCACTGATCTGGGGAAATCCAATGATTCACCGGTCGTTCAAAAAAACGCGGCGTCACACCAGTTAGCGAACAAAGAGCCTCCACAGTATCGGCATTGGGGCCTCGTTCGCCGACTTCTATCTGATGCATGAACTGTCTCGAAACACCTAATTCATCAGCGTATTCCGCCTGGGTCTTTGCTCTATCTAGTCGGATCAGTTTTAGCCTTTTCGGATGAAACATCGTCATCTTTCCCAGTAGTCTTTGGCCCAATAGAAGGTTGCGGAAGCACCTTGCCTTCCGATATCTTTTTCAGCGCAGTGGATATGGGAACGACTTTGCTGCGGTCAAATTCCCATCTGCTCGAAACATCCCCGGATAAATTAAGACCAACAAACGAGATCGCCGCAACTTTGCCGTCGATATCAGTTTCGACTGCAAATCGCCAAAGCAGAGGCTCTGCTTCCTCTAAAAATGCTAGCGACAGTTGTTGAAGTTCTGGGTATCGGCGAGCTAGTGTACGCTCTGTTGGTTCGTCTGGTTCGCCTCTATAAAATCTTACTGGCACTTCGCCGATGGCGAAGATAAATCCCATTCCGCCATCAACTATTGAGAGCCATGGCTCAATTTTGGCCTGCTGAACAATGGCCCATCTTGTTCGGTCGTACGCTAAGCAGCCCGCACCCCATGGAGTGTACTCAGG
>JADFHF010000045.1 GCA_022567305.1 Bacteroidota bacterium | reverse complement strand
CTTCTATCACATCGTAAACCATGATGTTAGCCAACCCGTATTTGGCAACGCCCGAACAAGCGATTAGATTTTATAGATTCTTCCCCAATCGTCTAATAGAAACGAAGTGCGTTGTGAGCTTACTAAGAAATATAAAGGCGATCGCTAAATCGTACGTTTGGTTGTGGCTGTGTGTGGTGGTCTTCCTTACGGGTTGTCAGTCGCCGGCACCGGAGGCGGACTTGGCGGCAATAGCATCAGGGGGGCAGCATCCACGCGCATATCTCGAGGATGTCGAATCGCGGGTTTTGACTTCCGCGATCACCGGCAGGGATTATACTATATCGGTTGCCCTTCCTCTTGGGTACGGGGATTCGACAAAAACGTATCCGGTTCTATATGCACAGGACGCAAACGGCCAGTTTGGTACGGTCGTCGAAACGGCGAGAATACTTCGCATTGGGCCAAGCAAATTCCACAACTCATCATCGTAGGAATCGGATATCCCTACGGTGGAAGACAGTACAATGCCGGACCGCACCGGATAATCGACATGTTTCCGACGCTTGAGTACGAATGGATTGAGAGGGTAAAACCCAACTGGCCTGAACCGATACCGTCTTACGAGGCGGGTGGGGCGTATGAATTCCTTCGCTTCCTTCGGGAAGAGCTATTTCCTCTTATTGAGGAAGAATACCGTGCGGATCCTTCGGACCGCGCCATTTATGGTCATTCTGGGGGTGGCTACTTCGGGCTCTTTTCGCTTTTTGAAGGGGACGGGGCTTTCCAGCGCGCAATAGTGGGCAGCCCCTCGCTCTGGTGGGGTGATTTCCACATGTTCGAACTCGAGGAGTCCTATGCCCAGTCGAATCGAGCTTTCCCAGCACGCGTCTTTTTTTCAGTGGGATTGGAGGAGGAGGGCGAGGGTTATGAAAAGTACAAAATGGTTACCGCTCTCCGTCGACTAACGGAGATCCTGGAGCGACGCCAGTACGAGGGTCTTGAATGGCAGCAGCACTATTTCGAGGATGAGAATCACCAGTCCGTCGTAGCTCCTACGATCAGCAGAGGACTGAGGTACATTTATGGTGGAATGGATTGAGGCGGCAGCACGAGTCCCCGGTTCTTATTATTCAATTTTTTCGGACGGATGGCTGTGCTGCCAGACTCTGACGATGTCGCCGTCGGCTCCTTCCTCGAATACCCATTCTTCACCCAGCTCTTCATTGTCGCGAATGCGTCGAAACGTATTTCCTTCGATATGCTTCAGCTTGGTCATGCCTGCGATCGGATCTCTCGAAGAGAGAGAAATCCTGACTAACTTGCCACGGTAATTCAATATCGCGGAGTCACCGCCCCACGGCTGGCCGCTATATATGCCTGTAAATTTTTCGAATTCGGGGTTGAAATCCTTTTCCGTGCTCGTGGAATCGAGTGCCTCTTTCACCGCAGGCTCAACGATCTCAAACAGCCTCCGTGTATAGAGTCCTGGATCCGCTCCATTAGAGTTCACCATCACGATTGTCGAGATTTTGCTGTCCGTTTGAATCTGAATATTGGTCCGATAACCGGGACAGGCTCCGCCGTGTCCAACGAACGTCTTGTCATTCTGCCTAAAGACTCGAAAGCCCCATCCCCAGGACGTTCCCCAATCCGAATCGAGCCAGTGCACGCGGTGCATTTCACGTAGCGTATTCTTGCTTAGAATTTCCGTATGGCCCGTACCGAGAACACGGAATTGCCAGGACGAGAATTTGGCCAGATCTAATACGGTCGATGAAAATCCTGCTGCTGGCGCAATTCCCCTCGCTTGCCAGATCGGTATCGCCTCGCGCTCACCGGCGCGGTTTTTCGCGCTGTATCCGATCGCGAGTTGCCCTCCGTGTAAGGCTTCAGGAAGTTTTGTCCTCGTATCCGAAAGCTCGAGCGGAGTCAAGATGAGATGCTGAATGTAGTCCGAGTAGGGTTGTCCCGATTTCTCTGCGACAATCTCGCCAGCCAATGACAGTCCGAGATTCGAGTATTGGAAATACGTGTCCGCCGGGTAGAGAGTCGACTGCGAAGAAACCCTCTCGATCAGCTGGTCTCTGGTTGGAAAAGGGAAGTCCGGACCTGACCAATACGGGAAATCAGATTCGCGAGGTAACCCGGAGGAATGAGTTAGGATTCCTCCAACGGTAATCGGTGGATCGTCAGGAAAGGACTCTTTTATATTTAACCATGAGAGATGATCGCTCACGGGATCGTCCATACGCACCGCTCCTTCATCCCGAAACCTCATCAAAGCCACGCTCGTGAAGAGTTTGGAGATGGAGCAGATACTATAAATCGTTTCGGGAGTTGTGGGCGTCTGGGTTTCCATATTTGAAAACCCGTATCCGTGACTCCACAGGAGTTCCTGATCGTGAACAATTGCGGCTGAAAGCCCCGGGTAATCCTGGTAGTCGCGCTGGGCGCTGAGCCACACATCGATCAGCTTAAGCGCTGACCGCACTCCCGGGTCATCCGCGACGGATTGACCCGTGGCGGTCAGTGGGATCAACAAAACGATGCCAAGAAGAAAAGGCTTGAATCGTGACATGGTCGTTCGTGGGTATGGTGGGGAAGAAGTCCAAGTAATGCGTTATTGACCAGAAGGGCAACGTTATCAGTTGTCTGAACCCAAGCAAATTCGAACCCCGTAACGGCTACACGACGTATCTTACACAAAGGACAATAATTTATCTGACCTCACACTTCTCTTTTTAGTGAGGCATCCTTACTCGTTAGTCCCGATCGAGGCTCGGCAAATTGATCGCTCACCGCTTGTCGCGGATGAAATTTGAAAGTTCGTTGTAGAATTGGTCCGGACTATCGTTCATCACGAAATGGCCAGCGCGTTTGATTTCGATGTTGGAGATACCCGCGACGGTAGCGACGGTTGGATGATCTGCGTTGTGTTCTCCATAAATGTAGACCTTCCGAAACGATAGTTCGTGGAACGCCCGAAGGAGTTTTCCGCTGTCGGACCAGGAAACGAGCGATTTGGCACTCTCGTAGAACGCGAATGGAGACACGGATTCCAATCCGTTCTTTACCCACGTTTCCGACGATCGCTTGAATTCAGGAAGGAGTTCTGAGACGAACACCTCGAACGAAACGTTGCTCACTTCTCGGCTCCCAAAGACGCAGTCTTCCGGGTTCAAATTGCCTTCGATGTTGGCAAACGATATTGTCCTGTTAATAATCTCGTGCGGAAGAAGGAGCCCGATTGCTCCTCCCATACTGTGGCAGATGAGATGGATATCGTTGGTCGGGTAATGGGAGAGGACTTCAGCACAGACGAGAGCCTGATCCTCCATCGAATATGAAAACGCCTTGGGCGCGTCAGACGAACCGCAACCAGGTAGGTCCAGGCACAGAATCGAGTATGCGTCGAAGTCGGGGCGCTTCCAGATATCGCGAAATGTCTCACTGGAGCAGCCGAGCCCATGAAGAAACACGAGCAGGTCATTGCCTGCGTCGCGAACGGTCGCACTCACATTTAGAAGCGTACCACTGACAGATGTGGCGACCGATCTATTGATCATGGCGATTGGGTCTTTGCGAGTTAAATACGGGCTGATCTTCACGTTCCGTTTTGTGGAGTACGGATCTCGTTCCAAATTCTGGCGGCTTCAGTCAGCAGTGTCGCGTGAAAGTTCTCCAGGTACGTCTGGCCTGAGGCTTCCTGTTTTTCCACCCGGCGATTCATGAAGACGAGGCGCACGACATCGAGAGCGTCTGCGTCCTGCTGAAGGTGCATCAGCTGCGGCTGCTGTTCGATATATGGGAAGTCTCTTGAGATGATTGTGTGCGACACGAGGTAGTTATAACTCTGAATACTGATGACGTCCCCTACTCCAAAACGAGCGGCGAGTGCCACATTCAGGGCGTTGATGTCTGAAAACGAGGTCGCATCGTCCGGAAGTGCAAACAAACATACGATATTCAAATGGGGCTTGTTGACGGAAATCAGCCTGATTCCACTGGTGGCCTTGTTTTTCGCTTCTCGAAGGGAAGAATCGAAGCGTCTGGCGATGCGGCAAAGCTAGGTCAGCTGCCTGCCGTACCCGTCCATGTTGAGTGGAATCAAGCGATGGCTGAACCACGTTGCAGTCGCAGCGGCCCCTGGCTTGGACCCCTCGAGAATGAATCGACCAAGTTGCGGCATGGCCTCTTTCGAGCTGGTCGTATCGCTCGAATTCAGAACGTACGGAGCTGTTTCCGCTAAGATATCTTTCAGAAATCCGTGCTTGAGCACGATGTATCCGGCTCCTTTAACGGACGACCCCGAGCGCTGGCGTCGTTACGTCATGGACGCTCTCGTGGAGACAACAATCTCGCGTGACGTTCTGCTTCTTAACCGGGTCGACAAGCCCGCCCTTCTGCGACGCCTTTTCGAGCTCGGGTGCCGGTACTCGGGACAGATCCTATCGTACAACAAGAAGTTGGGTCGATTGCAGGATGCTGGAAACACAACGACACTCGCACATTACCTGGAACTGCTCGCAGGAGCGGGGATGCTTACGGGGTTACCTAAATTTGAGGGGGGAGGCGGTCAGACAACGCGGCTCCAGTCCCAGACTGCAGGTATTCAATACGGCGCTGCTCACGGCCGTCTCCGGAATGACGCCCGCCGAGGCAACCGCAGATAGAGAGTTTTTGGGGCGACTGACTGAGTCAGCGGTCGGTGCACATCTTGCGAACGCGGCATTCTCCGGAGAGTGCGAAGTCTTCTATTGGCGGGATCGGAATCGCGAAGTCGATTTTGTCGTACGTGTTAAACGCCGCCTCCTGGCGATTGAAGTTAAAAGTGGCCGTTCGCGTTCTTCGCGTCGCGGGCTGGCCGCCTTTGAAAAAGCGTTCCGTCCTCATTGTATGCTGATCGTTGGAACCGTCGGCATAAGTCTGGATGACTTTCTGTCGCGGCCCGTATCATACGGGCTCACACATGATCACGCCGGCTCGACCAGACGGTAGAAATACTGTTGGAAGATCTACTTTGAAGCACGTTGTTGCCATTCGTTCGTCTGAGCGCGGGTTGATGGTTGTTTGGGTTGTACAGCCGGACTTCGGACGAAGGATAGACGGTTAGTCCTGGGTTACCGTTACCTCGATTTTCCATTCCTGCTTTATGATGACGTTGCATGCGCTAGGATCATTTGGTTCCCTCAACTTGAGCTCAAAGCCGCTTATGGTGGCGACGTCATTCGTATTGGCCGGAGGCCAAGGGCCCGTGATGACTCCGTCATCGTCGGGCCCTAAAGTGAGAGCGTATCCCACGTCGCCCACCACGAAATCGAAGAAGTTAGCTGTAACGTCCAAGGTGGAGCTGCTCTTCGGGATTCGGGCCGTTGAGAGTGCGAACTGGCCTTCCGTTGAACCGGAAAAGGCGGAAATGGCGGAGCAGCCGACCAGACCGGTCGTGCTAAAGGTGATGTCAAGCTCCATGGGCGTATTCTGGAGTGACGTCCCACGCCCGGGCGTCTTGGCTACGACGTTTTCGGCGAAGCCGGCCAAACCCTCTGAGAAGAACACCTCGACCGTGAAGGTGTCGCCGGCCTTATCGTCATCGCCGTCGTCTTTGCAGGTTGGCCAATCAGGACACTTAGGAGGCTTTTTTGCCACAGCTAGCTCGTCGCCCTGAATATGCACCCCTTCTTCGATGGCAGTGGCCGCCTGATCCGCGGACGCTTGGGTTGGGGAATTCTCGCTGCAGCCGATCCAGAAGGCGCCAGCCAACAGTAAACAGAGTATGGGGATTAGCTTTTTCATGGTTTCATTGGTTTAGTAGGAAATAAATCTTCCATTGCGTTGCGCCTGATTACTTCTGCCCTTGAATGCGCTGAGTACAGCCCCTCTCAAATTCTTGTAAACGCTCAATTAAAGCGGGTCACTCGAAATTCGCCATCATCCAGAGCTGACGGACGGATTCAACTTCGGACCACGCCATAATCGAACCATCTTTGTTCCAAGTTGGGAGGCCGACAGATCGATCCAAGTACGGGCGAATGACTTCGTACTCGTTCGTTCTTTCGTCGACCGCATAGAGTCCCCAATTGCCTTCAGATCCTCGTGGTGAACTCGTGAAGTAGTACTTCGAGTCGGGTCCCCAAACACCCACGTAGTCCCACATCGGGTCAGGCATATTGGCGAGCATCGCTGGTTCCCCGCCATCGAGCGAGACGATGCGAGAACCATCGAATTCGTGGTCCTGGCCATAGTACATATAGCTGATTCGGTCACCGTCCGGATGCCAAGCCAGGATTTCCTTATACGACGACTCTTCAGGCGGTGTGAGTCGTTTGAGTTCCCTTGTCAGACGATCGACAGCGTACAAGACATTCAAGTCATCTTCCTCCGTGTATGCGAATCCAGCGATATACCTTCCGTCCGGTGACCACTCAATAATCCAACCTTCCCAATCCTTTGCCGTGGCAAGGATTTCCGCACGTCCTCCTTCGGCAGATATCACCTTTAGATCCGGGCCATCCGAGAAGGCAATTTCATTCCCATCCGGAGACCAGGCCGGAATCAGGTTTTGTTGTCCGTCCGCAGCATACAATTGTCTTGCGGCCCCCCCCATTGAGGGCATTGTGTATAGCGTCGTCTGATTTTCTTCCGCTAAGAAATAGGCGAGTCGGCTGCCATCTGGTGACAGGAATGATTGTGTTGCATATGAGCTTGATACCCTTCCTGAAACCAGCTGTTTAGGATTTTGACCATTTATAGAGGCTGACCAGATGCCGGTCCTGCCCGGTTCATGGTCCAAGTAGAAGAGCGTCCTTCCATCCGGGCTGAGTGTTGGAGAGCTTCCGCGTATCACCTCAGTCGGTGTCCCCTGAGCATTTGCCGGGGCAGTGAGAATGGTGTGATTGTCTCTCACGAGTGCGAACGTCAATTGGCCACTCTCGTGCAGAATGTGCGGGTAAATCACCTTCGTGTTGCTGTAGGATGTAATCTTTTCTGGGGCAGAATTTGACCCTACTTCCTTTCTATAAATATTCCATACAGACTCTGTACCTGACGAATAATAGATGCTCCGTCCATCCTGACTCCATGTTGGCCAACCCTCGTAGCCGTCATCGTCTGTTATCTGGACCGATTCACCTGTCGTCAGATCTAGCATCCAGATGTTCATTTCATCGAGAAGTTGTGACTCTGAACGAAGACGGTGATAGAGGAGATAGCGCCCGTCCGGAGATACGTTTCCTGGGCGTGTCATGTGATCGATATGGGCATCAAAGTGTTGTACAAGCGTTCCATCAGTAGAAAAAAGATTAAAACCATCCTGAACGATGGTGATGAACTGTCTACTGTTGGGCAGCCATGTCAATCCGCTTCCAATATTTTCGTACGCGACCTGGGTGACTTCGCCCGAGGCTAAATCCATCAGTGCAAATACGATTTTGCTTCCATCGCCCGTGCGCTCACTTCTAGTAAATAGTAGACTTCGACCGTCTGGCGACCACCTGGGGAATTGGTAGAATTCCCAATCTTCTGGATCTTCAATGACGGGCCGCATTATGCTGCTTCCAACGTCCATGAAGTAAAGTTCCTCGCGTAACGTCGGATACTTTTCTTTTCGATACTCAAGAGTTCGGGCCGATATGACGACGGTCGTTCCATCTGGAGAAAAGTCATAATTCCGGGCACTATACTTATTCACAGGGGGCATTTCCTCCATCACGAGCATGTAGTCCTGCCTGGTAATGCGCTCCCCGCCCGGAACCGACTCGGACAATCGGATCAGGCCTTCACGAGCTGACAAAAATGCGCCGGGTTGATCGGAAAATTTAGAAACGACTCGATTGTAGACCGTTCCGGCATCATCCGAGCCAATCAGCTCATAGACACTGCCAAGGGCGATAAGTGCCTTCGCAACATCTTCGCGGCTTGCCGAGACCGATTCGGATACCTGGCGATAGAGCGAGATCGCGCGATCGATATCGCCGGTCACCATTTTTGCATGAGCAGCCTGTCGTAGGATGATCGATGCGTTGGCATAGGCCTGCGCCTGGGTGGGAGTCGTAGAACTGAGTGCAACGACGGATAGAATGAACAGAATCAAGCAGAATCGTTTCATGACGAGGCACCTTCATTGAAGTGGCTCAACGTTGTAAGTGTAACGGTCGCCCGTCAGAGAATTGGCAGCGATCCGTCAGGATATGCGAACAATGTATCAGGAAATCCTGACAATGGTGTCACACGGGACTCGGGGATTGCTCCGTTCTCTGACATGTGAAATCGCGAAAAGAAGTATTACGCATCGAAGCGATAGCCCATTCCTCGAACACTCGAAATCAGTCTTGCTCCACGTGGGCCCAGCTTTTTTCGGATGTTGGCAATGTGCGTATCAATCGCCCGGTCCGTCACCACTACCTCCTCTCCCCATACCAGGTCAAGCAGTCGGTTGCGCTCGACTACATGGCCCTCGTGCTGAACCAAAGCTGCCAAAAGTTTGAATTCCAACAGCGTGAAATCCAATCGCTCACCTCCGGACCGAACCTCCATTCTTTCCAAATCCAATGAAAACGGCCCAAACGTAAACGATTTCTGCTCCGATATTGACGATCGCCTAAGGAGCGCCCTGATTCTGGCCCTCAGCTCAAGAGGGCTAAAGGGCTTCGTCACATAATCGTCCGCCCCTATCTCGAGTCCGAGCACTTTTTCGGCTTCATGCGACTTTGCCGTAAGCATGAGAATAGGTAGGCGTGGCTTGATCTTCCGTACCTCACGACATACATCATATCCCGTTTTTCCGGGTATCATGACGTCCAGCAGTATCAGGTCGAAGTCTTCTCCCAGTGCCCGTTTGACTGCCACGACACCGTTATCCACGACGATGACCTCATATCCCTCCAACGTCAGGTCGTCTTCGAGACCGAGCGCGATGGACGGCTCGTCTTCAACAATCAGAATTCGCTCGTTCATGATTCTTCGCATATCGGCAAGATCAAGGTAAACGTCGATCCTACATTTCGCTCGCTTTCAAGGATAATTTTCCCTCCGTGCGCATCGACTATTCTTTTCACGAGCGTAAGTCCCAGGCCCGTTCCCGGGACGCCCGCAAGAGCCATATTCGATCCGCGAACAAACTTGTCGAAAATGCGAGTCTGATCGGAGGCTGAAATCCCAGGACCGTTGTCAGAGATGGTCAGGAGAACCTCTGAATCGCTTGTGGATACCCTTAAGCGTATCTCTGGTTGGTCGCCGGAATACTTCGAAGCGTTATCGAGGAGATTCCACAGCGCGAGCTTGAACGTGTCTCTGTCGAGATTGCATATCGGGTTGACCTCTACGAACAGTTGGAGATCATTGTCTCCAAGGCGCGTTTCGTTTTTGAATTCAGCGACGGTTTCGCCCACGAGATCTCCTATGGCTAGCGATTCGAAGACATAAGGAAAACCGCCAGCCTCCATGCGTCCGAAATTGAGTAACCCTTCGACGAGTCGGGACAGCCGTCGGGACTCCTTGTCCAGAACAGAATAGTATTCCTGTACGCGTTCCGCCGATTGAACACGCCCCGACGACAGCATCTCGGTGAGTTGTCGCATGGACGTCAGCGGCGTTCGAAACTCGTGCGATACGGCAGACACGAAATCCGACTGCAATTGCGCAACAGCCAATTCTCTCCGCAGTGCCCGCGACAGGAAAAAGGTGGACGTCGCGACGATACCAATGACAAGAAGCAGACTGCCCAATAGAATCTGTGTTCGGGTGCGATTCCGGGAGTCGACCTCAAATGACTCGGTTACATACGCGTTAACGGTCCAAGTCTGTCCGGCTGAGGCAAGTGTTCGAGTAGCTTGGATATTTCCCGATGGGTGACCGATTGAAAAAAGCCGATTGCCCGAATCATCCGTAATCGATAAGCCAATCCCGGTAGCTTCAAATTCTGATCCAAGCGAAGTGGCCCAGTGGTTTCGAACGAAGGAGGCATCGCCGATCATTCCTGCAAATTGATCTTCCAAAGCAAACCAGTGTAAAACGACCAGAGCACTGTCAATGAGAGCTGATCTGACTCCCTCAGACGATTCTTTGCCATGTTTCCAATCATCCCAGATGCCATGAAGAATGATTGCGGCTTCGGACGCTACGTGAGGCATGTTTAGCGACTGGATCCATGGCGGAAGGGGGGCGGTCCCAGAGCTCTGAACCCAGTCAATTACCGACTGTGCGTAGAACTGGTAGGTGGATTTGTCGATCAGATGGCTGCCGTTCAGTAACGATTCTCCCAACTGAACGGCTTCTTCACCGAGCAGATCGTAAGACTCCTGGCTTTCCAGAATCGAGCACCTACCGTAAAGTCCCAACAAAGTGGCTGGAACACCCTCAACCGATGCATCTGTTATCTGAGTCAGTTGCAAATATTGGTTGAGAGCATCGTCGCTCCGGTTTTGTTTTCTTTGAATTCTGGCCAACCTGGTCAGAGCGCCGGCTCGGGTATTCGGATTTTCATGAGTTGAAAGCTTTTCCAGGATCGACGAAGCGCGACTCAGGGCGTTTTGCCTGAATTCAAGCCTGTCCGCTTCCAGTAATCTCTGGTCATCAACGCGTCCTGCTTTCACAATGGGGAAGTACCTCAGAGCCGAATCAGGATACGCACGGATTCGATCCCGGCTCATTACGAGTGCGACTCCGCCTGGAAGAAAATCCGGTTGCGCCTTCGATTTTGAAAGATCGGGATCTGGAGGCCAATCAAAAAGAAATTGTCGGAGCTGATGCTGTTCTTCTGCAATCTGAGTCGTTAGCCTCGCTGAAGCTTCAGAAACTGAAGCCTCGATGGAGTCTCTCTTTCGCTGAGTGACAAGATCACGGTCCTGCTCGATGAGTATCCAGCCCAGCCAGGCCAGGGCCATGATAAACACGAGCATAACGACGGCGAAAATCGTCGGTACTTGCCCAGAGATATTTCTTGCGGATGGCATTCTGTCTCATGTGGGTGGGCTATGTACAAGTAAGACAACTAAAGCCGAAAACTCAAATGAAGGCAAAAACGATATTATTGCTGGCGTAACCGCTTCCCGGACCGTCGATAACATGGCCAAGGGGCGAAACAGGGACCCGAACGGTCTGCTGCTTCACCCCTGGAAAGAATTTCTTGACCGTCTATTCTGATATGTGGACGTTGATCAGGAAATCTGGGTTCTCCAAGAGCCTCGGTTACAACTCAATTCCTTCCAGAACCCAGAGCTGTAATTGCCTGGTGCCTCTAAAGAACGTTATTTTATCACCGTCCGGATGGACGCGGACGCCCATGAGCTGGTCATCCCCAAACACCGGTTCTCCAATGGCGATCCTTTTTCCGCTTTCCAGATTGATCGTGTAAAGCTGTTGTCCTTGATTCGGTCGATTCTCAGCGAAAACGAGATTTTTCCCGTTTGGGGTCCAGGAAATACCGACCCATTGTGAATAACCCAATTCTTCGCCGGACTCGTTTAGCTTTGAGATACTACCATCTACAATGGAGACCAGCTCAATGGACGAGTTGTCCCCGGTCCGATCCCAGGGGCGCCAAGTAACTGCGGCTGTCTGGCCGTCAGGTGAGAGGGACATGGATTCCATAGTACCATCCGAGAACTCGTGGATGACCCGTTGCAATTTACTTTTGATATTCATCTCGACGAGATGCGTTAGAGTCGCAAAAATCACCTTCTTTCCATCCGGCGAATAACCGATTCCTTTTAGTGACCCCGGGCCTCTTACGTTAATATCATCGAAATCATCGAGTTCGACGAACGATCCGTCCTGTACATTGACGGAGAGAAACATGAGTCTTGCTGGTTGCACGTTGCTATCGACTGTCGTGAAGAGTACAGACGTATTGTCCGAGGACCACGTGAGAGCTTGAAAACGTCGCATCTGAATTCGACTGAATTCGACGAAATCGTGCACTTTCGTATCTCCGGATACCAGGTTTGTGATGTGGAGAAGAGCATCACCGGGTATTTCGGAGACAAAGGCGAGGTAGTCGCCGCTTGGAGAGATTGCTCCTGAGCGTTGATTTCCGAGTCGCTCGGAAGAAATCGCTCTCAAATTTTGGTGTGCATCTCTCCCCTGTCAAAATCTATTCCTTGCTCGTACACATAACTCTCATTCTTGGCCTGGCTGTAGAAATATCATCCGTCGTCAGCGATCCCAAGCGGCAACACTGCACCTTCAAATCCAGAATACACGAGTCGAGGTTCTCCGACTGCCTGACCGTTTTCGACACCGAGAGCTCGAAGCTCGGTATTTTCGTCACGACCACTCATATACAAGACGTGTTTGCCTTCTGTATCCCAGGCCGGAGAAAATTGCGAAAGCCATTGTCTACTAGGGTCAGTTCATATGAACCGTCTGTAGCCAGAATTTTGAGGCTAACGGGAGCGCTACCATCGTTGAGTGCGCCTGGCTCGTATAATTCATACACGATGTGTTTCTCGTCGGGCGACAGATCCTCTCCGAACGTGTGCCAGTTATCAGAAAACTGTTTTACCACTCGTGTGTTGGCCGTCTCGGCGTTCACAAATGTTATGGCATCCGTTCCGGTCCGTGGTTCGTTGATTGCTAAAAAATGTTTCCCATTCCCGAACCACTTAATAGGGAATGGTATCTCGCTAGAATCGGAAGAAACGAGCACGCGCATGTTACCCGTCTCCGTATTATAAATGCGAATTTCTATTCCTTTGCGCACCCACACCCACGAATACATCAACTTTTTTCCATCTGGCGACCAAATTGATCGATCGGCGAAAGCAGAAACTTGCCCCCAGTTTCCGTCGGAACTAGCTAGTTTTTCCTCTCCCGTCTCCAGATTGAGAATTCCCATATTTCCTGAAGTCCACTCCACAAAAGAGAGGAATCGTCCGTCAGGTGAGACGTGCCCCGAATTATCAGGAATATCCATCACGTGTTTTTTTACGACGATGCTGGAAATCCGCTGGGGTTCTTTGTCTGCCATTGCTGCGAGTAATGAAGCGAGTCGGTCTCGCGCGATCCGAGCGGTATCGCGCTGTTCGGAATAGTCGTCCAGTACGCGCTGATAGGCCTGGCGCGCTTGTCGGAGACCCTGACGCTCATAGTTCTCACCGATGCGAATAAGTGCTTTGGCTGCGAGGGATCTGTCTGAGCCGGTCGCGACCACGCGCTCGTATAACGAAATGGCTTCCTGTAGATTTCCCTCCGAGCGTTCCATGACAAGCGCCTGTTGAAACAGGTCATTCGGGGACTGCGCAAACGCCGGGGAGAGGAACAGAAATAAAGTGATGGCTGCGACTAACTTTTTCATCATTTCACCTCGTAATGAATAACTGCTTCCAAGATCGTCCGCGGGTTGACTGGCTGTGTCATGCGTGGATCCTTATTCATTCTTGATCTCGTAATAATTGATCCATGATACCGTCTAGTCAATGTCTTGAAAATGTCTGCACATCAGATAACAAGCTTGTAACCCACGCCGTGTACCGTAATTAAATGCTCAGGATCTGACGGTGTGTCTTCGAGCTTGGCGCGAATCATGGACACATGATTGTCGACGGTTCGCGTGCTTGGAAAGTGATCTGCTCCCCAAACCAGATCCAGGAGCTCATCTCGTGAGAAAACTTCCCCCGGACGCGATGCGAGGATTTGCATCAACCTATATTCTTTTCGGGACATCGGGACGGGCGAACCGTCTTTTTCTGTTTCGAATTTTAGAAAATCGATTCGAACATCTGCAAAATCGAGAGTTTCGGGTAAGTCGATTGGTGTAGCTGTTCGCCTGAGTAGAGCCCGGATTCGGGCGAGCAACTCGAGAATAGAAAACGGTTTGGTTACATAATCATCGGCTCCCAGATCAAGGCCCATTACGCGATCAAACTCATCGCCTCGTGCTGTCAGCATCAGGATAGGAGTAGTCGAACCTTCTCTCCGCAGTTTCCGGCAAAAATCATATCCGGTCATTCCCGGAAGCATCACATCCAATAGGATGAGGTCTGGTTCGAACTCCTTAAGATTTTCATACCCGTCTTCTGCCGTCGCGACGGCCGTCACGTCGTACGACTCAAACGTCAAGTTGTCTGATAGGCCACGCCGAATGGCCGGATCGTCCTCGATAATTAACACCCTGCTCATAGTAGCGGCAGTCTGATCGTAAATGTGCTTCCGTGTCCAAGTTCGCTCGTCACGTTTATCTGACCGTCATGAGCATTGATCGCGTGACGGACGAGCGAGAGTCCCAGGCCCGTTCCGGGGATATTCGTTTTTACAGCATTCTCGGCCCGATAATAACTGCTGAATATCTGATTCAGGTCGTCTGCGTCAATACCGATTCCCCAGTCGGTGACCCAGAACTCGGCATTTTCTCCGTTCCTTCGTATACCGACCAGTATTTCACGTCGGTCATCCGAAAATTTCATCGCATTGGTCAAGAGCACCTGCTCGAGCGCGTCGGGGTCTGCGTTTACCCAGATCTCAGATTCGTCGATCTCTGTTTGGATCCGAAAATCCTATGCTCGAAATGGATACTCCATCGCCTCCAGTGCCGCAGAAACAACCGGTTGAAGTACTGTCGGCTGCAAATAATAATTCTTAGCCCCTTTCCCGATCTTTGAAAAATCGAGCACGTTGTTCAAAAGTCTCGTGAGCCGACCGCTTTCGTTGATAATCGTATCCAGGTAATCATTACGGATTTCGTTCGGTGGAGACCGAAAACGGAGCGTTTCTGCGAACATGCGAATCGATGTCAGGGGGGGTTTAAGTTCATGAGAAACCGAAGAGACGAAATCAGACCGGAGCCTTGCGGTTACCAGCTCCCGCCTCGTATCCCGCCACCAGAGAAAGAAGCCAAGCGTAGTCAAACCAATGACGAATACCATCGCCAGAATGATGAACGAGATACGACTCATCAGCCCCCTTTCTTCTCCGGGCGTTCCGGTGGTCGTTAGTTGAGCATAGATCCCCTGATAAGCGGGACCTAACCATCTATTGGGAGGAGATGATTCTGAAGACAGTACAGTCACATCGTAGCCTAAGTCGGTGAGGTGAAGGTTTTCAACTGCTTCTCGTACCAATTTCTTTGCATCCAGTACGACCAATATTTCCTCCGTGCCGGACGTATCGGAAGAAATCGACAAAAGCCAATCATCGTTTGCATAGAGTGTAAAACCTCGCTCGCCGCTTTGTGAGACCAGCCGAGGAAAGACCGAACGGAAATCTTCCTGTAGACGGATCGATGAGAGCGTTGTCTGAGCATATTCACCGATAGCGCTAAGTCTTTGCTCGACGGTCGGGTCCGCCGTAGGGTTTACTGTATGACCAGAAACCGCTCTCAGTGTGTCATGGATCGCCCGATAGAGATACCCGGCCTGGGGCGAAAAATGAAGGGGCATTCGCACGTACGAAAGAAGGTTTTCAACAAGCGTTTCCGCGTAGCGGTTATCAGGTGCAAGTTGTTGGGCTGCATAAAGAGCCAGTGGAACGCCGAAATCGTCGACGACGTAGGTAGGAAGACTTAGGAGGTCGCTTCTGACCACGTCGGCGTCTTCCTCGAACTCGGATTTCTCGAGTACGCGCGCTAGAGACAATTGGGCATACGCCTGCTGAAGCGCGTCTCGCGTCGATGTCGCTGCTGTTCGATAGATTCTCGCAGCTTGACCGGCTGATCCACTGGTAAATTCAAGTCGTTCCGCACGGAGCAAATCTCTACCGAATGAGCCGGCATGTATTCGCTGATCGAACAGTTCCGATTGACCGGAAAGCTGCCACGGAAGAAACAGCTCTTCGCCTACGACCCGCGAAACAAGAACGACGGAGGAATCAAATTTGAACCCTCTCGACGACCAGCCATGATCGACCGCGTATTTTGCTGCGCTGTCTCGTTGTTTGCCGGCGATCTCTTCGAGAGTAGCGGCGAAAGACCGAAATGTGTCTTCGTATGCCTCCGTACGTCTTGCCTTTTCAAGCTGCGATTCCTGCAGAATCAACCCGACGCCGAGCCCAATCAGTGCAAAGCTTGGAATCACAGTAGCAAGAATGACGAGCGCCAAGCGGCGTCTGGATAACGGATGTTCGGTCGTGGTTGCCTGGGCGCTCGGACGAGCGCGCTGAATTCAGCTATTGAGACAAGATTTCGTCGAACGGTGGTTCTGCCTCGGTCTTCCTGAAAATAGTAGGGTTCAAACGCCACGATGTCACGAAAATGTCTTGTATTTTTTTTCGAAAATGTCCATTCGTGGGCGCTACGCATCTATAATCACGAGGAAAATCGTGCGACATGCCTCGCTATCGCCGTTGAGGCTTTCTCCGAGGATTGTTCAGAATTCGGGGCGTTTCCCATTCGAATCGACCATCTTGCTTGTAGACACGCCCATCTTTCATTACGAAGTGCACGCCTCGAATCGCGTTTATGTTATCTAGAGGATTGTCATCTACGGCCACGATGTCTGCCGCTAGGCCTTCTTTCAGGACCCCGCTATTTACGCCCAACAAATCGGCAGCGAACACGGTGAACATTTTCAAGATGTACTCATCGGGTAGATTTGCATCCGTATAGCTGTCCAGGAATTCAAGGGTCAACTCCCCACGGGTCCAACCCTCGCGGTAATACTCGACGTCCGAGCCAAATGCCATGGGCGTTCCGATCTCGTAGGCCCTGCGAATACGGTCAACGAGTGCCGCGTGTCTCACTTCTCCATTCCGAGTTGCGGGGAAATCGGTGCCTACGAGCACGGTGCCCCTCTCTTTCATGAGCCGAAGTGTTTCGTCGGTCGGTCTGGTTCCATGTTCGATCGAAACCACTCCCCCGAGAGTTGCTCTTCGGATGCCCTCGTCACTCGAGGCGTGCGCAGCTACCTTGATGCCGACATCGCCCGCTTCATCAACCGCCGCTGCAATGTCTTCCACCGAGTAGATGTATGGCTGGTTGTCAGTTACCAGCTTGATAACAGTTGCGCCGTAGTGAATATTTTTTCTGACGGCCAGTCGGATTTCATCTTCCGTATCCGCGTAGATATACTCCGGATTTCCCAGATCCGGCTTTTCGGGTTGCATCTGAAATTGCCCTCCGAACGGAGCGATGATAATCCCGGAAGAGATAATGTTTGGACCGGGAATCCAGCCCCCTTCGACGGCTCGTCGGAGCGCAACGTCCGCGTATAGCGCGTTATTTCCTACGTCTCGAACCCAGGTAAAACCGGACTCCAAAAGCGATCGTGCCTGGGCGACGCCTTGAATCGCACGAAACGCGGTGGGCTCCAGGAGTGTCGTGTAGTAGTAAGTTCCATAATCGTTGATGTCCGCACCGGGCATTTCCGTCATCGCGAGATGCGTATGCGCATCGATAAGACCCGGAAGGACATAGGAACCTGAGAGGTCAATGATTTCAGCGCCAGAAGGTATACGAATGCCTGAGCCAAGGGCCGTTATCAGACCATCTTCAACAAGAATGATCTGATTATCGATGGATCGACCGGCTTCAACATCAATCATATGTCCCGCCCTGATGGCGGTAACCTGGGCAGATACCGACAACGTGCTGAACAGGAAAAAAAGGAGAAGAATGGGTCCTACGTGAATTCGTTTCATTGAAATCTGGGGATAGGTGGGAAGGTTGTGGCTCCGGAATCATCGAGTGCGCCAATAAATTATTTGAAATCCGGCAGCTCCGACTTAGGGACAATACATGGAAATGTCAAACGCTTCGTCGACGTTGGATCAGTCCGAGTGGACACAAATGGTGTGGATGACGTGAATGATGGTCGAAGCCGTTGTTGGTTGGGGCGCCGGCCGAGTAGCGTACTCGTCACCGTACGGATCTGGTCGTCTTGAACTATCTTCCGCTTACCCCCGTGTTGTCTCAATCGCCACAGAGCATACTCCGCCACACTAGAATCACTCATGCCCGAACGAAAGCAAACGCGGCGCCTGAAGAGGGAGTTGGGCCTTTTCGACGTGTATGCCATGGCGACTGGCGCTACGTTGAGTTCAGGTTTCTTCTTGCTTCCGGGGATCGCTGCCGTCGGCGCGGGGCCGGCACTCCCACTCAGCTATTTGATTGCTGCTCTTTTTCTGCTTCCGGGTTTAATGAGTGCAGCGGAGTTGGCAACGGCGATGCCGCGGTCCGGGGGCCTCTATTTCTTTTTGGACCGGAGCATGGGACCTCTATGGGGAACCATGAGTGGATTCGGAACCTGGTGTTCGCTGATCCTGAAAACGGCGTTTGCGCTGATTGGTGTCGGGTATTATCTGGGCATATTCTTCCCGGATGCACCGATGACTCTAATTGCCGCCACCTTTGCCATCGTGTTTGGCCTACTCAATCTGGTAGGAGCCAAAAAGTCGGGCTCGACACAGGTTTTTCTGGTCGTCGGATTAATACTACTGCTTCTATGGTTCTCTGGTGTCGGTGTTTTCCAAGTCCATGCTGACAATTTCAGAGGTTTTTTCAACCAAGGAGCCTCCTCGATTGTCACCACAGCCGGTCTCGTGGTCGTGAGTTATATGGGCCTCACGCAGATTGCCAGCGTAGCCGAAGAGGTCAGAAATCCGGTACGAAATCTTCCACTCGGAATGTTTCTAGCATTCGGAACTGCACTCGTTGTCTATCTGATCGGTACATCTATCATGGTCGGTGTGGTTTCTGCCGAGACGCTGGCCATGGACGGGGGGGACCCGACGCCGGTTGCCACCGTTGCTGAAGTCTTGGTCGGCCGTTGGGGAGCAATCCTAATGTCGGTCGCAGCCATCTTGGCTTTCTCCTCCGTCGCGAACGCGGGTATTCTCAGCTCATCGCGATATCCGCTTGCCATGAGTCGCGACAAGCTGTTACCGGCCATTTTCAGCAGACTCGGCAAACGAACGAAGACACCTCACTTCTCCATTATGGTGACGGTGGCTCTGGTCATCCTGTCAGTGACTGTGTTCGATCCGGTAGGTGTTGCCAAACTTGCGAGTTCTTTTCTGCTTCTGATGTTTGCGATGAGTTGTACCGCCGTCATCGTGATGCGCGAGAGTAGGATCACGGCTTACGATCCGGGCTTCCGTTCGCCCTTATATCCGTGGCTACAATTGCTCGGTGTTATTGCGCCACTATGGCTCATTACACAAAATGGAGTGCTATCGATCGCCTTTACAGGCGGTCTGATGCTTTTGGGCGTTATCTGGTACTGGTATTACGCTCGTGAACGCGTGGACCGTCGCGGTGCCATCTTGCACGTTTTTGAGCGTCTCGGGACCGGTGCTGACTATCGGCTGGAATACGAAATGCGGGGTCACATCAAGGAGAAAGGCCTACGGCCTGAAGATCCCTTCGATGCGGTCGTCGCACGGAGCTTCGTTATCGATCTAACCGCCAAGTCGAGCTTCGAAGACGTAGTTGAGCAAGCAGCCAAGCTATTGTCGGAGCGCATTCCGTTGACTGCTGACGAAATCAAGATGCAATTCATGGAGGGAACTCCACTGGGGGCTACACCGGTGACCCACGGCGTGGCGCTGCCCCATTTCACCACACCTACGATCGACCAACCGGAAATGGTGTTGGTCCGGATGGAGAAGAAGATTCAGGTTGAAGGCCTCGCTGGAACAGCTGGGGATGTTGATGAACAGCAGGATGTGCACGCCATCTTTTTCCTTGTGAGCCCAGATGGTAATCCTGGCCAACACTTGCGCATCCTGGCGCAAATTGCTACGCGGGTAGACGAAGATGATTTTAGTCGAGACTGGGCCGCGGCAGCCGACGAGAAAGAGTTGAAACAGATCCTTTTCCGTGGTGAATATTTCCATCTCCTTGAACTGAAGGCAGGAACGAAGACCGAGCATTTGATCGGGCGATCCCTCCAGGAGGCACAGTTCCCCCATGGGATATTGATTGCCGTGATTTGGCGAGACGGAAAGAACATCGTACCGCAGGGCGATACGCAGATGTTGGAAGGAGACTTCCTGACCATCATCGGCAATCCCGAAGACCTGGTGCGCCTCCGCAAAGAGTATGATGATAACTAATCGTCAGTCATTCACGGTCCGTCCTGGCTCGATTCGTTCTTCTTTTCGTTCATCGAATGAAAGCCAGTAACCGTGCCACTGGTGTTGTGCCCAAAACGAATTCCGTAGACGCCGTCTGTCGACGTGAGTTTGCCTTCCCCGACAACATCTGATTTGGCATACGTCCCGACCGTCGTACCATTGATGGCGCACAATACACTGTCATCTGTTACGGTCACGGCGATCGACTGAGTCACGGGCTTACCCGTATCGTCGGCTTTGTTTATGGCGTCATTGGACTCACGGCGACCGTTTAAACGGAATGGTTCGGGCCCAAATCCTCGTACGATAAACGAACCGTTTCCGTAGGCCGCACAATAAAGTAATGTCTGATCTTTCGTCCCCATATCGTTTCCGCCGATGAATATACCATACGGATGCGGGTGGTTGCTCATGCTCATGTACTCCGCTTCACTGAACGTAGCCATGACGGTGTATGTGCCGCTCGCCGTGTTCTCGGGATTCCAATACGAGGTGGTTGGTCCGGTGGTCACATGAAACACACCATCCTCAAGTGAGAATTTAGCGTTCTCAAGAACGTTTCCTCGCTCGGCTTCTCCCGGATCGACTTGCCCAGTCCATCCTTCGGCGTAAACACCGCCATCTGAAACGGCCTTCGATTCATCTTGGGCCGCGACGGGAATCGCGATCATGGCCGAGATAATGACGACAGAAAAGAAATTGCGACACATAATGAAACCTCTCGATCTACCTGGTGGGACTGGATTCAAACACTTTAGCCGGGGTACGACGAAAAGCCTTCCAAAGTTCGGTTTCGTCATCTTATACTTAATTGAAACACCTGGCAAATCGAGCCAAACGCTGTCGTTGGAGACCATTGGCTTAGCCTGCCGTACGTCTTGGAAGTAATCTATTTTTGTCAGCCTCCTGTAATAATGAGATCAAATCAAGGACCTGCGAGGATTATTTGGACAGTGCCAATCCTGGTTGGCCTTCTTATTACGGCCTGCGATTCAAACAATAATGCCGCCCCAGATCCAGACAATGACGACAGCAACGGTCTCCTCTTCGATGGAAGTTGGACGGTAGGTTGGCCTCAACTCGGTCACGACGGTAAGCCGTACGAGAGCGAGCGTTTTATCGTGTACAGCGAAATGTCGAGTCAAGCATCACGGCAATCGGTCGCCAATATCGCCGAAGAAGCGCTCGATGACATATTGAGTATTCTCGGTGTTACGCACGATGAATTTACGTTTCTGCCATCGTACACATCCCGTATTCCATCGACTACCTCACCAACTTTCCATCGGTTAATCTTGTCTTCAATTTCTATACCGGTTTCACCCATATCCTGGATAACAATGACATTCTGAGTAATCCGCTGCGAGAGTAATACGCCAACCTGATCCAGACGTTTCCAAACCTGCCGTTGCATTAGTTTTTTCTTGCGGCCATTTCTTCTAGTTCGAGAAGTCGCTGCTCAAACTCCTCCAGCTCGTCAGGGTCAACCGGTTTTGGTTTCGACATGGAATAGCTAACAACAAGCTCGATCGCCCATCGATCACCGTCTTTCACTGCTGCATAAAGTTTCTCAATGGCCTCTGGCAATATTGGGAGGAGGTACTCCTCACGTATCTTGGACAGCTTGTTCTTGCTACCAACACTCCGGCCTGCAGGATTGCCGGATTGCCCCGGTGAGAATTGACCATTCGATTCTCTGTCCTGCTGATTTCCTGTTGTTTTCAGGTCCACTTGAGAAGCCCCCCAGAGTCGGACACGTTGCACAACCGATCAAAGACAACCAAGACAACCTCCTCCCTTATAGACGTATATGTAGTTTTTCCGTATACGCCGATAACAGGGGAGCCTGTCCTGCTTGTCATGGCGTTCAGCCATGATGCTGTGGCTTAACATCGATTCCCACCCAATGACGCCCTTTGGCGTTGTTCTTGCCTTGGCGGAAGCCTGCTCCCTCCATACGCTCCCGAAACTCCGACTGACGGCCAGGTCTCTCCCTGCTGGCTTCCGAGAATTGACACCAGCTACCATAAAGCAACTTAGGAGTTACCCAGAAATCCGGGCCAATCGCACACTCAGTATCCAGCCACTCTCCAAATATATCCTGCGATTCCAGATAGGCATTCGTTGCCTCGACCACTTTTGCAGGAGGTGCGAGACCCTGCTTCTGGTACTGGAGACAGCCCTCGACCGCCCATGCCAGGATTCCGGGCCACTCATCTTGCAAATTGTCGGCTAAGTCTCGATCACGATCTCCAGGCGGTATCTGAACAGTAAACGGGACAATGTGAAATCGTCGCCGCATAGCCTCATCAACGGTGTCCAGTTTTGGTTTGGCGTTGCCAGCAATTACGAGTTTGAATTTCGGACTGTACTCAAAAAAATCCTGACGCATGTACCGCGCAGGAACTTTATCGCCGCCTGTCAGGGCTTTTACGCGACTTTGCGCCCACCGTTTGCCCGGTTCGGTTTCTTGCGCCACAACCAATCGTGCGCCCTGTAGCATCGCCAATTCAGTCGGGTGGCGGTCATTCCTTGACTCCGTGAAGGTTTCCATTGGAGATGTTTTGGCATAGTCACCTAAAATTCCCGTAATTGTCTCCATAAATACGGACTTTCCATTTCCACCGGTTCCATACAGGAAATGCAGAGAATGTTCCCTAGTTGATCCGGTAAGGCAATATCCAACCATTCTTTGCAGGTAGTCGATCAGTTCAACATCACAGTCAGTGACATCACCGAGAAACTCCATCCATCTGTGACATTCACCTCGCGCTGCTACCGCTGAAATCCGTGTGCAATATGCTTCTGGTTCGTGCCCTTGTGTTTGACCGGTTCTGAGGTCTACAAGGCCGCTTGGTGTGTTCAACTGCCAGTCGTCGCAATCGAATTGATCTGGAGTTATCGCGTACCGCCTGTCCGATTTACAAAACTTTTCCGCGGCAGCAACAAAGGATGCGCTGCATTGTTTTCTTAAATCCGTTTGACTCTTTGACTTCCATTCCGAATGTTCTCGACAATACCGTCTGACTTGGTCAAAGACATGAACAGTTTCGTCCTGCTTCCATAGCGCACCATCCCAGACAAACCACTTGCCTAAAGTCTGACACCACCGCAAGAGCGGGTGACTTGCTGCAAATCCCTGAGCGACCGCATCCTCCGTTGCATCATATGGCTCAGCTGTCTGATTGGACCAAACTGGGACGCTACTCATATATCAGTCTTTTGTACGCAGCGGGCTACGTACGTGCCGTGGCCGGTTTCTCGGACGCCATCAAGACGCGAGAGAAGTGGGTCAACAGTCACGGTGCGACTCGCCTACACGTCATGCAACTGTTCATCGTTCAGTTGACCATCGCATTTTCGGTAGATTTCGACAGTCTGCGCTGAGTCTATGAGTGCACTAATTTCGTGTTTTCGGTAGAGGTTTTGCCCATGAGGATGCAATCTAAATGGCGCCGGCAGCCTTCCGAGTTTTGTCCAGCGCCACCGTGTTGTTGGTGAAATTTTCAGCCACCGGTCCACCTCCGTGCCAGTGACAATTTCTTCATCTTCGGTAACAGTGCTGACTAATGGTTCGCTGCACTCGGCCATTTTAGAGTCCTATCGCTGCAAGTTAACTGGATGAACAATTCATCCCGTTTCATTGTCAATATAGTTGCCTATGTTGCGTTAGCCGGTTAGTGCATCGGACTTTCGCGAACTAATTTGAATTTGGGTGGAATTGACCGAATGCCTACGGCTCTGGGGTAGGGTGCAGAGGTTTTTTGGCCCAACCTATTTCTAGTCCTGGCTATTCAGGCGCGATATTATTGAGCGAATTGAACTTTGAACGAACCACTCGGGTTCCGCGACGCCCGGCTTCTCGAAGCCGTACGCAATGACTTTGCCATATTCGTCCGACTTAGTCGTGACACCAATTTCAAGGCCATCGACCTCCAAGCTGCGGTCGGCCCCTATATGTTGCTCAAAGAAGGTGTAAGTTCTTCTGCCGGGCGGGAGTTGCTCAAGAACATGCTCAACAGCGAGCTTTG
>JADFHF010000013.1 GCA_022567305.1 Bacteroidota bacterium | reverse complement strand
TCTGCGTGGTTCGCAAGGTTGACAGCGAGAAATTGGGGGAGTAGACTGGCCGGTGCGTAGAGGTTGGTTTCTGGGGGAGAGGTCTTAGTCTGGGGGTTTATATTTTCTAAAGCTTAGTAGTATTTCCTCCTTTAAGGGAAAGGAATTCATAGCGCCTCCTCCCCAGAAGCAAATCTCAGTTTCGCAAATATGACCGTCTAGTTGTGATAACTCGGCTTAACGCAACTAGAGCTACAGGTATTCTTTTCTGAAAAGACGGTTCGACTGGCCGCCTTTAGTGATATAGTGCACTACGAAATGGGGACAAACCCTTCTTTTGAGCGTGTGCGTCGACAGAGACAAAAAGGAAGAACGCGATTATAGGGGCTGTCAGTGCGGTGCCTGTTCGTTTTCTCCTATTAAACAGCATGATGGCCTCCTTATTATTGAGTGGCGTGGCGGTACCAGGGACCTTTATCATATTGTCAGCAGATTGTGTCAGCCGGCATCTCTTCGATCGTCGTATGTCCATGATTACCCCCTGTATTGTCCTCTAGCGATACGGCTTTGGGGATGCTGTATGATCGGTTGTCGATAGTTTACGAGGACGCGTTATTACAGAGACAGAGGAATTCTCATACAACGTCGTAGGGGGAATATGTACAAGTTTCGGAGCGTAATTTGTTCTAGCGGGAGACCTAGAAATAGCAATTACGATTTGATCTTGACCTTCTCTTGTGGACAGGGTGAGTGCGCGTTTTTTCTCCGTTTCACCAAAACGCCATGCGTCGTAGGGTTGATTGGTTGCTCGCTGTGCCCCACGGATTACAAATTGCGTCGTTAAGCTTCTTGCTTATCTCTAATTGGTGTCCCGCAGGCGGCGGCACGGTAAACCTAGAAAGCGAATTGAGTTAGGAACTGCAATTTGACCCGATGAGAGCGTCGCAATTGCACCTAATAAGATGGAGAGTATAATTCTGACCGTTTTCATTGCGGCACACAAGATGGAGCATTAATTAGATCGACTCTTTTTCTTCTAAGACGAATATATCGAAGTGGACCTCAACATGATCTAAAGTTTTTAGGATTCCCAAAAATGCAGTTTGTGGCTTGATACCAAAATCAGACATATGAATCTTGAATGATCCAGACAACTCGAACCCATCGGCAACTCGATCTATTGAAATTCCTGGAAGGGAGACGCGCCTCGTCTGACCTGCAATGATGAGAATACCGTCCACATCTATATAGACTGGTATGCCGGTTTCGGTCGATGAAACATCAGCGTTATCCAGTTTAAAAAGAATATTGGGGCTCGTTTCGGATGCGAGCGCTTTGAGCATTTTCTTATTCTGCGTCCTGTTCTTGCAGTCGAGATCGGCAACCGGAACTACAAAATGTGAGCCGACTATTACGGGCGCAGCGGGAAATGCAAAGTCTATTTCAAGCGTACCCGTAAAATTGTGTGCTTCGCACTTCCAGGAATGAATCGTAGACGTACCCTCCACCCAGAGCTGAGAGTGCTCGGACACGCTGTATTCTGTCACATAGTTGTGTTGTGACCACGCACCCGCGCTAAGACTGATAATGAGTGCCCAGGCGAGTATGATTAGACGATGTTTCACGATTCTGCTCGAATGTTTCAAGTTCGGATTCGCCGGTACCGTGTTAGCAACCGGCTTCCGGTATAAAAATCGTCACGATCGCGGTGAAATCCATTAAGACGGTACCTGCCAGCCCGCCGACTACAGCCCAGATCCAAACTTCCATGGGGTCATCCTCCCACATTTTTGCGTCACGCCGTGCTACATCATTCCCTTCATCTCGCGTGCCATCATGTTGTTGTACATCATTCCGATCATCTCAAACATGCTCATATTCATCATCATATGGTGATGTAATTGCATCGGAGACATCTTGGCCAATTTGTCCCGCTGTTCATCAGTCAATTGCGCTCTCATCAGGGTAACAGTTTCGAATCCGAGTAAATCGAGATCTGCTTGTCGTATTGCAGTCTCCTGCAAAAGGGCCCTGATCACCATTCGATTCGGCTCAGAGTAAGCCAGTACCTCCTTAAGCTGTTCTTTAGCAGACTTGATGTCTTTGTTGATCGCCTCAATCTCTTCGTCATACTTCTGACGGTCGCCTTCAAACGACGCGGTTTGCTCATCTGAGAGTTCGAGATCAACGGTCATGGTGGGTAACAATCGTACAAGCCTGGCGGCATACTTGAAGGGATCATCCATTGCCTGACTCATTATCTGCATGTGAGCCGCGTGCATGTTGCACATGGCGTTGCTTTGCATCATGTCTTGCATTGTACCTGATTGCATCATATTCATCATGCCGCCTTGGCCTGATGTATCGGCGCCGGCCTGTTGCTCTCCATTTCTATGTTGAGCCGTGGCGGAAATAGTCGCAGCTGAGAGAAGCCCGGTAAGTACGAGTCTGGTTAATATTTTCATTTCCTATTCTCCATTATTTGTTATGGTTCGTTTGTGAATCCTGAACATTGTTCTTCTGAGTCGAATGCGAACGAGGACGGATCGTTAGCCTGATGAGAGCGCGATTGTTACGTCGATGCAGCGACTAGAACCTAACAGCTGTTTGGAAGACAAGGCCGCTGAACTCGGGGTTTAATCCAAGGTCAATGCCGTTGTTGCTGTAGCCACGTTCAAAATCAGATGCTGTCTGATTTACATACTCCGCTTTGATCAAGACACCATCACTCAGTATGAAGCCGGCACCAATTTGATATCTTGATACCGTTCCATCTGCGGATTCACTATTCGACATCGTGCACTTTGCGGTGCTGTACCGGCCCGCAACATAGAGCCAATCTAACAGGTTATATTTTCCCGTCACCATGGCATAGTTCCAACGGTCTTCCGGATTTCCATTATCCTCTCCTTCGATCACACCGTTTATGTCGCCGTCTCTGAACTGTCCATATGCGGCATAAATCATAGCGTTTCCGAGAGTATACCTGGCATCGAACTGATAAGCGGCGACATCCTGCCCTTTACCAAAGCCCAATTGTCCGCCGTCCGGGCCGTTCCAGATGTTATACATGGATCCGGCTCGGTCACCAAAGGCAAAAAGGTAAGATTTGGTCCCACCGTAAGGATATCCAGTAGCATTGTCAGCGTGATTTACGGTATAGTAGGAGGCGGCTAATCTCAGATTGCCCTCCAACGGTGTAATCCAGGCTTTTCCGTGGAGTGCAGTACCGTGACCCTTGTTCAGGTCGCCCTTCGTTGTTCCGTTTGAGATTCCAACTTTGAAGTTGGCGAATCCGGCTGAAACTTGTCCCTCCACGCCGATCGTTGTCAAAGCAGGACTAGGGATCGGGTTGCCGATCAGCTCGTTGTTATACACATCACCGTTGACCGATCGATACAACAGTCCATCTCCATAGTCGATCGTCATCTGTCCTGCCTTCAGAGTGACATGATCATTGAAGAAATTCCCGAAACTGCCAAGCTCCATCCACCCAGGCAATTTCGACATTTCGAAGTAGCCCTCTGAGCCCCACATCTCAGTGTGGTGCTTCGAGCTGATGAACATGGAAACGTAAATACGGCCCCCGTCAAACGCTTCGTAGTCGCCCGTCAGATTGCCGAGAGCTGTCTGAAAACCGCTCGCAAGTTCTGTAAGCGAGTTGTCATCATTGGATTGATCCAGCGCCTGATATGTGACGGAGCTACGAAGTCCGATATCCAGTTTCTGCGCACTTGAGCTAGGAGTGTAAACAGCCGCCAGTGCGAGAAAGATCGCGGTATATGTTGTGATTTTTTTCATGACGTTCACCTCAGTAGAGGTATTATGCAATGGGGAATGAGCTTCGGTTTGATTTCGCTAGCGTATTTCCTTTATGCGTGCTTTAATTGATTGCGTTGTAGTGATCAGATTGAAGTGAACTGTGATTCTATTCTGGGCCCTTACCAGTCCGAAAAGAGCCGTCGGAGGCTTGATGTCGAAGTCACTCATGAACATTTCCGTTTTTCCTTCAAGTTTGAACCGCTCCGGGCCAATTTGACGTCCCACAAACTCCATCTCAATCCGTTTTTTGACTCCGGCAATCGTTATTCGCCCTGAAGAGCGTACTGCATAAGTGCCGCTCACCGTAGTCGAGACCGAATCGATCGAAATGTCATTTACCCAGTATTCAATGAGCGGAAATTGATCTGACTTGAGCGCATCCCAGAAGTCGGCGTTCATCGCCGCCAAATTGCAGTCGAAGAGTTTCACGGGTGCCGCAATCTCAGCCTCAATGCCGAGGTCTGCAGACGGGTCCTGTTCATTGTATAAGATGCCGTAGCCCTGGACATAGGCCGACTCGCATTTGAATCGGCTGATTGTCGACGTGCCCTCGATCCAAATGCTGCTTCCTTTCTCAAGAACGAAGCGGACAGGATCAGGCCTTGTTATTTGTCCCAGCGAGGGCATCACTATGGCACCAACGACAATCGAAATTATGGTCGTGAGTGCTTTCATCGATTCGCGTGTAAACGAGCGTGCATTAGGACGATTCTTTTTCCTCTGAGACAAGCAGGTTGAAGTGGATCTCGACCTGATCTCCAGTCTTAATTGTTCCGAGAAGGGCGGTCGGTGGCTTGACGCCAAAATCTGACATGAGAAGCTTGACTGATCCGGAGAATTCGAGACCTTCAAAAGCTCGACTGATTGAAATCTCCGTCAGTTCGATCGGCCTTGTCCGACCCGCAATCATGAGCCAACCATCCACATCGACATGGGTCGGATTTCCGGCCTGATCTGTCGAAACAACAGCGTCATCTAATTCAAATAGAATGTTGGGACTAGTTTCGGACCCGAGTGCTTTGAGCATTTTCTTGTTCATTGTCGCATTATCGCAATCAAGATCTGCAACCGGAATTACAATTTGAGTACTGACGATTTTAGGTGAAGTATCGAGATTACTTTCCACTTCGACCGTGCCCGAAACGCTGTGTGCCTCGCACGTCCACGCATGAATCGTTGACGTTCCCTCGACACGGAGCCGGGAGTTTTCGGACACACTGTACGTAGTCAGTGAATTTCGTTGTGACCACGCACCCACGCTAAGACTGATGATGAGTGCCCAGGCGAGTATGATTAGACGATGTTTCACGATTCTGCTTGAAGGTTTCAGGTTTGGGGTTGTTAGTATCAGGCTTACATCCGGCTTTGAGTACTATAATCGTCGAGTACGCATGTGAGAAAAAAGGCGTTTAAGGCTCTCGAGATCGTCAACAGATATGCGCCCATTTGCCTGAAGTAACTTCTGCTCAGAAACGAGGTCACTCTTTATAGAGATCGACTTTTTCAATCCAGTGGAGCTATCCGGCACGGATTCCGAAGTAGTCGAATTATTGCCTTCTTGCAGGTTGACCATTTGCAAATACGCCGTAATTGCTGCCGCCTCGGTCTTTGTCAAATTTGCTCGAGCGCGCATGTGATTCATGATCGTAAGCCACTCACGATCATTCCTCTCCAGAGGTGATCGGGCATTGTGGCATCGTGTGCAATTGTTCGCCCAAAGTCTGGCTCCTTCGGCTACAATATTGGAGTCCTGTGCAGAGGTTTGTTCAACCAGCAAGCCGGACAGGAGAGCCACTAACGCTATGATGAGGTAATTTTTCATGTCGTATACCTTTCTTTAAAATCCGAAAGCCCATTGGAGGAGGATGAGATTCTCTCCGTCAAGGCCAACCTGATATGCAAGTTTTACGGGTACGCTGGGTTCAATCCAGTAGTTTAGACCTACAGCGATCTGCTGCCGCTCTGCTCGTATCACATCTCCCTTAACTTTGCCTTCAAGCAGATGCGACCATCGAACGACGGGTTCAAACGCCCCATAGCGTCGAGCAACCTGTATGTAATATCCGGTGCGCGACAGAGTATCAAAACCATCTTCGAGCTCCAGCTCCTGGTTTAGAACGGTTACTTCGGCCCTCACGTCGAATCGTGCTTTCCTGTAATCAATGGAGATGTTGAAGCCGGTCAAGTCTAGGTACTCGCCTGGATCGTACATAGCATGAAACGCCGAAAAGTAGATTTCAAATGAAGGCCCATGCACGAGACCGATACGTGCGCCGAGCATCTTGTTGCTGTTATTGTCAGAGAATCCGATACCGAATCCGACAAGAGGAATCTCGATCTCAGCTTCAGATAAACTGGCGCTAATTTGCCTGCTGGAACCCCCACCTTTATGGGCATGAGGATCACCTTCCGACTCCGCTTCTTCATCGTGTTCTTGCAGTTGGGGGCCCTGCGAGATCCATCCGGTTATATCAACAGCCCATTTTTCCCCTACGGGAGCTTTGTACCGAGCCATTAATCCCGCGTCCGAGAGAATTGGTAAGAGAGACTCTTCAGCAACACCACCGTGAGCGTGCCCATAGACCAGGGGCATCGTCGGAAGTTTGTTGATCCATGTGGGATGGAGTCGTTCGCTGAACGTTCCGAATGGCAGGAGGAATTTTCCGGCGACAAACTGCAAACGTTCAAAGCCCAGATAATCGATCTGAGCATACTCAAGAGATGTCGTCGTGAGTTCTCCGCTTAGACCGAATTCCAATTCCGTCTCAAAGAGGAGATCATCTCCCATGCTATACAGAATTACCGGAGAGACCGATGCCGTGAAATCGTTTCGGAAGTCCGAATCCGGGACTGCAATAAAGGTGGCCGATCCATAACCCGACAAAACTACGTTTGAAAGGGGACCGTTTAATGACTGTGCGGATGCAAGCGAGGGTACGCCTAACAGAGCAGCAATAAAGACGGCTGCAATCCTGCTGTTTGATTCCTTTATCATGGTGTTACCTCAGTGAATTTGAAGCGGGTGCAGAATTCAGAGATCGTATTCAATGTCCATGGAGGACTGGAACGTGAAATTCAACCGAGATGCTATCGCCGTGGTGGTCCATAAAGTGGAACTCGAACGTCGCGTCTCCTCCCTCCAGGAACGTATGGTGCGTTGAATAGACACCGGCGTCATGTTCTTCTGCGTTGTACTCGTATGCTGTATCTCCCGGTGCCATAATGTGAATATCTCCAGAAAGCCCAGACATCATCGCGCCGCCATGATCACCTCCTCCGGCGCCCATTTCCATCACGTAGAAGCTAGCCTCGACCTCCTCTCCCTCGTGGACGTGCCCTGGAAACGTTTCAAACTCGACCATGACATCGCCCATTTCCACGTGGATCCGTTCGACATCGATCATTTCCGGTGCGGTGTACATGACGTCCATATGTCCGTCGCCGTGGAGATCGCCAGAGACGCGCATCTGGTATTCACCACTGGACATAAACATCATCCGCGCACTATAGTCGTCCTCGTGTCTCTCCAGTGTTATCACTTCCCATTCTGATTCCTCGCTCCGCTTGTATTCGATCTGCATTGAGCCAATGTCCGTCAGTTGGACACCGTGGTCGTTTGTCAGCCGGACCTCGAACTCGATTTCCGTGAGGGTTGAAAAATGTTCTGTAGACGAGGAGAGGGAAACCATGAGGTTCTCGTCTCCACCTATATGGTCAGCTACTGGATTTTCCGAGCATGCTGCGAAAACAAGCACAGTGAGCGCCAGTAGTATGATATTCGCATGTTTCATTTGAAAGATCTCCGTTGTAAAATCCCGTGATCGGATAGACGTTTAGGGTGTGACAACGGGAGTTACACTGTCACCTACCGTTATCGTACCTACCATGCCGAGCGACGCATGTGGCGTGCATATATAATTATATAATCCTATCTCAAACCGTTCGTCGACTTTGATTTCATAGACGTCGCCCTTTGTTAAAAGGAACCGTCCCATCCGAATCTCATCGATCTTGGCTGCGTCGGGGAAAGACTTGAACTCGACGTTATGAGGCATGATGTCCTCTTGAACGAATCGGATCACATCGCCAAAGCGCACCGTGATATCGGCGGGTTCGAAACGCCATACTGATGCGGATTTTTCTATCATCTTTACGACGATAATGTTATCCGTGTCTGCTGTCTGAGCGTGTAGAAATGAGCCTCTAACGTGAAGTCCTAAAAGAAGTAGAAGTATAATTGTGATTCGCATGATCAGATCCTATATGATTCCAAATTTCTATTTGCTGCTCTTTCGTAAACGAACGTAGAACTAATCGCATTAGAAACAAGGAGCGTGCCACCTCGATGGTGCCCAATCGAGAACTGATCGTAATACGCTGTGATACAACGAGTTGTGTAAGTGGCATGCAGACCGCTGGACTACGGAAATGGCCACCTAATTCACACGAATGGAACACGTCACAGGTCGCATCGCTTGGCGACCAGCTAGAAGCACGTCAGAGGTGTGCGTAGAACGATGCTTTTTTAGACCGTCGCGAACTGTCTCACAGATGTGACAGGACAGGTAGACATTCACACAAATGCGACGGACTCGGATCCCGTACGGGCGCCCGTAGAACGGGTCCACTCTTCAACGCGAACTCTTAGGCGTCTGTCTGAGCTCTAAAATCAGCCGGCGTCAAATCATGTTTGGTCAAGAGGCGGTAGAGCGTGCCTCGCGGCAGATGGGCGTCTTTCGATGCCATAGTAATGTCGCCACCATGTTTCTGGAGCAGGTCATTTAAATATTCTCTCTCGAAAGTTGTGATCTGCTCCTCTCGAAGTTCAAAGAAGCCCGGCTCTGATTCGTCGGAACGATGAATAGCGTTCGCAACGATCTCGTCTGGCAAGTCCTCACTCCGTATCTCATTCGTTCGGGAGATGGCAAGAAATCTTTTGACAATATTTTGGAGTTCACGAACGTTGCCGGGCCATTTGTAGCCGGTCATAATTTCGATCACTTCCGGGTGAATATCGACGGTCTCTCGATTCATCTCTGCCGCATACTGGTGCACAAAGTGTCGAATCAGCAATGGGATGTCTTGCGACCGGTCTCTTAACGGAGGTATCTCTATGCGTATTACATTGATTCGATAGAACAGGTCGGATCGGAAGTTTCCGAGTTCTATCTCCTTTTCCAAATCTCGTGCGGTGGCGGCTACCACCCGTACATCTACATCGATTTCAGAATTTCCACCAACGCGCCGTATGCGCCTTTCCTGAAGTGACCGTAATAGCTTCGCCTGTAGCCGGACAGGCAACTCACCGATCTCGTCGAGAAACAAGGTACCCTCGTTGGCGAACTCCATCAGGCCCAGGCTTCGAGCGTGGGCGCCAGTAAAGGCTCCACGCTCGTGTCCAAAAAATTCGCTCTCGAGAAGGTCGTCGGGAATTGCTCCACAGTCGACCGGTACGAAACGCTGATCGTCTCGATTACTGTTTTTATGAATACTACGCGCAATGAGTTCTTTCCCAGTGCCTGTTTCTCCTGTAATCAGGATATCGGCGGTTGTTGGGGCCACCTGCTGAATCATCTGGAAGATTTTAAGCATGGGAGCACTCTTTCCGAGCATCTCGCCGAAGGAATACGGGCGCTCAACCTGGCGTCGAAGCAGGCTATGTTCTTCGTGAAGACGCTTATTTTCGAGCAGACGCTTTACGGTAGAAAGGAAGTCGCCAGGAAGAAAAGGCTTGGTGATATAGTCGGCTGCGCCGAGCTTCATGCTCTCAACTGCCGTCTCAACGCTTGGAAATGCCGTCATGATCAGCGCAGCAATTCCAGAATCATATTCTCGTGCGATACGAAGAAGTTCAATGCCAGTAATCCCCGGCATGCGAATATCTGTGATCAGAAGATCCCAGCTCTGTTCCTTCAGCAGTTCCGCTGCACGAACACTGCTCCGTTCTAGCGAAATTTCGACGTCGGGTAGCTTGCCGAGAATATCTCCACACACTTCGAGCATGCCCGATTCATTTTCGACGACAAGAGTCCTGTATTTAGCCATGAGTCTATTCGCTTACCATACGATGAATGGGAAGCTTGATCGTAATTTTCGAACCCTCACCGACAGTGCTCTCTACCTCAATTGATCCATCATTGTGCTGAATCAGACCGTGGCAAATCGAGAGACCGAGCCCTGTTCCCTTTCCTTCCGGTTTTGTCGTAAAGAACGGCTCAAAAATGCGTTTCCTGACTTCTTCAGACATACCGATCCCGGTGTCAGCTACCTTGACACTCACGAATTTCGTGTCATGTGATGATAATCCATCTGGAACTGAAGCCGACAATTGAATGGTTCCTCCGTTTGGCATTGCGTCCAGGCTGTTCAGGAACAGATTGAGAAATACCTGTTCAATTTCCTGATCATTGGCGTAGACAGGAGGGAGATTCTTCGGTATCTCATCTTCTATCTTGATTCCAAGATCTTTCGCGCGCTGTTCGACCATGGCCAGCGAGCGACGCATCGCTACCGCGATGTCAACTCGAGACCGTTCGGCGTCGGACGGGCGGCAGTAGGAAAGCAGTCCACGCGCAATATCTGCAACGCGATCAGCAAGCACGATCATTTTCCTGATCTCGTCTGCAGTTCGATCCGACATCTCCTTCATATGATCCGATAGAAGGAGTCTGCCTTTGGTGCTGATGATGGCAATTGGATTATTTACCTCGTGAGCTACCTGGCCCGCCAATTCACCGACGGCTGCCAGCTGACCAGCTCGTATCATCTGAGTCTGAGCCGTCTTCTGATCCGTAATGTCCTGGACCAGTTGCACGACATGCGTAGTTATTCCATCTTTATCAAGAATGGGAGCGGTTGTTACCTGGAAGGTCTGAAACGTCTCAGTAAGGGAAGATTCAGGGGTAATATGGGGGGAAGCAATTTCTGATACGAGAACCTTGCCGTGTTCAAGCGTGCTTCGAATGGGAGAATTTTCTCCACCAAATTTTTCCTGAAGGTCCGAATTTTTTGAAAACAGCTCGCTCCACGTATTCCAACGTCTGTTAGCCAGAACCGGCTGCATTTCACGATCGCACACGAACAGTCCCGTGCCCGTCGTATCGAGAGCTCGTTCCAGCAACTGATGCTGGGTCAGGGCCCGATCAGCCAGAATCTCCAGCTGATGTTCTTTCTGGCGAAGTTTTTCCGACAATGCAGTCACAAAGAATGCAGTAAGTAGAAGGATAGTACCTTGAAGGCCCACGTAACTCGAGACAAAGAGCGTGTCCAGAGCGGCGTGTGCCAAGTGCCCTGCCTGTTCATAATGTGGTATAATTTGTAAGGTGTAGTGCTCAATCAGACCGGATGCTTCGGACCATGCCAGTAGTGCGAGCAACGCGGTCGCCGCTACGGCTATTGAGTAACATTGCTTTCGGGAAAGCGTAATTCCTGCAATTATGACATGGAAAATCATGAGTAAAACAAGCGGATTTTCGATTCCACCCGAAAAATGAATGAGTATCGTGAGCAATACCAGGTCCATATATGCTTGGAAGGCCACTATCACGGACGTGCCTTTTCCGGTTCGTACGAGAATCGTATAAAGGACATTGAGAGCCGCAAGCACTATCACGACGCCAATTAGAGGCAACCAGGACTCGTATGGAAGAAACTCTACGACGTAAACGGCTACAAAACTCATCGTGGCGGCAACGGCTACCGCAATCCACCTGAGTGATATGAACCACCGGGCGTAGTCTATCTCGTCTTTAGCTTTGGAAGAGTGGACTTCGAGTACCCGACTTTCCGTTGCAACGCTGGCCATCGTAGTATCCGTCGTGTTACAAGAACTTGACTATTCGTTATATTTTAACCGTATTCGAATATCTACGCAACGAATTCGAGTTGGAAGTGGGGAAGAATAGCACGAATCGGTAACTCCTGGAATCGTTCCTGGATATGAGCCAGCGTTTCTCGCGTATTGCGTCCACGTATGGCGTTGCCTGTTCATAATAAATATTTCACCTGATCACCATTGCTTACGTACGCCGGTTGATTCGAAGCTGAGATAAGTATAATGCATACGTCTTTGTCATCGAGGAGGTTTGGCGGGCTCGAGAGGAGGAAAAAGAGTCGCCCGGTTCGAGGTGCCACACACTCAGAATATGCAGCCCTGCTGCGAAACTTAGACAACCATAAACCCGCTCTCAGACTAGAATAGAACCTGGTACAGAAAATGAAGTCAGGTCAAACCGTCCATAAGTAGCTAAAGACTTGATATTTTATCGCGGATTAATCGCTATGAAAAACATCCATAGAACCCGCAATCCGTTTCGATTCAACTCGCTCATCCTATTTCTCTCCGCCTCGCTCATTTTTACTGCATGTCAGGCGAATGAGGAAATTCGCGGCGAAGAATACGCTGTGCTGACCCACGCGCCCGCCGTGCCAGCATCGATCGAACGTGATTATCCGACTAAGGTCATTATAGAGCTAGAGACGACCGAACGCGTAGGTCGATTGGCCGATGGCGTTGAGTACACCTTCTGGACCTTCGGTGGTGAGGTCCCCGGCAAATTTATCCGGGTTCGCGAAGGAGACCTGGTTGAATTTCACCTCAACAACCGCCCCGACAGCAAAATGCCGCACAACATAGATCTGCATGCGGTTACAGGTCCAGGTGGCGGCGCTGCCTCCTCGTTTACTGCACCAGGAAAAGGCACCATTTTTTCTTTCACTGCGCTCAATCCGGGACTTTTTATTTACCACTGTGCTACGGCTCCCGTCGGCATGCACATCGCCAACGGGATGTACGGGCTGATTCTGGTCGAACCAAAGGAAGGTTTTCCTCCGGTCGATCGCGAGTACTATGTCATGCAGAGTGAATTCTACACAGGTGGCGCCTATGGAGAAGGAGGCCTCCAGCCATTCGATATGGGAAAGGCGCTTCTCGAGACGCCAGACTACGTTGTTTTTAACGGTTCAGTGGGCTCCCTGACGGGTGACAACGCGATTGTCGCCAACGTCGGCGAAACCGTCCGGCTTTTCGTTGGAAATGCCGGACCGAACCTCGTTTCTTCGTTCCACGTGATCGGAGAAATTTTTGACATCGTATACGTCGAAGGGGGAACGGTTGCTAACCAGAAAAACGTCCAGTCGACACTCATCCCTGCAGGCGGCTCGGCCATTGTTGAGTTTAGGGTCGACGTACCCGGTACGTTCCTTCTCGTCGACCATTCGATCTTTCGCGCATTCAATAAAGGCGCCCTCGGCATGCTTACCGTGCATGGCGAGCAGCAGCCTGAAATCTACTCGGGCCTTCAAAAAGAGCGAGTGTACCTGCCGGAAGGCGGCGGCATCCAGGTGATTCAGGGAGAAGAATTGCCTGTTCCAGTCTTGAGCGGTGCCGAGAAAATCGAAGAGGGCGGACGTTTGTACTCGCAGAACTGCGCTGCCTGTCACCAGCCTGAAGGCCAGGGAATTGCAGGTGCCTTCCCGCCTCTGGCCGGTTCCGATTATCTGCTTGCTGATTCACAGCGTGCGATCGGTATCGTGGTGAACGGACTGAGCGGTCCGATCGTCGTAAATGGTGAGACGTACAACGGCGTCATGCCGGGTGTTCTTCTTTCGGACTCAGATATTGCAAATATCCTCACTTTTGTTCTGAATTCGTTTGGGAATGAAGACGGAGAGATCTTTGCAGAGGACGTTGCTCGGGTTCGGGCACAGCATTAGGAAAACCTGGACGACGGCAATCAATATTCGTGGTTGCCTCACCCAGAATCTTACCCAACGGTGTTGCATTGCTGGGCCTGAGCGGTGTGAGGATCGTGCCACCTTTTCGCTTGTGGGCAAACCGACAGCTCAAACAACGGCTCGCTTCTATGAAAGGGTTCGCAGAGGCCGCGTAGACCTCGACTTAAAAGTCATCTCAGATGTATAGATCCCCACTCATCCACGCTCTTGAATCCTGCGGATACAGAGAGATTCACGGAGCGCGGATTATTCTAGTTTCGCATAATGCAGAGAGAACGAAATTTGGGGGAACGGGAACTCCAGCCGTACAACGATTAGCTACTGAAACAGCGTAATTTCCGTGGTTCAGCAGACTTGATATCCAAGCCAATTCCTTCCGTAGTTGTGTTAACTAGGCCTATAGCAAGCTGGCGTCCTCTTTAAAACTTGCGCTATAGAAACTTGACAAAAATGGTAATGCCTAGACAAAGAGAACCCCCAACGGCAATAAGCAGTGAGGGCTTCAGTGTCTAAATTAGGAGAACCTGTTTAATGAGCTGCATCTTTCTTGTGATGATCTTTTGGGGTGTTTCTAACTGATAGATATATGTGCCGCTCGGTAGGTATCCAGCGGAAATTGTCTCTTCGTGTACACCGACCGGCAGCAGGTCATCTACGAGCACGCGTACTTCTCGTCCCGGTACATCAAAGACCGTTAGTCTCACGTGTGTAGATTTGGGAAGACTGAAGCTGATTTCGGTGTGAGGATTGAAGGAAATGTAGTCGTTGGATCGATTTCTTGAGCCAGATTTGTCCGTGTACTTTGAAGTTCCATGTATCCACTTATCAGGTTTTTCTACGGAAATGGCAATACAGATACATTTGTTCTATGCCACCTGGCGTGATATGCAATTCTTTGTCGTGACGCATTAATTCAAAATCACCCCCGATCGTGTTCTGCAGCTCTTCTAGACTATAGCGTCGTACTGGTAGACCACTGCACATCTTAGGAGCTTCTGGTGCAAATGTGCCAATGATTACGTGTCCGCCCGGTTTTAATGCCTGAAATAGGTTGTCCAGATATTTCTGTGATCGCTCAGGTGATATGAGAAAGTGAAACATGGCTCGATCGTGCCACAATTCATACTGACACGGCAGTAGCTCTACTACCGTGATATCGGCATCTATCCATGTAACCAGCTTTTGTTTTTCACCGAGCCGTGCTTTAGCCGAAGACAAGGCATGCTTCGATATGTCGAGGACGGTATTCGATCGATAGCCCGCTTCAATCAAATCATCGACTAGCGTGGATGCACCCCCACCAACGTCGATAATCGGAACGTCGGCTGCTAATTCTAGCTTCTCGATCCAATTTAAGGAGATTTGCATTCGAGGCTTGTACCAGCCCAATTTTTCGGTGGGTTTGGCAGAGTATATTTTTTGCCACTGATCTACTTTGCTCATTTATAATTTTTCTCCCCTGAAATCTGAATACCAACAGCAACGAATTCTCATTCGACCAAGGCCTCGGTATCGATGAAATTCGAACGGATTTCCTTCCAGATCCTTGCTGCTTCACTCAGGAGCTTCTCCTGAAAGGCTTCCAGATAGGTCCGACCCGTATTCTCCTTTTCTTCTACCCAACGATTCATAAACACCAGTCGAAGAACATCGATAGCATCCGCGTCCTGCACAAGGTGCTTCAGTTGAGGTTGTTGACTTATATAGGGGAAATCTTTTGAGATGACCGTATGCGACAAGAGATAGTCATAACTTTGAATACTGAGGACATTCCGGACTCCGAATCGTTTAGCAAGAGCAGCATTCAGCAAATTGATGCCCTTAAATGACATTGCGTCGTCCGGTAGCGCAAACAAACACACAATGTTCAAGTGCGGCTTGTTGACGCAAACTAGCTTGATTCCATCGAAGGAAGTATCCTCAGCTTTCCGAAGCGAGGATTCGAAGCGCCTAGCTATTCGGCATAGAACAGTCAGTTGTCTGCCGTACCCATCCATGTCGAGTGGTATCAGACGATGACTAAACCAGGTAGCTGCCGCAGCCGCACCGGGTTTAGATCCCTCAAGAATGAATCGACCGAGCTGCGGTGTATCGTCGTTTGAGCTAGTAGTGTCGCTCGAATCCAGGCAGTAGGAAGCTGTTTCTGCGACTATCTCTTTCAGGAAGCCATGTTTGAGTACGATGCATCCTGCCCCATATGGAATGAAACCGGCTTTGTGTGGATCAATCGTGACTGAATCGCACGCGCCGATAGCGCTCATTGCTTCCTTCAACCATGGAGTATGGCAAAAAATGTCGGATTCCCCATTAACTGAATGCCGCTGCCCCGACTTAAACATCGTAGCAAAATATCCGCCGAAAGCAGCATCTACATGAATTGGAGTATAGAGTCCCCGAACGGACATTTCATCTCGCACGGAGACCAGCTCTCCGATAGGATCAACCGAACCAAACTCCGTAGATCCTGCCACCACTACAGTCTGAATGATAGGAATCCGTTCGACGGCACATCTTTCCAGAACGGATTGGAAACTCTCAGGGCGAACCCGAAATTCTTCGTCGACATCCAGTTTCACGAGATTGAACTTGCCTATCCCAAATAGCGAGGCCGCACGAGACCAGGAGTAGTGGGCCGAGTATGGCACAATCAACACAGGGTCTTTCCATTCCGTACGAAATTCATTTTCAATCAACCGCTGGAATTCCCGGTCTCCCGTGTACATAATGAGAAAGGGCCTTAAAAGATCAAACGCCTCGGTCGGCGTACTGGCTGCTTCTTCGAGAAAAGAGCGCAGGTCTTCATCCACAACAGAAAGAGGCACATTCATTTTATTCCAGAACGAATCTCTCGTCAGCTTTTCCTTTGAGAGTTGCAACTTCGACCGGGCCATGGCAAGTGAGAGAGGGAGGAAACGGCCCGCCTTGATATACCAGAGCGATTCGTAATTCGCGATGGTTCCGCCCGACGTAATATGACCGAAAGATTGTTCTATGGGGAAACCGAAGAGCTCGGCGAACTGCTCACCTACTTCCAGTTCATATCGAATCGTAACCGACGATCCTTCACTTGAGACATTATTGGGATTGTATAAGAGTGTAGCGTAATAGGCCACAAGTGACGGAAGTGTGCTCTCCGAGACCATGTGAGCCATATATCGGGGAGAAAAAACGGGTACATCGAGCTTCAAGTCGGAAATCAGTGAGAAGAGTTCCGTAAAAAAGAGCTCTTTGTAATGGCGAGCGTCCTCGCCCTCGATAACTGGATATGGGATGGGCGGTGGATCTTTTGGGTGATAGTTCCTACGCCAGAAAATGTGATCGTTCAGTACAAGTTGGACCGCCTCAAGTAAAAATTGGCGCTGCTCACTCTTAGATCCTAAAAAAAACAGATCCAGATCGTGATCGCGTCTTGGTTGTCTCCGCATTCAATTACACTATAGCAGAGTTGCCATCTCTAGGGTTGTCGATTAAAAAATGACATTTGCAGTGTAAGCGATTAGACCCAATTGGGATAGCGGGGGAAACACTACAAAATTGGAGCGAACAAATTCCGGTATTCCACTTTCGCCAAATGCAGAGAGAGCGAAACCCGTTTAGTACACAATTCGCTCCACTGACGTCCGTCGAATAACCCGATTGCGCTTGTCGTCGATCGCACAAGAATCCGCTGAACAATTTTCAGAAGGGATAGAGTCGCCCGGGGCATTGGCGGAGGAGGTTACGCTCCTGTTTCAGCACTTTCTTATTTGATATTCTCTGTCGCTTCTGTAATTCTTTCCTTGAGAACCGATCCAGACTGAAGCCTATCAGCTTCAGAAATAATCATGTGAAAATGCTTTGTAATCCGTCTTTTCATACAGGGCATCGGAGGTATTCCTGATTCGATCCTGGAAAGTGTACCCGGATCAATACCCAAATTACTAGCAAGGTTATCAATAGAGAGTCCTCGTATATACCGGTAAGTTTTCATCATCTCACCAAAGGAATCCCCCACGTTGAATGGAATGGTTCCCAGAAATCGAATGATTGCAGGGAGATGTTGTACTTCAGGTTCTGCTTTGTTGTGTTCCCAGTTGCGAATCGTAAACGTTGTGACACGAATCTGTGCAGCCACATCTTTTTGAAAGAGCCCGGAATCGAGTCGTCGCCTTAAAAGGTGATCTCCAATCGTGTCAGGATTTTCTGGATAGTGCTTTAATGGTGGTTTGAGGCATTCTAAGCGGAGTGACAAAACTGCGACGCAACCATGTCCGTGCGGATTTTTTGGAAGCGATCGAATCTGTACGTGTCCTCCTGGGAATCTGCAGCGATACAGAAATCGCATCAGCGGCCCTTTGCTCGATCGCATCGATCTTCACCTGGAAGTAAGGCCGATTTCTGCGGATGCGTTGACGAACCGGAAAATGGAATCGGAACCGTCGGACGCCATTCGATCGCGTGTGCTTGCCGCCCGTGAACTGCAGCTCCATCGCTACAAGAAGATGCCGGGCATCACCGCCAACGCCGACATTCCACCCGGACGCCTGGAATTCCTGGTTCGTCCCACGGAAAAGGCCCGATCACTGCTCCGCATGGCCCTCAGGAATCTGGACCTTACGCCCAGAGGTTATCATCGGGTGCTGCGCGTGGCGCGCACGATTTCAGATCTGGAAGGAGAAGAGCGCGTATCCGATCGTTTGGTGTCGGAAGCGATTCAGTACCGGGCAGTCGGTCTGTACTCGGGAGTCACAGATGCTTACACAGCGCCTACCGCGGGATGAGGCGCATCGGAATTCGTCACGCACCGTGGCTATGCGGCCTCGAGATTTAGTACCCGGTGACCTTGTTTTACATTCGGGTTCTTGATAGGCGACCTTTTCGAGCCGCGGGTTGATCTCACACCGTACTCTTAACTACAGATCCGAACAACTGAAGCAAGACAACGAGAGGATGAAAATGCTCGAGTCATTGAGAAATCTCAGTTTTGCATGAGACAGAGAGAGCGAAACTCAACGTAGTTAAAGCCCCGTTGTTAGTAGGCACGGGCTGTAGAATCTCTAAATATTTCGTGGTAGAACAGCGAATGCGAAGCACGGTTAGTACACAATCCTCTCAACCGACGTCCTTCGAATAACCAGTTCACGCCTTGGCACTGACGCAGGTTGTCCTCTTGACTCGCCAAATTGGCCACTTCTTCCAGGGTGCCCTTGCCCCAAATGAACCTGATGGTAAACGAAGTGAATCGATCGGTATTCTTGAATTCATTCGAGAGGCTATGTACATTGCTTGTGTTCTTTCGCATACACACTTCAGATTGATCCGACTGTACGTCGGGTCAGGGAATTCGGTACGCGTATACCCCGAAAGGGAAGCGTAATGCCGAAGCTGTACCCGCAACTGTAGTCGACGATGCTGGTCGAACGGGGATGATTGCGCCACGGCTTCATAGAAGCTGGAAGGCAAAATATCGGAGTTCGTTCCAGTGAGGGTTTATAAATCCTAACGTCGTAAGCCAGGAAACCTGACTGTAGATGTGTCATCCTTTCACCTCCGGGAAAAGAGGTTTGGGACGCCGTGTCAGGTCTTCTTTGACGATTGACGAAAAGGTGCATCTGAACGGCTGCCTGTTCCTCGACTTTGAGGCACGGGTTTTTTTAATGCGTCTATTCATTTGTACGCTCTCTTTCGCAATATTTTGTAGCGCACCTGTTTGTGCTCAAACCGAGCAGGACACGGTCGTCGTTCTTCCTGAAATTGAGATAAGGGATAGTCTGAGAAGCGTGATTCTGCGCAGTGGCGTTGCGAGGAGGGTGATATCTGCGGAGAGGATTTCCGCCTGGTCTGGTGCTTCAGTATCTGATCTTCTCGGTGCCGAATCGTTTGCCTTGGTGCGACAGTACGGTTCATCCGGGCTTTCAACAGTCTCACTTAGGGGATCAGGCAGCGAACATACCTTGATCACTCTGGATGGCGTCGTGCTGGTGGACCCACAGAGCGGTCGTCTGGATCTTTCAACGGTGCCGGTCACCTTTCTGGAATCAGTAGTCGTGTCGCTGGGCGCCGGTCACAAAAGCGGTGGGCAAGGGGCTCTTGGCGGCACGATTGAGCTCCGGAGTCTCGAACCGACGAATCAACCGTTTCTGCGTGGGACTCTTATAGCGGGAGCCTATGGCAGGCGACACGGTGGCGCGGCTCTGTCCCGATCGCTCGGACCGTTAAGGACCCTGGTGGCCGTTGATCTCTCAGAATACACAGGAGATTTTTCATATCAGGATCCGTCCAGCTTTCCCCGACGGTCGGTTCAGCGTACCGGCGCCGAGCGGTCCGGACGGAATGTCTTCGGGCGGATAGCTCTGGACACCCCATTGGGTGACTGGGATGCATCCGTATGGTTGTCGAATACTCGACGCGGCGTGCCTGGGCCGTCGAATGCGCCACCCACCGTGGCAGAGCAGATCGATCAGGCCACGCGATTTCGAGTTTCGAACGCACACCGGATCAAAAGCGGATCGGTCGTACTGCAGTTCGCTCTTTCAGATATCTCGCTCGAATATTTGCAAGCAGACAGTCGAAACGGAGACGTTCTGCAGCGATCTTCAACTAGGTCTTCCAATCTCATGGCAACTGTCAAGCGCGCCGTCTCGCGCTTGTGGATGCTTGAGGCTGAATCATCTGTTCGTCATGAGAGATCAACGATCCGCTCCGGGGAGCGACAATCGTTTGTGACATTAAATCTTTTAGGGGTCTTTGATCATCCCATGATTCAAGCTACGCTGGGCACCTCTTTGGCTGCGTGGCACGATGGATCCAGTTCTCCTCTACAGCTTCTTCCGCGCGCGGCCATCCGCTTTCTGCCCAACGGGTCTGAGGGTCTCTCAGTTCGCGTCAGCGCGGGACGCATCTTTCGTCCACCAACATTTAATGACCGATACTGGCTCCCGGGGGGTAATCCCAACTTGCTCCCCGAGACAGGGTGGGCCGCCGACGCAGGGTTTAATGTAAACGCTTCACACGATGCGGGTACAATCGGGTTTTCGGCCTCGGCTTTCTGGAGCGCCCTTCACGACAAGATAATCTGGCACCCATCATTGGTCGGTCCCCAGATTCAGATTTGGACCCCTAATAACGTAGGACAAGTAATCGGCTACGGAGGAGAGTCTTCTTTAGATCTGGCCTGGAGCGTGGGCGAAGTCTCCCGTGTAGACGCCATGATTCTCTATTCGTATTCCCGGAGCGAAGACAGAACGGATCCGATTACCCGGTCATTCGGAAACCAGTTGCGCTACGTGCCGCAGCAGGTAGTGAAAGTCAGATTATCCTTCGCGGTGCGCTCGATAGTCATCGAATCCGTCGGCGAGTGGGTTTCAAAGCGATTTACGTCGTCCGATGAGCGGTTTCCTTTGCCCGGGTATTGGTCACTGGCTCTGCGCGCAAGGCACAGCCTGAATGTGGTCGGTGGCAGACTGGCACTCCAAATGGCGGTCGAAAACGTCGCAAACGAGCGAATAGAGCATATTCGGTTTTACCCGACGCCTCCCAGGCACCTGGCTTTCTCACTTCAATACACGCTTAACCCAATCGATCTCGATGAATCATGAATGTCCACCGATATAAATCACACGCGGTCAAGGCTTTATACCAGGCGCGGATACACCGATTCTGGTGGGGTGTCTCACAACTTCTTGTGCTGCTCGCAACCGCACTGACACTTTCCTCATGCGATTTGCTAAGGTCGGACGATGAGAATCCGCCGCTGGTAAGCAGGGTTATCGTAGCCAACGGGGGTAACTTCAGCGATCAGAACGGGAGTATCACGAGCTTCGATCCATCTTCCAGAATCGTGGACCAGTTACCCGCGATGAGTGGCTTTCTTCAGGGTATTGCAGGGCACGAAGGTAAATTGTACGCGCTCCTAAATACATTTTCGGTTGGAAGAATCGATGTGCTGGATACTGAGTCGTTCGGTATTACTGCGCAAATCAACAACGTTGTCGCACCACGTTCTATTGTTTTCGCATCAGAATCAGCCTACGTCACAAATTTTGTCTTCGGATCGAGCGGACACGTGGCGGTGATCTCGCTGGAATCGGGAAGCGTGATTAGAACCATAGAAGTCGGTTCTAATCCAGAAGGGATGATCATTTCGGGGACGATGCTATATGTCGCCAATTCAGGCGCGGGAAATACAATATCCATCATCGATATGGGGACCAACGACGTCGACACCCGCTCTGTCGCGTGTGATGCCCCACGCGATTTATTCGGTGGAGATGGGAATGACATCATTGTGGCTTGTACGGGAAAAACCGTATACAACGATGATTTTTCAGAAATCATTGAGCAAACCAATGGTTCCGTCCTGTTCTTCGGCGCGTCACTCGATGTCTTTAAGGGACGAATCGATCTGGATGTACAGTTGGGATCGACCAACGGCACAGGCATAGGTACCTACATCGATTCAACCGGAGAACTTTATCTCGTTGACGGAACCACAAATACGATTTTCAGAGTTGACACGATAACCCAGAGAATTACGCGCGAAGTACAACTTGATTCCGCGTCGGGATTAACAGGTATTTCCGGAATTGCATACGATGACCAGGACGAACGGCTTTATGTGGGACGATTTCCGATCAGTAGCGCGGGTCCGTTTCCAGACTTTACGACCTCTGGTACCGTAGAGATTTACGACCGGAATTTTGAAGTCAGTGATTCTTTCTTGGCCGGGATTTCTATTTCTCAGATCCTGCTACTGGAGGAGAAGTAGGCATGCGGAAAGATCACTTTATATGTCGGGACCTGACGTTCAAAGAAATGAAGCAGGTCGCGAATTCGCGCAACTACGGTGATCTGATTTTGCTTCCGGAGCACGCTGACTTCAGCGTAAGAAGCTTGTGTTCGAGCGGTATTACAACGCGGCATATCTTAATAAAAGCGGCGACACACCTTAACGTAGTCAAATGGGTCTTACCCGGATAAAACGGAGGAGTGGTTAAGCCTACGCTCTGGCTTCAACAGTTTCGTATTCGATATTCTCTATCGCTTCAGTAATTCCTTCCTTGAGAACTGATCTAGACTAAAGCCTATCAGCTTCAGAGATTATCACGTGAAAATGCTTTTCAAGCCGTCTTTTCACGCTGGGTATCGGACTTATTCCTAATTCGATCCTGGAAAGTGTACGCGGATAAATACCCAGTTCAATAGCAAGCTTATCCATAAAGAGTCCTCGTACATACCGGTAAGTTCTCATCCTCTCACCAAATGATTCTCCCACGTTGAATGGAATGGTTCCCAGAAATCGAATGACTGCAGGGAGAGGTTGTACTTCAGGTTCTGCTTGGTTGTGTTCGGAGTTGTGAATCGGATCGTTGGGTGTCGGAGGCGCTTCAATACCGGGCAGTCGGTCTGCGCTCGGGAGTCACAGATGCTTACACAGCGCCCACCACGGGATGAGTCGCATCGGAACTCGTCAGGCGGGACACCGATAAGAATCCGAAAGCTTTACCCGAAAATTCAGGCAAGATCGTTTCGATTGATCCAGTAATTCAGCCAGTCCGCGGGTTTCGGAGTGATCAACCCACCGGTTGCACAATCGGGACACTTTCTCTTCGTTTTCCGAATTCAAACTCTTTGGGCGGGTCGACGCCGATCAGATGCTGAACGAAGTAGTCCCACCTGCGGCGCATCCAGTACTGGCCCAGTCCGTGTCCGCTGTTGGGGAAGATGAGCAGATCAAAATCCTTGTTGGCATCCATGAGCGCTTTGACAAGCAGAAGCGTGTTGTTCACGGGGACATTACTGTCCAGCGAACCGTGGCCGAGCAGGAGTTTTCCTTTCAGATTTTCTGCGATAAGATGATTCGCCTGATTATCGTACGTGGTCGTTCCGTCTTCATTCCGGAGAAGCATGCCCTGCCATTTCTCGCCCCAATCATCCTCGTAAGTGGCGTTATCGTGGTTGCCCGAACCCGACACGGCCACTTTGTAGAAATCAGGATAACGTAGGATACCGCCGGTTGAAGCAAATCCTCCACCGGAGCCTCCATAAATACCCACCCGATCCAAATCCATCCAGGAATTCTGAGCACCGAGTTGTTTGATGGCCTCGACCTGATCGGGTAGTCCGTTATCTCCCATATTTCCATAATACGCGTCGTGGAAGGACTTGGACCGACCCGGCGTGCCCATGGCATCGACCTCTATGACAATGAAACCGAGTTCCGCGACCGCCTGCTTGTCGCTCCGTGACGGAGAGAAACTGCGGCTTCCCACACTGCCTGATTGCGGACCAGGGTAAAGGGGGTTAAGGACCGGGTACTTCTTGTTTGGATCGAAGTGGGTTGGTTTGTACATCAACCCGTAAATGTTCGTCACGCCGTCCCGAGCTTTCGTTATGACCTGAACGGGAGGCTGCCATCCCGTAGCAATCAATTGGGAGATGTCAGCCTTCTCAAGGGTCAGCACAAGATTTCCATCGATATCTCGGAGCACCGATATCGGCGGATCGACTGGTGTCGAATAACTGTCAACGAAATAGGTGTAGTTCGGAGAGAAGTTGACGACGTGGTTCGCGTCCTCGGGTGTCAGCAGCTTAAGCTCCGAACCGTCCAGGTTGACACTATAGTAGTGTATATAGTAGGGATCTCCGGTTTCTCTGCCGCCGGCAGTGAAAAATATTTTCCGATTTTCCCGATCGACATGGCGCACCTGCTGCACGGCCCATTCGCCTTCGGTAATTCTGTTCTTGATTAGTCCCGTATTCACGTCATACAAGTACAAGTGTCCCCAATTGTCCCGTTCGGAAAACCAGATGATCTCGTCGGTTGCAGACAAATAATGCCAATTCGAGAATCCGTCACCTGACTCGAAGTAGGTGTCCTGCACCTCTTCCATTACATCTCGCACGTCGCCGGTTTCGGGATCCGCCAAACGGAGTTTCGCTTTCTTGTGATCTCGCGAGCTGGATACGAACGCAAGTTGGTCCGAATTTTGGCTCCACCTGACGTCCAGAAACTCACCGCCGCGACCGGAGATGTGATCCGTCGTAGTACTTCGATGCTGATCAGGCGGCATGTTCAGTCGCACCATACGGGCACCGTCGAGATGAATCACAACTCGGCTGATACGAAAGATCAGGCTATCTCCCGGCAGCGGGTACTTCCACTGTGATAACTCCGGGTGGCCGGACTTAGTGGAGACCATGTACATCTCGCCAACTCCACGCCCGTCGTGTTGGAACGTAGCAATCTTCTTGGAGTCCGGCGACCAGAGGACAACAGGTCCGGGGCCCTTGGTCCATCCTGCGTTGTTGGTCGCATAGCCAAATTCTTCTTCGCCATCGAATGTGAGCTGTGTCTCCTCTTTTGATTCAACGTCTCGGACCCAGAGATTGTAGTCGCGGATGAAAGCCGCGAGCTTGCCGTCAGGTGAGAGAACCCGGTCCCGATTCCGTCGGAAGCGGCCAAACGGTGCCTCAGGAGGAGCAGAAGTCGTCTCATTCTCTTCCCAAGAGCATTCGTAATTTTGAAGGCTACAGGAATAGCTTCGGCCGGGAATCTCGAATGTTATCGAGCGGCCACCGGACGAGAATTCAAATGAGGTAAATGGAAGCTCGAGCGCCCCATATGGTGTTTCATCCGATGAAAGGGCTTCAGCAAGACGATCATGATCGAACGCCCTGGCTCGGGTCCCGGTCGAAGGATCAACCAGCACAAACTCTGAGCCTTCCGCAGTGGTACTCCGATACCACATCCGGCCGTCGTCCAGCCAGTTCGGACTGACGGAGGAATTGAAAACAAGAGGCCGAGTGTAGTTACTCAGAAAACCCTCGGCACGCTCGTAGTCTGCAAGTGTTACCGGCTCCTGTGCGAAGGTCGGCGTTACAAAAATAAGAAGGGCTACTACTGCCACGAGAGTTCGCATTCTGTTCCTCTCATTCTGCGGGTACGGAAAACGGTTCAAGTCGGGTAATATTACTGGTCAGGTGATTCTGGTTCCAATCGTGCCGCAGGTGCGTTTGTCATTCAATCAAAGTTCGAACGATCGCTGTTTGCCACACGCCATGTATGCATTTAGTTTCCGTCATTGCCACATGAACAGATATACAAAGGACCAGTCATGAAATTCTTGACGATTTTGGCGCTCGGCCTCTTGTGCGTTTGCGTTTTCACTTCAACCTACGCGCAGGAGCGATCCCTCCCGCCAGATACGACCATCACATCCTCCGACGAAGTCACGATTAAAGGTCAGCGAGTGCCCTACGATGTGACGGTCGGGACCCAGCCGGTTTGGGGAGAAGAAGGGGAGCCGGTTGCAGCTCTGCTGTATACGTATTACGAGCGAACGCACATTCCGGACTCAACGGTGAGACCCCTCTTGTTCTCATTTAACGGCGGCCCCGGATCTGCTTCTGTATGGATGCATCTGGGTTATACCAGTCCAAAAAATCTCAACATCGACGACGAAGGCTATCCGGTCCAGCCGTATGGTATCCACGACAATCCCTACTCCATTCTGGACGTGGCCGACATCGTTTACATCAATCCTGTCAATACGGGGTTCTCGAGGATGATTGGCGAAGCCGACCGGGAGCAATTTTTTGGAGTGAACGAAGACATCGCTTATCTCTCTGATTGGTTGGAAAATTTCGTTTCTCGACATGAACGCTGGACATCCCCCAAATTCCTGATTGGCGAGAGCTATGGGACCACTCGTGTTTCAGGCTTGGCTGGGGCGCTCCAGAGTCGCCAGTGGATGTACCTCAACGGTGTCATTCTCGTGTCGCCGACCAGGCTGGGCATAGACCGCGACGGACCGGTCCGCGCTGGATTGCGCCTACCGTATTTCGCAGCTGCGGCCTGGTACCACGATGCATTGCCTGCCGAGCTGCAAAAACGGGACCTGGATGATCTTTTGCCTGAGGTCGAAAATTATACGATCGAGGAAGTGATTCCTGCTCTGGTTCGGGGCGGCTCAATCGAGGAAGGCAGAAGAGAGGAGGTGGCCGCGCGCATGGCCTATTACTCCGGTCTTTCCGTGGATGCCGTTCTGGATCACAATCTGGATATTCCGACTTCATTTTTCTGGAAGGAACTTCTTCGGGACCAGGGGCTCACGATTGGCCGTCTGGACTCGCGGTACAGGGGGCGTGACGGCGAAGACGCGGGGGAACGCTATGATTTCGATCCTTCCATGGCAGCCTGGAATCATGCGTTTGCTCCTGCCATCAACCACTACCTGCGCGATGTCCTTGGCTTCAAAACAGATCTCAAGTACAACCTATTCGGACCAGTTTCTCCGTGGAACCGGGATGGAGATAACACGGGTGAAAATCTCCGTCAGGCCATGTCGCAGAATCCGTATTTACACTTGATGGTCCAGTCCGGCTATTTTGACGGTGGAACGGACTACTTCAATGCAAAATACACGATGTGGAATATGGATCCGGCGGGAAGACTGCAGGATCGAATGATCTTCAAAGGCTATCGAAGCGGTCACATGATGTATCTACGTCAAGAGGATCTCGCGACATCAAACGAGGATATTCGGCAGTTTATTCTGAACGCTGTAGAAGCAGGCAAAGCGCCTGCGCGCCTGTGATCGCAGCGCCGTGAATTCGCGAGTGACTTTTCCAGTCAGAAACCGAAGCTTTCTCGCTCGGTTGCCATCAATATCCTCAGATTCAGTGCTCGTGCCACGCTAGCAACCGTTGCAAACTGACCGACCGTAGCATCCTCATCGGCTCTCAGCACGAGGCTTGTTCTCCCATTCAGTGAACTCTGAATGACCGGTAAGAGCTGTTCTTTGGAGATCTGATTTTGATCGACGTAATAGTGTCCCTCGCTTGTAATGATCACCGTTACATACTGGGCGTCCGTCGGCGCGGACGTGCTTGTTTTCGGTAGATTGACCTGGATGCCAAACTGGGGAATAAAGCTCGACGTCAGCAGAAAGAATATGAGCAGGAGAAACACGATGTCGGCCAGGCTCGCCAGGCTAAATTCCGTTAGAGGCTTTTTGTCGGTTGAAAAATCTATAGACATTGTGACGTCCTCGGGTTAAAAGGATTCTTCGTGCGAAGAGCGGGGCGCTGGAGCCGGGGTCTGAAGCATATCAATAAACTCCGTCGCTGACTGCTCCATGTCGTTGACGAGTCGCCTGATCCTGTTAAGGATGAAATTGTAGAAGAAGAATGCGATAATGCCGACCGTGAGTCCAGCAGCCGTCGAAACCAGGGCTTCCCAGATGCCGCCTGCCAAAACACTGGGGTTCACACTTCCTTGAAGGTTTTGGATGGTTTGGAAGGCTTTGATCATCCCCGTTACCGTGCCGAGAAAACCGAGCATGGGCGCAATTCCGGCGATCGTGGCCAATAGGTCCGTTCTTGTTTCAAGCAGGAACGCCTCATGTTTACCTGCGGAATTTACCGCGTCCTGAATTTCTGAAATAGGTCTTCCAAGCCGCTCCAGTCCGTGCTTTAGAATTCTCGTGATGGGTTTTTGCTGGACATCGCAATAGGCCCCGGCCCCGTCAATATTCCCAGCGGAAACAAAGTCCCGGATCTTCGCCATAATCTCGTTTCGATCGGCAGAGGCTCTCTGAATGGTGCGCAGGCGGTCAATGAGCAGGTAGACGGCAAGAATAGAAAGCAGAAAAATTGGTATGATGATCCAACCACCCTGAAACAAGATGTCGAGTTGACTAACCGATTCCACCTCCGAAACGGTTGAAGAGTCTTGAACGGCTTCTGCGACTTGCTGTACCAGCAGGTATGCCATGATGTGCGTGATTAGTTGATGATCAAAAAAATGTTATCGTATTCTTCGGACCCACGTTCCATTCGGAAGTTGTCCTGATGCACTCTGCATCGCAAGTTGTGCTGCCTCGATTGTATCGAACTTACCGACAGCCAATCGATATCGAGTCACTCCACCGTCGCCGTAATCCAAAATGGCCAGAGGTAATGAAAGATTTGAAAACCGACGCATCTCAATCTCGGCACTTGCACGGGTGAAAACGGATCCCACGATCAGCGTGTAACCGGGCGCGGAGCGGGCAAAATCGGAAACAAATTGACTTGAAGTTGCGGGTTGACCTCCGGCCGGATCCTGTTTGATTGGAGCTGGACGGTCGACTCTGTCGCTTGCCGCCCCCGCTTTCGGAATGGATGTGGACTCGTCTTCCGACGGGGACTCCCGGTCGGTTACCGCCGCGCCCGTCCTGTCATCGTCCGGCTCGCCTGCATCAAGATCGCCTACTTCTGTGAGAGGCAATTCGTTCGGAGCGTTAGCCTGCTCGGATAAATCTAATTCACCTTCCCCCGGCTTGATCACAAGGACCATGATCGCTGCGAGAACGAGAACGGGCACGAACCAGAGTGCGCGTCTGAGGATACGGCTCCTTGGTTCGTCTTTTGTGTCACGTTCTATAGCGCTTTCTGAAGTACGCTTTGACTTTCCTCGTTCAGAACGCTCTGCTCCAGTGGATGGCCGAGGCTTCAAAGGCGGTCTGTCTGTCTTAGGCGCGGGTACAGGAATCGCCGAAGCGGACGCCGGGAGCGATTCCTTCGGAAGAAGAGCTTCCAGAAGATATGAATCGTCATCGCCCACCGAATCCTCTTGTGGAGACTCCGCAGATGACTCTACCGGGGAAGAGGGCTTAGCGTCTGCCACGTCCTTTGCTGGAAACGAGAACGTTTGGAGCGAGCGATATCTAAAATTTACGAATTCCGAAAGCGTGGTAGCGGATGTAAACTTCAGCCCATCGTCTTCAAACCGGAATTGTCCGAACTCAGGGATGTCTGATCCACCGTCTCTTTTGATGTCGTCGATCAGCCTAGCCACTAATCTTTCGATCTGCCTCTCAACTTCCTTCTCATCGAGAGATAGCTTTGAAGTGAGATTTGATATTAGGAAATCCGACATTTCGACGCTTTGATCTGAGTGCTCAATTCGAACTACTGATTTCGCCCTCGAAGACGATCGAATCGCTAGGCGGCGAGACACGAATGATCCCGTCGTGTGCTTCCGAATGGTTTGAATCGGTTGCTCTTGATTGCGGACCCGTCCCTTCTATTTGTCCAGCGCTGTGAATAATCGAAAAAATTCCCAGGCCCCGAACAGCCATGGCTTCACCGTTGGCAAGGCCGTCTCTCAGGATCTCCCAAAACAGCTTTTCGAAGGGATCTGTCATACCGGCTCGTACCATTAAACGACGTGTCTATTCATCAAATAAATAAAACTGCGAAATAAATGCGGAATGTTCTGCCTACTCGTTGGATGGTTGCGCTACCATCGCCATCTGGCTCCAGTATAGACGACGGTAGACTCTATTTCGTAGTTGTCCCAAAATTCCGTGTTTCCACCCAAGTTTCGGATACCAAACGTGATTCCTGCCTGATCGGTCAGGTACCACGTGCCTTCCGTGTCGAAGAGAAGAAGTGAGCCCACCTTTTCTGACTTATTCCGATCACGATACCTCGCGGATTCACCTCTGGCCAACAGTTTCAAAGAAAGACGCCCATCGAACATTCCGAGCGCAACTGAGCCTCCGAATGTGACAGGGGAGAAGTACGGGATGATGGAATCGGATCTGTCCAATCGACCCCGCCGAAACGCGATCTCTGCATTCGCTTGTACGCCGGGTGAAAGCGTCGCCGTGATAGACCCGTCCAGATAGGTGACAGTGGCAGATTCATAGTCGACAGACAGGTATCCCCGATCGAATCCTTTGAACGGGCCAGGAGGTGACTCAATGACGCGAAAATTTTCAACGGCCTTTAGGCCGATACTGGCGGTGGCGTGAATAAATTCATTATACAAATTGATCTTACCGCTCAGGTGGACCGGTGTTAGAACGGGTTGGATAGCGGGATTGTCCTCTATGTACGGCGCCAAGAAGTAGACATCGCGAATGGTGCTTCGCGAGAGTTCGGGTTCATTAGAAAATACAAGGTCGGTACCCGGTCGAAGCGAATACGTCAATCGAATATCGGGGGACAAAAAAACGAGTGATCGATCTTCTCCAGACCGAGATTGACCCTCTGCATCAAACCCGAGAATACTAAGTCCGGCGTCCAGTGTGAGGCCGTCTCCAGGAAACAGGCGAAATCTTCCGGCTACCTGACCCGATGATATTTTGATTTCTTCGGAGCCATCGGGTTCAAGCTTTTGAATCAATAGATGCCCGGTGAAAAATGCATGGCTATCGTTAATCGGGGCCCGAAGGGAGCCGTCTAGAGAAAACTGACCTTCACGTTGTAAAAACGGTCGGATCGACTGCTGAGCCGCGTCAAAGAGGTCCGTCTCCACGTCCGTACGACCGGTGCCGAGGCTTAGCCGTGCTGCTACGGGAGATCCAGGCCGGGTGCCTAAATACGCAGAGAGATTCCAACCCGAGACCGTGCGGTCCGGATTGAGCGCAAGGGCTGATCCGGAACTGTGCTCAGAGCCGAACAACGAGAAGGCCGATCTATGGAGGCCGAGTTTTCCCCCCACCAGTATGCTTCCGGCACGGTGGTTGATACCCGCCGACAAATGCTCCGAATCCGAGCCTGATGAAATCGACGGATTGCTTGAAAACGGTTCGTATCCGTCTGATCCGTGATACCGTGCTGAGAACACAAGGCCGGTCTGTTCAGCCACTGGGACACTCAAATGGGCTCGCAGATATCGTTCTAGATACCGTCCAACCCCGGCCTCGAACAATCCATCATTGGGCGTTCGATTCGCAAGAGTGGAAACATCAGGTGGCTGCGGTGGGCTAAGCGGGCTAGGAGGAAGGTCATCTGTCGCTTGCTTATATAATTCTAAAAACGGATGCCGGGACGAGGGAATTTCTGGAACTCTCGGTGGAGGATTAAAGCCGACGAGGGGTTGTCGTCTCAAGGAAGGGAAAGAAATCGAGAGATCGCCCGTGATCTCGACTACATGAGGAGCTAAGTCCGGCAGGGACGGATTTTCTTGGCCAACAGAAATGCCAGGTATCAGCCATAATGTCACGAATCCCAAGATGGTTCTCATCATCCTTACAGTCTGTCAGTTCTTCTCTTGTTCAGCCTGTCCTTCTCTTGTTCAGCCATGGAACTGAATTCAGAATTGGGATAGAGCGTGATCACCATCTCGTAGATCCGTCGGGCTTCGCCGCGATTGTTAAGTGCCTCAAGCGATTTGGCCTGTTTCAGATAACCCCGTGCCACCCAGTCGGCATATCCGGCGTAGAGCACCGGCATACGGCCAAGCGTTTCTACTGCAAGTTCCGGCGCGCTTCGTTCTAGTTGCGATGATCCCAACAAATAGAGCGCTTCGGCGCCGGTTTGGTCTCTGCTTCGACTCACAACCCGTTCGAATATGGTTTCTGCTTCGGAGACTTCACCTCTGGAATGGATTATCCGGGCGAGGCCCAGGTGAGCAGGCGTTGATTCATCTGAGTCCGGGGCCGCGGCAATAGCATCCCGGAGTAATGTCTCTGCTTCATCCGACCGTCCGAGCCGACTTAAAGCCTGGCTTCGTCCATATCGGGCAGCGGCCACAACGCCCGCGTCGTCGCTATGCAAACTTTCCAATCGACGAAATACGATTTCAGCTTCGGTTACATCACCGGATTCCAGTAGAAGATTCCCGAGAAGTTTTGAAGATTCGACAAATCGATCGCTTTCACTATGTCGTTCGACGACCTGGCGAAAACTCGTCATTGCAGTCGTCTTCTCATTGCGATCGGAATAAATAATTCCGAGGTAGTAATAGGCGTCAGGCATCAGGTCTTCCCGAATGGCCTCTTCGATAAATCGATGGAATTCTGCAAGCGCTTCGTCGATCCTGCCGCTTTGATACTTGACCTCCGCCTGGCGAAACAAGAGTTGGTCTATGACGGGTGAATTCGGATTGTTGGCGGCGAACCTATCAATAATGACATCGGCCTGGTCTTCGTCGCCACTAGCCATCAATGCGAACTGGATTCCAGCAGCGGCATCGGAGGTGAATGGGCTATTTGGATAATTCTGAAGCACCTCATTGTAAGCGTCAACGGAGGCGCCAAGACTGCCTTCGTTGAAAAAGGCATCGCCGATCCCGTATTGAGCCTTAGCCGCAAGCGGGTCGCGGGGATACGTTTGAATCAGCTGTTTATACGCCGCGATAGCCTGTTCATAATCCTGACTCAGAAAATAGAGGTATCCAAGCGAATACTGGGCTTCTTCCCGCCATTCACTCACTGGATACTCTTCAAGGAGTCGGCGGAGCGTAGATATGGCTTCAAAGGTGTCGCCAGCGTTTGAGTACGCGTGCCCAATCTGATAGAGGGCATAATCGTCTCCATCTCCGGCTAAGCGACCGTAAACCCGTACGGCGTCGGGGTACTGCTTGAGTGCGAAATAAGAATCTGCCAGGCGTAATTGTGCGTCCGATCGATAGGGTACCGATCCTGTTTCGTCTCGATAGGCAGATAGAAAACGTTCGAATTCAGGAATGGCCCGTTGATAGTCCTCCTGCTTGAAATACGTCCAACCCAGTGCGTAGTGGGCTGCATCCATGTGTCTTCCCGACGGAAATTCTCTCAGATATTGTCGAAAAAGACGATCGGCGCGGGAGTAATTGTTGAGTTGGAAATAACTCTCAGCCGCCCAAAAAAGAGATTCTCCGGCTTTCGCCGCATCGGTATTCTGCTCGAACAAGTCTAAGAATCCTGGTGCGGCTTCGCGGTACTTACGATTTCTGTATAGAAGCCATGCCTTTTGAAAGATAATTTCTTCCTTCAGAGCCAGCGGTGCTGCCTGGAGGTCAATCGCGCGATTGAACATTTCGAGCGCCGCGTCAAAATCACCCAGAGCAATAAACGTATTCCCTCGGTGCAGAAGGGCCTCGCCCATCAGATCGGAATCCGTGTACCGATCGATAATTTCTTCAAAAGCCTGGTTTGCCTCACGCCAGAGATTCAACTCGTAGTAGAGGATGCCCAGTTCAAACCAACCCTTGTCAGCCAAATCGTGATCAGGCCGGTTTGTGGCGAAGTTTCTGAAAATTAAGGCTGCCTCATCGGTGTTTCGCTCAAGCTTTCGGTTGACCGCTTCGTAGTACATGGCCTGTGCGGATAAACCATCGGCTCGCTGATCAGCAGCGTAGACCAGACCAAAATTGTCGGCAGCCCATTCGTACGTTCCTTCGTGATGATAATTCCAGGCTAATCCGTACAGAGCTCTGCGGTAGTATGGATTCTGAGTATCACCATTGGTAATGCGCCGGTAGTTCAGAATAGCACGGGGACTCTGACGGAGCTGATTGTAGGATTCGGCCAAAAGGAAGATGGCTCTATCTTCAGCCGTACCTGATAGATTGGGTAGCCGTCTTTCAATTTCGTCAACGGCACGCGTAAAATCGTTGATTTCATAGTAAACTTCGGCAAGGGCGAGACCGATGTTTTGCGAAAGCGGCGAAGACGGAAATCTGGCCGCCAGTTCTTCAAAAGATCGAGACGCGTCCTCATATCGCCCGATTCGGACTTCGTTAAACGCCAGCGCATAGGCTGCCCTTGGAGCGGTATTCGTACGCTGATACTCGTCGGCTGCACGCCGAAAGTAATTCAAGCCTTCGTCATCTCGTCCGGCACGGATGGAGGCTTCGCCCATCCAATACAAGGCTTTTGCCGCTTGCTCATCCGTAGGGCTCTTGTCCAGAACAAGAGCGAGTGTCCGAATCGCATTCTCATGATCGCCTTCTTCGAAGAAGTGCTGGCCAAGGGTTAATCGGGCTTGGAATGAAAAGGGGTGATAAGGGAAGGATGCTTCAAATTCAGTCAGCAACCGAACCGCTTCATCCTTTTGGCCGAGCGCCAGGCGCGATTCAGCCTCGTAGTAAAGAGCATCGCTGATTCTTCCGTGATCGGGGTGACTCCTTCGAAACTCTGCAAACTCGTCGGCAGCAACACTGAAAAGCCCTGACTGAAAATGATCTAACGTGGTTGCGAACGTTCGATCCGATCGACGATCCTCCGGTTGAGCAAGGCCGGTTTGTACGAGGACCGTTATCGAGAGGAGAAAAATTGTCAGTGAGGCAGCATGAAACCGAGAAAGAACGAAGAACTCGTCTCTACCCCTCGGGTTGAGGAAACTCATTCAGATACTGATCTAGAGCAGCGTGTCGAAAAAGAAACTGGCTGTACGAAATGTAGCTTACATACGGCTCGACGGTCGCGACGTTTCCGGGGAGTTGAGTAATTCCGACAGATAAAAAATGTCGTTTATCACAATGGGATGACAAAGACAGACGCCGATGATTGTGAATCGTCGCGGTAATTCCAGAACGGATATTGAATCACGTGCTTACCGGTTTTCACAATCAGCTTTGTATCTTCAGCGGGTTTTGAGATTCTTTACATCAGAGCAAAATGACATGAGTGTGCTGGCGGTTGGAACGGTTGCGCTTGACTCCATCGAGACCCCTTTTGGAAAGGCCGAAAACATTCTGGGTGGCAGCGCTATGTACATCACCATGGCTGCCCGCTTTTTCTCGACGGACGTTCGTCTGGTTGCCGTTGTTGGCTACGATTTTCCAGACGAATTTGTGGACCAGCTGAGAGACGCGGAAATCGATCTGACGGGTCTCGAAATTGACGAATCGTCGAAAACGTTTGCGTGGGAAGGGAAATACGAGCACGACCTGAATCAGCGAAACACGATCGCTACGCATCTGAATGCGCTGAAGACGTTTCGGCCGCAGATTCCGGATCAACTCCGAAAATCCAATATCGTCTGCCTTGGTAATCTCGATCCGCACGTTCAGTGCAGCGTCCTGGATCAGATGATTGATCCTACGTTTGTCGTATGTGATACCATGAACTACTGGATTGACGAAACTCCCGAAAAACTTCGAGAAACGCTGGGACGGATTGATTGTCTGATTGTAAACGACTCAGAATGCCGCCAGTTGGCCGACGAGCCCAACCTGATTCGTTCTTCGAAGCTCATTCAGCAGATGGGCCCGAAAATCCTCGTTATCAAGAAAGGCGAACATGGTGCTTTATTGTTCACCGAAGACAATGTCTTTTCCGTCCCCGCATATCCCCTGGAGGATATCCAGGATCCTACCGGGGCGGGCGACGCCTTTATGGGCGGATTCGCAGGTCATCTGTCGGCTCAAAAGGACATTTCTCTAGATGCTCTGAAACAGGCCGTCGTATTCGGTAGCGCCGTGGCATCGTTTACCGTCGAAGCGTTCGGGCCCGATCGCTTGTTCGAAATCGAAAACGCGGACATTCGGAAACGAATTGAAGCATTCCGCGATCTAACGACGATTCCGACCCTTGAGATCGTTAACTCGTAGGATCAACCGCCCTCGAACAGACGAAGTTGAGCCCCAGAGATCCAGATCTGTTCGACACGCGATGCGGGCAGGTTGAATTTTTCTGAAAGATGCGAGATATCGGAAGATGATAGCTCGGCAATACTTTCGTACGAATTGAATCCCAGTTCGCGGAGCTGACTGAATTCATGATCCGCTAGTCCAAGAAGCATCTGTAGACCAGCAGCACGGGTCTTGGAGCCAGACTTATCCTCCTCAATCGTCTCTGAATCGGGCTCGTCCAGTTTTAAGAGAGGAAATAACTCGACAAGAGACTTGAATGGTGGAAATTCTGGGATCGTGATATCCCCGGTCTCCATCTGTTTTTCGCTAGGAGTCAGGTCAAGAGATGCTTTGTTTTTTGCTGGAAAGCTTTCCTTCTCGCTTGGTTCTTCTTCGTTTCGGTTAGACTCCGCTGTGGCGTCACTAAACAGATAAGAAAAATCGTTTGTAGGCCAGTCGGTGACTGATTCCTGGTTTTCCGCCGGCTCCGTCTCGGACGATACTGATTCTGGTGGCCCTGTCTCGGACGATACTGTTTCTGGTGGCTCCGTCTCGGACGATACTGTTTCTGATGGTTCCGTCTCGGACAATCCTGTTTCTGGTGGCTCCGTCTCGGACGATGCTGTTTCTGGTGGTTCCGTCTCGGACGATCCTGTTTCTGATGGTTCCGTCTCGGACGATACTGTTTCTGGTGGCCCCGTCTCGAACGATACTTTTTCTGGTGGCTCCGTCTCGGACGATGCTGTTTCTGTTGGTTCCGTCTCGGACGATGCTGTTTCTGGTGGCTCCGTCTCGGACGATGACTCCGTATTGAATGTGACGTCCTCGATTTCGTAGGCGAATCCAGCCGTTTCGCCGGGCCCGTGCGTCAATGACTCGATCTCATCTTGAAGAATTCGGAGTTCGAGACCATGCTCTTCCTTCGCAATACTGATCTCGAGAGATTGTTGGTCCAGTTCTTCGCGGAGCACGGTGACGGTGGCTTCGAGTATGCCCGAATTATCGGTTCGTTGCTCCGCTTTTATCGTCGCTCGAATACGGGCCAATTCCTTCTCCCTATTCCCGAGCGCCGTTTTTCGGGCTTCGAACAATCCAAGCTCTTTCTTGTTACGAATGCGATAAAGGAAAATCCCACCCGTGATACCACCGGCAAACCAGACGATCGTCAGAACGATGATCTCTATAGAATCGGGGATAGCGTCTATGAGAAGTACGGGACTCAACTTAGAACCGACCCATTCACATGGGCGTTTTATCGCGAAGACGGGAGTCCAATGTACAGCTTCCTTCGGAGGATCTCGATAGCCAACATGAATAGATTTTTTCTGATCGCCGGTTTGACGGTCGGGCTGTTGAATGGGATGGCGTGCGGGCGTACCGGAGATAGCCCTCCGAACGAGGACGACTCCGGAGTTCGAATCGTATTGGAGGGGGCAGATGACCGGCGCTTGCTTTCATTCTACATCGGCGGCATGGTTTCCGACGAAGGACAAGATCCATTCGAAGCAGGATTCGTAGAAGAGCGAAGCGGCAGGTTCTACTTGATACTGGAAAGAATTTCAGCAAGGCTTCCAGAATTAGGGTCTTCCTTGGTGTCTGCCGCTGAGGATGGTGCGATCGATTGGGCAGAATTGGAACCCATCATCCAAGCCCACTATTACGACTACAGGCCCATCCCGCGTTCGATCGCTGATCTGCGGACTTTAAAAGGGGATTGGAGGGTAAGTGGAGAATGGTTCAGTTTTGAAGTAAATGGCGTGATGTCTTCCAGTATTAGGCGAATTCACGTTCCAAAAGACGCACTGATCTCCGCTCTTTCATCATACCGTGAGTCGGGCAATCGGATTATGTATAATGCCGGAACGACCTTTATTTCAGAACATGTGGAAGGGGATAGAGTCCTCGAAGTAAGCGCATTGACGAAGCGAAATGATGGGTATTGGGATTTCTACGCCTACGACGAGTCCGGAGAGCAGACGACTCGAATTCGGCGTGATCCGACGGACCTGACCGTGCCGACTCGCTGTGTCGGATGTCATTTTGGGAATCGATTGTTCGAGCCCGAACGAAGTTTCCCGGCCGAATCGCGGCCCGGCCCTAATGGTCCTAGAAAAATGTACGTCTCAGAGGAGCTAAAAAATGCCGATGTGGTTCGAATGCTGGATGAGCATCGCAAACGAAGCGATACCATTCTCGGATTGTACGGAACGCTTTTCATCAGTCAGCTGAAGGCGACATCGGATCTCTCGTCTGATCTAAAAGACCTTCTTGATCGTGCCGGCTTTTAGCACGAGATACCTGGAGTCGTTGATCTTTATTCGACGTCGGCATTCGTACTTTTCTTTCACCAAGAATCAGTAGAAGCATCAGTATGCCTTTCGGAACGATCAGAATTCAGAACGCTGTCTTTTACGCCCATCATGGTGTACTCAAAGAAGAACATCGAATCGGTGGTCGGTACGAAGTGGATGTTGCGATGGAATTGGATTTCGAGGCAGCAGCGGCCGACGACGACCTCGGCCGGACGGTCGATTACGAACATATTTACAGGCTGATTCGGGAAATTGTCACCACCAACAGTTTCTATCTGATCGAAAGACTCGCATATCTGATTGCACAGGATATTCTAAAGACGACCCCCATCATTTCCGGGATTGAAGTGAGTGTACGGAAAGCAAATCCTCCTGTTGGAGGGCCCTGCGATTATGCGGAGGCAACGTATCGAACGACTAGAGTGCGCGCTAACAATCAGTAGAACAGTCCGAGTCCGATGTAGACCGTGGTCTCCTCTTTTGAAAAATTAAGCGTCGCGGTAAACACCGAAAGGTCAAACAGATTAGCCCAGAAGCCAACTCCATAGCCTTGATGCCACGTCGAGGAGCGCTCTGCATCCGTCCACACACGACCGTTGTCGACGAACGCAAGGGCGCCGGCTGAGCCCACGGCTAAGAGCGTCGAGTATCTAAAAAGTTGTGTTCGAATCTCGAAGCTCTGATAAAATGCAGTTCGGCCTGCAAAGCGAGTGCTGCGCCAGCCTCTCAGATTATGTTTCCCACCGAGTGTACTTGATCTGTAAAAAGGAAAATCTCCGATATTGTGACGAATTCCGACTCTGGCAGCGAAGGTATTTCGGGGCTGTGAGACGGGTGTTACATATAGAGTGAAATTCGAAGAGAGCTCGATGAAATCGGTCGATAATTCGTGCCAGCCGTGTCTAAAATGAAATCTGTTCTCCCAGAAAAAACCTTGTCTAGGATATACTCCAGAGTCGCGGGCGTCAACGTCGAATCCAGATTCAAGTCCGATAAATGTCTGGTTCCCGAATGATCCTAGCGAGATACCGGCCTGCGGTTGGCCAACGAATCGAGTAGAATCACTCTTTATGTCTGTGCGCTCCAACTTTGGGCCGATATAAAACTCCAGAAACTCACCCACCGGCTTAATCAGTCTCACGCCAGCCACAGCCTCAGAAAATCGAGCCTGATAAAACTCGGCATCTTCGTTTGTGTTGGGGCTTTCATTTCCGAGTCCATAGAAGTTGCGGATATTATTGGGTGTGCGAACGGATGCTTCAACACCGATATCCCAGCCATTCAAGCGATCGGTAAAGCGCCCCTCATAGGCAACATTAAACGCCCCAGTTCTTGCTGCGAGATTGGCTCGAAATGAGTGTTCATTATCAAACGGATGGCGCCTGAAACTGTATCGTGTGATGGTACCACCTCCACCGATGAAGAGTCCGTCATCCTGATTCAGACCGAAGAACACGGACGGCATGAAATCGGGGTATCCGTACTCGTGGGGATCATAGCGGTTAACCAGTGGATCATTAGATAATCGTATCGACATGGTCGGGCCGATGTGGATCTCCGTTTCGAACGGAACATCGTAAACCAGAAAGCTCTTTCGTCGAGCGGATGGGCCGGAGTGGTCAACGAATCGATCCGAGCCCACTCCTCCAATGGCTCGAATACGTACGCCGTGATCGGCGTTTCCCGTTACAACGAAAGCGTCGTTTCCACCGAGTCCGTACAGCCTGACTTCGTCGGTTTCAGAGCCCAAAAACGTTCTCCTGAAGAGTTCTTTTCGAATTTCTCCCTCTTTGGATGTTTTATACATGACGATTTCAGTCCGATCGCCGCTGAGTCTTTTGATTTCGAAACGCTCGTGTTTGTTGGATCCTACCACATCAGGAAATCGGCTAAGTAGTTCATAGTATTCTTCAGCCGCGTCCGGCAATTTTTTTCGCCGAACCCGGAGGAGGTGACGAAATTCGTCTGCATATAATTCCTGGATCGGTTCAGGAAAATCGTTTACGGCCGAATCGATGACTTCGTTGGTTAAACCCGATTGAATGTCTCGTGCGATTTCCAGCCAGTCGCTCCTGGTGAGAGATGTCAAAAACCTTCTATCCTGAGGTCGCCCGTTCCGGGTCAAGCCTCTGACATACCCATAGCTCTCTCGAAAATCTTGATTCTTGCCTAGCACATATCGGGATTTAGCAATGCTCGGAAAAATTCCATTCATGAGACTCATCGCCCAATCTCGATCTCGCGGGATGGCGCGATAGCGTTTTCCTTTGCCGTCCTCCGCCGGAAATTCAGCCCAGCGCCACTGATCTGAATGTCGATCCCAATCGGAGATGTACATGTCGAAAAGGCGAGCTCGGGCGTAGAAGCGCACATCGACGCGGTTGTCATTGTCGCTCGTAATTTCTTTCGTCATAGACACGATGCCGATGACTTTTTTGGATCTTCCAAATGTCGGCGCGTGAGACATGTCGTCATCCGGTCGTTCCTCAAACAGCATGATCTGGTTGGCAACCACGTCCCTGAAAGGGCCAAAACGATCGTCTTTGGGGACCAGGACGATCTTCGGATTGGTATGGTAGACACCCGCACCATCGGCAAGTTTGGGTACAACAATGGTCGCGAACGGGTGCAAGATGGCATACTGGTCAACCACAATATTTGCCACGAGGGTCTCTTTCAGTTCCGGCGGCAAGCTTTTCGTTGGATCTTTTGTTACGGATCGAAGAACGAACTGCCTTCCCTGCGAATCACGCAATCGAAGGGATGTGGTCTGAAGTCCGCCGCCTCTTTTTATCGGCGTCAGACCTCCAGACTCTGTGCCTATGTCAAACACTGGAAAGTTGACTTCAGTCGTCCAGGCTTTCCTGTTTTCAGAGCCGAAAAAGAATTTGTAGAGACCGCCAGCCGCTAGCGAAGGATTCGCGGCCCGCCGGACGGTTGAATCCGGTGGGATCAACAGTTGCTGCTCGTCTTCAACGATGATGGGTTCGGTAATGACCTCGGGAGCGGGACCTTCCATCTGAGCGTGGTAAAGAAGACGTCCTTCCGGGTTGTTTTCGTGGCTTCCCCAGGCCTCGAGCCACATCTCGCCATTCTCGTAATATCTGATCCGTATAAAGCCTTTTCCGCCATAGGTGAACCGGGCATCCCTTCCGGAGGCCACGTAATCCGTTCTCGAGCCTGCTCCACTTACGACGTGGTGGATTTGCCCTTCTGAGAAGTACTCTAGATTGTGCTCGTGACCGGACGCATAAACCAATCGAGCTTCATGGGTTCGAAATATTGCGTCCAAGGCGCTGATCAGCGATCGATACTTGGGATTCGAAAAATCTTGCGGTCCACCCGTGGCCCGCCGAAGAATCGGGTAGAGAGATCCGATAATGGGCAGGGGTAGGTACCAATTCTTGTTTACGGCGGTCAGGGGGAATAAATGGTCTTTTATTGAAAAATGTCCACCGTGTCTGCCATTCGATCGAATCGGATGGTGGCCAACGATGAGGAGGTCATCCTTTCGACGTTTGGTTACGAGATCCTGTAGCTCTAAAAAAAGATCGGCCTCTTCTTCAATGTCGGCTGACCCAGATTCTCCAAAGGGCTTCATCGCATCCGTCATCCACCACTGAGTGTCGAGCACGATGAGGCGTAATCCATCTTCCAGTTTTACTTCAATGGGTCCAGGTAAACCATTGTTCGGTAAAAACGATTGTTCGTCACCAAGTGCAGATTCGACGAAAGCCTCTTGTCGATTTACGAGGTCCACTCTCTGGATTGAATCCCCGCCCCAGTCATGATTCCCGGGCACGAAAATGACTCGGCCCTTATAGTTTTGAATCGCATCTATCTGGGCTCTCAGTCGCATCTCGGCGTATGCCCGACTCGAAGATGAGGAATCCGGGAGACCGCAGCAGTAGACGTTGTCACCAAGAAAAACGACCGTCCCGTTTGAGTCGGCTTGTTCGGTCAATCGTTTCAGCAATTTCAACGTCGGTTCGGACGAAGGGGAAGTGGATCCCCCGGCATCACCAATGAGATACACCTCGTGCTTAAGCTCATCGATTGAAGGAGGTGCAGCGGCAAGATTGGACCGGTCCATGGGCGAGATATAAACAGATGCTGCCGTGCATCCGGCCAAGACAAGCAGAATGAGTGGAATTATTGTTCGCGGACAGTTTCCCGAAGTGATCATCGAACTCATAAATCTACGGTCTCTCCTCTCGGATTCGTTCGGAATACTTAACGAGAACAGCCCGGCCGCCGGCCGCTTCCGAGGCGATAATCAGGGCTCCGTCCGGCATAAATGCGATGCCTTCGGGTTGTCTGATGATGTCCTTGTCGAGTTTTTTTACGGCCAAAATATGGCCGGACCAATCGGAAACTAGCAGCAGTCGGTTGCGCGAAGATAATAGAAACAGGTTTCCGCTAGAAGGATGAACAGCTATCGCAGACGGCTTGAATCGCGAATGCATTTTTCGAGGTTCACCTAGGGCGATGGCCAGGCTATCACTCGATAAAACAAAGGCCGGATCGTCACTGACCTTTTTTGAACGAAGATCGAAAGTGTAGACGGCTCTCGAGCGCCGAAACCCCTTCCCGGGGTATTCCTTACAAACAATAAGCACGGTCCCTGATGTGGCATCGTACGCGAGCCCCTCAGCGTCGTACCGTCTGGATAACCGCGTACGGATATGCTTTGACGGAGTGCGATCGCTCCACGTCGCACGATCGGAACTGAACGTGAACAAGTCGCCATCACTTCGGAGAACAAATATCTGATTCCCAATGGCCTCGACTCCCTCGTAGTCTCCGCGTCCGGCGAATCGCACAGAGTCTACGATTTTTCCAGTCTTCACATTGAGGATGAATAGCGTACCTTTCTCGTCCTGTACGGCGGCCACGTGAACGGAATCGATGGGTGTGAGTCCGGAAATTTCATCCAGATTGTGGGGGAGTATGTGTACTAAATCGGGTGAATCCAGGCGATAAGGAATCTCATCGACGAGCGTACGATCATCGGACACCTCAGCGAAGAAAATAATCGCGACAATGATTCGTATCAGGGAATGAAGAAGGTGGAAGCCCGAAATCAACATTCACTTACCGGCTTGTGTCTCTAGAAGCGTGAGGGTGTTGTGATAAAATTTGCAATTAGACACCTGAGTCGTTGTTCCCTGACTTTAATGATGTAGGAGGAGAATCTAGTGGATTCGTACATTTACGTCCCTAAATGATACACCATCAGTTCTGAGAAATCCGCTTTTATGGAGCCTAACGAGAATATGAGTCGGGAAAGTCCGGAACCTGATGCTGGTTCGGGAGAAGAGCTTCAGCCATCGGCTGCTGGGCCAAAGCCGGACGGTGAGCCGGACCAGGAACCGGCGGCTCGGAAGAAAAAAAAGAAGAAGGACGGCGGCCTTGGCACGTCCCGCGGAATCGAAACCATGTTCAGGACTTCCTATCGAGTCCATATGGATCTAAGTTCGTTGGCAGATGCCAAGGCAAACATCATGATCAGCATCAATGGGATCATCATTTCTATCATAATCGCAGCGATTTCTCCGAAAATCGACACCAATCCGTGGCTGCTGGTACCGACGAGCATTATGCTTCTGGGCTCACTGATCTCGATCGTCTACGCGATTCGTGCGGCCAGGCCAAGGGTAAGCAGCCAAATCGTGTCACTCGACGATGTAGGCAAAAACAAAGCCAATATTCTCTTTTTCGGGCACTTCACGAACATGACGGAAGATGATTTTGTCATTGGAATGTCCGATCTACTTTCGAACCAGACCGCGTTGTATCAGAATATGATCAGGGATATATATGGACTCGGTCAGGTCCTGACACGAAAATTTGCGTTGCTTCGAATTGCCTATACTGTGTTCATGGTCGGACTCATCATTGGAATTCTGGCGTTCATATCAACGTATGCCTGGATCGTTCTTACTTTCGGTTCTGAAGGATTATCGTCGGTTATGCGATCCGAGAGCGCTAGTATTCTCGCAAGTACGGTCATGGGAGTATGAAAACTCTCATCCTGCTGAGGCATGGAAAGTCTGATTGGGACGCTGACTACGTGGGCGATCATCAGAGGCCTCTCGCGAAACGCGGACAGAAAGCTTCGATTAAAGTCGGTAGATTCCTGGCGAGAACGAACGAGGTGCCCGAACTCGTGCTCTGCTCAACGGCCTTGAGGACGCAAGAAACTCTGGAATTGGCTATGGATGCAGGAGAATGGACGGATGTAGATGTCAAATACGACAATACAATCTACCATGCAGGCTACGACCAAATGCTCCGGAGTTTGGCGGCTCTCCCGGATGACGTGGAACACGTCATGGTAGTCGGACACGAACCGACGATCTCACTTCTGGCGGGTCAATTAATTGGAGGGGCATTCATTAATTTTCCGACCGCGGGCATCGTTCGAATCGACCTGAATCTCAATCATTGGAAAAGCTGCCGATCGGGCGTAGGCACGCTCATTTGGCACATTATTCCGCGTCACCTAAAGACAGGAATCAAGATATCTAAGAAGATTTGATCTCTTCCGATTGGGAAGAACTGGATTCCACAACGAGTTCCATGTCGTCACTTTCTTTCAGGTCCAGATTTGCCACCGGTTTGTTTTCGGCGACCTTGACCCGAAGTGCCTTCAGGCCGTAAACACCCTGAAGCTGTTCAAGCTGAAGGTATTCGACTCCGGGCTCGATGTACCCTGCCGCCTGTAGATAGTCCAGGTATCGAGTGTACTCTTCGCCTTCCTGTTCCTGGGAATAGACGATTGCGATCATTCCAGGTTGGGTCAGTCGTTCATCGGTGCCGTCGATCCGTACTTTATCAATCCGCTTCTTGACGATTTCGTATCGAATATTATAGGCGCCATCTACGTCGAATTTCTTCTCATCGATCCGGAATCGGATCGACAACGGTACCGATTGGACGAGCACGAGATGAGCCGTTTCAAGCGGTATTTCCAACTGCGGTCTGAGTTTGTTCATTTCCCAAACCACTCCAGCCATCGATGTGAGCTGCCAGAGCTTGAGGTTTTTCAAGTCCAGCTCGTCGAACTCACCACTTTCCAGTAGGGCAGCGCCTGCATATATGTTATACTCGACGCCGTCTGTTTTGAACTTCTCGAAGTAGTGAGGCACCATGGCTTGAGCCTCTTCCTCGCGCTCATCCAAGAAGCGCGAGATCGTATCGTTGACGGCGCTAACACTGTCTTCAAAGGCTTTTCGCTTCTTATAAATCACACCAAGCTTTTCGTCCAGCGCATTTCGGTACACGTCGACTTTGTCCGCGACGGCCGGTGAATACGCTTGCAGCCGATCGAACAATGGCTCGACTTCGGTCTGAAGAAGTAGAATGAGCGCATGTTCATCGCCAGCTCTCGTACCGGCGACCAGGTCTTCAATATGCTTGCTAAGCCGGTAGCCCAGTTCATCGAGAGACGGCCGAGGTTTTGATACGCTGGCCTCGACGATCACTGCGAGTGCCAGTCCCAGCTGTTCTGTGAGGTCATCTTTGATGGCCGTACTGCGTAATTCCGACGATCCACGTATGTCACTCATCCCGTAAAGAGGGTGGACATTTTTAAAAACAATGCCCTCGACTTCTCCCTGCTCAGCTGAGTTCTCTGAGAGAAGACGTGAGAGCGCCGCTTCTCTAAACTTCCACTCGACCACCGGGTGGATGGCCGTATACTGCTTTTTAATGATAGCCTGGACCCGGTCTTCCTGCTCTTCCAGACTCCTGTTGACGGCCGTAGACAAAAGAGATGTAATTTCCTTCAACTGGAGGGACTGCATGGGGCCAATGTCGCAGCAGTTCGTGGACGCGAGCTCCAGAACGCCTACTACCTCGTCCTTTTTTATCAACGCGGAGAGATAAATATTGCGGAATCCCAACTTCCGAAGACGCTGTTCAAACGCCGTGTCTTTCGTCCCTTTTTCCAGGTCTTCAACGTGAATCTGTCCCCCGGATTGAATGATTTCGGCATAATAGGATTCATGCCAATTCTCGCATTCCGGCAAGTCTGACTGAAGAAGCAGACTTCGTCCCAGCGCTCTGGCCCCTCCCACGCTTCCACACCGACAACGGTCCAAAGCAATGATGCCCAGGTGCAGATTTGGCCGCGAGAGAAGATCCCGGATATGAGACTGCAACCGATTCAGGTTCTCCTCACCTGACAATGAGTCCTTCAGAAGAAGATCGTTTTTGAGTCTCGAAAGGACTTCTTGTTGAGTAACGTCTACGGCGGTCATCACGACAAATCCGTGAAACTCGAAATACTCCGGAGGCAAAATGTCCATCCACAATTCGAGATTCAGTGGATCAGCCAAAAGACGACGACGATTTGTCTCCGATAGCTCCGGAATCGAACTCGGTGTAATGATCGATACGAACTCGGGATCGATGATGATTTTATAGTACTCGTTCAGGCCCGTTTCTTCGTCGGCGAGATCAATCACTAAGTCGAGGGGTTGCTCAACCGTTAAATCGTAGATGGCTGAAGCAATCTGGCGATACGCGCTCATGGCCTTTAGTCGCATGATCTCTTCTATACCTACTTTCGACCCCTGTATGTTCATATGATGCAGAAATTTCTCTAGGATCTTCAGCTCATCGAAGGGACGTGTCGAGTAAAACGAGTGGAGGGCAAACGGCACGAAGGCCGATGCGATTATGTTGTCCTGGCGGGCCGGCGGGAAAACGGCCGTCATCATTAACTCCAGAAGTTCTGGATGTCGTCTCAGATCTTCGAGTGAAACTTCGGCGCCGGTTAACTCCGGGGCATCGTCCAAATGAGCCAACACTTCCTTGGCGATCGCAGCGTTTGCTTTCGAATTAGAAGCAGCGCGGTCGCGCCAGAATTGGATCAGTTTTTCCAGAGACGCAAAACGACGAAATGGAAATAAATCGTCGAATCCGTTCAAGTCAGTAGTTTCGGGTAGGACTTGTGCCATATTTATAAATGCAGGTAGCGATGATTAGCCGTGTTCTATAAACGATAAAGCGTCTGTTGAGTTGCGTGAGTCCCGGTATGTGAAATCGTAGCAACGAAACTGTCTCATTGGTACGTTACATGCGACCATGTTAGTTCGATTACAGTCGAGATTGTTACTCCCGTTGTCACTGTAAACGAATGTAAGAGCGAAGCTTGGAACCGAAGACACAAGCCATTTTTAGAGCCGACCGGGTTCGGCTAGCCGGTCTTTTCGCCGGTCCAGCTTGTTTGGTGTTGACCGTGGTCCTCGGTCCGCCCGAGAGCTTGAGTGTAGAAGCCTGGAGGGTTACCGGTGTCGCGCTATTAATGGCTGTCTGGTGGATGACGGAAGCAGTGCCCATTCCGGCCACCTCTCTGATCCCTCTCGTCTTATTCCCATTTCTGGGGATCGCTGACATTCGATCGGCCGCTGCTCCGTATGCGAACCCCCTTATATACCTGTTCTTGGGTGGTTTCTTGATCGCTGAAGCCGTTCAACTTTCGGGCCTCCACAAGAGGCTTGCGCTCATGATCCTCGGAAAAACCGGGAACTCCCCGAAGATGATTGTCGCTGGATTCATGATTGCAACAGCTTTTATAAGTATGTGGGTGTCCAATACGGCGACCACATTGATGATGCTTCCTATTGGCATTTCCGTCGTCCATCTTGCATCGTCTTCGGTACAAATCGGAGAAAAATCGATCCACCGATTTGGAACATTGCTTATGCTTTCTATTGCATACGCTGCGAGTGTGGGCGGTGTGGGCACATTGATCGGAACGCCACCCAATGCCTTAATGGCCGGATTTCTGGAAGACACGTACGGAATTGCAATCGGATTCGTAGAGTGGCTTTGGGTGGGCATTCCACTGGTCCTCGTCGGCCTTCCCGTAGTCTATCTGATTCTGGTGTATGGGGTTTATCGCCCTGAATTCGATTCGATTCCCGGCGGACGCCGCATGTTTAGAGAGAAATACACGGAATTGGGACCGTTTTCGAAGCGTGAGTTTCGCGTTTCTATTATTTTTTTTGGTGTGGCCCTCCTTTGGGTGACGAGGCCCTTGCTAACGGGAATCGTTCCTGGGCTTTCTGATCCTGGTATCGCGATGGCCGGTGCGGTGATCCTATTTGTACTTCCAGCCGAGTCGCTCAGGGGTGATCGACTTCTGGCGTGGTCCCAGGCACAAAGGATTCCATGGGGAGTGCTTATTCTGTTTGGCGGCGGTCTTAGCCTGGCAGGGGCGATTGACAGCAGTGGATTGGCCGCATGGATAGGAGAGGGCCTCTCTCAGCTTGCTGTTTTGCCTACTCCTATCCTCGTCCTCCTGGTTACGACTACCGTCATTTTTCTTACGGAACTTACCAGTAATACGGCCACGGCCGCAGCCTTTTTGCCGATTGTTGGCTCTGTTGCTTTCGCGCTGACCGGCGAGCCTCTGGTGTTCGTGATTCCGGCGACGATTGCAGCGAGTTGCGCTTTCATGCTTCCCGTCGCTACACCACCGAATGCGGTCGTGTATGGGAGCGGATTCATCACGCTACCGGAGATGGCTCGTGCCGGAGTCTACTTAAATCTTGTTTTCATCCTGATCATCACCCTCTTTTCTCTCGTTCTCCCGGCGAATTTGTTGACCCGATTCTGAGCTTCACGCCATGACGGAGACGCTAGTAACCAAGCCCCTTTCTCACGGCGAGCCGTTCCAGTGGATCTCGACGTTGATTCTGGGTACCGATGAAATCCGCCTCGAGGGAATCTCCGCCCTCGTGCAACGTGCCGAACTGAGAGTACAGGCCCTCTGAGCCGTCGCTTACTCAGACACCACGAACTTCAATAGGAAATCGTGCATCAAATGGTCGACCTCAGTCGTCTCGGCCAAGGAGGCTATTACGTTTTGATACACTTCCTCGCTTGGCATTGCAGCTTTATAGAGGGGCCTGTATCGAATGAGTCTCTCTCGTTCCCGATGAGCATCAAGCTCGCTATGGAATTGAGTTCCATACATGGGAGCATCCTGCATTCGAAACGCCTCATTGGGTTGGGTCTCACTCACGGCTAACTGGACCGCACCATCCGGTAGTTCAGTAACCCGGTCGTGATGTCCCATATTTGCACGGAATGACGCCGGGAAATCCGTGAACAGTCGATCGATCTTGCCGGCTTCCGTTAGTATAACTAGAAGACACCCCATCTCTGATAGCGCCGGATCGTGAATGACCGTGCCACCAAGCGCGCGCGCAATAACCTGATGTCCCCAACAGGATCCGAAGGTTGGCAACTTATTTTCGTATGCCGTCTGAACAAGCTCGAGGAGGTGGCTCATCCAAGGATATTCGCCCGTCGCCGAATACTCACCGGCACCTCCAATAAATAGTACGTCATACTGGTCCAGATCGAGTTCAGCCAGATCCGACTGAGCAATATTCAGACTGAACAACTGAGACGAATCCAAACGCGTCCGCTCGACGAAGCAATCTTGCTCCTGGGCCTCCATATCCGGCGTGTTCCGAGCCTGGATGAGAAGGGCGCGTATGTCACTGAAAGATTTAGCCACGGGTATCGTGTCGTTTCGATTCGTCTAAGTACCAGTTCTCAACTTAGTTCTTCTATTCGATTAAATCGCCAAAATCAGTTTTCAAAAGTCGATAAAGTCTATTGAGTGGAAGTCCCATCACGTTAAAAAAATCACCCTCTATCCGCGAAACGAAGAGTGCACCACGATCATCTTGGATTCCGTACGAACCCGCTTTATCGAGAGGCGAACCCGTATCAACATAGTCAACAATCTCTGTATCGCTCATGCTGTCGAACGTAACGAGCGTAGATTCGAATGCAGTTGATAATCGCCCTGTCTGTTCGTGCAAGAGAGCGATTCCCGTAATAACCGTGTGGGACCGCCCACTCAGGCGCGTCAGCATTTGGATCGAATCGGCTTTGTCTCTTGGCTTACCGAGCAATTCTCCATCCAGAACCACCGTTGTATCAGCAGCCAAAACGAGTGAATTGATATGCATCTTGGACACGGCTTGCGCTTTTTCTCGGGCCAGGCGGGTCACCATTTCTGCAGGATCTTCCCCGGGAAGACGGGTCTCTTCGATATCTGCCGCCTGAACCTCGAATGGAATATGCAGGGATTCGAGAAGGTGTTTCCTTCGCGGCGAACCAGATGCAAGGATCAATGGGGATTTCAGTTTCACGGAGCAAAGAGGTTGGATGCGATATGCTTTTGGCGGACGCCGTAGAACAGCGTAATTGATAGCCAGATCCCCAAAACGATCCAATTCCACAGATCCCCAAACTTTCCATAGAAAGTAGACGCGGAGTAAAGGGATACACGATGAACGAGAGTTGCTTGTGTTCGGATCGATGTAAGGTCGTGTACGATCGCGTCAGGCGTGATTATTCCCGATATCCCATCGACACTCGCCTGAACCAGTGTACGTCCCTGCTCAACAGCCCGAAAACGCGCATACATGATCTGTTGCCTGTAACCGGCGGAACCGCGCCACCAGCCGCTTTGCGTAAGGACGATGAAAAGATTGCTGTCATTGTTTTTCAGTTCAGACGCATATTGAGGAAAAGCAATCTCAAAGCAGATAATTATGCCAATATGGATGCCGCCACTGGCTATAACGGAAGGCTTTTCTCCGGGAAGATATCCGGCAACTCCCCCGGCCGGAACGGCGAATCGTTCCAAGAAGGAAAAGAGATTTGCAAGAGGAACAGATTCGGCAAACGGTACCAAAATGTTTTTCGAACGCGTGGAAGGAGCGGCTCCCGGCGCAAACAATATTGCACTGTTGTAATACGGTGGGCCGAAGCCGGCCGATTCGCCGGTGGTCGTAATGGCGCCTGTGAGAAGAGATACCGAATGAGATTCCGTCCAGGAGGTAAGTTTCTTCATCAGCGGATGGCCCTCCGATCGGGAATTTATTATTGGCAGCGTCGTTTCCGGCCAGACGACAAGATCGATTTGTATAGATGACGACTGGATCGTGGAATCAGATAGAGCGATCATCTTTTGAACCCGGCTTTCATTATGAGTATCGGACCACTCATCTGGCGAATAGCCGGGCTGGATGACAGCGATGTTCTTCTGCTCGGCCGATTCATTTGAATGCTTCGCAAGGCCCAGGGCAAGTACCAGCGCCGGAACGGTAAAACTCGCGATCACGAGACGGATTCGATTCCTCTTTTCCAGGAGAAGTCCTTGGGCCAGGCAGGCATTGGCTATGACGAGGGCCGTTGACAATCCGGTGGAGCCCATCCAGGAGGAGGCTCTGACCACAGCGCCGGAAGATGCTTGAGAGTATCCGAGGGCGGTCCACGGCATGGGTATGGGCCCCGATCTGAGGACAAACTCAACGAGAAGGATCATGAGTCCGGCCAACCAGATGGAGGAGACGCCTGAATATCTCTTAGAAACCCATGAAGAAAACCCAACGGGAACGGCAAGTACCATCGTGAAAGCCAGCCATGCGGTGGCCGATACGAGTGCCGTATCGGCACGGACATGAAGGAGTGGCCAATGGAACGCCACAGCAAAAGTGCCGAGATAAAAAAACCACGCGTTTACAAAGGCCGACCTGGGCGGAAGAAAACGAGCGGAAAGAAAGAGGGGTACAAGGCTAATCCAGGCCAGGACGGTCATCCCATACGGAGGGAAACTGAATCCGAGAGCAAGTCCCGACGCGAGCGTCCACCACCGTAGACTACGGGTGGTTAGCCATGAACGGCCGCCTGGACGTAAAGTATATATCTGTAGTTGACTCACCGAGTTCGTGAAAGCTACTTTAACCCAACCTGAAGTCGGCTCAATCGGCCTCTCGCATGATCACGCTGACTATTTGTAACCACAAGGGCGGTACCGGGAAGACCACAACGGTCATGAATCTGGCCGCCGCGTTCGGAATGACCGGGCGAGATGTTCTTGTTGTGGACCTGGACCCGCAAGCCTTTTTGACCAGAATGATGGGCGAGACCGAGGCCGCTGCAAAACTGTCATCGCTCGTCTTGTTCGAAGAGGACATTGAGTCGGAGAAGGTACCCATTACTCCGTTGAGAACATTCGACCTGGTTCCGTCTTCTGCCGCTCTTTCATCAGCGATTCGTCGCCTGACCAAGCCCACTGATGTTCTCTGGCTAAGAGAATTCGTGGATTGCATGGATAAGCACTACGATTTAATCATTTTTGACATCGCTGCTGCCGTTACTGTATTCAGCCTCAACGCACTCGTTGCCAGTAATTTTGTAGTGATTCCGGTTCTTCCAGAATACCAGCCGGTATTGGGTGGGGAACAGACCTATCAGACGGCGCAGGTCGTGCGAAAAAGACTGAATCCCGATTTGGCAACTCCAAAATTTCTTCTGACCATGGTGGACGGTCGAAAAAGGAATCATCTCGGGTATCGAAAGTACCTTCGAGAGCGGTACGGGGAACGCGTGATGCGGACGGTGATCCGTACGTGTACGGCATTGTCGCTCACGCGGCAGAACGGACAAACGGTTTTCGAATCTGATCCGCAAGCACGTGGTTCGATCGACTATGCGAGCGCTGCCGACGAACTCGGACAACTATTCGATCCGATAGACGGCGGCGATCTCGGACCGGAATCCAAGGAAGAGATCAAAGCTCATTCGTCGGGCGAACAATTCTCATTTCTATGACGGGAAAAATTGTTCGTCTTATAGCCTCGTTTCTCGGACTATCTGCATTCCTGGTTGCACTAAACGTCCCGATATCGGACCGCTTTGCGCTCGGCCCGTTGCTTGATCCCGCCGATGGCTTATATCGAACAGCTAGAAACGCAGACGACCTAGGCTCAGGGGTGCTTGAGCTCCCCACATTGACGGATGAGGTTCACGTCGTCAGGGATGAACGCGGAGTGCCCCACATCTTCGCGTCCAACGATCGAGATGCGGTGATCGCATTCGGGTATACCGTGGCCCAGGATCGTCTTTTTCAGATCGATTTTTTGTCACGGGCTGCCAGGGGAAATTTGTCGGAAGTTTTGGGGCGGAGCGCTCTTCAGACGGATCAGTTTTTTCGAAGAATTGGAATGCGCTGGACTACGGAGCAGCACGCCGCCTGGCTCACGGAAAAAGGAGGTGAGCAGTTCGATCTAATCTCCTGGTATCAAGCTGGCGCCAATGCGTATATCGATTCACTGGATCCATCGGACGACCCGTTCGAATTCAGAATATTGGGATATCGCCCCAGGCAACTCACAACCGAAGACGCCATTTCCGTACTGCTCTACATGAGTTACGATTTGACCTTTACGTCAAAGGATGAAAGGTACAAGCGCCTCAAGGATGCTTTCTCAGATGCGGACTACGAACGCCTATTTCCCAGGTATTCCAAGTACGTGGTGCCCATTATACCTGAGGAGGGAACGATTTCAGAAGAGGGCGCAACCAATACGAGTCATTCTTCGGACAAATTCAGAATCACCTCAACTGAACATCACGCAGATGATCTCTTCGGTTCGCCCCTGGACGATCTGACCGAAGGTCTTCGACCCGGAAAAGGATCGAACAACTGGGCGGTCGACGGCACTCGATCCACGACAGGGTATCCCATCCTGGCCGGAGATATGCATTTGAACCTGTCGGTTCCTTCGATTTGGTACGAAGCGCATCTGATTACCCCGGAGATGAATGTGTACGGTGTCACGATTCCGGGGGCCCCTGTAATTATTGAGGGTATCACAACGCAGACAGCCTGGGCTTTTACCAATACCGGTTCGGATCAGATCGACTATTATAATCTTGAGCTCTCAGCGGATCGATCCGGTTACTTCATCGATGGGGAATTCGAACCATTCCTGAATATTTATGATGAGATCGAGGTCGCCGGAGAGGCGCCCGAACCGGACTCGGTTTTAATTTCTCGATTTGGACCGGTGATGCTTGGGGAAGAGTCAGCAACGGCCATCCGCTGGGCGGCCCATGACACCTCGCGCACACTGCTGGCCATCTGGAAAATGGGCCGCGCTCGCAATTATGATGAGTTTGAGGTAGCCACCCGGCTCTGGGATTCCCCTATGCAGAATATTCTGTACGTGGATCGGAGCGGTACGATAGCCATCCGTTCGACCGGGTTTATGCCTGTACGATCGGGCGATACAGGCGCTGAGTCGTTGGACGGTTCCACGTTCGATCATGCATGGAATGGTCGAATCCCCTTCGACGAACTCCCACATTCAAGGAATCCGGCACAAGGCTACCTCACCTCCACAAATCAACAACCGATCGCTAAGGGTTATCCGTATTACCTGGGACGTGATTGGAGGGACGCCTATCGGTCTCTTCGAATCAATGGATTACTTGAGTCATCTGATCTTCATTCGGTTCAGGATCTAAGAGCATATCAATCCGATGTGCACGCCGTTCAAGCCGATCTCTTTTTGCCGCTACTGGCACCTGAATCAGAGTTGTCTGCCGTCGCTCTAGAAATCAAGGATTTGCTGCTGTCGTGGAATGGCGAAACTTCGATTGACCAGATTGAACCTATTCTATTCCACGAATACCTGACCCATCTTGAGCAGCTCGCCTGGGATGAAACAGAATTTCAGACCATCCGCATGCCCTCAAATACGCGTCTCTTCAGGCTCTTGAAAGAGGATCCGGAGTCCATTTGGCTGGATATCGTCGACACGCCGGACCGCGAGAATGCCGCTGATCTGATGGCGCAAGCTCTGGAATGGGTCGCACGTACGTACGGGGAAGCACTGAAATCGGATCGAGCGTCGCTGCTGTGGGGCGCTAATCATCAATTGACGATTCGTCACATTACACGGTCGACATTCCTGAAACCGATTTGGAGAGGTCCTTATCCGTATCCAGGGTACCGCCAGACTCTCTCGCCGGCGGGTAGCATGTCGTCCACATCGAGTGCCTCCTGGCGGGTCGTAGTCGATTTTTCCACCGAGCCGCCGACCTCATTTGGCGTCTATCCCGGGGGCCAAAGCGGCAATCCGTTCTCGCAGCGATACGACAACTTTATAGCGACGTATCTGGATTTCGAATCGTACACACTTTTCCTTCCTGATTCGCCGGACGACTTCGCCGATCGATCCATCCTACACGAGATGCGACTCCTTCCGCCTGCAACCGATTAACCCGAATATCACTCATCCGCTCTAGCTGCTATGTCAACGTCAGACCAACATTTTTCAAGTCGCTTCGGCCTCATCGTCAGCGTACTCGGTATCGCTGTTGGGACCGGAAACATCTGGCGATTTCCAAGAATTGCTGCTCAAAATAGCGGTGAAGCCGGTGCTGGTGCTTTTCTTTTCGCCTGGGTCGTCTTCCTGCTTGTATGGTCGATTCCGTTGATTATCGCGGAGTTCGCCCTTGGTCGGAAAGGCAGGATGGGGGTCGTTGGAACGATATCTAAAATCGCGGGCAAAAAATTTGCCTGGATGGGTGCATTCATCGCTTTTGTCTCGACGGCGATCATGTTTTACTACTCCGTGGTAGCCGGTTGGTGCATTTATTATTTCACCCAGATGATTTCCAACCCGCTGCCGTTGTCTACGGAATCGTCCCAAGCGATTTGGGATGGTTTTCAGGGCGGGGGAGGTCCGGTCCTCTTTCATGCCGTGGCGATGGGTCTGGGCGCGATCGTTGTTCTACGAGGTGTGAGGTCCATCGAAAAGGTTAATAAGTTTCTGATCCCCACCTTGTTTGTGATTGTGCTGATCTCCGTAGGACGTGCAATCACCCTGGACGGAGCATCTGAAGGGATTTCATTCCTGTTTACACCGGATTGGGCCACGCTGAAATCCCCCAAAGTCTGGATTGAAGCACTCACACAGAATGCCTGGGATACCGGTGCCGGATTTGGTCTTATTCTGACGTATGGTGCCTACATGAAGTCAAATTACGGTGTGGTAAAGAATTCCTTCATCACAGGCTTCGGGAATAATACCGTTTCACTTTTGGCAGCGCTCATGATTTTTGGGACCGTATTCGCGACTCTCGGCGCTGAAATGAGCAAGTCGGAAATATTGGAGGTGATGCGGACAAGCGGTCCGGCAGCCACGGGCCTGACTTTCATCTGGATGCCGCAACTGTTTGCCAAGATGCAATTTGGCGGGACCCTGGCAATTTTGTTCTTCCTGGGTCTTTCGTTCGCCGCATTCAGTTCACTCATCGCCATGATCGAGCTCGCTTCACGGACACTGGTTGATGTCGGCCTTTCTAGAAAAACGGCGGTTATTTCCATCGGTATTCTGGGATTTTCTCTGGGTGTTCCCTCGGCGATCAATCTGACGATTTTCGAAAATCAAGACTTTGTATGGGGTGTTGCGCTGATGATATCGGGTGCATTTGTAGCGTATTCAATTATTCGGTACGGTGCGGCCGCTTTCCGGAAGGAAGACGTGGATGCTATCGAAGGGGATTGGAATTCGGGCAAAACCTGGGAGGTGATTATCAAATATGTGGTCCCCATCGAAGCTGCGGTCCTGCTCGTCTGGTTCATGTGGGTTTCGGCGACTGAATACGCACCCGATTCATGGTTTAATCCTCTAGAACCGCTGAGTGTGATGACGGCTTTAGTTCAGTGGTCGATTGTTGCTATTGTCTTCATTGCTCTAAATAAAAAGCTCAATCATCGCATGTTTCCACAGTTGAGCTGAGCGATTTGGAGAGTGTTATGGAAGGATCGTCTTCTCGACCCGTACGGATTCTGTTTGTCTGTATGGGCAACATTTGTCGAAGTCCGCTTGCGGAAGGTGTATTTCGTTCGCTGGTTGCAAAAGCGGGTCATTCAGAGCAGTTTGAAATAGTGTCGGCCGGAACCGGATCCTGGCATGTGGGCCAGGCGCCCGACTCTCGGATGCAGGCCGTTGCCCTTAAATATGGAATATCGCTCGCAGACCAACACGCACGACAGTTCGTTCAGAGTGATCTCGAGGAATTCGAGCACATCTTTGCGATGGACCGGGACAATCTCCACGATATACTCTATTTCGATCAAAACAACGAATACGGAAACAAGGTGCGTCTTTTTAGAGAACTGGATCCCGAGCCCGACGATTACCAAGTACCTGATCCGTATTACGGCGGCGATGGCGGGTTTGATCGTGTTTTTCAAATCGTTGAAAGAACGGCTACGGAAATCCTTCGCACGTTGGAGTCGGAGTACAATCTGAATTCGTCCAGCTAAACAATGCTACCGCTCGAACTTTGCCGGGGGCTGGAAGAGGATCTCGGTGAAAAAGTACTGGAAGACTATCCCGTGTCCGGCGGCTGCATTGGCACTTCGGCAAAACTGCGAACTGAATCTGGATTCTGTTTTGCGAAGTGGGGTGACTTCAAAGTGGCCCGGACATTCGAGTCGGAACGGAGCGGGTTACAACTTCTGGCCTCGGCCACGTCTTCCATTCGGATTCCGGAAGTCGTGACCGAAACCCGCCTAGAGTCGGGCGCAGGCATTCTCGTTCTGGAGTGGATTGAAACGAGTCCACATACCCCCGAATCGTGGTCGGCGCTTGGCCGCGGACTGGCCGAAATTCACCGGGCTCAGGAAGAGTTTTACGGATTGCCCTCGGACAATTTTATCGGCGCTTCTTCGCAGCCCAACGATCGGAAATCGAGCTGGGGAGAGTTTTTCCGAGATTGTCGGCTGCGACCTCAGGTCGAGATGGCGCGCCGGAACGGGGTATGGAAACTAGACTGGGATTCGGATTTCACTCGGTTGTTAGACCGACTCGAACAGATACTACCCGAAAATCCAGGAGCCTCTCTGGTTCACGGCGATCTATGGGCCGGAAATGTGCTGACCGATTCGAAAGGGAAACCAGTGCTGATCGATCCGGCGGTCTACTACGGTCATCGCGAGGTGGATGTCGCGATGAGTTCACTCTTTGGAGCATTCGGGCAACCATTCTACGACGCCTACGCGGAAAGCTGGCCGCTGGATAACGGGTTCAGTCAGAGGCGGGATGTCTACAATCTGTACCATCTACTGAATCACCTGAACCTGTTTGGATCGTCATATGCGTCCGCCGTTGGAACGATCCTGCAGACCTACGGGCGTTAAAGGCGATCGAGCAGTTCGAACATGGGTTCCGGGTCCATGAAGTCATCGACCAGAAGATCAGCATCGCATTGCGCCAATTCGGATCTGGAGAATACGCCGGTACAGACGGCCACGCTACGTGCTCCGTACTGGGCGGCGCACTCGATGTCGTTGGGTGTATCTCCAACGATGACTGTTTTTTCAACGGCTAGGGGAGATCCGAATGCCAAGGCAGCTCTGTCAGCGGCGACGTGAGGCAGCTCATTTCTATCCTCCCGGTCGCTCCCGTATGCGCCGAACGAGAAGTAAGAACCCAATCCGGCCGCGTGCAATTTCAAAAAGGCCGTGTCCTTCAGGTTCCCCGTCAGTAAACCAAGGGCTATATCAGAACGACCATGTAGAGTTCGTATGAGTCCCTGAATTCCAGGGAGAATGGTGATCATTTCAGGGATCAGGGTCCGCATCAGAATAGCCACGTAACTGTCCATGCACTCGCAAAACACGTTTTCGATTTCATTCTCTGAAAGACCTCCAACGCGAAGCAGGTCCCGCATGATTTGAGGGTCGGTACGTCCTGCGAATGAGACTTCGTCTGAGGTGACTGAAATTCCAGACACATGGTGCAGCGCGGATGCAATGGCCTTTCTGCCGACTCCCCGCGATGTGAGAATCGTTCCATCTATGTCAAAAAGAACGAGTTTCATGGCGATGTGGACGGAGCGATAGGGTCTTGGGCGAGTCTATTCGAGCTTAAAAATAGATGAGTCGGAATCCTCGTGCCGAATCTCATCAACCTGCTCGGTTTTTCCGGGTCCGGCGTAAAGACGATTCGGGCAGTTCAAAATAAGAGCGGGCGTGGTGCCATCATTCCGGTACGCGTGGACGACACCCGGAGGGATCATGACCGTGCAGGGATCGGCCTCACCGACCAGTCGCACCGAACGGACGCCGTATGTCACCGATTCGGATCTGGCGTCCCACATGTAAAGACGTATGGTGCCTGAGAAAAATGCAAAGAGGTCGGATTGATTCGTGTGTTCGTGAGGTCCTCTTGCCTGTCCGGGATTGGTTTCGGAGATGTAGGCCATGACCGGATGATGAGACTCGTTCAGCTCATCTATTCGAAAAATTTCCGCAAGCCAGCCACGCCCGTCATTATGGAATGAGAGTGGTGTGAATTCACAGCCGTCGATATCACCGTCTTTCCAATCCACGCTACTCGCTAACCGGGATTTCTTCGTAAACAAGGTCTTTCGCCAGGCTATTGGCCTCCTGATACCCTTCCAGCGTTCCAGCATCTCCCCACCATCCACGTACTACACCATGAGATAGCGTTTTCGTCTGCGCATAATGACTGATCACATCGCTGATCTCGAGCTCGCCGCGATCGGATGGCTCGAGAGTGCGAATGATATCGTAGACCTTCGGGTCGAATAGATATACTCCGATTACCGAATAATTGCTTGGTGGATGGGTTGGCTTCTCGATGACCTCAACGATCGTATCATCCAGTAGTCTGGGTACGCCGTATCTCTCCGGGTCGGGGACCTGCTTGAGCAAGACGTGTGCTTTTCCTGCTATGGTCGTGGAACCAGACATGAATTCTGTGACATCGATCGGAAAATCATCGGCAAGAATATTGTCACCGAGCATTACAATAAAGGAATCGCTACCTGTAAAATTCTCACAGAGGCCCATGGCCTGGGCGATTCCTCCTGATTGGTCCTGAACCCGGTAGGTGAAATCTACTCCGAATCGAAACCCGCTCCCAAGCAGATTGACCACATCACCCATATGCTCGGGGCTGGTGACAATGGCAATTTCGGTACAACCGACCCGTTTCAGCCGCATGATGGGATGATAAATCATCGGATATCTCCCGACTGGTAGTAGGTGCTTATTCGTCACTTTCGTTAAAGGAAAGAGCCTGCTTCCTGTACCACCCGCAAGTACGACACCCTTCATCTTCGATCCCTTATCTGTCAGTAAACCTTCTATCCATCATCCTTGTTCGAAATCCTGTCTCCATACATACGATCGTAATAGCGCATGTAAGATTCATCTTTTACGCATTCGATCCAGTCCTGATTTTCCAGATACCACGTTACCGTGAGCTCTAACGCCTCATCGAGTGAATGCGAAGGGCGCCAGTCGAGTTCGGCCTGAATCCGGTCCGTATTGACGGAATACCGGAAGTCGTGTCCGGGACGATCGTCAACAAACGAGACGAGTGCTCTACCGGTGCCTTCCGGACGAGACAGCGATTCATCGACCCGATCTAGAATCTTATTGACCAAATCCAGATTCGACCATTCATTTCCTCCGCCGATCAAGTAGGTCTGCCCGGGCGTCCCGCGTTGAAGAACGAGTTCCAGCGCCTCACAATGATCGAGCACAAAAAGCCAATCTCGGATGTTGTCACCACGGCCATAAACAGGAATGGCCTGCTCGGATACCGCATTGACGATGGTGAGAGGGATCAGCTTTTCCGGGAATTGATACGGCCCGAAATTATTCGAACAATTCGTGATCAGAATGGGAAGGCCATACGTCTCTGCAAATGCCCGTACGAAGTGATCGCTCGAAGCCTTGGAGGCCGCGTACGGGGAACGTGGCGCATAGGGCGTCGATTCAAGAAACTGACCCGTAGTTCCCAGCGATCCGTACACCTCGTCCGTTGAGACGTGATGGAATCGACAAAGTGACATGGAATCTGAAGCCTTCCAGAACGTTCGAGCTGTTTCGAGGAGAATCGTCGTTCCAATTACATTCGTGCGAACAAATGACAGTGGATCCTCGATGGAGCGGTCCACATGACTCTCGGCGGCGAAGTGTACGACCGTGTCAAAGCCATGCGTCTGAAAAAGCATCTCGACCAGTGCGGAGTCGGTAATATCGCCTTGGACAAACTCGTAATTCGCCTCAGCCGATATCGATTCGATGTTGGCGAGATTGCCTGCATACGTCAGCAAATCCAGGTTTACGAACCGGATTTCCGGGTGGCGACTGACCATCCAGTGCAGGTAATTCGAGCCGATAAAACCCGCTCCACCTGTCACGAGTACAGATCTTGGGCGAAACGTCAACTTTTCATCGATGAATTTTCAGGCGCTCTTTCGGAGATCGGTTCGATGTAAGGACAAGCGGGGAATTGGTTCCTCGCTGTATTGTCACCGGGTCTTTTCATAGCTTGATTGTCCCATTTCAATTCGTGTTATGTCCGATTCTCCGCGCACTCTTTACCTGCTCGATGCCATGGCCTTGGCGTATCGAGCCCATTTCATTTTTATCAGTCGGCCACTGATCAACTCGAAGGGACAGAATACATCCGCAACGTATGGATTTGTGTCTGCGCTTCTGAAGCTGATCGAAGATCATAACATCGAACATATGGTTGTTGTGTTTGACGCACCCGGAGAAGGAGGGACGTTCAGGGACGATCTTTACCCTGAATATAAAGCCCATAGGGACCCGCCCCCGGAAGACCTGATTTCGAATCTGCCTCGAATTAAGGAAGTCGTGAAAGCACTCGACATTCCGGTGTCTGAGGTCGAGGGAGTCGAGGCCGACGATGTTATTGGAACGCTCGCCCGGCAAGCAGAAGCCGACGGGGCGAACGTGGTCATTGTGTCGCCGGACAAAGATTTTTTTCAGCTTCTGAGCGAACGCATCCGCCAGTTTCGCCCGGCCTACCGCGGGGAATCCTTTGATCCCATTACGGAGTCGTCATTTGAAGAGAAGTATGGCCTGAAGCCGATTCAATTTATTGATGTCCTGGCGCTGATGGGTGATGCTGCTGACAACGTCCCTGGCGTGCCCGGGATCGGCGAAAAGACGGCGATCAAGCTCCTTCTTGAATACGGGTCTGTTGAAAAGGCGCTTGAGCATGCTGAAGAGGTTAAGGGGAAAAAGGCAAGAGAGGGACTCTTGAATCATGCAGACGATGCCGTTCTCAGCAAAGAATTAGTCACGATTCTTACCGACGTCCCACTGGACCTGACATGGTCGGACTTTCAACGCCACGCTCCAGACCTCCCGCGGATAAAAATTCTGTTTCAGGAATACGAATTCAGCTCACTCTTCCAGAGGATTCTTCGATTGTTCGAGCAGAACGGCACAGGTGCATCGGGCGAACAGCCAGGAGAGGCCGAAAAGGACCTGTTTTCGCCTCACGAACCGGTCGAGGAGGCCCAAGCGGTCGAGCCTGAAGACGGGTACGCCCGCTATTCTGAGGACGATTCGACCTACAAACTCATTAGCAATGAATCCGAGCTTGCGGATCTGGTTGCAAAATTGAGTGACGCCGAGCGTCTGTCTTTCGATACGGAGACCACTTCCACCGACCCCATGATGGCATCACTTGTGGGCGTGTCCCTTTCGGTCCATGAGTCTGAAGCATGGTATATCCCGACACCAATGCCCGACGGAACGAGCATGGATGCGGTGCTCCGCGCTCTGGAACCGATCCTATCCAATACGTCCGAAAAGATCGGACAAAACATTAAGTACGATTATATTGTGCTTGCAAGACATGGACTTACGGTAGGTGGTTCCTTCTTCGATACCATGATATCCCACTATCTGGTTTCGCCAGAGGATTCGCATGGAATGGATGCGCTCGCCCGCCGGTATCTGAACTACGAGCCCATTCCCATTTCCAGTCTGATCGGTAAAGGAAAACAGCAGCGTTCCATGCGAGACGTCCCGATTCAGGAGGTTTCTCCATACGCATGCGAAGACGCGGACATTACGCTCCAACTGTCTAATATTCTGTCTAAGGAACTTGAGGCTGGTGGCGTCACGAGAATCGCTGAGGAGATCGAATTTCCATTGATTCGCGTGTTGGCAGACATGGAAATGACAGGCATCCGCGTGGATCAAAGGGTGCTCTCGGATCTGTCGAGTCAAATGTCGATAGAGATCGAGTCCTTCGAAGGTAAGATTTACGAAGCCGCAGGAGAATCATTCAATATCGCGTCGACCCAGCAGCTCGGAAAAATCTTATTTGAGAAGCTGGGGATGCCGGTCGTATCCAAAACGGGAAAGGGAAAGCCGTCCACGAGGGAAAGCGTTCTGAAGGAGTTGGCTACGGAGCACGAACTACCCGGATTGATTCTCGACTGGAGGGAGCTGGCAAAACTCAAGAGTACGTATGTCGATAGTTTGGGGGAACTGATTCACCCGGAGACAGGTCGAGTTCATACGTCTTACGGCCAGACCACCGCCGCAACCGGCAGATTGTCCAGCACGAATCCAAACCTTCAGAATATTCCTATTCGGTCCGCACGAGGACGAGAAATTCGAAAGGCCTTCGTGGCGGACGAAGGCTCTGTTCTGATGTCCGCAGACTATGCGCAAATTGAGCTTAGAATTCTCGCCGCTTTGAGTAACGATTCGGCTCTGAAGAGAGCATTTTCTGAAGGAGCAGATATTCATTCGACGACGGCTGCGCTAGTTTTTGGCGTTCCGATCGAGGACGTCACACGGGAACAGCGATCGCGAGGCAAGGAAGTAAATTTTGGAATACCCTATGGGATCTCACCGTTTGGTCTGGCTCAACGTCTTCGGTGCCGGGTGGAGGAAGCTCGGGACCTGATCAGTGGATATCAGAAATCCTATTCGAACGTGACGAGGTTTCTGTCGCTTCAGGTGGCGAAAGCTCAGGAGAGGGGATACGTAGAAACAATCCTGGGGCGCCGCCGCTATGTGCCAGACATTAATGCCCGAAACCGAAATGTTCGTTCATCCGCAGAACGAGTGGCTGTAAATATGCCCATCCAGGGGACGCAGGCGGATATGATCAAGTTGGCGATGATCCGAATTCATCACGCGATCCGTGATCAACAGCTGAAATCGAAAATGCTCTTGCAGGTTCATGACGAGTTGGTCTTTGAAGTGCCAATGGATGAAATCGATGTCCTGCGGGAGCTTGTGCGAACGGAAATGGTCGAGGCACTGCCTCTCGACGTGCCCATTGAAGTTGAAATTGAAACGGGCCCGAACTGGCTGGAAGCCCACTAATGGAAGAAAGGCGATACGACGGATTTACACGGATCGAGTCCCGACAAGGCATCTCGCAATATCGACTAGATGCCAACGGCCTGGATGTGTTGCTGGTCCCTATGACGCTTGCCCCGGTCGTCACGTTCATGATTACCTATCGCGTCGGATCCAGGAATGAATCGACGGGAGAGACCGGGGCTACCCATTTTCTCGAACATCTCATGTTCAAAGGGACTGAACGCTTCAACCGGGAGTCCGGAAATTCAATATTCAATACGCTCCAACGTGTGGGCGCCCGCGTAAATGCAACGACGTGGTTGGATCGAACGAATTATTATGAGCTTCTCCCGGACGACAAATTGGAACAGGCCATAGAAATCGAAGCTGATCGGATGCGCGGAGCCAAGCTGGACCCCGAGGACGTCGACCGTGAAAGAACGGTCATTCTCAATGAATTGGATCGGGGCGAAAACGAACCGATGCGAAAGCTCTACCAAACCGTGTGGAGTACGGCCTTCCTTGCTCATCCGTACCGACATCCAACGATCGGATGGCGTTCAGATGTCGAAAACCTGTCGCCGAATCAGTTGCGAAACTTCTATGACACGTTTTACTGGCCTGATAATGCCACCGTTTCTGTCATCGGTTCGTTCGACGATGAACGCACGATGCGCCTGGTATCTGAATATTTCGGAGACATACCGTCTGCGCCGAACCCGGCTCCGAAAATTCATACGGTTGAACCTCGTCAAGTCGGGACTCGACATGTGACCGTTCGGATGGCAGGCGAGCCCGGTGCAGTGATGGTAGCATTCAAAGCTCCGCCGGCGTCTGACGTTCTAAGCGCCGCACTGTCTGTCTTGTCCGTTGTGCTGGGAGACGGTAAGGCCGGGAGACTTTATACCGGTCTGGTCGACAGCGGGCGAGCGATTGGCGTCTCGGCTGTGCACTCGCTTCTTAGAGATCCCGGATTGTTCTATGTCTATGCAATGCTGGCACCGGGGATCACCCACGCCGATGTGGAAGAAAAATTGGTTGAAGAGCTTGACCGATTGACCTCTTCGCCGATCGAAGAAACGGAATTGAATCGGGCGAAGGCAATCGTTCGAGCAGATACTTCCTTCGATCGGGACGGTCCGTTCTCGATAGCGTCGAGCTTGAACGAAGCCATCGCCTCAGGGGATTGGAAACTGTATCTAAGCATTCCCGAAGCCATTGCCGCTGTCACAACCGATGATCTCTTGCAGGCTGCCAAGAGCATTTTTGAGCCTGACAGTAGGACGGTTGGATATTTTGTACCGCGGTAGAGCCGACGACGATCAGCTGGCTTCTGCTCTTTCGAGAAGCTCGTTCATGTGTTCACGCATTTCCTCAAACGGGAACAGACCGATGAACCGATATACGATCGTACCGCTTTCATCTACCAGGAAAGTGGTGGGGAGAGCATAAACCCCTCCAAAAGCGTCGGCCAAATCGCCTTCATCCAGGATGATGGGGTACGAGATCTGAAACTCCGTTGCGAATGCCTCCACGATCTCGAATCCCTCCGGGTCCATCGAAACACCTACGATTTCGAAGGGCTGATCGGACCACTCATCGTGTAACGCGACAAGTTCCGGAATTTCGATAATGCAGGGTCCGCACCACGTGGCCCAGAAATTTACAAGGGTTAATCGTCCTTCGAAGGACTCCGACGTGAAAGTCCCACCCGACAAGGTGGCTTCGGCGAACTCGGGAAGTGGTAGATTCAGTTCGACTCTTTTCCCGGCTTGTGCAATCGATTCAAATTCGGTGAATTCGGCCGGGGTTTCCCGCTCGGACGCTCCACAGCCCGCCAAAAGCGCCGGGAGGAGGAATAGGAAGACGAAATAAAATTTGATTGCGTTCACGCGAAGCCAATTTCGGAGATGTTCGTAGGATTGCGGATTCAACTCGCGCGTCCGCGTTTCTCAACCTACAAACGGACTGGCGCATGGTTTAGTTCACTATCAATCAACGATCGTTACTGCATTCATGGAGAAGACACCATTTGTCTCGGGCGCCGAAGATATTCACTGGGATTTGGACGATTTGTATAGAGACGTGGACGATTTGAGAACGGATCTAACGTCGTGTGCACAGCTCGCGGAGGACTTCGCCAAATCGTATCGAACAAAAGTCGCCGGACTCGAGGCGCTGGATCTGGCCATAGCCATGAATCGGCTCGGTGAGATTCAGGATAAGGCCGGTCGATCGACTACATATGCGTTTTTGGACTGGTCGACGGATACGGCGGATCCTGAGCGAGGAGCTCTTCTTCAGGAGGTGCGAGAGCGATACACGCAGATTTCCTCGAACCTGATCTTTTTCGAGCTCGAGTGGGTGGCCCTGGAAGAGGCAGCGGCTAACCACCTGCTAGAAGCTGCCGAATTAAACTACTTTAGACATTTTTTAGAGGTTCAGCGGGCTCAGCGAAAGCATTTGCTCTCCGAGCCCGAGGAAAAAATTCTGATCGAAAAAGCCGTGACCGGACGCGCCGCCTGGAATCGATTCTTCGATGAATCACTCTCGGATGCCCGATACGACTATGAGGGAGATCTTCTCACACAACAAGAGATTTTGTCCAAACTCCATGGCGCGGACCGAGCGGAGAGAAAGAAAGCCGCCGAAGCATTTACTGCTGGACTGACCGAGCGGGCTAGGCCTCTGGCATTCATCTTCAACACGATTCTGGCGGACAAAGCCACGGATGATCGTCTGAGAGCATACCCGACCTGGATTTCCTCTAGGAATCTATCGAATGAGGTCGACGACGAGACCGTGGCATCTCTCGTAGAGGCGGTGACGAGTGGTTATGGTATTGTAGAAAAGTATTACGGCATCAAGAAGCGAATGCTTGGATACGATGACCTCTACGATTACGATCGGTATGCTCCCATGGGTGAGTCAGATACGAGAGTCACCTGGGCGAAATCGACAGAAATCGTCACCGAAGCCTACGCCGAGTTTCATCCAAAAATGGGGGAGATCGTAAAGCTCTTTTTCTCGGAGAACTGGATTGATGCCGCTTTGGCCCCTAACAAACGCGGTGGCGCGTTTAGCCATGGGGCAGTTCCCAGTACTCATCCATACATCTTGATGAATTATACGGGCCGTGTCCGGGACGTCCAGACGCTGGCTCATGAGTTGGGGCACGGGGTTCATCAATATCTCTCCCGCGATCAGGGAATCTTTCACGCCGATACGCCGCTTACGACCGCGGAAACGGCGTCCGTCTTCGGTGAGATGCTGACGTTTCAAAGTCTTATCAAGAAAGAGGAAGATCCTCGGAATCGTTTGGCCATGGTGATGGGAAAAATTGACGACACGTTTGCGACCGTATTTCGGCAGATATCAATGTATCGCTTCGAAGATCGAATCCACGCGGAGAGAAGAGAAACGGGAGAGTTGTCTGTCGATAGATTCTCTGAGGTCTGGCTGGAGACCCAACAGGCTATGTTCGGCGAGAGCGTCGAGCTTACCGATAATTACAAAATCTGGTGGAGCTACATCCCGCACTTTCTTCATACTCCCGGCTACGTTTACGCTTATGCATTCGGTGAGCTTCTTGTATTGGCCCTCTATCAGCGTTATCAAGAAATCGGGGAGAGTTTCGCTGACCAATATTTGGAACTTCTTAGTGCAGGAGGATCCGATTGGCCTCACGTACTTCTCTCCAGAATGGACATAGATCTGAGGGACAAGAACTTCTGGAGTGCCGGTGTTCAAATGATCGCCGGGCTGGTCGATGAGGCCGAGCAGCTAAGTACGTTAGTCAAGTGACTTCGCACCATTCATCACATACCTGCCACGAATCCTAATAGCCAGGCACAGCCGATCGCTGCGTAAATCCCGAGGATGTAACCGGTTACAGCCATGAGCAGGCCCACCGGTGCCATCGCAGGGAGATAGACGCTCGCGACGATCGGCGCGCTCGCGGCCCCACCGATGTTAGCCATGCTGCCGGTCGCCACAAAGAACAGAGGGGCGCGAACCCATTTTGCAACAATGATGAGTAAGCCCACGTGAATCGCGATCCACAGCGCTCCGGCCGCGAGAAAGACCGGTGCTTCCAGCACTGCAAGCAGGTTTGCTTTCGCACCAATGGATGTCAACAGAAGATATAGGGCGAGAAAACCAATTCGCGAAGCTCCCGCTCTTTCCATGTGACGCATGGGCGTAAAGGAAAGGATCAGTCCTATGGTTACGACCATGAGGACGGCCCATGTCGTAGCGCTGATAATCGTCGGATCGCCCAATTTTGGTAACGAACCGGCGATATTAATAGCGATTACCGTTGCAGCAAAAGCCACCCCGACGATTCCGGCCAGGTCCGCAATTGACGACGGTATTCTCGTCGTGTCCATTTCGACGAGTCGCTTGTTGGTTTCTTCGATCACCGTCGTATCGGCGTTAACCCAGTGATCAAATTTTTTCTGTACAGCGCTCAAGAAAATGAGTATTCCCATCCAACCGTATCCGACGACCGTGTCCACCACGATGATGGGACCCAACATCGCATCGGGGGTCCCCACACTCTCTTTCATGGCAATCATATTCGCAGTGCCCCCAATCCAGCTCCCAGAAAGCGCAGCGAATCCCTTCCAGGCATCTTCCGGCAGCATACCACCAAACACGAGAAGTGCGATGGGACCACCGATGACGATGCCAACGGTACCGGTTAGCATCATGATGAGCGCTACCGGTCCGAGCTTCAGAATCGCGGGGAGATCGACGGTGATCATCAGCAGAAAAAGAGAGAAAGGAAGCAAGTACCGGGACATCCAATCGTAGAGGACAGAGCTGTCTGGTGTCACGCCAAACGTGGTCGTGAACATCGGTAGAAAGTAGGCCCATATGACTGGAGGCATCAATTCGAAAAAACGCTTGAACTTTGCCACCGTACTCAACCAGAAGACGCCACCAAGGATGGCCGCCAGAAACGCGAATAATGTCGTTGGTTCTGTGATGAGTGCCGTATCCATAATGGTCTCGGTGTACGAGTCGGTTGGGACCTATTCCTGGCTGGCAAGCCTGGGGAAGACCAACGTAAACGTGGAGCCCCGACCCTTCTTGCTCGACACTTCAATAGAACCAGAGAGCGCGGAGACCAGTCGTTGGGTGATGGTCAGTCCGAGCCCCGTTCCACCGTGCGTTCGACCCCTTCCAGTACTCTCCTGAGCGAACTCGTCAAATACATGGGGTAGAAACTCCGGATCAATTCCAATCCCGGAATCCGATATTTCGCATCGGACAGCATCATCGGTGCCCACAAACGAAATCGTGATGCTGCCGTTTTTGGTAAATTTGATAGCGTTCCCGATGAGATTGTTAAATATTCTCCGAATGATGAGCGGGTCGGCCGTGATCGTATCGATACCTTCTACGGTTATCTGGACCGTTATCGTCTTTTCATCGAGCAACGGTCGAAGACTATTCACGACTTCGTTTGCGCTGTTTTCCAGCGATATCAGTTGTTTACGCATCTCGACCGTTTGGGCGTCAAGACGGGTGAGTTCAAGGATGGAGTTAATCGTCTCCAGGAGTTTGTTGCCACCTTCAACAATCATCCCGGCGAATTCCTTGTACTCCTCGTGATCGATCCCCTCTTCGATCAATTGCGCAAAGCCAATCATGCTTGCGAGCGGCATGCGCAACTCGTGACTCATATTGGCGAGGAACGACGTTTTTAGAGCCGCCAACCGCTCGGCTTCATCTTTCGTCTTCTGCAACTGCTCTCTGATTTCGAATTCGACAGAGACATCGCGAATGGTATACAGTCTAACATCGCGACCCTCCCAACGAATCGGGACCCACCTGAGAGAGGCTACAATGGAGGAATCGGGAGTGTGTTGAATTTCAACGGTCGCATCCGCGGCTTTAGGAATCTCGAGTTCCAGTGGGGCCCCCAGCAGTTCGATCAACTGCCTATTCAAGATGAGTTCGCACGCCGGGTTTGCGAACAGTATGGTATCGGCTTCATCCACGATGAGAATTCCGTCCGAGATATTCTCGATGATGGCACGGACGCGTTCCTCGGCCTCTTGTGTAGCGCGCAGGATTTGTGCGCGATCCAGGGCGTGAAGAAACACTCGTTGAATGATTTCCGCGGAATCAGAACCCTTGATAATAAAGTCCTGCGCTCCCTGACGAACGGCGTCCGGAAACTCACCTTCCTGATCTGCATCAATACAGAGAATGATCGGAAGCGAAGATTGCCGCATCATCAACTCGTACAAGAGATGTTGTGTTGTTTCGCTTCCCAGAGACGAATCAACGACGATGGCATCGGCTCGGCTCAAATGTTTATCGTCCAGTTGGCCGCTGTATGAGACGACCAATTCAACGGCGAAGCCGCTCTCTTCCCGCCCTGATACCTGATTGGAGAGCCATTCGGCATCAGAATCGCCCGCCGCAAAAATCACAATTCGATTAGGAGCGGTCATATGCCAAGTATTCCGAGATCTCTTGAAATCGTGCTGATGCTTTCGCCACCCGTTTGCGTAACAACCATATCGTCCTCGATACGGGCGCCTCCACGTCCATTCAGATAAATGCCGGGTTCAATCGTGAATGTCATCCCCGGCTCGAGAATCTGGTCACTGTCACCACGCACATACGGAGCCTCGTGAACTTCCAGTCCAAGGCCGTGCCCGGTTCGATGGGTAAAGAACTCTCCATATCCAGCCTCTTCGATTATGCCCCGCGAGGCGGAATCAATGTCTCCGACGGTACGTCCCGGAGCCACCCGTTGTCGACCGGCTGCATTACTTTGCTGAACGATCTCGACGATTTTTCGCAATTCGGGTTCAGGTTCACCGAGTGCAAACATTCTCGTGAGATCGGAAAAATAACCTCTATAGTTGGCTCCCCAGTCAAAGAGAACGAGATCTCCTCGTTGAAGGGCATAATCCGACGGGACCGCATGTGGATTGGCCGAATTCGCGCCGAACGCGATGATAGGCTGAAATGGAAGCTCGCCTTCGGATCCGCGTTCCAGCATATATCTGATTAGCGTACCTGAGATTTCTCTTTCAGACACATTTTCCTTGACGTGCGCCAGCGTATCCTGTAGGGCTCCTTCTGCAATTTTGGTCGCTTCACGCATCAGATTGAGCTCATTTTCATCTTTCTGCATGCGGAGGGACGCGATCACGTCCGCACCCGATACAAAGGAGGCGTTGGGTGCTGCGCCTTCAAGGAGACGAAGCTCCAACACGCGCAAATTCCCGGGCTCAACGCCAACCGAGAGGCCGTCAAGGGCCACAGCCGATGCACCAGCTTCAAAAGCGGGTCCCCACGTTTCCAGTGGCTCGCCATATGTAAAAGACAGTATTTCGAAAGAAGCTGATGCCACCTTTTGCGATTCGAGTTCCGGTAGAACGAGAGAAGGAGTGCCCTTAACGGGCAGTAGAAAGATTACGGGTCGTTCACTCAAATGAAAGTGAAAGCCGGTCAAATAGACCAAACTCGGACCGGGATTGATGGCGATCGCTTCCAGTTGCGCTTCCCTGAGGAGCTCGCGCAACTGTTCCTGGCGCTTCGAAATGATACTGAAGTCAATGGTGGACATGGGCATGGTAGTTTCTTCCAAATCGCTATTGTCGAAGATATAACAGCACTCTCTAAACTATGGAGAGATTGCTGATCCTAGATTGCTGAAACTACATTGCTGAACCGACACGGCTCAAACTACGTTGCTGAACTTACACTGCTGAATCTACATTGTGCAATGCTCGATCTCTTCTCTAAGTCTTAGTGTGGCTTCGCGCGGGTTTTCTGCCATCGTGACTGCAGCCATCACCGCGACTCCATGTGCGCCCGAACCCAACACCTCTTCAATTCGATCAACGGTTATACCCGCGATCGCAATCACCGGAATGGAGACGTCGTTACATACGACCTTCAGCCCTGCGATCCCTTTGACAGATGCCGGATTTGATTTCGAATGCGTCCGATATACCGGACCGAATCCGATATAATCAGCCCCATCAGACTCGGCTTTCAGTGCTTGTTCGACCGTTGTAGCTGTACCACCAATCAGATAACGATTCCCTAAGATTGAGCGAGCAACCGCCACCGGTAAATCTGTCGAACCCAGGTGAACTCCGGCCGCCTCCGTAGCCAGGAGCAGTGTAATGTCGTCGTCTATGATTAACGGTACGTCTGAGGCCTGGCACTCCGAGGCGGTCTCCCTGGCGGCCACCAACCGATTCCCGATGGCTCCTCCTTTTTGTCGGAACTGTATCGTGTCGGCCCCGCCGTCAATAGCATATCTCGCCAATTCAGCGTGAGAAAATCGCTGCTGGAAGTGGAAATCAGTAATCACATGAAGACGACCGATATCCGGTTTCAGTCTTTGATCCGCAGAGTCCACTTTCTTACGTTACAGTTTACTTTAGACGAGCGAGCAGTTTCCCACCGGGTGCGCTCATTTCACAAATGTACTACGAGTCCAACACGGAGAAAAATTCCATGGCGACTTCAAATTTAACTTCCCGGCGTGATTTCTTAAAAGCAGGGGCTCTGGCTGGCATCGGTGCCTCAGTATTGCCTTCTGCAAAAGCCCTTGGAGAGATTTATCCACCGGCTAAAAATCGGGTTGCCGGTCCCGTGGCGATTTCAAGCGCGAATGGACGGCGAACGGTTCTCAAGGCTATGGAAGTGATTCAGAGCGGTGCGGATGCCATTGATGCCGTCGTAGCTGGAGTAAACCTTGTAGAGGAGGATCCCAATGATTCAAGTGTAGGGTACGGGGGACTTCCCAATGAAGAAGGAGTGGTGCAATTAGACTCATGCATTATGCACGGTCCGACCAGCCGAGCAGGTGGAGTAGGGGCGATTGAAGGGATCATGTACCCGTCGAAAGTGGCCCGGCTCGTTCTGCAGCGAAGCGATCATGTGCTTCTTGTCGGCAAAGGGGCGCAGAAGTTTGCCACCATGCATGGTTTCGAAGTTGAGGACCTGCTAACAGACCATGCACGAGAGCGCTGGGTAAAATGGAAAGAAAACCTCTCCGACAGAGATGACTACCTGCCGCCTCATGATCCGAGTGACAAAAACGTTGGTCAGAACTTTTCCCCGGAGGAGCGACACATGGGAACGATCCACTGCTCCGCGATCGACCTTTCGGGTAATATCTCGGGCGTGACCACGACGTCTGGACTTTCGTATAAAATTCCGGGCCGCGTGGGCGATTCTCCCATCATCGGCGCCGGGTGTTATGTGGACAATGAGATTGGCGCTGCGGGATCAACGGGGCGAGGTGAGGCGAATCTTGAAAATCTGTGCAGCTTCCTGATCGTTGAACGGATGCGCATGGGAGATTCCCCGCAGGATGCGTGTCTCTTCGCCTGCCAACGAATCGCTGATCATACGAAACTCGCGCGACTTCAGGATGACCAGGGTCGACCAAATTTCAATGTGAAATTCTATTCGCTGAACGCCGACGGCGTGGTGGGTGGTGCTGAAATCTGGGGTGGAGAGGGCACATTCTCCGTGGCGGATGCCGACGGAGGTAGGCTGGAACCCCTGGCTTACTTGTACAAAAGAGCCTAGTGAGAGTCGTCTTGATCCGAACTAATTCAAGCAATTCGATGACAGTCCATTCCGGGGAATCCCTTTCGTTTGTGTGGCGGGCTCTAATGCTCTCCATAGCCGTTCTCATCATCAGACCCGCGGTTGGCCAGACGCTTCCACTCCCACTCGAGATGCCGCTTCCGGGAGTCAGTTCGTATGATCCATCGATTCCGACTCCGGAAGAAATTATCGGCCATCAGATCGGAACCCGGCACACCGTGCCGTATCAGGTTGAGGCCTATTTCAATGCAGTCGCCACGGTAAGTGATCGCGTCACACTTAACGTGCATGCTCAGTCGTACGAAGGCCGAAATTTGATCCACGCGATCGTCACGTCACCGCAAAATCATGCCCGGCTGGAGGAGATCAGAAAAGAGAATCTTCGGCTGTCTGATGATTCTGAAAACGTAACCGATGCTGAAATCGAGAACATGCCGGTCATCTTATATCAAGGATATAGCGTGCACGGTAACGAAGCAAGCGGGACCGAGGCGGCGGTTTTGTACCTTTATCATCTGGCGGCCGCCCAAGGCCCGGCTGTGGAAGATGCCCTGGAAAACGTTGTCGTCATCCTCGATCCCATGTTCAATCCGGATGGGCGCGACCGGTTTACGAATTGGGCGAATCGAAACCGGGGTGGGGTAGCTGTCAGCGATACGCAGGACCGCGAGCACAACGAGCCCTGGCCAGGTGGCCGGACCAATCATTACTGGTTTGATCTCAATCGAGACTGGATCGTGGGCCAGCATCCCGAATCACTGGGACGACTCAGGATTTTCCATTCGTGGCGCCCACATGTTCTTACGGATCATCATGAAATGGGGACCGGGTCAACGTTCTTTTTCCAACCGGGAATTCCGTCCAGAAACAATCCGAATACACCGGAACGGACGTTCGAGCTGACCGATGCGATCGCTCAGTTTCACGCCGAGGGCCTCGATCGGATCGGCTCTCAGTACTACACGCGCGAGTCATTCGACGACTTTTTCTATGGAAAAGGATCTTCGTTTCCGGACATCAACGGCAGCGTAGGAATTCTTTTTGAGCAGGCCTCCTCCAGGGCGCTGGAGCGAGACGCCGCCGACGGAGTACTGCACTACGCATTCACTGTCCGAAATCAGTTCGCGGCTTCTCTTTCTACGCTCGCCGCAGGGGTTGCTCTTCGGGTTCGCCTCTTGACCAATCAACGCGACTTCTATAAAGAAAGCTTTGAGTTGGCTGAGATTCATTCGGTTAAGGCATATGTAGTATCGCTGGATCGAGGCCGCACACGTGCTCAGAAATTAGCCCAACTCCTGCAACGACACCGCATTCAGCTTTATGCCCTCGCGAAAGACGTGTCCATGGACGGACGAACGTTCAAGGCCGGCGGCGCATACGTGATTCCGCTCGCGCAACGGCAAATGCGACTCATCAAATCTGTCATGGAACGGACGCTGACCTACCAGGATTCGCTCTTTTACGATGTATCCACATGGACACTACCGCTTGCTCACGATGTTGATTATGGTGAGTATCGGCGAAGCGCTGATGCCATCACAGGCGATCTGCTGGGCGCTGTTGAGCTGGACGGCGGCGAAGTCATAGGAGGGAGATCTTCTTACGTCTACCTGATGCCGTGGAATAGATACTATGCACCACGATCATTGTATCGCTTCCTGAAAGCAGATGTGCCCGTTCGCGTCATGCTGGATCGCTTCTCGGTACTTTTAGACGGAAGCAAGACCTGGTTTGATAGCGGTACGATTGTTATTCCGCTCATTGGGCGTGACACGCCTTCGAAGACGTATGATCCAGCGCTCGTCCACGAGCTTGTCGTGGAGGCTGCAGAACAAGATCATACGACGTTTTATTCGGTCTCTTCGGGTCTCACACCCGACGGGCCGGATCTGGGGGGCTCAAGTACTTCATCGCTCGTACTCCCAACCATAGGATTGTTGACTGGTCAAGGTGCCAGTTCCGGGAATGCTGGAGAACTTTGGCACCTGTTGTCAGAACGATTTCGAATTCCCGTTTCTCTTTTAGACATTCGGCTGCTGAGTGATATCGATCTGTCCAAGTATGACGTAATTGCGCATCCCGGGGGCTCACTTACGGAACCCAATTCAGAGGCGCTTGCGACGTGGACACGAGACGGAGGCACGCTCATAGCCATGTCCGGTGCGATTAGCTGGGCTCAGAACCATGAGCTGCTCGACATTGAATCAAAATCGTTTGACACGGATTCGCTGATTCAAGGTCTTCCATATAATCAACTGGATGAAGCAAGGGGAGCCCACCGGATTGGTGGATCCATTTTCGCGTTGTCGGTTGACACGACACACCCTGTTGGATTCGGTCTACGCGATTCCCTTCCGGTTTTTCATATCGGAAGTCAATTCTATGAAGTTCCAGAATCACCCGGACAGGGCCTTGGAATATATTCAGATAGCCCGCTTCTGAGCGGATACATTTCTGACGACAAACTCGAGCAGCTCTCCGGCAGCGCCGGAGCCGTCGCGGCGCGCGCGGGAGAAGGTCGCGTTATCGCATTCATGGATAGGTTGAGCTTTCGAGCGTATTGGTATGGGAGTCAACGATTATTCCTGAACGCTGTATTTTTCAGCCGGGCCTTTTAATGGATTGAATCCAATGGCCAATCGACTTCAGGGTTCATCGAGCCCGTACTTACGGCAACATGCTGATAATCCCGTCGACTGGTATCCGTGGGGAGACGACGCATTCAATGACGCGGCGTCCAGGGGAGTACCCGTGCTGATCTCGATTGGCTATGCCGCGTGTCATTGGTGCCACGTGATGGCCCACGAATCGTTTGAGGACCCGGAAGTTGGAGAGGCCCTCAACCTGGCGTTCGTCAATATCAAGGTGGACCGCGAAGAACACCCCACGGTCGATCATTTTTACATGAGCGCCTGCACGGCGATGGGACAGGCGGGAGGCTGGCCGTTGACGATCATTGCTACGCCAGATCGACATCCTTTTTACTGTGCAACGTACTTGCCAAAGACCAGCCGTCACGGGAGGATGGGGTTGCTCGAGCTGGTTGAACGAATCAGCGAGGTCTGGAAAACCGATCCGGAAAAGGTGGCTCAGTATGGAAACGATTTGGTCGAGACGCTTAGCCGGGAATCGGTCATTTCAGAATCGACTTCTGATACGGCTGGACGATTGACCGAGGCGTTTTCTGCTCTTGTTTCTCGATTCGACGAGGAGCGGGGTGGATTTGGAGCCGCGCCGAAATTCCCGACCGCCCATCAACTGAGTTTTCTCCTCCGGTACGGCAAACGCACAGGCGATGACGCTGCGTACGTAATGGTGGATACAACCATTCGCGCCATGCGGAAAGGGGGCATCTTCGACCAGATTGGTTTGGGGATACATCGATATTCGACCGACAGGGAATGGAAACTTCCTCATTTTGAGAAAATGTTGGTCGACCAAGCCTTGTTGGTTATTGCCTGTTGCGAAGCCTATCAGGTTAAACATGACCGGTACCATCAAAACACCACGGAAGATATCATCGCGTACGTAATACGGGATCTATCGGCTCCGGACGGCGCTTTTTATGCGTCGGAAGATGCGGATAGCGAAGGGTCGGAAGGCAAGTTTTATTTATGGTCTTGGGGCGAACTCGAAGCGCTGCTAACGACCGCGGAGCTCGAATATGCAAAGCGAGAATGGAGCGTGGAAAGAGAGGGGAATATTCACGACGAGGCGTCGGGTGAGCCCACTGGATTGAATCTCTTTGTCGGCGGTAATGCTTATTCCGACGGCGAGGATGGCGCGTTGTGGTCGTCAATCGTTCAAAAGCTGCTCGAAGTCAGATCTAGCCGTGTTCGGCCCCAGCGAGATGAAAAACTCTTGACCGATTGGAATGGTCTGATGATTGCTGCTCTGGCCAAGGCCGGGAGGGTTTTTTCTAACCGCGAATGGATTGTAGCGGCAGAACGAGCCGCACATGCTGTGCTGAATTCTCATGAGCATGAAGGACGATTGGCGCATACCTCTTTCGAGGGAATCGTATCTGAAGCGGGATTCCTGGATGACTATGCTTACTTGAGTTGGGGGCTGTTGGACCTGTTTGAGGCGACTGGAAAAGTAGCCTGGTTGTCTAAATGCGAAGAACTGGTCCGTTCGATGATTTCCGAATTCTGGGACGATGATGCAGTCGGATTTTTCATCAGCAACCCGGATGTCCATAAACTTCCCGTTCGGCAGAAGCAGTATCATGATGGCGCGACTCCAGCAGGAGCATCTGTCGCCGCCCAGATCCTACTCAGACTGGCACCTATTCTCGCCGATGAGCAGTTCGAAGAATTAGGTCGAACTCAGGTTGGAATCAGCTTGGGTTCGTCTGGCCGATACGCTCTGGGATTTTCTTCCACGATGATTGCAGCAGATCTGGGGCTCGGTGACCGGCGCGAAATTGTAGTGGTCGGGAACGCCGGCGACTTGACACGACTAGTGAATCAGACCTTTCTTCCAAACGCGGTGATTCTCCCAAAATCTACCAACACCACGGATGAGATCGAAGCCCGTCTACCGCATTTATCGGAGTACAAAGCCATCAACGGGAACGAAACCGTTTACATCTGCACTGATCGCGTGTGTAAAGCTCCTTTGACGGATGCTGATAAGCTAGAAATGGCCCTCAACGAATAAGGGCGGATTCCAAATGGAATCCGCCCTCAGCTCTTGTGAACCCTCTGGTGAGCAATTTTCTAGCTCTCTGTGGACGTGTACCAGGATTCTCGGTGCCGAAATCTCGAATCCAGTTGTGAATCCGGCGCCTCACTCGAGATTATCTATTCTTCAACTCGATTGAGCCATGCGTGGTACGCGCTCTTATTCTTGGCCCGCCTCCATTGATCATGCCTTTCACACGATCTTTCTTGACGCTTCCAATAAGAGTGAAGCTTGAGCTCACCCTGACCTGACTCGCTTCAAGGTCAAGTTCAGCCGAAAAGTCCTTTGGGGCGTAAACCGTGACATCTCCGTGACTCGTTTTCAAATCTGAGCTGAAATTTTTTAGAACTGTAATTTCGATATCCCCGTGTGACGTAGTGATCTCGGAGTCTCCAGCGAGTCGCTCGATCGTGACATCACTGTGAGTCGTGGTCGCCGAGAAGTGTTTACTGTCAACTTCTTCAATCTCGATGTCTGCATGGCTTGTCTTGACGACAATTTCGTCGCTCAAAAGGGCAACCGCTTCGATGTCACCGTGTGTGCTCTTGAGCAAAATCTCAGGACCGCGGATCGATTCTACAGAAATGTCACCGTGAGTGGTATTCAGGAAAACGAAGCCGCTGATGTCATCCAGCTCGACATCACCATGTGTTGTTTTGATCTCGGTGTTGAACTCTTCCGGAATCGAGACCAGAATGTTGATCGCAAATTTCCCCTTCCAATTCCAGCTCCAGTTATTTTTAGGTGACTCAGATTCGATTCGCACTTCATCACCAACCTGAAAAACCTGGAAATTCATGAGTTCAAAACGCTCTCTCGCCCTTTCCATGTTGTTACTGTCAAGAGTCACGCGTATGTGAGCCTCCGTCACATTTCCTGTTTCGATTTCGACGTCGGCATGAGTCACGTCAATCGCGAGCGTTTGACCGGTTCGAACGCTGAATCGTTCTTCGATCATCACTTCTGAAGCGCTCGCTGTCCTGACCCGAACCTTTGACGCCGTTCTTACTGAACTTTTAGCCTTTACACGAACGCGAATTTTGGACGTGCCTTCTTCCGTTGCGTCAGAATAGACAACGACTTCAGACGTCTGTGCCGGTGTAGGTTGAGTCAGTCTATCCTTGATGCTTTTAAATAGGTTCAGCCCGCCGAGAGCCGTGAGGACAGCCAGGAGTGCCGCAATAATTTTTGTACGCATGAGAAAATCAGTTTTGGATCCAGTAGGGGTTAGTTTCGAACATCTTCAAAAACCAATACGATGATGTGCGCTTACCGAATGACGTACGGAACGATTTATGAAGAGGTTACAGTGTCCTGTCACTATTTCTGTTCCGTTACCATCAGTTCGACCCATAAACGATCAGAATGGTTTGCACGATTTTGACCGGTTCACAAAAACTCATGCTGTCAGGTTATGGCGCGGGCGATCTGCTCACCGCTGAACGAGAAAGCATTTGCTTGTCCTTTGTATATTTGACCGTCTGCTTTCGCCCGTGCGGAAGTGGCCATTTTTTTATTGAAGCGTTTTCTTCGGCACCGTGAAATCAGCGAATCAGATTCGAGACGAGTTCTTTTCCTTCTTCACGGAGAAGGACCATACCCTCGTGCCAAGTGATTCACTCGTGCCCGGAAACGATCCGACGCTGCTGTTCACGAACGCCGGAATGAATCAGTTCAAAGACGTCTTCCTGGACACCGGTAGTCGGGACTATAATCGGGCCGTCGACACTCAAAAGTGCCTTCGGGTCTCCGGCAAGCATAACGACCTGGATGAAGTTGGGTATGACACCTACCACCACACCTTCTTTGAGATGCTCGGTAACTGGAGTTTCGGCGACTACTTTAAGAAGGAAGCCGTGGCCTGGGCATGGGAGTTGCTTACCGAGGTGTGGGGTATCGATCCAGACCGGTTGTACGCCACCGTTCACTTGGGCGACAAGAAACTCGAACTCGATGCTGACGATGAGGCTGCGCAGTACTGGAAATCGGAGACGACCATCAACCCCGAACATGTTTTATTCTTCGATTCGAAAGACAATTTTTGGATGATGGGAGATACCGGCCCGTGCGGTCCGTGCTCCGAAGTACATATTGATCTGAGGTCGGACGAGGAGCGAGCGGAGGTACCGGGCGAAACACTCGTAAATGCCGACGATCCGCGCGTCATGGAGATCTGGAATCTCGTCTTTATTCAGTACAATGCCCTCGAAAACGGGAGTCTTGAGCCACTTTCCGCCAAACACGTGGATACGGGAATGGGGTTCGAACGTGTCGTGGCGATCCTCCAGGAGAAGACAAGTAACTACGATACGGATTTATTTTTACCGCTACTGGACCGGGTAGCTGAACTCTCTCCGCATTCTGACCTCAAGTCCTATGACTCGCCAGGGGGTTCTGAGGAGGAGGCTGAAAAGCGACGCGTCGCCATGCGTGTGATTGCGGATCATGCCAGGACGGTTGCTTTCGCAATCGCCGATGGGGTTTTGCCGGGAAATGTAGGACGGGGATATGTCATTAGAAGGATTTTAAGACGCGCCGTTCGCTTCGGCTATCAGACACTCGATCTGAAAGAACCATTCCTCTCCAGCGTGGTCGACGTTGTACGGGCATCCATGTCAGGTCAATTTCCTGAATTGGACAAGAATCCGGACTATGTTGACAGAATTGTTCGCGCCGAAGAGGATAGTTTTCTTGAAACCCTGGGTACCGGGCTACAATATTTCGAGCGGATAGTGCCTTATATCGAACGACTTTCGAGTAGTAAGAAGAAGAAGTCGGCGCTCGAAGATTTGAGGAAAGACAAGGCAACCCTTGATCTCCTCAAAAAGGCATACGTAGATCTGACCGATCGCGATTTGATTATTGAGACGTTTACCAGCGCTGCCGAGAGGGGCACGGTATCCGGGGAGATCGGATTTCTGCTTCACGATACGTACGGATTTCCGGTGGACTTGACGCAGCTGATGGCCAGGGAAGAGTTTATTACGGTGGACATGGATCGGTACAAAGTCCTCATGGATGAACAGAAATCTCGTGCCCGGGCGTCAGCATCCTTCTCGATGACCACAGAGGATTCGAACGAGTGGCAATCGATTTCAGATACAATGGATTCTGAGTTTACGGGCTATTCGTCGGTTTCGGAGAGGGGCGTTCGTATTGCTGCCGTTCGATCTACGGAGACTGAGAAGGGAGAGGTCCGCCATGAAATCGTACTCGACCGGACGCCCTTTTTCGCCGAGAGCGGCGGCCAGGTTGGTGACGTTGGGCGTCTAACGAGTGAGAACTATTCGGGGGAGATTCTTGATACCAGGCGAACGGGCGACAAAATCGTACACGTTGTCGATGCGCTCCCTGAGGATTTCAACCTGGAATTCGAGGCATCGGTAAATGCAGACAGGCGAAGCCGAATCGTGAAGCATCATTCGGTTACCCATCTGGTTCATGCTGCACTACGCGAAGTACTCGGACCGCATGTGGCTCAAAAAGGATCACTCGTTGCACCGGATCATTTGCGGTTTGATTTCAGCCACTTCGAGAGGGTGTCACCTGACGAGCTTCGTCAAATCGAGAATCGCGTAAATGAGGTAATTCAGAGCAACGTAGCGAAAGGCGAAGAGCTTGATGTCCCCATTGACGATGCCATGGCGCGCGGAGCCAGGGCGCTGTTTGGCGAAAAGTACGGGGACACGGTCCGGGTGATCACGTTCGATCCTAATTTTTCTGTGGAGTTGTGCGGGGGAATCCATGTCGACGCTACGGGCGAGATTGGGCTGTTCAAGTTTGTTTCAGAAGGGTCAGTGGCCGCCGGAATTCGCCGCATTGAGGGAGTCGCCGGCAGCGAGGCGATAGCATATCTGCACAGGGAGATGGATGAGCTGGGTCGCGTTCGGGGGCAGTTTAAATCGCTACAGAGGCCGACCGATGAAGAGGTATCCGATTTACTGAGCGCCAACAAGAAGCTCGAGAAAGAACTGTCAGCTCTTAGAATACACGCCATGTATGCGGACTTGGATCGACTCGTCGAAGGCGGTGAGAAAATCCAGGACACAACCCTTGTTGTTGGAGAGTTGGACGGACTGGACATGAATACTCTCAGGTCTTTAGCCGAGAAGCTGAAGGACAAAATGTCCTCGAACTCGGTGGGTGTGCTCGGAACCGCAGACGCGAAGGCAGGAAAAGTCTACCTGGCCTGCTGTGTATCGACCGATCTGGTTGAAAAGAAGGTGCTCAGTGCTGGAGAAATCGTAGGAGTACTCGCCAAGGAATTGGGCGGCGGGGGAGGAGGTCGGCCAGATTTGGCGACAGCTGGAGGCCGCCAGCCTGCGAAACTGGGAGAAGTACTCCAATCGGTTGCAAGCGTAGTTGGGGAGATGCTCGGATAGCGGTTTTGGTAGGCGAGTGTCCATTTTTTGGTGTCACGATAAAGGATGCCGGGCCGCGTTCTCATTGTGGATTTCACCAAACGAGATTGTACAGGCAACCTCACGCTCCTAGCTTTGCTTCTGGAGGGGTGCCGGAGTGGTCGAACGGGGCGGTCTCGAAAACCGTTGTACCTTCTAGGTACCGTGGGTTCGAATCCCACCCCCTCCGCCTTTACATAACTATAAGTTGTATGTAAGAAATCACCTACAACTTTCTGAATCGGAATTTCCGTATAGAATCGGCGAGGAGGGTGATTTCAGCGGACGTTCAAGGCCTTGAACAGTTCGGGCTCGCGGCGACCTGCAACGCTGGCGGTGTCGGGAAAGGGCGAGAAAGTTACCGGGAGGCCGCACAGGGGGCAAACCGGGTCATTCTACCAGACAACGACGCCCCCCGGCGTGCTTACGGCCTTCAGGTGGCGTGGAGAGGGGTGGCCCGACTCTCCAGTAAGGTGCATTTCAGTAGTTGGGCGTATTGTATTCGCCTCCAGAACCATTGGCGGTCGATACAATAAACGCCGGTGAGACGACCTGCATTCGAAGTATAATCAGACCCCCTGCCCGTCGTAGATCATTTCAATACTTTCCACACCACATATATCTGCAGACTTCAAACTGAAGACATCCGTCATTCCCGACATGGTCGCGATGGCCTCCAGTTGCAGTGCCATCTGTTCGTACAAGGGACCCTCGGTTTGCGACTCGATGAAGCGGAGGCCGATCTTCCACATTGAAAAGGTTTCTGGGCAGGTGATGACGGCGGTAAGCTTCGGATTCTCAGAGAGATTTCGGACAGTCTTATTGAAGAACTGCCGTGAAATAGCGATGTGACTATCATCGACGTAAAAGACCTGAGAAATGGCAGTTACGTTCGGTGTTCCATCAGCCGAACTGGTTGTCAATGCAGGAGGAATAACGCCCTGCATCGCCGGCAGCATGTCTTGGGTGATCTTGTTCGCTGTCATAATGCCTGATTCAGCCTTTCTGGATTGGAGTTCCTGTGCCTTTCTTGGGGGTTTGCTCAAAGATCTGCTCGACACGAAGGCCTAACGCAACGATCGGCACTGAAAAATAGGCCTTATAGACCATGTCTGCGGCGAAGCCATAGATTTGCGCGAGAAACTCTGAAAAAGCCCCCATTAAACGCTTCTGAGATTCGACCTCTTCATCTTTAGCGGTCCAATGCGCCGTGCAGCGCCCTTTGAATTGATAAGATTCAAATCTTGTGAGCTCGGAGCAGAACAGTGCCAGCTGATCATTTTCCCCGATATTCACGAGCATCTTTTCTACGCGTTTCTGTGGGATGTAAATGATCAGCTCATCGTCTGAATCACCTTTTGCCACGCCCGTAGGTCGGGCAAGGTCCGGCAACCGTTGATTGCCGCTACTCGCAGCCCAGACGGCAACATCTGTTCCAGTCACGAAAGTCACTAACTTTTCGGGTATGTTCATTCCCAAAGCCTATTTACTGAAGGTGTTCATCCCACTCGATAGACCAACATTTTCTCCTTTTTCCCCTTCACTTCAATCGGGCCAAGCGGGCTTGTATCGACGATCCCCTTAACTTTTTGAAAAACCGTCTCGCTGACATAAATGCTGTTGGGAGCCTCTTTCGTGAGGGATTCAATCCGTTTTGCGGTGTTGACTGTGTCACCAGTAATAGAATATGCAATTTTTTCGTTCGAGCCTAGGTTTCCTGCGATCACCTGCCCGGCATTGATACCAATGCCGACCTCGATCTTTACGCCCAATTCCGAATGTAATTCATCATTGATATTCCGGAGCCTTTCGATCATTTCCTTTGCGCATAAAACGGCATTTTTTTCACTCGTTTCGCAAGCGACTGGAGCCCCGAAGGTCACGAATATTTCGTCTCCCACGAACTGAGTCACATACCCTTCATATTTCTTAATTGCTCCGGTCATATGACGGTAAAACGTGT
>JADFHF010000087.1 GCA_022567305.1 Bacteroidota bacterium | reverse complement strand
CCCGGGACAACGGTGTCACATTCTTCTGGGATGATGATGACATTTCGCTTGGAATGGGAACCGGTTCGCAATCATGGCCCCGTGGCGAAACCCCCGACCCAACTGAACTGGATTGGTCGGCTTTTCACGACATTCCCGTTGCCGTTGTAACCGGCACCAACGGCAAATCGACCAACATCCGTCTGCTTTGCCACATCGCAGCTTGCTGGGGCAAGGCGTATGGAAGTACATCAACGGACTGGATTCGGGTGAATGAGGAGGTCATCGATACGGGTGATTATTCAGGCCCCGGGGGGGCGCGCTCCGCACTCAGGGATCCACGTGTAGAAATTGCCTTTCTAGAAACTGCCAGAGGAGGCTTGCTGCGACGCGGGTGTGGCATTCAGCGTGCTGACGTAGCTGCGATCCTGAATGTGGCGGAAGATCATATGGGGCAATACGGCGTCAACACCGTCGAAGATCTGATTGCCGTAAAGCTGATCGTTCGGCGCCTTGTGCGAGATGCTGGATTACTCGTGCTGAACGCCGACGATGCCGGCCTCGTAAAAGCATCGAAAGCCTTCCCCGACCAACGTATTTGTTGGTTCTCGATGCGACCTCCGCATGTTGATAGGGGTGAAAGCGCCTGTTTCGTCAAAGACGGTAGGCTCGTCCACTGGAGGAATGGCAATGCTGCTGAAATCGCGGCAGTGAATGACATTCCTATCACGATGGGTGGAAAGGCGGCCTATAACGTGGCCAATACGCTTTCCGCCACGGCCATCGCACTTGGTCTTGGCGCTCCCATCAAAGCTATTCGAAAAGGACTGACCACCTTTGAAAGCGATTTCAGGTCGAATCCCGGTAGGAGTAACTACTTCGACATGGGCGGATTCACCGTACTGCTGGATTACGCTCACAACGTCCACGGCCTCAAAGCTATTCTTGAAACGACTTCGCAGCTTGGCGCCAAACGTCAGGTGCTCACGCTCTCCACCGCCGGCGACCGTACCGAACACGAGATTCGAGAATTCGCTTCGACCGCCAGCGAATACGGCATTAAAGATATCATCGTGAGTGACTGTGTCGGGTACGAACGCGAACTCGGCGAAGGTGGGGTCCGACGGATTCTCGCCGACGAGCTACAATCACGCGGCGTGACACCCATTGAAGTAGCCGAAGAATTGGACGCCGTCAAAAAGGCACTCGACATGTCCCAAGACGGCGACCTCCTGATCTGCCTCGTCAAAGGCCAGCGCGAAGACTCCGTGGCCGAAATCCGGTCCAGGATGCAGCAGGCCGACTAGCCTCTTCTCGAAAAAGCAACTGAGAACATCAATCACCAGGATGGTCTGGTTGCCGGTTGCTCCAATCTGCCAGGCGAGTCAGGGTGGCATTCACAGCTGTATCTGACAGAACGTCTCGAAACAACTAAGTCAGACTCTGTGCCAACGATTCTGTCGCTAGCCCTGTCAGTGTAATAGTGACAAAGACTTGGTCCAGACAGAATTAGGCCAGACAGAAGGAGCACCATGATCCGAAATTACCTTACGACGGCCTTTCGCAATTTTCTACGGCACAAAGCTTACTCGTCCATCAACGTCCTCGGGCTTGCTGTCGGTCTGGCGTGCTCATTTTTCATCGTGCTGTGGATTCAGGACGAAGTCAGCTATGATCGTTTTCACGAGGATGGCGATCGCACTTTCGCGGTCATGCGCCACTCCACTTTTGGTGGGAGAAAAGGGACAACCAGGTCGATGCCAAAACCCCTGGCTGAGGCGCTGGTGAACGACTATCCTGAGATTACGAACACGATTCTGGTGAGTTGGGAAATGGAGCTGCCGCTCACCCTCGACGATAATGCCTATCGTTCCACGGCGCGGTATGTCGGAGGGGATTTTTTCGAGGTATTCACCTTCCCGCTCATCGTTGGCGATGCTTCCAAAGCACTTAGAAATCCAGAATCAGTGGTCATATCCGCGACACTCGCCGAGAAGTACTTCGGTGTGGACTGGCGAAAGCGAGACGATGTGCTTGGTACGACATTCCGGCTCGAGAATCGACTCGACGTTTCACTGACCGGCGTTTTTGAGGATGTGCCGTCCAATTCGTCAATTCAGTTCGAGTTTGTGGTTCCGATAGAGGAGTACATCCGGCGAAACGATTGGGTGGAAAACTGGGACAATAATGGTCTTCGGATGTACGCCCGTCTGGCGGAAGGAGCCGATGTGAAAAGCGTAAACGCCAAAATAATAAACTTGATCGATGATCACGTTGATGCTTATGAGTCAGATGTTTTTCTGTATCCCGTAATAGACCTGTATTTGCGATCCGACTTCGAAAACGGGGTGCTTGTGGGCGGAAGGATCGAGTACATTCGAATATTTCTGCTCGTCGCGCTATTTATCATTCTGATCGCGAGCATCAATTTCATGAATCTGTCTACGGCCCGAAGTGCCCAGCGAGCACGAGAAATCGGAGTAAGAAAGTCGGTCGGGGCCACCCGGTCATTGCTTGCGCGGCAGTTTCTGGGTGAGTCGGTGTTGATGGCCATGATTTCCTTCGGCGTGGCCATTGGACTCGTGATTCTTCTGATGCCAGCGTTCAACACCTTGACCCAGAAGGCCGTGAGCATCTCGATGTTGGATCCGGTCGTTTGGTTTGAGTTTGCAGGGATTGCACTACTTACCGGTATTCTGGCCGGGTCATACCCCGCACTATATCTTTCTTCATTCAGTGTCGTCGGGGTACTTCAAAGCAACAGTAGCACCTCACGGCGTGGTTCCGGCCTGCGGAAAGGACTGGTCGTTGTCCAGTTCGTCATGTCGATCGTTCTGATCGTCGGCACGTTCACGGTCTACAAGCAACTGAGCTATATCCGATCAAAAGATCTGGGTGTAAACCGCGAAAATGTCGTGATGATCGACTTTGAGGGAGGAGTCAAGGAGCAGTTCGACACGTTCAAGGAGGAGCTGCTCAATACGTCGGGAATTATTAGCGTGGCCTCTTCAAATAACAATCCGTTGTCCATCGGGAATGATACCATCGGTGTTCAGTGGGAGGGGAAGGACCCGGACGACAATACGCTCTTCTGGCATAGCGCCATCGGATACGATTTTGTTGAAACGATGGGGATTCATCTGGACGCTGGTCGACTCTTCTCGAAAGAGTACGGCGCTGACTCTAGCAACTACATTATCAACTGGAAGGCGGCTGCGGCCATGGGGATGGAAAACCCTGTCGGTGAGCCGATTTCATTCTGGGGTCGGGAGGGTACGATTGTCGGCGTCATGGAAGATTTTCACATGAGTTCACTGTACAGACCCATCATGCCCGTCATCTTTCGTCTTCGCCCCGCGAATACGTCCATATTATTTGTTCGAATTGCTTCTGGACAGACATCGGAAGCACTCGCCGGTTTTGAGCGGATCTACAAGAAGTTCAATCCAGAGTACCCATTTGAATATCGATTTTTGGACGACCAATTTGAAGATGCGTATCGAAGCGAAATCGTGATCGGTGCGCTCGCGAATGTATTTGCGTTCGTCGCGATCCTGATCGCCTGCCTCGGTCTGTTTGGCCTGGCATCCTTCACGGCCGAGCAGCGCACTCGTGAAATCGGAATCCGAAAAGTTTTGGGTGCCTCCGTATCGAGTGTCGTTGCTCTGTTGTCCCGCGAATTCCTCATTCTTGTTGGGGGTGCGTTTCTAGTTGCGGCCCCGATTGCGTACTTCGTCATGAATGGGTGGTTGAATGAATTTACTTTCCATACCGAACTCGGTGTTGGAGTCCTCGCAACAGCCGGAGCATCAGCGATTTTGATCGCATGGATGACCGTAAGCTACCAGGCCATTCGGGCCGCAGCAGCAAATCCTGTGACATCGCTACGAAGTGATTAGAGGCGTAGTAGCATCGGCCAATCTCCTCGGGGATCGTTGAGTGAAATGAGTTCGTGCCAACCATAACCGCATCACGAGAGTTGGCTAAAAGAAACGCGGTTCGGGGCGGAAGTGCGAAAAGAGGGGGAGGGATGCAATTCACATCTGTCCAACGAGAGAGGGTCCTATTTTTCGGCGCCTAATTATCATCTTCGAGTCGCAAACATCATACTCTAAAATTCTCCAACCTCCCAGCTAGACGGAGACCCATTCTATCGAAAATGTGCAAATTGTCGTATCGATATTGCACCCATATTTTATAACGTATTGCAGCACAATGATAAAGATTTGATTATAGTGGGTGAATGTATTCTGTTTTGTTCCGGTGGTATGGCGGTCGTGCCCGAAGAAGACGTCATCCCACTTGCGCGAAAGAATAATCTCAAAGATTCCTACGACGCGTCGATCAAAACTGTCGATCAGAATGATGGTCCCGATAATGTTACGGTATTGCCGGTCGCGCGATCCTGACCAGCCAGGTTCCGACCCGGAGAATGGCCGCCGAGCTTCAGCATGCGCTAGTGAAATATAATATCCAGGCCGAATGAGGCTTCGATCCCATTGAAATCGCCGAAGAAGTACTTGGCGTGTAGAGGGAATCGCACCCATCGGGAAATAGCAAATTCCGGTCCTATACCTAGACCTACAATGCTGAGACTTTGAGAAAGCGGAGATTGATCAAAGAATCGACCGTCGGCAATTAATCGGAGAGCAAACTTCCGACCGACGCGAAACCGGATGTGGCCCATAAGAACTGTCTGATTCGGAATGATTTTCTCTGACTCTTCGATGAAGTTACCGCCTACTGGGATCTCGCTTTTATCCTTACTCCGATAGCGGGCAAGAATCCAGAGTTCTGTAAATCCCACCGTGCTTCGCAACTGCCCGCTGACTACCGTCTTGTCGCCTGAACCGAATACCTCCTCCGATCCAAGTTGGTCTCGACCGTACATCGTATATGCGACATCCACAGAAAAATATGTTGTAGATCCCAGTCGTAAATCAAATCCGCCCGTCAGCAGTAATTCATCCCCTGGATCGTATTCACCGATCATTCCGGCAAGAGGTGTATAGGAGTTTTTGATCTGGTACGATCCTCCGACTCCGATTGCAATCCGGTCACTGAGAGGAACCGCGATCAGTAGTCCAGGTGCGAGATTGAAACCCTGGCCAAACGTGGGCACCTGAAATCTGAAAATATTCTGACTCAGAAGTGTCGAGGTTGCGAATTCGTCATTTGTCAGTTCTTTCTTTCCGCTGGGAAGATTAGCCGCCAAAGAGAGGAGGAGCGCCGAGCGACCGAGACTAACACGATACGACAGCGCGGCCTGTATATCGGCCATTCCGATAACCTGTTCTACATTGACACCATCAACTCCGACAGCGCGACCAATCAGGCTAAGATGCGCATTTCGCCCAAACGGTATCTGGAGGGAGACGGGTACACTAACTTCGCCGAAAAAGTCCCTATCAGAGGGATTGTTCGGATTTTCCCAAAGCTGAATGACCGGCATGATGGTCAAACGTGCGGCGCTTCCGGGATGGATCAGTGATTGAGCGCTTCCCTGCGCGTGTACATTGATTGCCGCAAGTACCAACAAAAACGTACAAAAAATGGCTCTCATCGAATTTGGGGGATAGAAGTTATCA
>JADFHF010000012.1 GCA_022567305.1 Bacteroidota bacterium | reverse complement strand
GAGTCGAACGCTGGTTCGAGTGAAGAGCACGAGCATCCATCTGTTGATTCTGCGCAGACCTCATCCTCTCCTTCAGACGCGTCCGATTCCGACGAAGCGGCCGTCTCAAAAAAGAAAAAAAAGAAGGACAGCGGGCTGGGAACGTCGCGGGGAGTCGAAACGATGTTCAGGACGTCTTACCGTGTCCATATGAATCTGAGTTCGATAGCTGATGCAAAGGCCAATATTATGATCAGCATCAACGGTATAATCATCTCTATCATCATTGCCGGGATTTCTCCCAAGATCGATACCAATCCGTGGTTGATACTACCGACGTCTATCATGCTGCTCGGAGCATTGATTTCCCTTGTGTATGCGATTCGTTCAGCCCGCCCGAGAGTGAGCAGCAAACTGGTATCCCTGGATGATGTTGGAAGCAATCGAGCCAACATTCTGTTCTTCGGTCATTTCTCCAACATGACGGAAGATGATTTTGTCACGGGAATGTCCGACTTGGTCATGAATCAGACAGCGTTATATCAGAACATGATTCGCGACATTTACGGTCTGGGAAGTGTGTTACAACGCAAGTATTCGCTGCTGCGGACGTCGTACACGATGTTCATGATCGCATTGGTGTTAGGGATATCGTCTTTCATTGCTGTCTACATTTGGATCGTACTTACGGTCGACCCACTGGCCGTGCTCATTTCTGGTCTGCCGGTCATCTCGATCCTCTAAATCGTGACAGCGTCCAGCGCGCAAGACGTGCACGGTTAGCCGGTCACCCGATCGCGCTTGTCTTAGAGCCGGGTTGATCTCATGTCTGCATGGTTCGCAAGGCTGACAGCCAGAAGTGGGGGAGTAGACTGGAAGGTCACTCTCGGCGACAATTGATCGCAAAATGAATATCTTAAATTCAAATCACCAATCTACGGATGTGTCATGAGCAACGAACAAAAGGAAGGCGCTGAAGGCGAGGTCTGCTTTGCCCCCGATAGCAGCCGTTGAACTGATAGGATAGCGAGGGGCTGCTTGTGACCCGAAGCGGACATTCATGTGTGTGGCCAAAAATGAAGCCATGCTCCCGAAAAATTCACTGAAGAGCCTGATCGAACAACACGGAGGAGACGCATGGCCGCTTACTTTATTTTGACGCACACAATCACCGATCTCGAAACGTACCGAGGCGAGTACATTCCTCAGGTTCTCCCTTTCATCGCCAAATACGACGGGGAAATAGTCGTAGCGTCCTTCGACGCAGAGCCGCTTCAAGGTAATCCTGAGAAAGGCGTTGTGGTCTTGCGATTTCCATCGGAAGAAGCTGTACGGGACTTTGTAAATGACCCTGAGTACCAGCCAGTCAAAGAGCTTCGAATTGCGGTGACGACCAACGCCAACGCTGTGCTCGCACCGGAGTTTAAGATGCCCGAAGGCTGACTGAAACGAGACACACGTGCGACTATGGATTGTTGACGTCTGCTACCTTCAAGGTGAGTGTTAAGGTCAGTCCATACGCGATGTGTATGACTGTGGCACCTAGTAACATGCTCATCGGTGCCGGCGTATTGCTGAAGAAAATTCCGACCCCGGCCGCTAGTGGCACGACAACAATCGCCGCCAATAGTGTAAGTATCACGGCGAAGATGAGCCCCTGCACTATCCAATTTCCCGGGACGCGATTCTGAAGAAAGGCTACCCAGACGAGGGCCATCAGAGTACCGTTGCCAAAGTGAACCAGGTTTCCTCCAACCAACGAGTACGGCATGTCAGGATGTGCGGAGGTCATGCTCCCTGCCATTACAGCTCCGACATCAAAGGCCGGCAATCCGAGTCCGGCTTGCCAGAATCCAGTGAGGGTCATCACAAAAGTGGCTATCAGTCCAGCCACTGCAGTAGTCTTGAAAGTAGTTGGTGACATCTTTTTCTTGTGTTGGTTTACGGTAAGTCAGTTTCGTGGGCTTCTTTTTTGCCACACCGGTGCTGGGTTAATTAATGTTTTGAAGATCGGGATCAATATACAATTCGCTCAACTGACGTCCGTCGTACAGCCCGATCGCGCTTGTCGTAGATCCGGGTTGTTCTCATGTCCGCGTGGTTAGTTCAGCCGAGCCAGATGGCCAACAGAAATATCCGCCGCATTGTTAAGAGAATGCCGGCCGGTGGTAGAGTGAAGGACGGAGGGGTGAAAAGAGTGGTTCGGGATGAGTTCGACACAGGCATTTTGATTTCATCAGATACTGACCTTGTACCGGCACTTCGTGAGGTCAGGAAAAACGGAAAGAAGCAGAGTATGTGGGGTTAGGCAGCCCAAGGTTGTAGCACGATGTTTCCCTTAACTTTGCTTTCAGATAAAAGCTTGTGGGCTGCGCCCGCCCCGCTTAACGGCAGGACCTTGTCCAGCAGCGGCTTGATCCTGCCGGCTTTCACCTGCTCCAGACCCCACTCCAGATCCTCGATGTCGCTAGCCATCGTACCGCGAAGCTTCTTCTGTTCGAAGAAGAGGCTGCGTACGTCGAAGGTTGTCTCTGGACCGGCCGTAAAACCGAACACCACGACAACACCAAGTGGTTTCACGGCTTCGATGCTCTTAGGCAGCACATCGCCGCCCAGGTTGTCGATGACGACATCGACACCTTGACCACCGCTCCACTCCTTGACTTTGGCTACGAAGTCCTCTTCGCGCGTATTGATTACTAGATCAGCTCCGATGCTCTTGGCAAATTCGGCCTTCTCGGAGCTCCGAACAGTAGTTGCCACGTCGGCTCCGAGTGCCTTGGCCACCTGAATCTGCATCGATCCAGAACCCGAAGCTCCGCTGTGGACCAGCACCTTGTCACCGGCCTTTACTTCGCCGACACCGCGAACGGCGCGCACACCGGTGGCGAGTGCCATCGGCAGCGTAGCGGCCTGCTCGGGTGAGAGGCCCGTCGTGTCCTTGGCCACGAAGCGGGCTGGTACGGAGATGTACTGTGCGTAGGTGCCGGGTCTATGCAGACCGGGCAGGTTGAAGCTGGCCGTAGCGGCGCCAGGACGCGTTTCGTAGTCGGCTGGGTCCGTTGGGAATCCCGGTTGCGGGATAACCCGCTCGCCGATGGCAAACCCCGTCACATCATCACCCAAAGCGGCTACTTCCCCTGCGGCGTCGGCGCCCAGGATATGCGGCCACTCCAGCTCGGGCACGATAGAGCCCTCGCGGATATAATCCTCCAGGCGGTTCAGCCCGGTGGCCAGGATCTTGATTAGCACCTCACCGGCTTGGGGCTCGGGCGTCGGGACCTCCTCTACTTTGAGGACATCAAAATCCCCGAACTCATGAATGACTGCTGCTTTCATTTTTGTTACCTCTCTTGTGGTTCTGTGTATTAGGTCTTGCTGCACGACCGCCATTTTCGGGTTCCTCTGAACGGCCTACTGGAACTGCTGGTCGATCTCCGTGTGGGCTATGTGGTTGACGAAGTTGCTGATCGTCTTAATGCCAATGAGCGCCACGATTTCGTAGATCTGCCCCCGGTCGATGTCTTGCGCTTCGAATTCGGCCAGGTCATCCGCGCTCAGCCATCCGCGTTTGTCGAGGATGCGCCGGGTAGCAGTGATCAGACTGCGCAGACGCGTGTCATCCGGCAATTCGCCGGACGTGATGGCCTCGATCTCTTCCTTAGGCATGCCCACCATGCCGGCCACTGTTCCGTGCGCGGCCTTGCAATAAGCGCAGTCGTTGTAGGACGAGATGGCCAGGATGACCGCCTGCTGCTCCTTCGGCGAAAGCGAAGCTTCCCCCATCAGCTTCATGGCGGTCAGGTAGACATCGGCGACCGCCGGGCTGTGGGTGGCAAATTCGGTGTAGAGGTTCGGTACGAAGCCGTAGGTTTGTTTGACTTTGTCCAGGACTTCCTGAGTCTTGCTTGGCTGAGTGATAATTTCCATGAAAGTTTTCGTATTTGTTGATATGGTTCGCTTGATTTAAGGCATGTGAAAGAGTGCTGTTTAGGCCATAGCCTGGGCTATCGATTCTCCTCACGACGCCTCGACTCATTCCAAAAGAGATGCCAAACACGAAAAGAGCCACCTGGAGCACCATCCAAGTGGGTGTAAATGAAGCGCTTACAATATTATAATTTTAGCGCGATCTACCTGAAGTGAAATCGATATATTGATGATATATCAGGATTCGCTGACATATCAGCTATGTTATCACTGCCTTACGATGCCCAACTTCTTCATGCGCGACTGTAACGTTTTGGGATTGATATCCAGAATTCTTGCCGCGCCGCTTTCTCCGCTCACGCGCCATCCAGTAAGCTCCAGTACCTTGACGATGTGGTCGCGCTCGAGCTTATCCAGGGTCGCAAGACTTGACGCACCTGCCGTGGGCAGACCTGTGGGCCAGTCGTCCAGCTCGAGTCGGTCACCTACGCTGAGTATCATGGCACGCTCGATGACATTCTCCAATTCGCGGACGTTTCCCGGCCAGTCGTACGCCATCAGCTTCGTCATGACCGGTTTCGGTATACGCTCGATTCGCTTGCCGATCTTCGCGCTGTGCTTCTTGACGAAATGCTTGACCAATACGCGAATATCTTCCTTGCGCTCACGCAGGGGCGGACTAGTGAGCGGAAAAACGTTAAGTCGGTAGTACAAATCTTCGCGGAAATCCCCGTCCGCTACCGCTCTTGCGAGATTGCGGTTCGTAGCTGCTATCACACGTACGTCTACTTTTTTCGTCGTTGAGCTGCCCAAGCGTTCAAACTCACCCTCCTGCAGCACGCGCAACAGTTTTACCTGCAGGCCCAGTGGCAGATCGCCGATCTCGTCGAGAAAGATTGTGCTGCCATCGGCCAGTTCGAAGCGTCCAATCCGACGGGCGTGCGCTCCCGTGAAGGCTCCCTTCTCGTGGCCGAAGAGTTCGCTTTCGATGAGCTTATCCGGTAGCGCGGCACAGTTTACCTTGACCAGGGGCCGCTCCCGTCGCTCACTCAGGTCGTGAACGGCTCTGGCGATGAGTTCTTTACCGGTACCGCTCTCGCCGAGGATCAACACGGTCGTCCCTGTCACAGCGACCCTTTCCACTTTCCGCAGCATCTGCCTGAGCGCCTTACTCTGGCCGATGATCTCACCGAAGTTGTGCTGTAGTTTGATTTCTTCTTGCAGGTAGACGTTTTCTGCATGCAGTCGACTGGTCAATTGTTGGACGTCGGCCAGCGCCAGCCGGAGCTTCTCCTCCGTCACCTTCAACTCGGTGATTTCGTGGCCGTAGCCGATGACGTGCGTGACCTCGCCCGCCGCGTCGAGCACGGGGCTAAACGTTCGCAGGTAATAGAGCTGTTGCCCTTCTCGGTCCACGATGGCCTCCTCGAAGGAAACCATGCTCTTCTCCTCGACGCATTGCAGGATGATCTGATGCCGCTTTTCGGCAAAAGACTTCGGCAGACCCCTTTTTCTGCTATAGTCATGGTGTGTTTTGCCGACGACCCACGCACGCATGGTGGCGTCCGGGATACCAGACGGTGTATTGAAGAGGAAACGGCCTTCCGTGTCGAAAACCCCAATTTCGGCGGGGATGTTCTCAAGTAGACGGCGGTACTGCTCCAACTCGCCGATTAAATCGCTATTTGCCTTTGCTTTGCTACTCACTGTTTTCAGCTGGCGTGATTGCTCCGGGACTGCCTTTTGCAAGAGAAGAAACTCCGCGCCGCGCTCCCGAAAGATCGGTCGAAGTCTCCGGTCCATGTGTGCCGGCCATTGGACATCCGGACGGCCGTGCCAGTTGTGAGCTCTGCAGTAATTATTGCCATTCGGTCATCCAGTTTACTGGATTCTCTTATCGGTTAGGATCTGAGCATGTTTTCTGAATCTTGTTTGGAATTACGCCTGGTATTGTTCGAGACGGACGCACATACAAAGCGGAATTAGCGGCTGCTTTGAGAATAAGCATTTTGGTCATGGTCGTGTAAATTCGTTTGCTTGCGAACTCGAAATGAACTTGAAGCTTACCATGAAACTCTCTACCCTAATCCCTTCCATCTAAGTGAGCCCTAATCATTCTCGCGTCGCGTACTCATCGTCGTTTTCGGAATAAAGGTCATTAAGAAAAAAATCTCGCTATGGAGACCAATATCACGGCACAACATTTCCCCATGATCGTTCCCGGAGCCAGCGCCGACAACGAACCCATGGAGGTCTTCGCTCCCTTCGATGGTTCCTTAATCGCAACAGTTGACCGGGCCGACGGTACCGCTGTAAATCATGCGTTGGAGACTGCTTATGGTTTGTTTCGAAACCGGGATGCCTGGCTGTCTCCCGCCCGGCGCATCGAAATACTGAATAGCGCTGCTGCCATCATGCGGGAACGCAGAGAGGAACTGGCCCTGGAAGCCGCCCGGGAAGGCGGAAAACCGCTGATCGATTCTCTAGTAGAGGTAGACCGTGCCATTGACAGCATCAGGCTCTGTGTGGACACCCTACGTAACCAAGCGGGCAGGGAGATCCCGATGAATATTAATGAGGCTTCCGCCGGTCGACTGGCCTTCACCCGACATCAACCTGTGGGTGTCGTTGTAGCATTTAGTGCGTTTAATCATCCGTTAAATCTGATAGCCCACCAGGTGGGCCCGGCCGTTGCTGCCGGATGCCCTGTTATTGTCAAGCCTGCGGAAGCAACGCCGCTGTCCTGCATGCGCTTCGTAAAACTCCTACAGGAAGTCGGTCTTCCGAATGGATGGTGTCAGGCTCTGCTGACGACAGACCTGGAAGTGGCCGCAGCTCTTGCCACCGATCGCCGGGTAGGATTTTTCAGTTTCATTGGCAGCCCTCGCGTCGGCTGGATGCTGCGTTCGCAGCTTGCGCCTGGCACACGATGTTCACTCGAACACGGGGGGGCGGCCCCCGTAATAATCGACGCGGACGCAGATCTGGAAGCTGCCCTTCCGCTTCTCGCGAAGGGAGGTTTTTATCATGCGGGCCAGGTGTGCGTTTCGGTCCAGCGCGTCTTCGCCGACCAACAAATTGCCTTGCAACTAGCAGAGCGTCTGGCAATCCTTGCAAAGTCTCTGAAGGTAGGAGATCCCACAAAACCCGATACCGAGGTGGGTCCCCTGATTCGCGAAGCCGAGGTGAACCGCGTAGACGAGTGGGTGCAGGAAGCCATTGAAGGAGGGGCGCGATTGCTGTCCGGGGGGAAAGCACTATCTAACGGTTGCTTCGCGCCCACCGTGTTGTACGATCCGCCGCCCGACGCGCGCGTGAGCACGCAGGAGATATTCGGGCCCGTCATATGCGTTTATCCGTTTGAAGACGTAGACACTGCGATTGACATGGCCAACGACCTGCCTTATGCCTTCCAGGCCGCCGTATTCACTCGAGATCTGGAGACGGCTTTGCGTGTCTCAACACGCCTGGACGCCTCGGCGATTATGGTTAACGATCACACGGCTTTCCGCGTAGACTGGATGCCTTTCGCGGGACTTCGCGAGTCAGGCCTCGGAATCGGCGGAATTCCGTATACGATGGCCGATATGCAAATTGAAAAAATGATCGTGATTCGCTCGAAGGAATTGGATTAGCCTCGTTTCGACGTAGAATGCTGATACTGAGAGCAAAAATGCCTATCCTGCCCGATGGAGACGTAGCCGTGAGGCGAACGAACTCTTCAGAGAAGAACGATAGAGTTCCGATGAGATTTTTCCTGACCCTTCTGATGCTGACGTCCGTCACCGTCTTGAGTCTCAGCGCACAGAAGGTCACGCTCGAATTCAATCCCCACCTCGTAGTCTACGAAGGCACTGAGGGACCAGGCGCTGACAAGCACATCGTTTTAATCGCTGGAGATCACGAGTACCGCTCCGAAGAGATCTTGCCCGCGATGGCACGGATACTTGCCAAAAACCTTGGCTTCAAATGCAGCGTCTTTTTCACGCTGGATGACGAGGGCTTCATCGAGCCCGGGAGTTCCAATATCGCCGGCCTGAGTGCGCTCGAAACTGCCGACCTGTTGATCCTGGGTCTGCGCTTTCAAGATTTCCCTGCTGAAGAGATGCAGCACGTGGTAGACTACCTCGATCGTGGCGGCCCCATCCTCGGCATCCGCACCTCGACGCACGCTTTCAGGATTGCCGAAGGCCCCTTCGCCAAGTACTCCTACAATTACCCCGGCGACGAGTATAAAAATGGCTTTGGCCGCCAGGTACTGGGCGAGACCTGGGCCGGGCACTACGGCACCAACCACGAGCAAAGCTCCAGGATTCTGATCCGTGAGGACGAGGCGATGCATCCGATCCTGCGCGGCGTGCGCGACATTCACGTGCAGTCGGGCGGATACGAGGCCGACCCAATGTCCGGGTCCGTGGTCCTGGGCATGGGACAGGTCCTCAACGGCATGAATGCAGACTCTCCGCCCGACCCGGAAAAAGAGTTGATGCCCGTCGCCTGGACCCGTACCTACGAGGCCAACAACGGCAAACAGGGCCGAGTTTTCACGACCACTCATGGTGCGTCCGAGGACTTCCTGAACGCGGGCTTTCGTCGGATGCTGGTTAACGCCGCACTCTGGACCTCTGGTTTGGAGGAGTTCATAAACGCGGACAGCGACGTCTCTCTCGTGGGGCCCTACAACCCCGTGGTCTTCAGCTTCGACGGCTACCGGCGCGGCGTGAGGCCTGCCGACCTGGCGGGCTGGGACACGCCGATCATGTCGGAGACGAAAGCGACCCGGGACGGTCCTTCACCCCAAGCTCCCAGAGGTCAAGCCCCATGACAGTGCAGAAACGGTTTCTTTCACGCATCGCTTTACTCGCGTTTCTGCTCGCCACCATGGCTGCGTGCAAAACTGTCCCGCTGCAGTTCCAGGAGGGCGACCACATCGTCATCATCGGCAACGCTCTGGCGGATCGGATGCAGCACCACGGGTGGCTGGAGGCATACATCCAGGCGGAGCTTCCGAAACTTCACCTCGTGTTTCGCAACCACGGTTTCACCGGCGACCGGATCGACCACCGCCCACGCAGCGAAGGGTTCCCGACCGTCGACGCGTACCTTGCGATTTCGAAGGCAGACGTCATCTTCACGATGTTTGGCTACAACGAGTCATACGACGGGGAGCCGGCACGATTCAGGACGGCGCTGACGGAGTGGATCGACAGCACGCGTGCGCAGAATTACTCGGGAAAGGGCGCACCCCAGATCGTGTTGTTCTCTCCCATCGCACATGAGGACCTGCACGATCCCAACCTGCCGGATGGCCGTGAGAACAACGCGCGTCTCGCCGCCTACACGGAGGCGATGAAAGCCGTTGCCGAGGAGAAAAACGTTCAATATGTCGACCTGTTCGGTCCCTCGCAAAAGCTCTATGGGGAAGCCGAGTCACCTCTGACCATCAACGGTGTGCACCTCAACAGCGACGGCAACCGACAGATCGCCGAGGTAATCGTGGAGTCGTTGCTGGGACGGCTGCCGGCAGCGGACATGGCGACGGTCGAACAAGTCCGTGCGGCCGTTCTCGACAAGAACTGGCACTGGTTCAACCGCTACCGAGCCACCGATGGCAACGATGTCTGGGGCAGCCGCTCGATCCTGTCGTTCACCGACGGTCAAACCAATTTCGAGGTTCTGCAGAGAGAACTCGTGCAGCTGGATTACATGACGGCCAACCGGGATGCTATCATCTGGGCCGCCGCGGCGGGCAAATCCGTGCAGGTCGACGATTCCAACGTACCTGGACCCGTAAAGGTCGTTACAAACCTCGACGAACAGCAACTCCAGGAAGGCGTCAGCAAAACCGGCACATTGGAATTTCTCAACGGCGAGGAAGCGATCGAAAAGATGAGTCTTGACGAGGGTATGAGGGCCAATCTCTTCGCCTCCGAGGAGATGTTCCCTGAACTCGTGAACCCCGTACAGCTAGGCGTGGACACTCGAGGTCGCCTGTGGGTGGCGACGTGGGCGACCTACCCCAAGTGGGAGCCGACCCAGGAGATGAATGATCGGCTGCTGATCCTGCCAGACGAAAACCGCGACGGCGTGGCAGACGAGGCGATCACGTTCGCCTACGTGCACAACCCGACCGGCTTTGAGTTCTGGAACGGCGGCGTGATCGTCGCATCCGTACCCGACCTACTCTTCCTCAAGGACACCGACGGCGACGACGTGGCAGACGTCCGCATCCGTATCGCCGGTGCATTCGGTTCGGCAGACACACACCACTCTGCCAATAACTTCGTGTACGGGCCCGACGGATTCCTCTATTACCAGCGAGGCATATTCAACGTCTCGAATGTGGAGACGCCCTGGAGCACCAACCAGCAGTCCGGCACCTCCGGGATGTACCGCTTCAACCCGCGCACCTACGAGTTCAGCTTCCATGCCGAAAACAGTCCAAACCCCCACGGTATCAGCTTCGACTACTGGGGGTACCACTACGCCACCGACGCCACCGGCGGCGCCGCATTCCAGGTCAAACCCAACCGTGATGGCACCTTCAGCATGCGCAGCTTGCTGGAACACACGGTTCGACCGGTCCCGTCCAGCGGGATTCTTTCCAGTGCGCACTTTCCGGCCAAGTATGAGGGTAACTTCCTGATCCTGAACGTCATCGCCTTTCTCGGGATCAAACAGTACACGCTGTCCTTCGATCTGGCAACCGGCGACGCGCACGGCACGGAGACCGACGACCTCCTGGTGTCCGCCGACCCCAACTTCCGTCCCACCGACTTCGAAATTGGTGACGACGGCGGGTTGTACGTCGCGGATTGGGCCAACGCGATTATCGGGCACATGCAACACAACATCCGCGACCCCGGTCGCGATCATGCACACGGACGCATCTACCGGATTATCATGCCCGGGCGGCCGCTCTCGGAGCACGTCCCGATCGACGGGCAACCGCTCCCGGATCTTCTCACCGCGCTTGAACATCCGATCAACGGTATTCGTCAACGGGCGCGTGTCGAACTCTCGGAGCGGAACACCGCCGAAGTGATCGCCGCCACCGAAACGTGGCTAGAGCAATTCGACCCGACGAGTGAGGCCGATGCGCACCACATGATGGAAGCCCTTTGGGTGCATCAGCAGCACAATGTGGTGAATCGGGACCTGCTCGATCTCGTCCTCAACTCACCCGTGGCCCACGCTCGCATCGCGGCAAGGACCGTCGAGCGGTTATGGGATTACAACGCTGCTCCGCCGGTCGAAAACGCTGCGGCGCGTGACGATGAGAATGCTGCTGCTGCCCGCCGACCGGATGTGGACGCCATCGTGTTCAAGACGGTACTCGAGGAGATGCGATACGACACTCCCTCATTCACCGTGCGGGTCGGCCAGTCGGTTAAGATGTGGTTCGAGAACGAGGATTATTCGCCGCACAACCTGATCATCGGCCAGCCGGGCTCCGCGGAAGAGATCGGCATGGCCGCCGACGCGCTCGGTGCAGACGGCTTCGCCGTGGGGTTCGTCCCCCAGAGCGACAAGATCATCGTCGCATCTGAACTGCTGAACTATCAAAAGTTTCAGGTGCTGGAGTTTACCGCCCCAACGGCGCCGGGCGACTACGACCTCCTCTGCACATTCCCCGGACATCGGCAGACGATGAACGGGGTGATGAGGGTGGTGAACTAGGATGATCGTTTCGCGTACGTCGCGCAAAGAGATACTCGAGTAAGCTGGGTGCGGAGGTCGCCGCCCGCGACCCCATCGAAATCGCCCGTGCCGGAAACGGCCTGGTTGCCAAGCTCCTCGTGAAGGCCTGCGTCGATTGCATCTACGCCATCGATCCACTGCGGGATATGCGGACCGTGCTCGAACGACTCAAGTCGACGGGTGGGAGGTCTTTTTCGTTGAAAAACGGGTAAAAGTTGTACCTATGTTGTACTCGTAATACTTAATTCTTTGCAGCACAACGGCGAACAAGGAATGTCGGTGGTCCTCGGTAACCCAGATCACGCACATGGGATGATTTCTGCTGGAAATATCTGACATCGAGACGAAATGAACTCCGTATTATCTGGAATAAGAACCGGCGATCCCGGAGACCATTGAAGAAATACATCGACACTTTTGTTGGCGGCTATACGGGCTACGCAGACTACCTGTGGAGTGAGATTACGCATCCTCATCTCTACAACTATTTCTACTGGTTGATCGGTATCTCGTTGCTGTTTTTTGTTCTACAACTGATCTCGCCCTGGAGGAAGGGCCAGTCTACGATTCGAAAGGACTTCTGGCTGGATTTCTTCTACATGTTCTTCAACTTCTTCCTTTTCTCGCTCATCATCTACAATGCCGCTTCCAACGTCGTCGTCGAACTGTTCAATGATTTACTGGCCGGCATCGGGATCACAAATGTCGTAGCCATCGAGATCCATTCTTTCCCGATCTGGGCGCAGCTCCTGACGCTGTTCGTGGTACGTGATTTCATTCAGTGGAATATTCATCGTTTGCTGCATCGTGTTCCATTTCTCTGGGAATTCCACAAGGTGCATCACTCTGTCGAACAATTGGGTTTTGCCGCGCACCTTCGATTCCATTGGTTCGAAAACATCGCGTACAACACGATCCAGTACATTCCGCTCGCGATGATCGGCTTCGGGATTGACGATTTCTTTCTCGTCTACATCATTTCTCTCGGTATCGGGCACTTCAATCACAGCAACATCAACGTGCCGCTCGGTCCGTTGAAATACGTTCTCAACAATCCGCAAATGCATATCTGGCACCATGCCAGGACGATGCCCGATCACAGTCCGTACGGCGTGAACTACGGAATTTCGCTGAGCATCTGGGACTATCTTTTCAAGACGAATTATATCCCGGAGAGTGGGCGAGACATCGAGCTTGGATTCCCGGATTTGGAATCATTTCCGAAGACTTTCATAGGACAGAATTTGCATGGTCTTCGGAAGAAACGCGCTCCATCGGAGAACGAATAAGCGTAAGTGACACAGATTACCTCGTCGGTTCGCATTCATAACGATTACTTAACACGTAACGGTCGGCTGTTCTCAAAAGACATATCTATATTCGGTATGTATCTGGAGGACTAACGGATCTCACGCGTTAACTCTACCCCGCCTCATGTTCTATTCCTTATAAATGCGAAGAGAAGCACCATGGCAACAACCAATCCCATCGGAAGCTTATTCGGGCGAAATCCCTTCAGTGCCCTTCAAAAGCACATGCGCATCGCGGTGGAATGTGCAGACATGGTACCAGGACTATTTGAAGCGGCTGCAGCCGGAAACAAAGCAGAAGTCGAGCTTATTAGGTCGCGCATATTTGAGAGAGAGGAGGACGCTGATCGGGCGAAGAATAAACTGAGGAGAAGATTACCCCGAGGTCTCTTCATGCCCGTAAATCGCGGTGATGTTCTCGAGGTTCTGAATATGCAAGACTCGATTGCCGACGTCGCTCAGGACATCGCTGGTCTGTTGTACGAACGAGAAATGGAGATTCCGGCCCACTTAAAGGACCAGCTTTTCCCTTACGTCTCGAGCTGTGTGGCGGTCTGCCACGATGCACTTAAAATCGTTGAGTGTCTGGATGAATTGCTCGAAATGGGATTTCGAGGTCGAGAGGGATCTCGCGTCGAAAAACTCATCAAAGAACTCAACAAGGCGGAGCATGAAACGGACGAAATGGGGATGGCTCTGTCCCGAACCCTATTCAAGCACGAGGATGAGATGAGGCCCGTGTCCGTGCTTTTCTGGTACCGTTTGATTGAGTGGATCGGTGACCTTGCAGACTATGCTGAAAAGGTCGGAAATCGATTACGCCTCATGATTGCCAGATAAATTTCATCGTCTAACCAGTGCCTGCCTTATGGACGTGATTACGATTTATGGTGTTTGGTTCATCGGATTAGCCGCCCTCTTCGGGCTCTACATGACGTGGGGTATCGGGGCGAACGACGTTGCCAACGCAATGGGCACATCCGTGGGCTCGAAAGCGATCACGGTAAAACAGGCCATTCTGATCGCAGCCATATTCGAGTTCGGCGGTGTCATTCTCGCTGGTGGCCACGTGACGGAGACCGTTCGAAAAGGCATCATTGATCCAACACCCATACTGGATAACCCGGAACTGCTCGTTTTTGGTATGCTGGCATCGCTTCTGGCGGCAGGGCTGTGGCTCATGATCGCTTCCGCCAAGGGCTGGCCCGTGTCAACGACGCATTCAATTATCGGTGCTCTGGTTGGGTTTGCGCTGGTTGGAATCGGACCAGATGCCGTCCATTGGGATAAGGTCTGGCAGATCGCTGCCAGCTGGGTAATTTCTCCTCTGGTTGGAGGTTCGATCGCCTTCATGATCATGATCAGTATTCGAAGACTGATCCTGGATACGAAAAATCCATTCGAAAACGCTAAAAAATGGGGTCCTATTTACGTTTTCATGGTCGGATTCCTGATCGCCCTCGTCACGCTGTTTAAGGGCCTGAAGCACCTGGATGTTGAATTGACGACTGGAATGAGTTTTGTCTGGTCAATCGTGATCGGTCTCCTGGTTGCCTTCCTGGCCTGGCTCTTTGTCCGGAAAAAGGAGCACGATCCCACGACCGATGAAGCATCGCGATTCGCCGGTGTCGAGAGAGTTTTTGCTCCAATGCAGGTATTTACGGCGTGCGCGATGGCTTTCGCACATGGTTCAAACGATGTCGCAAACGGCATTGGTCCGCTATCGGCTGTCGTCAGCATCGTGCAGACAGGTGGAGAGGTCGCTCAGGAAGCCAAATTGCCGATCTGGATACTGGCTCTGGGTGGAATTGGAATCGTGGTCGGTCTCTCCACCATGGGTTACCGGGTGATGAAAACCATCGGTAAAAAGATCACGGAACTTACTCCCACACGCGGCTTCTCGGCAGAACTAGCAGCCGCTGCGACCGTCGTACTGGCGTCGCGCACGGGTCTTCCGGTGTCAACCACTCACATTCTCGTGGGCGCTGTCCTGGGGGTCGGGCTTACGCGCGGAATTGCAGCTATCGACCTGAGAGTCATCGGCAAAATCGTTCTGTCGTGGGTGGTCACGCTGCCCATCGGCGCTCTGCTTTCGGCGTTTTTCTACTTCACGCTGAAGGGGATCTTTGGATAGCTTCTGGGTCCAAGAGAATAGTTGTTGAGCGAACGATCGCATCGAAATGGGTTCTGATCGGCACGCCGGCGCAGGTATCGACAAGGATTGCGGCTCCGGGCTGCATCAGGTTGCTCGCAATTTTCGTTAAGTCGACGACGCTATATCAGAATCTCTTGATCTCTTTGAATGACCACCCCATCCACCTCGATTTCCGGAGACCACATGAGTAGGTCGTAGTGGGTCGGTGCTACCACGTCGCCGCCCAGAGTCTGGCTGGTGCCAATTCCGATATGAATGGTGCCCATCACACCTTCATCGTCTAGCATCGTGCCGTTGAGTCGCGCGTTCGGATTCAGGCCAACACCCAGCTCGGCCACATTGAAGCAGTTGCGGTCGTTTTGAGAATTCAGATCGGCCTTCAAGATCCGGGCCTGTTCGCCGCCTTCCATGTTTGTGATATATCCATCTTCGATCTGGCAGGTAATCGGTTCGTCGAGCACTCCTATTCCCAGATAGGGCACGCTGGCATCTGCTATCAGACGACCTTGAGCTGAACCCGTGATGGGTACGACGTTAACCTCGATACCGGGTACAGGGGCCAATTGGCCGGGCTCAGGGATATTGGTCAGCACGTTCGCCGTCCGACCCTCGATCGAGAACGTCAGATCGGTACCCCTCGGCGAAGTTAGTTTCACTCTATCACCCGATGAAAAAGCGGCACCAATGCGCCTGCAAACGTCAGCCTGGGCGACAAAGTCCGTTTGCAAGAGCGCCGGACTTTCGAGGAGGTCCTCCGTATAGGCCGTCATTATAATAGCCCGTGTGCCGCTATCCAGCGCAGCTCGCATGGCTCGGGTATGTGTAATCGAATAGCGCACGGGTGAAAAAAGAACCGTCGCTTCTTTCATGGCAGCGGCCACAGCGGTAGGAGGCTCCTGTCCGTCTCTTTGCCGTATCGGCATGATACACGTGACCACTTCGGCTCCGGTCGCCCGGGCTGCCTCAATGATGTATTCCGCAATGTTCAGCATGGTGTAATCTGTTATAACTACGAGCTTATCCGCGGCAGTGACACGTCCGTTGACTTCTACAAGTTTGCGGGCTCCCTGCTTCAGGTGTTCTTTTTGCACGGCTTAGGTTTTCGGGATTGATGAAAAATATTTCTCATAGTACTGGCTGAAAACGATCGAAGTAAAGCCGTCGCTCGTGCAATTAGTGGCCGTTCGGAACATGTCGGGCAGTCCACCCGAAAGAGCGACCCACGTCGTGACCAGTTCGCCGGCGAGCGGCTCTTCGAGCCCAACCATACTTGCAAACAACGTGGCGCTCCAGAGAGTGGTGCCGATTCCTGCCGGCAGTCCAGGTGCAGCAATGGTGAACAGCACGATCGCTGGCCAAGCCACGAGCAAGAAGACCCAACTTATCTCAATTCCGAAGATGTATGATAAAACGAAGGGAGCATAGGCGAGATGTGCTAGCGCACTGGCATCGAGGTTTATCACGGCACCGAATGGGATGATAAAATCAGCTGCTTCATCCCGTACGCCATATTTTTTTGCATGGGCCAGGTTCACGGGCAGCGTCACCAGGGAAGAGCAGGTCCCGGCAGCAAATATGGCGACCGGCAAGTAATAGGTTTTTAGGAGCCTTCTTAATGGTTGCCTGGCTAACCCCTTGAGCACAACGAAGACGTAGAAAAGCCACCAGCAAAGGCACAAGAGGGCCGTATACAGTGTCATTGTCAGGTAATGGGCCATGCCCAGGCTGGCGCCGAATCGTACGCCGATAGAAATACCGAGACAAAAAATAATGGGGACCATGACGTAACTCAGCGCGGGTCCACTCCGGCCAATCCGAGCTTCGATACGTGCCAGAAATGCAAAGAGCGGTTCGATCTTGACGGCGGCAAACCCGGTCAAAATGGCTCCTACGATAGCCAAAAGCGGCAGCGACGCGCCACTCTGATCGCCCAGTGTTGACAGCATCAGTTGAACCTCCGCCCAGGCACCCTCCGACGAGGTGGAGAAGGGGATATCGAACAAAAGCGAGGATACCGCCAGCCCGAATAAGCCTGCGAGAACCGAGCTGAGGAGATACCATCCCAATACGGCCCCTGCAAATTTTCCGGCACGCCCTCGTCGTACGAGCTTCGCGACAGCGGGACTCAAGGCGGCAAAAATCAAAATCGGGACGAGTTTGATGACCACCTGGATGAACCAGGTTGTCGCCCTGGCCAGTGGGGCCAGTGTCTGCGGAAACAAACCTCCCAGGAGAATTCCGATACTGAGGGCAAAGAGCGTCCAGACGAAGCCGGGCAGCCCTCGGATTCGTTCAGCTATCGTCCCCATGAAAATCCCGTGTCTGCTTTATGAAATATCCCCGTCGTCGTAGTCGTCAAAATCGTCATCCAGTCGCGCACCCATGGACCTTTTCGGCGCCGCTTTCCAGATGAAGGTAGGATTTGAACGACAAAGTGACCTTCGTCAGACAAATTTGAGAACCTGCTATGCGAACGCGGGTGGGGTCGCGTGTGGAGGCGGCCTCGTTGTTTCGGTGGACTCGCTGTACCGAGCACACCGAACAGAAATCACCTGATGAGCATCAGCTTCTTGGTCGCCGTCCGACCTCCGACGTCAAGATGGTACAGGTATAGACCGCTGGCCAGATCCGGAGAAGAGAATCGAGCTTCATGCGTCCCGGCCGGTAGATACTGGTCAACCAAAGTGGCGATCTCCCGGCCGAGCGTATCGTACACTTTTAGAATGACACGACCGTCGGTCGGAAGTGCATATCGAAGTGTCGCCTGGTTTCGAAAAGGATTCGGATAGGCGTCCACGAAGACAGGTATAACGGGCAGTTCCGCCGTGTCCGTTTCTATTTCAACTCCGATCGCCGGAGCCCCGAACTCGTACACACCCAAGTCCACTATAAACAGAGCGCGGCGTCCATTAAATACTCGCTGTTTGCCTTCGAAATCGATCGGAACGCCTTCATTTGTGTCGCCGTCCTCATCCAGATCCAATACGTCGAACAACAGAGCCTGATTAAGTCCGGCGTCAATGGCAGGTGAGGCTAATGTCAGATGAAAATTATCGTCGGCGGTCCCAATGACATCATCTGCTCCGTCCGGGTCAACGAACAAGGGGTCTTCGTCGAAATTTCCACCCCCGTCGGCTGAGCTCTGAGGAACACCTCCCTGAACAATACTGGCAGTGACAAGGGCACGACGGCTGGGAGCGGGAAAACCACCGCTAAAGATCTCGTCTTCCAGGCCACCCGCCTGGTTGCCCCATAAAATGGAGTTCACGATTCTCGGATCACTGTTGATGTTAAAAATGGCGCCGCCGTCACGCGCAGTCGTATTGCCATAGAAAACATTGTTCGTGAGAAATGGGGTTTCGCGAAAATTGCCCATGCCACCGCCTCCGCGTAAGGCCGGATCAAGCGTTCGGTTACCTGAAAAAATCGCGTTCATTACGGAGGCGGGGCTCTCATCATTGTACATACCGCCTCCTGAAACAATCGCTGTGTTGTTTGCAAAGAAGGCATTGACAACATACGTATTGTCGAGAAGGTTATAGACACCCCCACCCCATTCAGCTGTATTGTCGATGAACGTCACACCGATCATGTTTGCCGCGCCCCGATTGTTCATTAACCCCCCTCCGAATTCACGACTGTGATTATCCTCGAAGTAAACGTTTCGCAGTAAAGCGTTACAGACAAGCGAATGCATTCCACCCCCGTCCGAGGTGGCCGAGTTATTTACGAAGTCAACATTGTTCAGAGTCGGATCAGAAAATATGCACCCCATTCCCCCTCCAAAATGGGCGGTATTGGCCGTAACCATCAAGTTGCGTAGGATCGGTGACGAGAATTCGTTATGGGCTCCGATGACCCAGAGTCCGCCGCCCGAGTCGTCAGGATTGGGTAGCGGAGGGTCGGCGTTGCCACCGGTTATTGTAAATCCGTCGACCGTAGTCGTTTCATCTACGGGTCCTAAATCCACTTCTCCCATGAATATGACATGCCAGCTGTTGTCGCTTCGCGTCGGTTCAGTCCGGTCGATGTTATCGTTGTCATCGCCGAGCAGATCGCCGGAAAGAATAGTCGGATGGGCCTTCCAGTCGCGCTGGTCTCGTGTAGATTCTGTACCGATGAATCCACCAAAGAGTCGCACCCCGTTCAGGATCCGAAACGGGATATTCTTTTCGGGATCCGTTACATCCAGCGGATCAACCGGCACGGTCGGTTTATAAATACCTTCCGCGACCCAAATCTCGTCCCCGTACATCCCCATCTGCAGGGCGCTCTGTAAGTCGGTGAACGCATTGACCCATGAATCGCCCGTATTAGAGCCCGTAGCATCAATGTTTACATAAAAAACGGGTTGGGCCTGAGCTACGAATGCGCTTAGAAGAAGCGTGATGAGCGTGGCACAGAAGCGATGATACATGGGCAAAGATCATCCAAATAGATTTCAGCGGCCCTAAGTGTACTGCAAGACCCGAATCGATCCAAGGTGAACCGACTTTTTACCCCATTGACGCAGCGCAGACGAGCCATTTTGAAGATCGCGTAGGACGTTAGAGTCGTTCGATAATTTTCGGGTGTTGCAAGCACCTTCGGCATGCTTGTTACGTTTTCCGGGGCACAATTAAAAACAGACTAGAATTGTCCGCATCTTTTTATCATTCTCGATATCAAAAACCAATCCCAAGGCTTGAGATCGTCGTCTGGGTAGTTCTTCTCGCTCTGATTATCGTATTCGCATAGGAGTACGGTGAATACGTCCTCTGTCAATGTCAACCGCCCAAGCTTTTCACCCAATTCGGAACGATCACGAGTTCACGTTCAACGGGCACGCGTGGACAGCTCCCAGGGCACTCTATGATCCCGGCCTCAGCATCTCGATAATCGCGTCCAGTGCCCGATCCGACTCTGTCTGTCCGAGCCAGAAAATGGCCTGTTTTCTAACGACGGGATTCGAATGGGTTTGAGCGAGCCTTATCAGCTCATCGACCCCTTCGTCGTCCATTTGAGTGAGTGCGAACACCGCCTGCTTTTGTAGTTGTGACTTTTCGCCGTCATCGTCAACTTCTCCCAAAAGTATGGCGGAAGCCCTTTGTCCGAGCCAAAATCGGGCTTCTTCACGTATTTCCTCGTCATCTGCATATCTCGCCAGGCGAATGAGCCGGTCAAGAACACCATCCAACTCGATTCGGCTCAGTGAAAAGACAGCGCTCTCGCGGACATCCTCGGATCTGTCTTTTTCCGCCAACTGATCGAGGTAACGTACCGTCTCCATCGACGCATGTCGGCTCATCCAGAACACAGCACGTTGGCGAACATCGCTGTGCGCCCGACTTTCGATCACGCCGATCAGGAATGGTCTGACAAGCGTGAGGTCGTCATGAACTCCGACGGCTGACACCAGGTCTTCCGAAACATCCGTATTAGATGCGTCACCGTATTCGTCGATGAGGATGGTAATACTCTCTCCATCCCGAGCACCCGCCAACCAAAACACCCCCTGATTTTCGAAATCATAGGCCAACTCGATATTGGATTGGTTCACCTCGATCAGTTCTCCTGTCCGGAATTGTTGAAGGATCACCACTACTTTTTCAACCATCCTCTCGGATCTCTTCTGATTGGCCCGGTTGAGTGCTTGTTGGGCGGCCTGGCGAATAGACTCTTCTTTTTCGACGCCTCGACCCGTTAAGATTTCCGCGAGCGTTGGCATATCTCTCCAATCGTGTGAGAAGTGGCCCATCCAGGAATCTTCGTTCATCTTCCGCTGGATACTGTAGACGATCCAATACACGTCGACGCCTTGTTGCCTCGCCTCCTGGTGAGCCCACTCAAATCGGTCCTCAAGCGAAGTGGTCGGATTCGAGTGTCGAAAAACCGTCTGCGCTTTGGTGACCGGCGCCAGGAACGCGATCACAGCGAGCATCCAGAGGGCGATGAAGGATCTACTCATAACTACTTCGCATCCGTGATAAGACTTAACAGGACCCGGCGTGCCTCGTCCGAGTCCATGTTGCCAAGAGCATGCACGGCCGCTTTGCGGACCTCAGTACTGGTGTCGTTCTCGAGAACAAATTTCAAAGCCTCGAGCGCTGCAGAGCCCTCGTGATTACCAATGGAATACACGGCCGCTTTTCGGACTTCGGAAAACTCGGATTCTCGAAGCACATCCATGAGCGGGCTGACATCATTTTCATCTACTGCATTGGAAAGCGCATAGACCGCTGCTTTGGCCAGCTCACTAGATTCAGACGAGACCGCCGTCGACTTCAAAAACTTGACGGCGTCGGCTTGATCGTTGTTGCTTATGGCATAAAGCGCTGCTTTTTGAACTTCTACTTTAGGTGCATCATCTAGAATTTCGGCGAGTGCCTCCACCGCACCCTCCAAATCAATGTTGCCTATTGCATACGTTGCAGCCTTCTGTATTTCGACTTCGTGATCACCCAGAGCAACATGCTTGAGCGTCGTAAGCGCTGCTCGTTCGTCTCTGTTTCCGAGGGCGTATAGCGCGGCTTTTCTTGTCTCTACGGTGAGCCGGTCACCTGCTGTCACGATCTCTTCAAGCGCTTTGGTCGCATCACTGAGATCCATATTCCCCATGGCGTAGACGGCTGCTTTGGATACTTCACCCGATCGATCGCCAAACACGGTCGAGCGAAGCAATCGAAGCGAACGATCCACCTCTTGATTGCCCAAACCATATGCAGCCGACTTTCTGAACTCATCGGATGCGCGACTCGTGAGGACGTCACTCAGGAACGGAATTGCGAGGTGCGGTGCATCGTGCATTCCCACACCCCAGATTGCACCCTTCCTAGCATCCGTCGTAGCACCTGAGTCGTAGATCGACGCCATCAGCTCGATACTCTCCTTGTCACTCGCGGAGCCCAGCCAGAGCAAAGAGCGATTCCCGAAATCGAACGAAGACATCATATTGGTCACATCAAAATCGGTCGGTACGCGACCGTTTCGATCGAACTCGATCAGTACTGCTATCTCTTTTCTGACAATTTTATCCGCTCTCTCATGCTTGTCGAGTTCGCGTCTGGCGGCTTCCTGGATCGTGCGAGCCGCCTTATCCATTCGATTACCCGTTACGATTTCCTGCACGCTCGGGAGACGGTCCCACTCACTATCGTAGCGGGTCCCTGAGTAGCAGTGCTCACACATCATTCGAGAGAAGCTGTACGCGACATAGAATCCGTCGGAATCCTGAAGAGACCGCGACTCACCCAGCGCCCAGGCATATGCCTCGCCAAGCGAGCCATTACCCTCGTAGTGCGTGACCCTCTGAGCGTTCGAATTCTGTACAAAAACCGCGATTCCAATGAATATCAGTGCGATGCGAATGAACTTCATGACCTTATTGATTCTCAAGCAGATCGATCAAAGCGCGACGGGCCTTGTCGGTATCCATGTTGCCTAGTGAATGAACGGCTGCTTTCCGGACTTCGGTCGGCGCATCCGATTTCAATACCTTTATCAGCGCATCGGCTGCGCTTTCCATATCGGTGTTTGCCAGCGCATAGATGGCGGCTTTTTGGAGCTCTGCCTCGTCCTCGTTCTCAATCACAGATACCAACGCCGCGACGGCTTCATTGCTTTCAGCGTTCCCGATTTGATAGAGCGCCGCTTTGCGCACCTCGGCGTCCGAAGCATCGCGAAGAATCTTGAGAAGCGGCTCGACTTCATCATCATCGAGAGAGTTGGACAGGGCATACGTTGCTGCCTTTGCCAAGTCAACGTTTTCATGCGTGAGCGCGATGTGCGTCAGAAATTTCTTGACTTCGGCGGTGTCATGATTCCCAATCGCGTAGAGAGCAGCTTTCTGCACTTCAACGTGGAGGTCTTTCTCCACGAGCGGGAAGAGCATGCTGATCTCTTCGTCGCCCAGTGAATTGGCCAGCGCATAGACCGCAGCCTTTGCGATTTCAGGGTCTTCGTTTTCTATCGCACCAAAATCATAGCCTACGGATTCATAGTCAGCGACTTGTTCGTGTTCTAAAGAGGATCCCTTAAAGGAAGCAATTGCATCGCGTGCAATTTCTCCAGGATGAATGCCGATAAAGGGCATGGCTGCAAGCAGGCCAAAGGCGCCCAGAATGGATATGGCGAGCATTTGTCTTGTTCGTTCCATTTTTCTAGTGCATTGAATGTTGATTAGCCGTTCTGACCGCCCTCGAGGATGTCGAGCAGGGCCTGTTTGGCAGCGGGCGTTCCGATGTTTCCAAGCGCTTGCACCGCTGCCGTTCGCACGCGCATATTTAAATTGTTTTGAATGACGTTGATCAGAAGACCCACCGCGGAATCGTCATTCGTATTTCCTATAGCGAAAATGACCACCCGCTTTACTTCTGCATCTTCTGAACTTTCGAGAATCTCACCGAGTAGGGCAATTCCCTCCTCATCGAGCGAATTAGCAAGCGCATAGACCGCAGCTTTGGCGACCTCGGTGTCTGAGTGGCCGATAGCTATGCTTAGAAGAAATACTCTCGAGCTTTCGTCCTCCTGGTTGCCGATCGCATAGATCACCGCCTTGCGCACTTCGGAATGCTCGGAGCGATCAAAGATGCTCCGGAGCGCATCGGATGCTTCCCGGCCGTCTACGTTTCCGATCGCATACACCGCTGCTTTTTGGAGCTCGGCATCGCTGCTTTCGAGCGCTGCTTCAAGGAGAAGAGGAAGTCCCGCAGCCGCGTCGCGGTTTCCAAGCGCATAAAGAGCCGCCTTCTTGACCTCGGTGAGCCGTGCGTTTGAAAGAACCATCGCCAGTGCTGCATTCGCATCGCTGGAGTCGAAATTTCCTAACGCGTATGCAGCTGCTTTGCCCAACTCTGCGTCAGAGGCATTGATGGCTGCATCGCGGACAAAGGACACGAGGTCTGCCATATCTGTATTCCCGATCGCGTACAGCGCCGCCTTTCTAGCTGCGGTCAGGCGAGCATTCATCATGATATTCTTAAGCGCTTCCCCGGCCTCGCGCGTTTGGACATTTCCCAAAGCGTATGCTGCTGCCTTCGCCAGCTCCCCATTCGCTTCGTTCATCGCGATGGCTTCCAGCATCGGCACCACATCGGAGACATCCGTATTGCTCATCGCGTGCAGCGCAGCCTTCCGTATCTCAGTATCCGCATCCGAGTCAACGATACTGTTCAGGGCAGAGACCACATATCGATCATCGCCGTGACTGGACAGGGCGTAGACCGCACTCTTTCTAATCTCTACGGAAGCCTCACCCGTTGCGATTTCGATCAGCTTGTCCACGACTTCGGTCGTCTCGAAATGGGCCATCGCGTAGACAATTTTTTTCTGTATTTTCTCGCTTTTCGTGCGATCGAAAAGGCTCATCATCGTCGAGAGCGCCTCGTCGTCGCCGATATTCTGTAAGGCATACAGTGCTGCAATCGCCACCTCTTCGTCGTCTGCCTGGCGAAGCGAACGAATCCGTTCGCCGTATTCAGGATTCCCCTCCCGGGCGAGTCGCTGCCCAATCCGAATTAAACTTCTTTGGGCATCGTCGGCGTAGGTGGACCGACCGTGATCGCCCAAAAATTCGTCGAAACAGTTAAAAGCGGTCTCCGAGCCCGGACTCCGTTTGTCGTGGGCGTAACAAATAAAAAAGCTCGCATCGTCCGTACGTCGTCCACTTCGGTTGTCTCGAAGGAAACTCTGAAAGGCCGTAATCGCTTGCGACCAATTTCCATCCAGAATAAGGTCGTTGGCCGCCTGATAAGCCGACTCATACGCATCTTGTGCGGACACACTCGTTACCAGAACGAACGAGAGGAGCGCAGCTGAAAAGAGGCGAGTATTGTTCTTCCGTTTCATATCTATTGATTCGTTTATGGTCAGACCGATGAAGTCGCTGTCGCGCTTCTCGTGGCTGACATTGCGACTTGGTCACGCCGCATTTCTTCTACTTCTATTTTAAATAGGATGGCCTTGCGGTTGACTCCGCTTTGTATGATTTCGATTTCGGGCACATCGAAGGCCGATTCTATGTTCGCGATCTGAATAAGAATGACTTCGAGGTCGGCAACGAGCCTCCGGAGGCGCTGATGCTCCGCGGTCGAAAGTCGTTCCTGCAAAAAGCTGGCTTCACGAACCAGATCGCCGGCCATCGCCTGACGCCGACCGAAATTGAGCGTACTCGGATCATCTTCTTCCACGTCGAAATTGACGAGTGCCAGCAGAAGCGTTTTCGAACGGTCCAAATAGGCATGCGCCCTCATTTCAAGCGCTGCTTGCTGTATGTCAGCTCCAAGACGTTCGTTTTCGGCCAGAATCCGATCGTTCTCAGCCGGACTCAGAAAAGTGCGCCCCAGAAGGACACCGGTAACGACGAGCAGAACAGCCAAAGCCAACTGCGTTACGAACTTCGTTGCCCAGCGGTGACGCGGGACGAGCAGATCAGTCAGGCGGTCCAGTCGTTGACGCAATTCGCCACCGGTAGTCCCTGCGGGCTGCATCTCCGAATTTTGTGGATGCGACGGCTTGCCATCGATTCGCTCCATGATTCCTGCGTAATAACTCTGCCAATAGGCGTCGCCCGGATCTGCCTGTTCGAGTCGAGCCATTGCCAATAGCGAAGTCAACCGAGCATACTCGGTGGCGCAGCTGTCGCAGGTCGACGTGTGTTCTTCCAGGTGGAGCCGGTCTCCCTCTCCGGCTGCACCGGAAGCCACTTCAGTAATCAGCGATATGTAGTTTTTACAGACCATATTATTGCGGACTTTCACGAGTCGAACCCGTTAGGGTCTCCATCAGCTTCTGTCAATTTCGTTCTGCAAATAGGCCAATTCCTTCTGCAGTTTTTGTGTGGCACGAAAGAGCAAGCTCTTTACGGTTCCGTCGGCGACTTCCATCGAAGACGCCACTTCCTTCACGGAGAGATCACGGTAGTGCCGAAGCACAAACGCACTCTTCTCACGAGGAGAAAGCGTGTCAAGCGCGCGCTCAACGTGTTGCCGCAAAATCCCCCTCTCCGCCGACCTATCAGGTGCCAACTCATCGGACGGCGTGTGCTCGGGCTCGTCTTCATCTCCGAAAAACCTCATAAACGAGATCGCCTTCTTGCGGCGCTTATTCAAATAGGTATTCACGGTGATACGTCGAAGCCAGGTGTACATCTGCGCCTCCCCGCGAAAGCTTTTCAGCCCTCGGTGCGCTTTGATGAACGCATCTTGCGACAAATCTTCAGCATCGTGATGATTTCCCGTCAGATCGAGGGCGAGGAAGTAGATAGAACGCTTGTGCGTCTCTACGACTTCACGAAACGAAATCTGAGCGTGGCCGGTAGCCACATCAGCAAGAACGGGTTCTGTCATCGAGAACATCAGGCACCTGATTTGCCGCGATAGACACGGGCAGTGCCGGATTGGTTTACAGGGGCGTCCATAGTGGTGGCGGCGGAATGGTACGAAACTCCGGAGGCGGGTTTCGAATCAGCGGACAGGAAAGCTGGTGAAAGATCTAAAGAGCTGGCGCTACGTGCCCCTCCGTTATCTTTCCTGTCGTCACTCGAGCCTCAGCATCGGGACAACTCTCTCGATTCTGTCGGAATATTTCTCGGATGATTCTCGCTTCCGCAGTTCGTAGGCGAATGCCCGAAACTGCTCGAGGATCTGCAATTAATACGAAGCCGACCGAGCCAAGGTCGCCATCACGGCGGCTATTTTCCTGCCGATTGTACTTTTCAATTCTTAATCCTCAGTGGTCGGGTTCGGCGATATCATAACACTTGACCGGCTTATATGGCTTGATACCTAGACGCGCCGGCGTTGCTCCATCTCGAAATCACGTGTGGCCTCGAATGCCGTATATGTCCGCCCATCTGACCCGACGCGATCTTCGGACTTGAAGGCACCGTCGGATTGATTGACCAATTGTTTCACCATTCTGTTCTTCTCGTCTTGAGTCATATTCCTGAACTGACGTGCCTCGGACTCGGTCATATCACGACGCTTTACAGCGCGGAACAGATCGTCGAAACTGTAACACATGCCTCCACTCATGACTGCCCTACTGCTTTGAACATGTAACCTGTGGTCGATAATCGACGAACACTGGGTGCGTCCGCCAGTCGCGTTACTTGATTACCCACTACGGTAGAACCAGAAAGTCCCGATGTCACGATGTGGTTCGGAGCCTCGTGGAACAACCATCACTCTTAGAATCGAGTTGATTTGTGTATTTCTACATTATACGGCGCTAATGCGATCGCCACTAAGTTCACTGGAAAGCCTCCTAAGACACACCTCGCTCAGCTGATGTCCGGTGGGTGAGGGGGTTTTAATCGAGAGTACCATCCAACAACGAAATATCCCTACCGAGGTGGTCGATCAAGTCGTAGCAGCGTATTACGAGCATCAAACTGGTGGTAACGAACACGCGTCGAAGTTGACATAGATCGTACCTTCCGTCGTCGCGCTGCTAGCAGCTTTCGAACGCCTAAACATTGGTCACAACAACACTTCAATTGCCATGATGAGTAACCATTTAAAAATTATTGGTTTAGCCGCACTAATCGTCCTTTTATCCGGCTTCAGATTCCAATCCATTGAGAAATCAGAATCCTCTCCCGCCATCAACATGTCAGACGACAGAGCGTCGTGGTCGGTTGATTATAATCATTCGGAAGTCGGCTTTAGCGCCCGGCACATGGGAATGTTCAAAGTGCGCGGCGACTTCAAGACGTTCAGCGCTACGATTGAGTTTGACGAGTCGGATTTAAACACGTTGGAAGTGTCGGCAACTATTGAAGTTGAAAGTCTTGAAACCGGAGTGGAGCGCAGAGACAATCATCTTCGTTCATCTGACTTTTTTGATGCTGTAACGTATCCGCAGATAACATTTACGAGTAAAGAGATTCGAAACGTAGATGGAGATGAATTCGAGCTTGTGGGAGATTTGACGATTAAGGATGTGACAAAGGAGTTCGTATTGGAAGGGACCTTCCTGGGTGCCATTGAAACACAAGGAGGTAAAAGGGCGGGATTCGAACTAAGTGCCGTATTAGATCGGTTTGATTATCACCTGAATTTTGATCGTCTAACCGAAGTGGGAGGGCTTATCGCCGGACGAGACATTACCATTACGCTGAGTCTGGAATTGACGAAGCAGGAATGAACGAGGCATCTGTTAACAAGGTGATTAACGCGACCATCATACCCAAAATGACTCCCGACAAGTAGACATTACCGGGAGCCTTACCCCGAGAAGGGTTCGTACTTGAGCGTAGAATAGGAAAGCCGCCGCCGCAGCAAAGCGACGATCGCTGACGCCATCCTGGACCGACTTCTCCACAGCGGACACTTGATCTAGGATCAAGGGGTGCTGATGCGAACGAGACGCTCGTCCATCACTAACAGACCGATTAAAGAGATAAAAACACCTGCGTTGCTACTCTCCGACCCCGGTCGAAAAGAGTTGCATTCCGTCATAGACGATGCCAACCCACATGTCTGGCGGGAGAAAGCCTCCTCCCCACGTGGCATCCAAGGTCTCGGTCGGCTTTGCTGCGATGACCTCATCGCGGGATTTCCCAGCGTCCACATGCTCCTTAATCAGATCGCGCGCGGTAACGAGCATTTCGTAATACTGCTCTAACTCCATCCTACCTGCAAGCGCACCGTGGCCCGGGATAATCTTCGTTTCATCGTTCGTGTGCTCGAGTATCCGGGCTGTCGCCGCCATCATTCCGCCAAGCGATCCACCGGTCGATGTGTCGAAAAATGGATACATCCCGTTGAAAAAGACATCCCCTGCATGAATCACGTTCGATCTCTTGAAGTGAATGACCGAATCGCCGTCCGTGTGCGCCGGATCTACATGAAAAACTCGAATTTCGTCCCCATTCCAGTGAAACGTTACCGATTCCGTAAATGTGACGACTGGTAGTGCGCTTTCAGGTGACGCCGGTGTTGTACTGTTGAACGCGGCCAGGAAATGATCGACGGTCATCTGCTTCCGCACGTTTTCGTGGGCCACGATTATGGCACCAGCCTCGCCCATACTTTCATTCCCTCCGGTATGATCGCCGTGCCAATGTGTATTGACTACGAACTGAACTTGGTGGTCAGTTTGTTCTTTGATCGCTAATAAAATTTTCTCGGTTAACGGCGCGAACTGATCGTCTATCAGGAACGCACCTTCATCTCCAACTGAAAGGCCGAGGTTTCCTCCAGAACCGGTGAGCATATAAATTCCGTCCGCGACCGGAATGGCCTGAATTTCAACGTCGTCGAAGTTTTGCTGAGCGAATACCGTCCCTGTTGAGACAGCGAATAACATGATGTAAAAAAGCTGGAACTGGATTTTTTTATCGGGTCTCATTGGTCCTCTAAATGGTGCGTCGTGGGCAATAAGCACGTCGTCTGAGCCTGAAACAGGCAGCTTATTCGGTGTGGGCTTCTATTTCTACAGACTGTTCTCACTCAAGGGTAAGCACATCAACGGGTTAGAGCAAGACCTCCTCGGCAAGTGGGTATGGGTGGTCTACCGGCTCGATGCGATTAGCCCTGGTGAAGAGAATCGTTTAGGTCGGTTCCTCTATGTACCACCGCGTCTGTAAAAGGGAGAAACTTACATTCTCATTTTCCCTGTAACTCTGATCATGCATCGCCGTAGCACACGGCTTTCACGCAGACAATCAGGTGACTTCGTTGGATTACCAGACAGTTCTTGAGAAAGCAATTTTAGAATATGCGGCATCTGCAACGGCCCATCCAAAAACAAGAACACACGGAAGCGCCAAGATTCCCGGATTCATGAACGATCATGTCTGGGCCATGGCTATGCAGCTCCAGGAGAAAGGCCATGTACTCGTCTCCAAGCCGAATGGCGATCCAGGAGTAAGCATCTCCGAAATTCAAGAGACCGGAACCATTCGCCTGAAAGAAATTGCCGAATTGGAAGAAACGGAAGCTGCGGCAGAAAAGGCCAGACGAGACGAAGCGATCGCTCGCGCGAACAGCAAGAAATGGTGGAAGCGCGCACTTGGGCGAGCGTAAGCAAATCCCGCTGATCGCGATATAGAGTTATTCGTGTGTCCTAGCCCCTTTCTTTCGGGTCCTCGATTCAGTTGAACACAACATCGGCAAACAAATACGATTGCCGTTCTTCGTCTAGCATGTCGTTGTCAGCCAACCAAGCGTAATTATAGATTGTCCAACCATCGGATGTAACCATTTCCACATCCATCCGTTATGCTAGAAATCTAGCACATATTGAAACTACGTACGATACCAGTCATGAAATCCCGATTTGTCTTATTCGCGACCGCGTGTTTAGTCCTTTCTGTTTCGTTCTTGCCAGCTTCAGTTTCTGCGCAAACCGCGGAATCGATTGCAGAAACCAGGTATGAACGTCGAGCCTTCAGGATTCACGGCGTTACCGATTCGTTCGTGCGGTCGATGTCAGAGCTCGGTTACGACAATCTGGATGCGGATGAGCTCATTTCCTTTCGTATTCACGGCGTTACCGCGCGGTTTATCGAGAAGATGAGTGAACTGGAGATGGGTCGTCTATCGGCGGACGATTTGATTTCCTTCCGGATTCATGGTGTTTCGCCCCGATACGTAGAAGAGATGCGCGGGTTGGACCTTGGATATCTCTCGGGGGATGATCTGGTCTCTTTCAAGATCCATGGCGTGAATGGGTATTTTCTGGCCGAAATGGAATCTCTGGGATTCGAGCTTGACGCCGACGAAGCCGTGTCTTTCAGAATTCATGGCGTGAAACCGTCTTTTATTCGAGAAATGGCCGAACTCGGATTCGCCGACCTAGATGCCGATGAATTGCTCTCGTTCAGGATTCATGGAGTAGACACCGACTTCATTGACGAAATGGAGGAACTCGGATTTCCGGATTTGACAGCAGACGAATTGATTTCTTTTCGCATCCACAGGATCAACGCCCGCTTTATGCGCGAAATGAAAGAGCTGGGGTTTGATTCGCTGACGCCTGACCGGGCGCTGAGACTGCGGATATACGATATCGATGTGCGCTACCGCGACAAGATGGAGCGGCTGGGGCTTTCGAATTTCACGCCGGACAGACTCGTCGCCATGAAAATCCTTCGGGTGAACAGACTCTTTGTCGATGACCTAAAGAGCATGGACCTGGACGATATCGATATGCGAGATCTGCTCCGCGATCGTCATGGCCATGGTTCCAGAAATGGTTCCAGAAATGGCAACTACTGGAACCACTACGACGACGAGATCTGGGATGCGCTTCACGATGTAGTTGAGGACATCGTGGGGATGGGTCAATAGTCAGTTGCTAGGTCCGGGTACCGGTAAGTCGGCCGACTCGCGGCCAAGTCGTATTAGTAGCTCATCCCTTCGAGCGCGAGCCTGGACAAGTTGCGGCTGCAACTCTTCGTCAGCACCAGACCAGATTTTTTGGATTCGTTCGTAGCGCTCGATCGCCGCTTCAAGGTCTCCCATCAATTCGTAGATTTCTCCTTGCCGGATGACGCTTGGACCGCGCCACTGTGCATAAGAGAAAAATCGATAGGTATAATCCAAATACCTTATCGCGTCCTCGTATCGACCCAACTCGATCATGATCTCGGCGGTAAACCAGAAGTGGGTCGCTCGCCCTGGAAGCGTATTGACCATCTGAAGCCAGTTGAAATCCCCTAATACACCCTCAAAGTGTCCGAGCGCTCCTTTTAGATCACCTTTTCGCCAAGCGACAAGACCCCGAAGTTCGTGCCCGAACGAGGCTACAATCGGGCCCTCGCCTGACCACGCCGTGTCGAAACGATCTGCATACGTCTGCAATGCGGCATCGTCACCCTTCTTCCAACTGATAAGACCGAGCAGGTAATCCCTTGCTGCGTCGTGCCAAGCAAAGAACTCCAAGGAAGAAGTGTCTAACTCAGCAGCATCAAATCGCTTTAGATCAGCTTCCAATACTTCCAAATCATCGGCACAGCATTCGAAGCCCGGTAGTATGGCATCAAAAACACGGCTTGCGAGCTCATGGGCCTGCAATTCAGGTGATCGAAACTCTTCATAATAGCTATTTCGGGTCTTGATCCGCCCTGCTGATGCGCGGTTAAATGGGATAAGTGTCGGGAGCGTCATGAAGACGGTGGAGAAATCGAATCGATTCTCCAGCAGGTAGTCGTATAGTTCAGTCGCTACGGCGAAGTTGTCGTCAAAATAAGCATACCAAGCATAAACACGCACAGTCGTCCAATCTGGACCATTCGCCAGAAACGCTTTGGCGTCCTGTCTGTTTTCGGTTAGGAATTCCAGGCGGTTCGCGTAGTACGATTTGTCCCCTTGAACGCGAGCAATGAGCGAGTCCAGTTGGACAGCTCCCCCATATCTGACCGCGAGCTGCGCGAGATGCTCCCGATATTCTTGATTGGTCGGATCCAGTTCGATAACCTGATTGAAAAGGTCCCATGATTCTCGAAGTGGATCCCCTTCACGGACAAACCATGGATTGAAGTGGAAAAGCAGCTCCGCCAACCCAGCGATAGCGCGCACATCGTTTGGATACTCACGGACCATCCGCCTGAATATTCGCTCGGCGTCATGTGGTTTCGCTGCCTCGAAGGCGTATGTACCTTCGATGAGCAAGCGCAGACTGCCTTCGAGGCGGTCCACGTATTTGTATGCTTCAAACATTGCCTCTCTCCCAGCATCGAAATCAGACACCCAACCATAGGCTTCGGAGAGTGCGAACCAGGCGAGGGCGAATGTGGAATCCTCCCGGGTGGCGGCAAGCGACAGGTCGATCGCTAAATCCCAGTCGCCGTTCCGGAGCGCCTGCTCTGCAAGAAGGTAGCTTTTCAGCGCGGATACTGAATTGGTTGTTTCAGAAGCCAGCGTCGGCAGCTGGGTGTCTGGATTTTCCAATTGGCTACCAATGAGCTGGCGCGCCAATGCGTCGACCGCAGGCATGAACGTATTGTCCCCGGTGAACATGGACTGCGCGATTGCCAGACTGGCACCATTGGCATCGTAGAGCGTGGCTTCGAGTTGCCTTTCCGATCCCGCCTGCACCACGGTTCCAATCACGTATCGGGTGGCGCCCAGCTCTGCTGCGATCGTCTGGCCTCCTTCTGGATCGATTACGAAATCAGGATGGCGCTCCACGTAGCCGGTTACCCGATTCGCATCAATGCTTCGAATGGGTCCAGCTCCGTCCAGCATACCGCTTAAGATGGTCACCATGCCGTCACGGAGATAGGCAAGGCTTTCGTCACCCTGGACCTTGAAAGGCAGAACCGCAATGCGGTCAAATTCATCCTCAGGGGCGGCCACCTGCCCACCCATCGGAACGAAGAGCCATATCAGCACCGCGATCAGCAATATTCCTCCTGCCAACGCTGCCAGGCGATTCGGAATAAGCGGCGGTGCTGTGACGGTCGTTTGATGTACAGCCGTTCGTATTCGAGAATCAGCCCAAGGTTCAAGCGCGGTCAGCACCTCATTTGCAGATTGAAATCGGTCGTCGGGCGACTTTTCAAGCAGTTTCTCGACGACTTTGGCCAGCTCTCCTGGTACGACACCAGGCAGTGGTTTGGGATTCTCATTGAGTACGGAATAGAACACAGCCTGATCATACTCGCCTCCAAACGGCTTTTCACCCGAGAGCATTTCGTAGAGAAGAACTCCTAGAGACCATAAATCTGCCCTCGCGTCGACGAGTTCTCCCCGAGCCTGCTCCGGGCTCATATACGCTGTGGTTCCAACCGTCGAGCCTGCTTTCGTAAGGTCAGCTCCTCCCGCCAGCTTGGCTACTCCAAAATCCAGAATCTTAACCCGGCCTTCGGACGTGACCATGATGTTCGCCGGCTTGATGTCTCGGTGGACCATGTTGGCGCCGTGCGCCTTTCTCAAACCATCCGCGATTTGAGCGGCAATGGAAGCGGCGCGATCAGGCGCCATGGCTCCGCTCTGCAGTTCGTACTTGAGCGTCTGGCCTTCGTAAAAAGCCATCACAATGAATAGACCGCCATCATCAGCTTCACCGATGTCGTAAATCGTACAGATATTGGGATGATCGAGGCCTGAGGCTGCCTTGGCTTCCTGTACAAATCGAGCTTTCGCTTCCGGATCAGTCGAGAGGCGTGGTGGAAGAAACTTGAGGGCTACGTCTCGATCGAGTTTGGTATCTACGGCTCGATACACGATCCCCATCCCGCCCTCGCCGAGCTGCTCTTCGATCCGGTAGTGAGAAATGGTTTGGCCGATCATCTGATCATTCTCGTACGAGGTCGAGTATTTCGTGGTGATTTAGGGTGACGCCTTTCATGAATCTTGCGCGCGATGGGCCCACAAATAACGGGATTCCGCTCTGAGTTGCAATAGCGCTACGTCGTAGCCAGATGGAACCAAGCTCCCCATCTTCGGTTTTCGCATTCCTCAGACCATCATTCCACTCTTCCTTCCCCACGAAGAACCATGAAGAAGTTTCGTTTCATCGCACTTGGCGTCGTCTTAGCACTAGCAGGCCTGTTTTGGGTCGCTTGGACGCCCATCGGAGATCCGCCAGAAGTGGGTGATCCCGCCCCTGAGTTCACGCTTGTTTCCAACGAAGGAACCGAGGTCAGCTTGGTTGACTATCGCGAACAATGGGTCGTGCTCTATTTCTACCCGAGAGATTTCACTCGCGGCTGTACGATCCAGGCCAAAAATTTCCAGCGTGACCTGGAAAAATACGAAGAAATCAACACGGTGATCTTAGGAGTCAGCGTCGACAGCGCCGAGAGCCATAAAGATTTCTGCGCCAAAGAGGGGTTGACGTTTAAGCTGCTTTCAGATTCAGAAACAACTGTTTCCGAAGAGTACGGCTCGCTACGAGGAGTCGGTGACGTTAAAATGTCAGCAAGAAACACCTTCGTCATCGACCCAGAAGGCGTCGTGGCAAAGGTGTTCCTTGGCGTGAATCCGAATCCTCACAGCGGTGAAGTGCTGGAGGCTCTCGCTGAATTACAACAACAGTCTGACGATTAGACGAACAGCTGTTCGAGCTGGTTGAGGCAACTCGTCCAGCCCATGTCGTGGCCGTCCCGAACCTCGTCGTTTGGGAAGAATTCGTGGGTAATGACCACCTCAGTGGTCTCACCCATCGCATTAAATTCGACGGTCACAAGCGTATCGCCCATCTGGGAATCTTCTTCCTTCCAGTCCCAACTGTAGACCAGTTTCGACGGTCGGTCTACTTCTTTGTAGGTTCCGAAAGCCGTATGAATCTTGTCCTCCGGGGCATGCATTAGAAGGAGGTATTCTCCTCCTTCGCGCAGATCAACGTCAGATTGCTCGACCGTAATCCCCTCCGGCGCCGCCCACTGTTTGATCTGCTCAGGGTTGGTCCATGCATCGAATACGTCCTCTCGGGTTCCGTTGATGATCCTGGACAATTTTAATGATGATGTGGTTTCGACACTCATTTCTCTTTTTCCTCGTTAGTGGTTTTCTTCTTTTCGTTGAAATAGCTGGCCAGGAGGTCGAGCTGACCCTCCCAATATTTGCGGTAAAACTCTACCCACTCCGAAGCATCGCGCATCGGAGCGGCATCCAGCTCACATCGGCTAATCCTTCCATCAACGGTTCGCCGGACGAGTCCTGCGTTTTCCAGAACACGAAGATGTTTGGATATGGCCGGGCGGGATATTTCAAACGGCCAGGCTAACTCGCCCACCGTTGCCTCGCCACTCGCTAGTCGCACGAGAATTGCGCGGCGCGTCGAGTCGGCCAGAGCCCCGAACGTTTGGTCCAGGTTGTGGGCGTTTCTGTGAATAGTTGTATGTGTATTGGTAACCATATGGTTACCATTATAATCAATTGCCCGAGGGTTGTCAAGTGATAAGAGAATCTGTTACTATGATTCCCTACCTCAGGCCCATCCTTAATTCCCACCCGAATGGTGACCGATATGAAGACCTTTCTTTCCCTCGTCGCACTTTGTTTCATCATCTCGGCCTCGGCAGCACAAAATGTCGTTATACGGGCCGGTCACGTGGTGGACGTGGAATCGAGCACGATCCGCGACAACCAAATCATATTGGTCACGGACGGTATCATCAGTGCGATGGGCGAAGACGTCGACATCCCAGCTGATGCTCGTGTCGTTGATCTCAGCGATTCATATGTCCTCCCGGGCTTGATAGAATCGCACACTCACATGGCACTTACGCGTCAGGCGAGGAGAGATTTCGGGGCGTACTACTTCACGACTCTTCTGGAGCCCACTCCTTATCGCGCTATTCAGGGAGTCACCAATTCGAGATCCATGCTCGAAACTGGTTTCACGACGATACGTGACGTCGGGAATGCCGGTAATTATGCCGATACCGATCTTCGTCGTGCGATCGAAGAGGGATGGATTCCGGGTCCCAAGATTATCAACTCAGGTCGCCTCATTGCGCCGTTTGGGGGCCAGTTCCACTTGCAACCGGAAAAACCTGATCTGGCAGAACCGGAATATTTTTTTGCGGATACTCCGGAGGAGCTTCGTAAGGCTGTCCGGCAAAACGTTCATTTCGGAGCCAAGGTTATCAAGCTGATCGTTGACAATCAGCCGTATGTTTATACAGAGAACGACATACGAGCCGCTGTCGACGAAGCGTCTCGAATGAATATCAAGGTCGCTGCCCATGCGTATTGGGACGATACGGCCAGAAGCGCCATCATGGCTGGAGTCGCGTCCATTGAGCACGGCAGCTACCTGTCGGACGATATTCTCCAGCTTATGAAGGATCGGCACGTATATCTGGTCGGTACGGATTTTCCGCGCGAGCGATCACCCCGTGCATATGACGTACGTATCGACCGAATTCGGAGGGCGTTTCGAATTGGCACTCCGATGGCATTCGGAACGGACGAGACGTGGTACCGGGACGGTGAAACACGCGGATCACTCACCCTGGAATTTCTGGAAAGTTACGTCGAAGCCGAAATCCCGGCGTCCTACATCCTGAAGATGATGACCGTTAACGGCGCCGAGTTACTCGGCATATTAGAAGAGCGTGGGGTGCTCCGCGAAGGCCTTGCGGCCGATATCGTCGCAGTTTCTGAGAACCCTCTCGACGATATCATGGCCATCCATGGTGTCCACTTCGTCATGCGCGACGGTGTTATCTACAAGGAGAACAACCACTTTCATTGGGATATCCCGTTGGAAATTGGTCGTTAGCGGGTATGTCTATTCGTCCCTGAGCGCGTCCACGGGATTCGCGAGTGCGGCTCTGAGGGACTGAAATCCCACGGCCACCCACATGACCAGTGCGGCTCCAATACCGGCCAAAACGAATGGAAGAACACCAATGCTGGCCCGATAAGCGAACGCCTCCAACCATTCATTCATCCCGAAGTACGCGAGCGGCACAGCCAGGACGAACGCGATTCCCATTAGCAGACTGAACTCCCGGATGAAGAGTTGCACGATCGTCGTGATACTAGCTCCAAGCACTTTTCTCAACCCGATCTCCTTCGTGCGGCGGGCCACTGACATCGCCGCCAGGCCGAATAACCCCAGTCCGGCCGTGAATATGGCGAGCAAGGCTCCGAGCATCGTCACGTCTGAAAGTCGCTCTTCCTGGACATACTGGGACGAAATCGAATCATCCAGAAACGAATAAGAGAATGGCAAATCCGGAGCCGCCTCCGCCCATGCGATCTCCAGATTCTTGATGGTCGACTGAAGATCGTCGGTTCTGATGCGTATGGCAATTTTTGCCGCCGTTGAGGCTCCGTAGTCAAAATCGGACGCGCCCGAAAACGCGACATTGCTGTTCACCACCATTACGGCAGGTTGTATGTCGGTATGAAGCGAGGCATAGTGAAAATCTTCGACCACACCAATAATTTCATGCTCGTCGAAATTTCCGGGTATCGTCTCTGAGAGAGGATCTTCCCAGCCGTACGCTCGGGCAAAGGACTCATTGATCAACATCCCCCGCTCAAGGTCGCCTGGCTGATCCGGGCTGAAATCCCTTCCTTCCTTCAATCGAAGCCCGAGTGTCTCCACAAATTCGTGGTCGATGACATTTGTGTAGAATCGCTTGTATGTGCCGTCCGTTGCATTGTAACCAATTCTCCCCCATCCATTTATATCGAATAACATCATGGATGACGTAAGAGATATTACCTCGTCATTCCCTGCTGTTGCGAATCGAAGTCGTTCGACTAAATCGTTGGCGTTCGACTGACGAATCTCTGTCGGAATAACCAAAACCGACTCGGGGGTGAAGCCCAGATCCTTGTTCTCGAGAAAGCGCAATTGATTTCCCATCACAAATGTGCTGACCATCAGAAGAATGGCCAAGCTGAACTGAATGACGACGAGGCCCTTACGCAACCGGCCTCGATTTAATCTGGCGTCCGACTTACCGTAGAGAGCGTGGTGTGGATTTAACCCTGATAGAACGACGGCGGGGTATAGACCCGCCACCAAACTGATGACACCGAAGAGTCCCAGGATCATCACCAGGGTTATTGGCTCGAATGTCAAGGAAAGACTTTTGGTGCTTAGCTCGTTGAAGGCGGGCAGCAGGGCGCGGGCGAGGACCAATCCTATCCCAATCGAGATTCCCGTCATGAGCATCGCTTCTCCCCAATATTGGCGCATCAGTTGAGATCGACCGGCACCGACTACTTTTCGGATTCCAATCTCCCGGGAACGTGCAGTAGATCGGCTGATGGTCAGCGTAACGAAATTGATGCAGGCGATCGCCAGGATCAGAAGAGCTACGCCGAGTAAAATGCGAACGTAGAATGGATTAATAACCGGAGCATATCCCTGTGGTATTTCCGGATTCATGTGAATATCCAGCAGCGGTTGCAAGCCTACCTGGTACTGACCCTCTTCCACTCGATCACCCAAAAGCTGATTTACAACTGCCGGCAGTTTGGCTTCCACATTCGAAATTTCTACTCCCTCTCTGAGCATCACATACGTTTCCGGACTCACGTTCATCCATGCCTGCTTCATCCGATCCGAGTAAAACCAGTCGGTAACCGCGTACGATAGGAGCATTTCAAATTGAAGACTTGAATTTTCCGGGACGTCTGCCAGCACCCCCGTAACCTCGAATTCTCTCAGGTCTTCACCGAACTCAATCGTGAGTGTTTCACCCACCGGATTGTCGTTTTCGAAATACCGTCTTGCGGCCGACTCCGTAAGCACGATCGCGTTCGGATTCGTGAACATCTGTTCTGGATTGCCGAGTATTGCGGGGAAATCGAACACCGACAGAAACTCCGGGTCGACCATGAAGAGCGTCTCATTCAGGCTCGTATCTCCCTTTCTTACGGTATTGGTCAATCGATCAAAACGAACAAACGTTTCGATTTCGGGGAGATTTGCCTGGAGACCCGGACCCAGCGGTACAGGTGTCGTCGTATTGAAAAATTGCTGATCTTCGCCGTAATCCTCCAGTACCCACGCTCGATAGATTCGGTCGGCATTCTCGTGCTTCTGGTCAAAAGTGATCTCGTTCTTGACGAAGAGCAGAAGCAGGAACGAAGCGGCGATTCCGATCGACAACCCAGCAAGGTTGATCGCTGTGTAGCTGGGATGCCGGCGGAGAACGCGCAGGGCCGTGCGCAGATAGTTGCGAAGCATGATGTTCTGGGTTCAGGTCTGAAATTCGGGCTTAGAGGCGTCCCGAGATAACGAATGTATATCGGGATTAGTATAAGAAAGATCGTTACATGGCACGACAGATCCCTTTGAGCCCAAGATTGGAAAACGTAAAAAGCAGACGATACAACTCGAATATCAGCTGAAAGGAAACTCGGTCCTTCGGCGCAGATAGTAGAAATGATCCGTGGGGCCGTGGCCGGATCCCAGCGGAAGTCCGGCTCGGATCGCTTTCGTCACGTACAGTTTAGACCGAGCCACCGCGACGCGCAACGGATAGCCTTTGGCCAGATTCGCCGTGATAGCGGCTGCGTATGTACAGCCCGTGCCGTGTGTGTGCGGCGTGTCGATCCGATCCTCTCGGAAGGAATGAAACTCCGTCCCATCGAAGAGCACATCGACGGCCTCCTCTTCTTTCTCGAGATGCCCACCTTTCACCAGAACAGCACCCGGACCCATCCCAGCAATCGCCTCAGCCGCCTTTCGCGCGTCCTCTTCTGTCTCGACCGGAAAACCGGTTAGCAAAGCTGCCTCGTGTGCGTTGGGTGTTACGAGAGTCGCTAGTGGTAACAGCACGGTCTTCAGCACATCCACAGCGTCATCTTTCAACAATTTGAAGCCGCTTTTCGAGATCATCACCGGATCCACGACGAGCGGGCTGATGTTTCGTTCGGACACGCTCTCGGCAACCGTTTCGATAACCTCTACCGATGATAGCATGCCGGTCTTGGTCGCAGAGATCTGAAAATCGTCGAACACCGCGTCGATCTGAGATCGAATCAGTTCAACGGGTAGCTCGAGCGCATCTGTGACTTCACGCGTATTCTGTGCCGTAATCGCCGTTAGAACAGACGTCGCGAATACTCCGTTTGCCTGCATCGATTTGATGTCCGCCTGAATTCCAGCGCCACCGCCCGAATCACTCCCGGCAATGGTCAAGCATACTTTTACTTCACCCATGCCCGACGACCTCCAAATGAAGGGCGTCGCGATAGGCGTTCACGGAGGCGTGGATGTCGTCCGCGTCTAGAATTCCCGAGAGGACGGAGACACCATAGGCTTTCGAAGCCAAACAGACCTCTACCGTGTCAGGCGTGACACCTCCCATCGCAATTACGGGGATTGGAGAGGCTAACTCGCAGACTTGTGACAGCGCGTCAAGCCCCGTCCCCTGATGACCGGGTTTGCTTTTCGTCTCGAAAACAGGACTCCAGATTAAATAATCAGATGCGGTGTGTTCAATTTCCGAAAACGTATGGACGGAAATACCCACGGGAAGCCCTTCCGGAATAAGTGTTCTGGCCGCATCAACCTGTGGTCCGCTAAACCGCAAATGAACGGCACATTGAAGTTTTTCGGCCACTGCGACTCGCGAATTGATGGAGATCAGCAGATCGGATCTTACCGCCCGTAAGGACTCGACAAGGGATTTGGCGGTGTGAAGAAAAGTAGCCGTATCCGCATCATGGTCCCGGAGTTGCACCCATGGAACCCCGCACTTGACGGCTTCTACAATCCTAGAACCGACATCGGGATCCGTAAATCGATTGCCGATGAGAAGAAGTTTTGGAAGCAATCCGCGCGGATTCACTGGCCAACCCTCCCCTCCATCGGAGACGAGGCTGCAGCGTAAAATCGTCGTGGAATTCGGCCCGCCAGATGTGCGAGTCGCCCGGCTTGAACGGCGTTTCGCATGGCTGCAGCCATTTGAACAGGGTGTTTTGCTTTGGTCACCGCGGTGTTAATGAGAACCCCATCATACCCCAGTTCCATGGCCAGCGTGGCGTCACTCGCTGTTCCAATTCCGGCATCGACGACGAGCGGGGTGTCTGAAATGATATCTCGTATCAACTGCAGATTGTATGGGTTCATCAATCCCATTCCGCTGCCAATGGGTGATGCAAGTGGCATCACGGCTGCGCATCCCAGATCTGCCAGCTTTCTGCAGGTGATCGGATCGTCATTCGTATACGCCAGAACCTCGAATCCGGCATCAATCAATGTCTTGGCTGCCTGAAGGAGCTGTTCGACATCCGGCAACAACGTCTCATCATCTCCGATTACCTCTAACTTCACGAGATCGGTCTCGAGAACCTCCCGAGCCAACTCAGCAACCAGGACCGCTTCTTTGGCCGTATAACAGCCCGCCGTATTGGGCAACACGTGAACCGGCAGTCGAGACAGTAATTCCAACAAACTCTCATCCGAGCGGTCGCGAATATCTACGCGCCGGATGGCGACGGTGACCAGTTGTGTTTCGGAGGCTGCGAGAGATTCCAGCATAACGGCGGGATTGGGGTAACCGCTCGTCCCCAACAGAAGTCTGGATCTGAGTTCGATAGATCCGATCGACCAGATATCAACGAATGGCTTCGCATCGGTGCCACGCGAATCAGGTGCCACCGGTATTTGAACCTCTTTTACCTGTTCCATGCGCTTTTGCCCTCGTCCTATCCCCCCTGCCGTGCCGTTACCAGTTCGACTGAATCACCGGCGTTGAGTTCTCTCTTATTCCAATCCGTTCGCCGAATAATCTCGTCGTTGACAGCCACAGCGATTCCACGAGTATTTTCTATGTCGATGTTCACGGATTCTAATAAATCCGCGAGTGTCGATCCGTTCTCGACCCTACTCTCGTCTCCATTCACCACAATATCGATCGTCATTGGCTTACCCAGTAGAGGTGGTCATCTGTAATCTTTGTGGTCGAAACCCCTTCAACCAGTCGGAATCATTTTTCTCCGCGATCTCCAGCGCTGCTTCCTGGGCGGTAATGGGTGTTAGCAAAACCCCGTTTCTGTAATGCCCACTCGCATAATACACACCGGGCGCATCGGACCAGCCGACAATGGGTTCATTGTCTCTCGAGCCAGGCCGAAGACCCGCATAGGCGTGCAGAAGAGGAAGGTCATAGATCCCCGGAACGATCTCCCACGCACCCTCCAACAACTTGTATACTCCGCCGGCCGTTACCTGAACGTCGAAGCCCATCTCCTCCTCCGTAGCACCTACGACAACACGCGTCTCATCTTTCGGAATAACGTAGGCCTGAGGGCCGCGAATGACGTGTTTCAGATTGAATGGCTCTTTAACCTTTAGATCCAGGATTTGACCCTTCACGGGTCGTACGGCAGGAAGATGCTCCGGCTCAATGCCACTGAACTGGCGCGACCAAGCACCTGCAGCGACAACAACCACATGTCCCCCGATCGAGTCCTGACCGTCGATCTCAACAGAAGGAGCCACGTCGTCTGGAACAATAGCCACAACGGCAGACAGTTCCACCAAGCGACCCCCACCCTCAAGGATCAGATCCCGAAGCGCATCGAGTACGCATCGATTGTCGACCTGATGATCCAGCGGTGAATGAACGGCTGCAGACAGTCCCGGAGCCAGGAACGGTTCCAGATCCAACGCTTCGGCCGCGGAAAGCCATCGAACATCCAGGCCGTGTTCAGCTTGGAATTCGAATCTTCTTCGGAGCGCTTCAGCGCTATCTCGATCGTCCGCAACCGTAATCGAGCCCTCATCCCGGTAACAAACCGACCTTGAGCTTTCTCTCTCAAGCATCTTGGCATACTCGGGCCACCTGCGAAGACTCTCCGCCGAGATCCGATAGAATTCCATTTCTTCAAAGCCCACCTCCGCGTTTGCCGACAGCATTCCTCCGGCTATCCAGGAGGCTCCCCGGCCGACGCGATCTCGTTCTACGATGGTCACATCGTGGCCCAGGCGAATCAATTCCCAGCCGATTGACATCCCAATGATGCCGCCTCCAACAATGATGATTGACTTTTTGTCCATTTCAGTGGCGTTCCGCCTATCGACCCTATCTTGATGATCTCCGCAAATCCAGCATAACGTAATGCATGGACGCGATTTTGTTTCGCGAAGGCCGATTGTGCCCATGAATCATTCGTTTGATACGATTATCGCAGGGTCCGGGCTTGCAGGATCGTGTGCGGCATTCGTGCTTTCTGAAAATGAACGGGTCCTTATTCTGGATGCAGAGCAACCCGGATGCGGAGCCTCCGGAGTACCTGTCGGTCTAATCAGTCCGCTCATGGCACGACGAGCTCGACCGGTTTGGCGCATGGAAGAAGCCATGCAATCTTTTCATCGCTTGCTCGCTGAATCGAAGGCTTCAAGTCATTTTTCAGCGTCCGGCGTACGGAAACCTGCAAGAAGCGAGGAGCAGGCGATTGAGTTTAGAGACGCGTCGATGAAATGGCCGGATCATGGGCGCTGGTTTGAGCCCGAAAGTGCTGCCGAACGCTGGCCCTACCTCTTTACTCAATTTGGTGTTCTGGAGGTCACCTCCGGCGGCGCGGTTTCCATGCCGGCGTTCTGCCAGACTCTCGTTCACGCGGCATGTGATAGAGGTGCGGAATCAAAATCTGCCTGTGCGATTCAGGGCTGGGAGGACTCCGGAGACCAAGTGACTGTCCGGCTTTCATCAAACGAGGAGTTTACTTCACGGCGGCTCCTGCTGTGCCTGGGCGAAGGGTATACCGAGTTTCCGGAACTCCGCGCCCTCCGACTCCACCCGATCAAAGGCCAGTGGATCCGGCTGAGATCCCGCGACAACTTGCCCCAAACGGTGGCTATTTCTTCGGGGTCGTATCTGGCTCGAGACGACAAGGGGATTGTGGTTGGCAGCAGTTATGAGCACAAGTACTCTACAATCGAACCGACCGAGGAAGTGATCAAAGACCTTCACAGGGAGGCCTGCCTGCTCATACCGTCTCTAAGGCGGTCGACAGTAACAGATGCGGGAGCAAGCATCCGGGTAACGGTCCCTGAAATTCGCCTTCCAATGCTTGGCCCACTCCCTGGCAGTCACAACGTTTGGATCTTTACCGGACTGGGTGCGAAGGGCCTGTTGATGGCACCTCTTCTGGCGTACGAATTACCAAAATTCTTCGAGAAACCCAGTGCGATTCCAAAGGAAATAAGCGTTAATCTTCATGGATCAGGGCACCGTACTTTTTATCGGGAGTAGACTCTTTTCTCCCCGACCACTCAGGTTATAAGAACAAAGCATTTTAACTGGAGGGATCCCTCATGGCGGAAGTAATCGCATCTCAAACAGCAGAATTACTCGGAGATGAGGCCGCTTATCTACTGGACCATACGTGTTCGACCATTTCGAAAGACGACCTGCATCTACCAGGTCCCGACTTCGTAGATCGCGTATTCCTGGATTCGGATCGCAACCCGCGTGTTCTTCGGTCCCTACAAACCCTTTTTGGGAATGGAAGGCTGGCAGGGTCCGGGTATGTCTCCATTTTACCGGTTGATCAAGGGATCGAACACTCGGGAGGCGCATCGTTTGCGCCGAATCCCATTTATTTCGACCCGGAGAATATTGTGACACTCGCCATTGAAGGCGGCTGCAATGCGGTCGCCTCCACGTTTGGCGTACTTGGTTCTGTGGCCCGAAAGTTCGCGCACAGGATCCCGTTCATTCTGAAGTTTAACCACAACGAACTTCTTACCTATCCTAATTCGTTCGAACAGATCGTTTTCGCTCAGATCGATGATGCGTGGAACATGGGTTGTGTCGCCGTCGGTGCGACCATTTATTTCGGATCTGAAGATAGCGGCCGACAGATTGTCGAGGTGTCCGAAATGTTCTCCCATGCCCACGAACTTGGGATGGCCACGATACTCTGGTGCTACGTCCGAAATTCCGCGTTCAAAGTGGACGGAGTCAATCACGAATCCAGTGCGGATCTGACCGGACAAGCCAATCACCTCGGTGCAACGATTCAAGCTGACATTTTGAAGCAGAAGCTGCCCGAACAGAATGGAGGCTACGCAGCGCTCAATTCGGGGAATGGATCGTATGGAAAATACAGCGAATTGATGTATTCAGAACTGAGCACGGACCATCCGATTGACCTGACCCGCTACCAAGTGGCCAACGGATATATGGGCCGTGTCGGACTCATCAATTCGGGTGGTGCGTCCGGTTCAAACGATCTCCAGCAAGCCGTGAAAACGGCCGTCATCAATAAGCGGGCCGGGGGTACGGGACTGATATCTGGACGTAAGGCCTTCCAGAAGCCGATGAGAGATGGGATCAAATTGCTGAATGCGATTCAGGATGTTTATCTAGACGAAAGTATTACGATCGCCTAGCGGTTGAGCCTCCCGCGGTAACCGATCGAAAGGGAAAAGACTCGCCTGTCGACGGGCCTTTTGTCTTTGTCGCAAGATCTTCTACCCGCGTTTTTGTCTACAAAGACCGAAACCCATCGGGGTGGAGACTGCGTATACTGGAGAAATCTGAAAAACTTCATCGGAAACCGGAATTTCAGTCATGGCGGAAAACAGGTCGTCCAAAATCGGTGCTAAAAAAGACGCTGAGCAGCTGAACAAGCATGCATCCGATGGTGCGCCAGTTGGTATAGAAAATGGATCTCCCGACGATAGTACCGTAACCATGACGGTGCCGTCTCCGGTCGCACCCAGTCTCTTGGATCAATACACGGCCCATTACCCCGACTGGGCCAAGGATTTTGCCCGAAAGTACTTCACGAAGACACTTACGCAGTTTATTCTCTACGGAAATGTCCGGGACCTTATCCCGACGCAGGATGATGACGGAAAACTGGTCTACATGTCGCTCCGGGGCTTCCTGACAGAAGACCTGTTCGCTTCGCGCGATCTCGTCGTTTTTTACGACCGATCAAGTGGAATCCACTTCGTCGACAAGACATCACAAAAGGATTTCAGCCGAGCCCTCTCGGGGTACGATACCATATTCGGGACGGACTTTGCTCAAAAACTTCCGAAAGATCCTGTCCGGGTGTTTTCGGTGCTGCAGAATTATTTTCGGCTTCGCCTGGGAGAAGGCAAACGAATCGCCTGCATCATTGATTATGCCGAAACGGTCATTCCGATGGCCGAGGCATCCACTTATTCCTCTGAAGATCGAAATGCCCTGGTGTTCTTGCAGAAATGGGCGCACGATCCGCTTTTCATAGAGAGCGACTTTACGATCATCCTTGTTTCGGAGAACATCAAGGAACTGAACCATCAATTGGTCCAAAGCCCTTATACGGCTGAAATTCAGCTTCCCCTTCCGAGCGAAAACGACCGCAGAGCGTTCGTCCACTGGTATCTGAACGGCCATGAGGATGTCTTCAAGGAACGCTCTGAAGTGAGTCCGGATCTTCTAGCCTCCAACACAGCCGGCCTGGGATATATCCCTCTTCGCAGCATCCTTGCGGATGTGCTCGAGAATCGGACCAAACTCTCATTCGAAGTGCTTTCTTCGATGAAGAAGGAATTCATCGAGGCGGAAGCCCATGGTATGCTCGAATTCGTGGAATCGGACTGGAATTTGAAGATGGTGGCTGGCCACACAGAAGCCAAAGCGCACTTGAAGCACGCCGCTCAAGCGCTTCGCAACGGCCACCCGGACGTGCTCCCGATGGGATACCTGGTGAGTGGCCCCGTGGGATGCGGCAAAACATTTATGGTTCAATGCTTCGCAGGAGACATCGGAATTCCGATGGTCATGCTGAAAAACTTCCGATCACAGTGGCAGGGTCAGACAGAAGCCAATCTGGAGAAGATCCTTACACTATTAGAAGCCATGACACCGGTTGCTGTAATGATCGATGAGGCTGATGCTGCGTTGGGTAACCGCGATTCCGGAGGAGATTCGGGCGTCTCGAAACGTGTGTTTGGACAGATCGCCGCATTCATGAGTAACCCCAAACATCGAGGTCGGGTCATCTTTTTCCTGGTAACGGCTCGACCGGATTACATGCCTGTCGACCTCAAGCGACAGGGAAGAGCCGAGGAACATATCGCGCTATTCTATCCGTCGGATCGAAAGGAACGGGAAGAGCTACTCCGGGTCATGCTCCGGCGCACAGAAGTGAACGTAAAAATGGATGAAATACCCGAATCCCTACTGAACGGCGAACGTGTTTTCAGCGGTGCAGATATGGAGGCATTGTTGACCCGCGCGAAGTTCAGAGCCGCCGCCGATGCTCGAACGAAAGGAAAAGTTTCTAAGCGCATCATGCAAGAAGTAGTGGACGATTTCATGCCCCCTACTTATCCGTTGGAAATCGAACTACAGACACTCGTTGCCGTGCTGGAGTGTACAAGTCGTGCACTACTTCCGGTTCAGTATAGAGAGATGGATCGCGAGACGATTGTTCGGAGAATAGCCGAGCTCAAGCAATTTGTTAAATAGAAAGTCGAGCAGAAAAAGTAACGGCGCCACCTCGAAAATCTCCCCTGACACTCCCTAGGAGGTCCAGCAATAAATCCGGACGAGCCTCTTGCCTCGTCCGATTCAATACCCCTATTTCTTCTTTCTACCCCCGGAACCGCTTCCTTTTAACAGTTTTTCGTATACATCATATGAAATGAGAACTGCATAGGGTTCGTTGTTCTTCTGAATCAAGATGCCTCGGTCTATCCCTTTGGCATGTTCAACCAGTTCAGAAGTTTTGGATCGAAGTTCCGTAATGGTAGCTACCGCTTCTATTCCCTTCGTGAAATACATAGGATAATACTGTGATGGAATTCGGTGGAGTATTTCGGGGCTAGTATATAAAATAATGCCTGAATAATACCAGCAGTTTATGATAATATTGTTCGGAGTTTGATGTCGATCTTTTCGATGTATATTCGGAGCACTTACGTTTGAACCGCCCTTAGCGATAGATTGTAGTTAGAAGGCCGGCCCACCGCCCATGTATCTTTGTAAAGTAACAGGCACCATTGTCTCCGCCAGAAAAGACGAACATTTTCGTGGTAGCAAACTCCTTGTCGTTCACCCGGTGGACGTGTTTGGTGAACTGGACGGCGAGATGGATATGCTCGCGATCGATCCAGGCTTCGGCGCGGGCCTGGATGATGTGGTACTGGTTGCTCGTGAAGGAGCGGTCGTGCGTCAGCTCATGAAGAGCGATAACGTCCCGGCTAACGTCGTGATTCTGGGAGTCGTGGACGACTGGTCGTACGAAGCTTGAATTTAGACCGAAAACCAACGCGCGTTTTCGGTTTAATCGTCAGCAGGATAGGCGTCTTCGAGCTTTCTAATTCTCAGCAGACAAACAAGCGAACCGATGCCGCTTGCATACACCGTAATCGAGTGCTTCCCCATAGGGATCGGAAGAAGCTTCCTCACGCGTTTACTATCAGGCCGATCTTGATAAATTGCCGGCTTATTTACAGTCGGGCGATAGTATCCCGATTCGTTAGGTTCTCTGTCCAGCCAGATGCTCAGACGGTAGAGTAACCGTTAGGCGTGTCCTATTATTGCTGATACCCCTGTAGACATTTTCGTCGAGATCGCACTTATTCTTGACCTTGTTCCTCATACTGATTTCAGCATAAACGGCAACACCAGCCGCTCAGACGTAAGACTCCAGATGACGTATTTTTCGAAGCCCGCTCCGCACGGGCAGCAGCATGATCAAGAGCACGAAATTTTACTTAGGGCTCGGGTCCGAAAAACGGGGTCCACGTCTCAGGAGGCACTGTCTAGAGCCTCTACCCATGGACTCATAAACTATCGGTTCCACGTACCACGACCACCTCATTTGAATTCACTCATGCGAGTTGAAGACGGAGGTGGATATAGCCACTGAACTCGTTATAAACGACTGAGATAGTGAAGTCCACTTCGGTCACTCCGTATGGGCGCAACGTCCGAGTTGTAAACTTCTTTCTTGAAAACAGTCTTGATTTTCAGTGGCGATAAATCATCGTCTGGGGCTCCAGACGGCGGTTGGAAATGCCTTCCTCTTAATAGTTGAACCAGGAGACGGTGAGTAAATCCCGAATCTCCCATGGTTATCCAGACATTTATAGTAGACAAATGCGACATCGCGCATTTGTCCATGGAAATGACCCACATACCACATGTTCTTGTATCGATTTTTTGACCATTCGTACACAACGATCATCAATCTGGGTCAAGGCCATGAAAAGTTCAATCCTAATAACGGGTGCGACAGGCGTGATGGGGCGTGAACTGGTTCCGGCGCTTTATGCGCGCTCCAGTGCCGATTTGGTGCTGCTCGTCCACAAGAGCGGTGCTGACGAAAATCACTCCACGTTCCTTCGGAAGTACTACGGCTTGTCCCCTTGCAGGCGATTACGGGTCATACAAGGTGATGTCACCAGGTCGGACTTGGGACTAGCCCTGTCTGATCGCCGAGAACTACAGAAATCCCTCACGCATATTCTCCACACCGCGGCCGATACCCGATTCAGCCAGGGTATAGAACAAGCCCGTATCGTCAATCTCAATGGTACACGTCATGTCGCAGAGTTTGCGAGCGCGTGTCGGTCACTCCGACAATTTGGACATGTCAGTACTGCCTACGTGAGCGGAAAGAGAAAAGGCCAAATCCGGGAGAGTGAGCTCGTACACGATCTAGGATTCCTCAATACGTATGAGCAGTCAAAGTACGAAGCCGAATGCTTCGTTCGTTCGATTGCCAATTTCTTGCCAGTATCTGTTTTCCGACCATCAATAATTCTCGGTAACAGCCGTACGGGCGCGGTCAATAAAATGGCTGCACCGCACCAGACGATGAGACTGATGTACGATGGCGTTGCCCAAGTTTTGCCTGGCACTCCCGAGTATCCTATCAATTTCATTCCTAATGACTACGCCGCCACCACGATCTGTCAGCTGTTCCTCACGCAGTTTCGTCCCGGATGCACGTATCACATCACGGCGAGTGAAGAGAAGACGATCGCACTCTCGGACTTCATTCATGAGGTATTCGACGCATTTGCAACGACCGACCCGAAGTGGACTCTGCGAAATATCGTTGAACCCGTTATTGCTCCTGAAAAGAAGGTCGGGCAATTCTCGAATCCTACTGAAAGCAGAGATGGATCAAAGGTCCCAGGCGTGCTGAAGTCCATCCGTCAGCTTGATTATCCAAAGATGTTCGATCGATGCAACGTCACGAATGCGATTCCGGAATACGACTATGAACTGCCAGATCCACGGGAATATCTCAAGAAGGTCGTTCGATTCTGTGTAGCCACACAGTGGGGTCGCCTCCTTGCCTGAATGCCGTGTGAGGCGAAACATCATGAAATCGACATACGACAAGAATATCATACGATTCCCGGAAGACGGAGGATCGCGCGAATTGATCGGAGGTAAGGCGGCAGCTCTTGCTGAGTTGCAAACGACGAATCTGCCAATTCCTCCTTGGTTCGCTCTCACTACGAAAGCTTTTTCCGACAGTTTAGCGACGCAGCAGAGACGAAAGCACCGATCTAGCCGTCATTCACCTACATCCAGGCGTTACGACGTCTTTCCTTCGCCCACGGTAGAGAAACAGCTCACCTTGGCGCTGAAACGCCTGTGTCCTGACGGCACAGCAGTCGCGGTCCGATCGTCAGCCGTATTTGAAGATGGAGAATCGGCTTCTTTCGCCGGTCAATACGAGACCTTCCTTTTCGTGTATCCATCGGACGTACTCAATGCTGTTACTTCGATCTGGCGATCCAGCTTTTCCAAACGAATATCCGACTATGCGCAGGCGCAGCAAATCGAAGAGACAATCCAGCCACCAGCCGTTCTCATTCAGCAAATGGTCGATGCCCAGGTTTCTGGTGTTGCCTTCGACGCTGATCCCGTAACCGGACGTAGAGATGTCTCTGTCGTAAGCGCCGTCAGCGGTCTTGCAACAGATCTTGTATCGGGCGCCGCCTCGGCAGACACGTTTCGACTCGACCGTGACGGTCGCATTCTGGAACGTCTCCTGACCGAGGAGGGAAGATCACGTTCTTTCGATTCCATCGGCGAAGCCGGGATGGCAGCGTCCCGAACGCATGTCCGTCGCTTCTCCAGGCAGGTTATTACCGACAAACATGTTCGGGCCGTAGCAGCTATGGCTGACGTCTGCAGTCGCCATTTTCATCGACCGCAGGACATTGAGTGGGCGATTGAAGACGACCGGATACATCTGCTTCAATCGCGTCCGATTACTGCTCTCGGCAACTTGCCCGATCCGGAGGGAAAACCTGCAGTCTGGGACAATACGAATCTTGTGGAGAGCTACGGAGGCGTTACGACGCCGTTGACGTTTTCATTCGCCAGGCGTGCATATGAAGAGGTTTACCGTAGTTTCGCCCGCTTTATGTGGGTGTCGGGAAAGACGATCGCCGCGTATGAGGACTGCTTCGGCGCCATGATCGGCCTGATACGCGGGCGCATGTACTACAACGTTCATAACTGGTATCGCTTGCTTTGTCTGTTGCCCGGATCAAAATTCACTTGGAAATTCCACACCCAAATGCTGGGGCTAGATGAATCGCTCCCAAAACACGCAGTGGACTCAAGCCCTGTTCAGTCCACGAGCGAACGGGTTCGTGACGGAGCACGGTTCCTTGGGGCGATCTGCGGGTTGATCTACAACCATTTCACGTTACGGCGTCGAAGCAGAGCATTTTACGAGCGGCTGAACAACACCTTGATTCCACCAGGCGGTAGCCTCGAAATCCTCCGCATCGACGAACTCACCGATTACTACCGCTTCCTGGAGCAACAGCTACTTAGAAAATGGGATGCGCCAATTATCAACGATTTTTTTGCCATGATTTTCTACGGCGTGCTGAAAAAGCTTGTGTCCATTTGGCTGCCTGATAAGAATCATTTGGAGAATGCCTTACTCATCAGTGACGGTGGAGTAATCAGTACAGAACCTGCGCGACGTATCCGGGAAATGGCTTCACTTGCCGCTTCACGGCCCGAATTGGTCGACAATCTGATTTCTGGATCAGGACCCGAAACGGTTAGCGTACTCGCCAATTATCCCCGGCTTTTCCGTCTTTTTCAAGACTATTTGGCCAAATTCGGGGATCGCTGTCTGGATGAGCTGAAGCTGGAGAGTTTTACCCTTATCGATGATCCAAACCTCCTCCTCCGATCCATCGGACAGACTGCTCGCTACATCCTATCGTCCAAGAGCCCTGGATCGGATATTTCTATTCCGGACCAGAGGCGACAAATCGAACGGTACATTTCACGGTCGTTACGGCGCCACCCGCTGCGTAGATGCGTATTCGCATGGGTGCTCAAGCATGCGCGCGCGCGAGTTACCGGTCGAGAGAATCTGCGATTTGAGAGAACACGTGCGTTTGGAATGGTAAGGCGTGTCTTCGTAGAAATCGGACACCGGTTCCATGCAGACGGCGTTCTTTCTCACCCGCGCAACATCTTCTATCTCGAATTACACGAGATCCTGGGGTTCGTTGACGGCACGGCAACGACAACGGATCTCGAGGGATTAGCAGTACTCCGCAAAACGAACTTTGAACAGTATAGTGATTGTTCCCCGGCAGACCGTTTCATAACACAAGGCAACGTAAATATTGGCCACACCTTTCAAACATCTGACGTTGTACTTCGTGCGGACTCAGCCGATGACTCGTGCTGCGGAATCGCGTGTTCACCCGGTCGAATACGGGGACGGGTTCGCATTGTCAAAGATCCAAATACAGTCGATCTGAAAGGCGGTGAAATTCTCGTAGCAGAGAGAACGGATCCAGGTTGGGTCATGCTGTTTCCCGTCTGCGCCGGCGTTTTGGTCGAGCGCGGAAGCGTTTTGTCACACGTTGCGATCGTCTCGCGTGAATTGGGAATCCCGTCGATTGTCTCGCTGTCCGGGGTAACGAACTGGCTTCGCGACGGCGATCTCGTGGAGATGGACGGAAGCACGGGAAGGGTACGGCGTCTCTCAAGCGACAATCAGTGCACGTCAGACAAAAATATAAAGGTTATGGTATGATCGGCTTTCTCACAAATACTAACGAGATGCTTCGCGAAACATCTGTTTCTGAATGGCAGGTAAATACAGCCGGGATCAAATACGCGCAGTGCTGGGAAGACACCGACGTACTCCTGGATGGACTCAATGTCCAACCGGGCGATACGTGTCTGTCCATCTCTTCGGCAGGGGATAATACACTCGCTCTCCTGACCAGAGATCCGGAGCACGTGATCGCACTCGACCTGAATCCCGCACAACTCGCCTGCCTGGAGCTCCGCATGGCCGCTTACCGTGAGCTGGATCACGGAGAACTTCTCGAGCTGGTGGGGTCGCGGCCTAGCTTAAGACGGGACAGGCTCTACAGTCGATGCCGCACTCTTCTGTCCAGCGATAGCAGACGTTTTTGGGATGGGCAGGGCGAAGCTATCGCACAGGGATTCTCTGGTTCCGGCCAACTGGAAAGATATTTCACCCTCTTTCGCCGCAGGGTGCTTCCTCTTATTCATGGGAAGCATCGTGTGCACGAGATGCTACTGCCGAAATCGAGCTCCGATAGGATTCGATTTTATCAAAGCCATTGGAATACATGGAGATGGAAATTCTTCTCCCATTGCTTTTTTTCGCGCGTTACGATGTCCCTTCTGGGGCGGGAAGAGGGGTGTTTCCGTTACGTGGAAGGGAGTGTGAGCGACCAGATTCTGTCCAGGGCCCATCGTGCATTTTCAATTCTTGATCCATCCGAAAATCCATATCTGATCTGGATCCTAACGGGCAGCCATCGAACAGCTCTCCCGTACGCGTTGCGCGAAGAGAATTTCGAAGTGATTAGAGCCAACCTGGACCGGCTGGAGTTACGATGCGGCTCAATCGAATCCCTGGCGAAAGATTACCCTGGCAATAGCATCGATCGCTTCAATCTCAGTGACATCTTCGAGTACATGTCAGAGAGCATTTACCATCGCCTGCTTGATCGACTGCTATTCATCGGTCGCTCGGGAGGCAGGCTGGCCTATTGGAACCTGCTTGTTTCCAGGCGTCGTCCCGAGTCCATGGCCGACAGGCTGCGTCCACTTTCAAGGCTCAGCCGCCGATTGCACCGAGTGAATAAAACCTTTTTCTACAGCGATTTCGTCGTTGAGGAAATCTGCTGACGAAACCAACGTCATTCCGATAAAACGAGAAGTGACATGAATGTCTCAAGTGAATGGATAGGAATCGGAATCGTCCTCGTTCTGCTGTGCAGCCTCATCGGTATGCTTCACTTCCTGGCGGAGAGATACCAAATTCGAACCGAGACGTCCCGAAAGACGGTCCATGTGACCATGGGCATGGTGTCTATGACATTCCCCTGGATATTCGAGTCCGCTTGGCCTGTCCTCATTATCTGCGTCAGCGCCTTCGTCGTACTGGCGGCTCTTAGATGGATTCCAGCTCTGGCCAAAACGGCAGGATCCGTTCTCAGAGGAGTAGGTCGTAATTCTATGGGTGAATTGTGCTTCCCGGCAGCGGTCGCGGTGCTGTTCCTGCTCAGCAATGGAAACCCGATTTACTACTGCATTCCTCTTATCTATCTGACGATTGGAGACGCGGCCGCGGCAGTGGTAGGGACTCGTTACGGCAGTGTTTGTTACGAAGCCCCCGGGGGAATGAAGAGTTTGCAAGGTTCCTGCGCACTCTTCATTGTCGGTCTAGCCGGCACATACTTCCCCGTCGTCTACTTCCTCGCGTTGAGCCATCTTGAGGCGATTGTGATCGCCGTTACGCTGGCCATTTTCGTGACACTTCTCGAGGCAATCGCTTGGCGAGGCTTAGACAATCTCTTGATTCCGCTGGGCGGCTTCTTTCTATTGAACACGCTCTTGGAAGTCATTTCGACATGAAAAAGAATACCGGCATACTATCAAGCACCAGAGGAGATGGCGGCCTCCCCGCCATCGGGCAATCGCTTGTCGGATACATGGCGAGAACAAGGGCCTACCTCTCCGACACGTATCCTATTCCTGCTGGTCTAGTAAGGGCCGCAATCATTTTCCTCGGCCAGTCGACGGTGCTTGCCAACATTCATGATACGCGCGTCAACCTCGTATCCAAATACTCATTGATCGGAATCTGGAGTGTGTTCAGTCTGCTGCTCATCCTGCGTTTGATGGATGAACTGAAGGACAGAGAAATCGATCGGCAGCTATTCAGTGACCGTCCTCTGCCGTCTGGACGGGTTCGGGAATCGGACCTCGTTTTCAGTCTCGTAGTCCTGATCGTGCTTTTCGTGCTCGTCAACAGCCAGGCCGGCAACGCTTTCTGGGCGGCCCTGGCTGTGCTCGGGTACGCACTGCTCATGTTCGTCTATTTCTTTATGCCCGGTCTTCTGAGACAGCATCTGCTCCTCAATCTGGCAACGCATAACCCCATCATTCCCCTCATGCTCCTCTACCTGGCCATCCTATTCTCTGTGGAGTCAGGAATGGAAATCCATCACATCGACTGGGCCAAGACGCTCCTATCGATCGCCATGATCTGGGCGCCTTTCTTCGCATGGGAAATTGCGCGAAAAATCCGCTCGGCCGAAGAAGAAAACGCCTATGTCACTTACTCCCAGATCTTCGGTCAATCGGGTGCAGTCCTCGTCGCCGGACTAGCGCAGGCGCTTGCACTGGGACTCGGTATTTACTTTTACAGGATTGATCTGATGTCCGCAGCGTTCACGACGATCCTGATAGGTGCATTTTCCATCGTGGTCGTTGGGTACGTCCGATTTCTTTGGCACCCATCTCCGCGGACGTCCAGATTACAACCCTTTGCCGAATTTTTTGCTCTTGCGACGCTCGTGGCCGTCATTCTGGACTACGTCATCGCGGGTAGCATTTTAACAAACTGAGCGAGCTCCGCCATGGGAATATTCTGCATCAATACCAACCTTGAGCTGGCAACGGAGTTTGTCGACTTCGTCTATCGACTCTATTGTTCGGATCCCGCGTGGATTCCGCCCTTCCGGAAGAAACAGCTCGCCAACTTCGCGTCTTCCGAGACCCTCTATGACCGGAAGGCAGGCGACAGTCGGCATCTCCTGGCAAGGACCAACGGAACGACATTGGGAAGAATTTCCGCGTTCGTCAACGGCTCCCTTCAAGACGGCGACGGCGAACAGGTAGGTACGATTGGAAATTTCGAATGCGTTGAAGACTTCGCGGCAGCGGAAGACCTATTTAATCGTGCACTCGAATGGCTCGAAGCAAAGCACGGAGTAAATCGCATCTGGGCTCCGATAAATTTCGATATCTGGCACGGATACCGCTGGATGACGCAGGGATTCATTCAGCCCAGGCCCCAGAGTGAACCCTACAACAAATCCTATTATCCGGATTTTGCCGAGCGCTATGGCTTTACTGTCAAAAAGCGTTGGGAATCGATTGACATAAAAGGTCAGGAAGATATTGATCGACTCTCGCTTCCACACGAAGAATGCTACCAGCGCTTTATCAGACTCGGGTACCGCTTCAAGCCGGTTACAAAGGCTTCGTTTAAAGAGGAGATCAGACGAATACATGAGGTTCTTGCTGACTCGTTCTCTGATTTTCTAGGATACACGCCGATTACAGTCGAGCGCTTTCAGAGGCTCCATGCGGGACTCCGTTATGCTCTCCATGACCAGCTCTTCTGCCTCGTATACGACGCGGATGATCAACTCGCTGGCCTGTCGGGTGCGTTTCTTGATCCTTCTGAAGCGGTGCGAAGGATGGGGGGACGGGACCATCTCTTGAGCAAAGTGCGATTCCTGCAGCAGCTGCGGCGTTCGAAGCACGTGCTATTTTATCTCACCGGCGCCACTCGCGAAACAATAGCCAGACGCGTGGGCTTTGGACGATCGGCTTTGTTCCACTTTGCACAAACAATGCGCGCTGCCGGCCTCGATTCGTTCACGATCGGCCCCATGCTGTCGGATGGAGTCTCCAGGGGGCTTGCCCTCGGCGATGCTTTTCCGGCACACCGCGAATACGCCCTTTATGAGATCCAACGATGAGCACAATGGATAATCTGACATACATGGACCGGGAAAGTGGCCGCTTGGTCACTGAGGCCGTATACGCGCAGTCGTTCCTGTCGTGGTCTTACAATTCCAGGGTCGGGCTCCTGGCGACCGAACTGATCTTGCGACACAAGTGGCTTTCGCGGTTCTATGGTTGGGTAAACAGTACCTACTGGAGCCGGAGGCGTATCGGTCCGTTTGTCGAGGCTCTCAATATCGACCTTTCAGATCTGAATCGTCCAATCGAGACGTTCGTGAGCTTCGACGAGTTCTTCAGTCGCGAAATCGACCTCTCCAACCGCCCAATATGTCCGACACCGGGAGTCTGCGTCTCGCCGGTTGATGGCCGTGCGTTGGCATATCCGTTGATTGAGGCTAACACGACTTTTCGCATAAAGCGCGCAACGTTTGATCTTCGAGAGTTGGTACGCGACGAGTCATTGGCGGCCGATTTCGACAACGGCTCGGCTTTCGTTAGTCGACTTTATCTTGCGGACTATCATCACTTTCATTTTCCGGACTCCGGAAAGCCCGGACCAGCTGCAAACGTTCCTGGGAAGTACTACGCTGTGAGTCCATACGCGCGTCGAACGCTCGTACCCTTCTATTCGGAAAATCACCGGATGGTGACCGTTTTTCATTCCGACCATTTCGGTCCGATTGGAATGGTCGAAATCGGCGCGTTCACGATCGGCTCCATTCAGCAGCGTTATTGCCCGGATAAACATGTAGAAAAAAGTGCTCGGAAGGGGCTCTTCGGGCTGGGTGGTTCGACGATCGTCCTCCTCTTCGAGCCAGGAGCGATTGTCTTCGATAATGATCTCATCAGCAATACAGAAAAAGAGCTCGAGACGTACATCCGACTCGGTGACGCCATAGGTAGAGTCCCATGATTGAGCACCTGACTAAATACAGATGGATTTACTTCGCAGCTCTGATTCTGTGCGTCGTGCTCAGGTTGTCATACGTCCGATACGCATCCGTGCCTAACCACGCCCTGACGGTCTGGTTTGTTGAGGGCGATCCTGCGGTGACGACCTACAGGGAGTTCATCGACGAGTTTGGCAGTGACGAGGTGGTCGTCATCGGGTATCTAAATGAAGACGGACTGTTGAATCGAGTGGAACTAGATAAAATTCGTCGACTGACCGCTGATTTGGAGGAAATCGAAGGTATAGACAGAGGGTACTCGCTCGCCAATGCTCGCGTTCTGATGAGACAGGCATTCGGAATTCGCGTAGTGAATGTGCTCGAAAAATATGAGACCCCTCCCCGAATGCTTAAACATCTGCTCGTAGATTCCCCGATAATCGGCGGTAGGTTTCTCAACGAGGCCGGTACCATGGCGATGATCTGGACGCGTATGGCTGCCGATCAGGATGTCGATTCTGAGCGCGAGAGAATCATCTCTAATATTACAGATGCCGCAACGTCCGTGCTCGGCACGGACGCTGTACATCTGGGTGGGAACGGCGTAATCCTCACGGGCATTAACCGTATCTCCAAAAGCGACTTCGGTCTTTTCATGGGAGTGAGCTACGTCATCATTTTTCTGGTAATCTATCTGCTATATCGGCGAGTCGCTTTCGTCGCGCTAACGTTTGGTGTAATACTGACAGCCTCCCTGCTTACGCTTATGGCACTGGGCCTATCCGGAAGGCAGATCAACATGGTGACCGCCATGCTGCCGACGGTGGTTTCCATACTGGGTATCGCCGACCTGATCCATGTGCTGAACGAATTTGCCGTGCGAGCAGGAGATCGTCGTGGAGATCGATTTACACTCGCAAAAGAATGCCTGAGCCGGGTCGCTCGTCCGTGCCTGTTCACGTCGCTGACAACAGCTGCTGGCTTCCTGACGCTTTCGTTCGCACGGGTCGGGGTAATCGAGAGTTGGGAGCTTTTTCAGCGATTGGTATCGTCATGGCGCTACTGGCCACATTCGTATGGTCAGCCGCTATGCTGCCGCTTATCGAATCTCGGGGCTACAGGCCGAGAGCTGTACCTCTACTGACAGATTTGCTTGTTGCGCTGCTCTCAAGCGTAAGACGGCATCCTGCTCGATACGGAATGGTGGCGGTTGTTATAACCGTCGTATCGACCATCGGTATCAGTAACATAGAGGTGGATACGTATACGCTCGGTTATCTACCGAGTGATAATCGGGTAACCAGGGATCATCGCTTTCTCGAGGAAAACTGGGGAGATTATTCGTCCGTTGACGTGACGATTCGACCAATCGGCGACTATGGTTTCTCAGATCCGAAAATCATGGCCTCTCTGGTTGCTTTCTCAGAAGAGGTCGTGAGCATAGAAGGTGTTAGTGGGACGCTCGGACTTCACACCTTCGTAAAGGGGTATTCGGCAGCGTGATATGGAAACGATCGCGTCCTGACTAACAATTCCCAAATACGCTCTGCACTCAGAATGGTCGAAGCTCGCGAAGAGGAAGAATTCAATCGGCTGATGAGCGAGGATCGAACGACCAGCCGTATGACATTGACAGGTTCGATGATGAGCGCACGAGCGCTGAAGAAAACTCTTCTACAAATTGAAGAGCTCACCAAGAAGCATTTTGAAGGATTGGCTGATGCTCGCGTGGCCGGGTATCCTCCCTTATACACCCGGATGATCACATATATCAAAGAGGCACAAGTTCAGAGCTTTTACTTGGCGATCGTCCTTGTATTCTTACTCTTCTGGTTGTTTATCCGCGATTTCAAACTCGCACTTATTGCGATGGTGCCCAACCTGATCCCGGTCGCTTTAATGATCGGTGTAATGGGCATCGCTAGAATTCCGCTGGATATGGGCACTGCCATGGTCGCGGCCATCGTTCTGGGAGTGGCGATCGATGATACGATCCATCTTCTCGTCCGGTATCAGGAACTGACCGCTTCGCTCAGTCCCGATGATGCCCTTACAAAAACCGTGGCTCACGTAGGACGATCGATCGTCTTCACAAGCATTGTACTGGCGTTCGGATTCTCCATTCTCATGCTGGCTGGGGTCAAAACTGTCTTCTACTTTGGACTTCTTACATCAATCGCCGTTGTTGGAGCGTTATTTGGAGATCTTGTGCTGTTGCCTCTGGTATTGACGGTAATGCATCGTACAAAAGGATTGTGTCAGCAATAACCGGAAAAGGACTCCAGCCTAGATCAGCAATACTCTGGGCAGCTATGGCATAAATGAAGCTGTTTCTGACGATTGCCAAATCTCTAATGGCAGCCACGAAAGCGATCCAGAGCAGAACGAGTACGCCTATCGTGATGGACAGCGCATACCGTTTGAGTATTTTTCTCAATATGACAACTAAACGAAGAAGGAAACTGACTATTTGGGATTTAGAGCTGGTAATTATTTATTCAATGACTTGCAAGAACCAGCGCTGGCTACTAAACGCAGCATATCTTCGACAGGTATCGATCCCGTGAATGCATAACACCGGATCATTATGAAGCTGACGATTCGGCGTTGAGCAAGACGGGTTTGGTCCAGTCTATCTCGACCTAGGCAGGAGGTTCACAGACTCCCCCACAAGGGGTCAAAGTACCTTCGATCACCCGATCACTGAAGTCCGGGTTCCATCCAAGTCGCTCAGCTTATGATAGCCCAGGACATCTTTGTCTTTCCAGCCAGAGCCACTGTATATCTGTCCGGATTCATTCCAGCTAAGCACCGTAGCTAGTGGCCTTGATATCTTCGTGCTTCGCGTTGGAAAAGCCTCGAAGGTCTTCGAAAGCGATGCGCCATGCCTGGCCATAAAAAGCGGCGCTCCGGAATATTCCGGAGCGCCGCTTCTCACCGTCAACTTGCAGCAACGACTTTTAAGCAGTTACTATGGGGTGCTGCCGCAAATCAATTAGTTTTGACAATTTCCACTGCATGATTTGAATGTTACCTCGATCACCTGGTCGCTGAAATCCGGCTTCTGGCCGAAGTCTTTGAGCTTGCGGTATCCTTTCGAGTCCTTATACATCCAGCCCGATCCACCGTACGTTTCGTAATAAGGATCCCAGCTACCGCCGTAACCGTTCGCCTTGATGTCTTCGTGTTGCTTGACGGAGAAACTTCGAAGGTCTTCGAAGGCAATGCGCCATGTCTGAACGTCCGTCGCATGGGCTTCGATCATGGAGTACGGTCCTTCCTGCAAGTCTTCGAGGTTTTGCGTGTCTTCTTCCAACGCGTTGTGGATATAGTCGTAGCGGTCCTCCTTGTACTTTTCTTCCCAGACCCCTTCTTCACTACAATTCTTATCGACTCCAATGAAAAAGTTCACACGTGTGTTGGGCGAGAGTACAATGTCAGCAGGCGTAGCGATGATCTCATCCATGCCCGTCCTGTTATGACCTGAATCGAAGAGCATCTCAGGGGGAAGAATCCAGTATTTTTCGTCGTCACTCAGCACCATTTTGCCGAGCGCGTATCCTTTCATACTGTTTTTCTTACTTTTCGAACTTTTCGAACTTTTTCCAAAATTTCCGGTCATTGTAGGCTTCTGGCCGGTATTCGGGATAAAGCGCTGCAAGAAGACAGCCGAACAATAACCCGCCATGGATTGCAGGAACTCAATTTCGACTTTGCTGGAATCCTGGACCGTCAGCATCTTCACGTAGAAATTCTCGTTGATAATGTGCTCGGCATCGCCGAACCATCCTGTAGCGCGAATTTGAATGTTTTGGCCATCGATCATGAACGCCTGAGCCGAATAATTCCCGCCCTGATAAACACCTGTAAGTTCGCCGTTATAGTCTGGTGCGCCATTTGTTAAGCGGCCATTGACGTTCGCGATTGCTTCTGAAAGGTCATTACCGGCAGCCGACACGAGATTCTTCGCAATATCGTACGCTGAACGTGCGATTTCACGCGCGAGAATCTCTTCCTCGTATCCGGTCTGACGTTCAGTCGTTTCGAGTGCAGTTTGTTTCTGCTGGAACATCAGTATCGACGCCCCCAGTACAACTCCAAAAACGATTATTAGTAATCCTTGTCCCATGACTCACACCTAAAAGTGTTGTTGAGGGTGAACTAATTCTTATTCTAGTAAGGCCTGAGACGAATCGTGGTGCCCCAGCTCAGTTGGTTCAAATACTGTCTCCCCTGTGGGAAGGGAGGAATAATGGTAAAGTCCATCTTCAGAAAAACCGTCTCAGACTCCGTCGTAACCAATTGCCCGAGGCCATCCAACAAAGAGATCATGAAATAGGACATGCGCGGAGAACTCCGGCCGTCCTCTACCCACGCTGACCAACCCGCACCCTGCTGGATGCGAAGATCACGAATGATCTGATGCATCTGAATCGTAGTATCTTTCAATACAGCCATCTTTGTGTCGATCAGGCGGTATCGCGTCTCGATGCGCACCTTGTCGAAGTCAGGAGCGGCTCCAACGGTGTCACGGTGAAAGATGAACTGGGTCGTATTTCCACCTTGAAGGGTGGGCAGTAGGAACCGGATCGTCGTCGAGTCGAAATTGGATCCCAGTGTCGAAATGTCATCTTCCAGCCATTCGGCGAGGTCGAGTGAGTGGCTCTTTGCCGCGTAGACGGACAATTGTTCGACTCCGAGCTCGCGCTGGCGCGTCATCGCAGTGAGGAGTATGATCAGCACCGCTCCGGCAATCATAAGTGCTCTTAAGTTGTCAAATATGAACCACATAGCTGTTCTCTGTTAGTTACCTGTTCGGCGTAAATGGCCCGTTCGCATCTTTAGCACGCACCCAGTATGTCGCCGTGGCCGATGTGCTTATCGACAAACTTCTGCTTCACTGTTCTCGTCCTCCAGGTAATCTTTCCTTTGCGCACGCGACGGTGGCAGATCTTTACACGAGTATTTGGATCCAGCACTATGACTTCGTCCTGATCGTATACATCGGCGCCGTCGTCGTCGTCGCTTGTCGGTCCCCCAGGAGGATTATCGAACGGAGGAGGATTCTCGACGACAAGCGGGTCTCCAAACTTCTCTCTCAGGCGGTTCTCTGCTTTCTTTATGTCGTAGGAGAAAATGCGCTCTATCCGAACAAAACCATTGTTGTAGCGCTTCTGCCTCACGTGATGCTTGGCGCGAAGCTTCACTACGACCTTCTTGTGAAGGCTTCTCTGTCCAGCTGGCAAGGGCGTATCCAGATCCGAAGGATCGACATAGAACACTTCAACGCGGACGTCGAATGGTAACTCTTTGCCATCTTTCAGACGGAAAGGCACATCCTGCCACTCGTCCGCCGCCATATGGGCGTCGTCAATGTCGAGACAAGGCGACGTGTCTTTGAACGGTTCGTCCAGGTCACAAGTTGATCCTGTCTTTCCGAATGCGCTTACGGTCGTAAGCTCAGCACTACCCACTGGCATTCCGTACACTTTGGTCTGGTCCGGCAGCGTTCTCGAGTCGAACGCCCGGTTACCGATGAGCTCCATGACGTGCATGGCAACACCAGCGGCGGCAATCTCCAGCTCGTCGTCTACCAGCTCATTATAGGTTCTTACGGCTCCTCGGTGCTGGCCGAGTGTAAACGTGCCAACAATCATGAGGGCGAGCATTCCGAGTATTGTCTGTTGCATGACGTATAACCGTTCAAGTCAGCGTTAAGAGGGCCCGCTTGTTATCCGGCGTAAGACCGAACCAGAGGCGAACTGCTAATATTCAGGTTCCGAGTAGAATCGACGGTCCGTCTCTTCTGAATCCAGCACATGGCGTCGGTATCGAATGCCTTTCCGAAAGGCTTACCGAAAATCTCCGGAGAGCAGTTGATAAGCATGGATAAACGATTGTTGCACATGGTGTTAGATCTTTTCGGACATGATGTCTACGTAAAATTCACCAATAGTCGTGCCAAAGGGCCAAAAAAAGTTCAATTCGCTCGAACGGACTTCTGAACGCTGATTCCGAATATGAGGCGCCTCAAATTGGGACTCTCTTTTGGGGCTGATTGTGTGATTCAGGCCGGTTTTGGGCATTTTCGTCAATTCTAGACCAGAATGACCGATTTTGTGAGACTAATTACCCCGCGTACGGCGTTTTTCCTGGAATTAGCTGAAAGCGAGCCGATCCCACTCGCCAGTGGGCAATAGACGGATTTCGAAACCTGGATATTGATTTTCGATTTCAGGCCATTCATCTGCGCTCGGGGCCCTTCTGGGAAGAATTGTTGCGGGTTGCCCCTCCTGACCCGAGAGAATATCTTAATGGATTCATCCCCGAAATTCTCTCCGACATAATGAATCTCTACTCCATGCGGAGAAGGCCCGAATCGTGGCCTTCTACCGCCGTCCTGGTGGCTCTTTTCCTGGCCAGCATCCCCTCTTCAACGGCGCTCGCTCAACGTGATGCCTCCGACATTCCGGTCGTGACCAAGGCGGTGGCGCTGGAGGGTGTTCGTATTGTTCAGTCGCCCGGCCGCGTTATCGAAAACGGAACCGTTCTCATTCGAAATGGGCTGATTGAGGCGGTGGGGGAGAATGTTGATGTCCCGTATGACGCCGAGCGGATCGCCCCCGATTCCATGACCGTCTACGCCGGATTCATTGACGGACTGTCCTCAACCGGCGTACCTCAACCCAAGGAGGAAGAGGACCTGCCTCCGGTTCCAGATCGAGGCAATCCACCGGATGATCGGGCGGGCATCCAGCCGCAACGGGATGTTCGCAGCTTACTCTCTGCGGATCAAAAATCGATTGAAAACCTGCGAAAATTGGGGTTTGGAGCCGCCCACGTGGTTCCGATCGGTCGCATGCTTCCGGGCTCAGGGGCGGTCGTACTTCTCGCGGGTGATGAGCCCAGAGACATGGTCCTGAAGGGCGATGCATCCCTATTCGTCCAGTTTCAGGGCGCTCGCAGAATGTACCCGGGAACGCCCATGGCTATGACAGCCAAATTCAGGCAATTGTTTACGGAAGCAAAGCGTCGTCAACAGATGGTGCAATTGTTCGAATCTGGAACCTCCGGCGTTCCGCGACCCGAGTTCGACGAGGTGCACTACGCCTTCTTCCCCGTCATCGATCGGGAGAAACCGGTCTTCTTCTACGTGGACGATGTGCTTGAAATACATCGGGCGTTAAAGCTCCAGTCCATCCTGGGATTCGATCTTTCGCTCGCTGGACTCCATGAGGGATTCGATGCCGTCGACGCGCTGGCCAGTTCAGGTGCCCCTCTGTTCGTGACATTGGATCTTCCCAAAAAGCCGAAATGGATGTCGAAGCTCAAAAGGGATTCGTTGGAAACGATTCTTGCCGCCTATGATGATGAAACGAGAACGGCTACGTTTCGTGATGTCGAGGCCGAGCGCCGAAACCTTGAAGCCCGTCAGGTAATGAGTCGCGACGAGTTCGCAAGCGTTGCCGCCAAATTGGAAGCCGCAGGCGTGTCTTTTGGATTTACGACCCGAGGTGCCAAAACAAAGGACATCAGAAAGAACATCCGGGAAATGATAGACCGCGGTCTCTCGGAAGACGCTGCCCTCGCAGCTCTCACGACCCACGCAGCTGCAAATCTGGGTCTGTCTGAGTCACTCGGATCTGTCGATGTTGGAAAAATCGCCAATCTGATCGTCGCTGACGGGCCGCTATTCGACGCAAATACAAAATACCAATACGTCTTTGTCGACGGAAAGAAGTTCTTCTACGAGAAAAGCGAGAGAGAGAGACAAACTGACGATGACTCCCTGGCGGGTACGTGGACGTTTACCGCCTTCACTCCAGATGGTGAACAATCGGGTGAGGTCGTTTTTGAGAAAGACGGCGAGTCGTACACCGGAACCATAACCTATCCGGATCTGGATGTCACCATGGAACTGACGGACGTAAGCCTGGACGAAGATCATTTATCCTTCAGCTGGGAAGATCCGAATAGTGGTACGATGACCGTGGAGGGCAGCATCTCGGGTGACGAATTTGAAGGCATTGTTATCATCGGTGAAGAAGAAATGTTGGTGATTGGAGTCAAAGAAGACTCACCCGAATAACCACTTCGGACTAGACCATTTCGAATCCTACAAGACAGAGTCAAAAATATCATGACCCGCAAATCCATCCCGATATCGCTGCTGGCATTCCACATCGCAGCGATGCCTGCGGTCGCCCAGGAAACGGGTAGCGTTCTCATCCAGAACGCAACCGTTCTTACGATCACCAACGGGACACTGGACCATACCGACGTTCTCGTTGAGAACGGCAAAATAACCGGCATTGGTTTTAATCTCTCAGCGCCAAATGGTGTGGAGGTGATCGATGCCTCAGGTCAGTACTTGATGCCGGGTATCGTAGATGCACATTCTCATATTGCTCTCAGCAGTATCAATGAGAGCTCAAGCCCGGTCACGGCGGAAGTCACCATGGAAGACGTGGTCAATCCCTATCACCTCGGGATCTATCGGGCTCTGGCAGGAGGAGTAACCACCTCGCATACGATGCACGGTTCGGCGAATGTAATAGGTGGCCAGAACGAGACGATCAAACATCGCTGGGGATCAAAAAACCCGGACGATCTCCGGTTTGCCGGGGCGCCGAGGACCATCAAATTTGCGCTGGGTGAGAATCCAACGCGAGTTCATGGAAATCGAGGATCTGGAGACAGTCAACCAGCCCTTCGACCGTCCTCTCGCATGGGCGTCGAGGCTGTCCTCCGCGACGCATTTACGAACGCCCAGCGTTACATGGAAGACTGGGATGCATACGAAGTCGACCGGAGGCGGAACCGCAATGCCGTTCCCCCGAAATACAACGGGCGTTTGGAAGTGATCGCGGATATCATCCGGGGTGATATCATCGTTCACTGTCACAGCTATCGAGCAGATGAAATCCTGATGCTGCTAGATGTATTGGAGGATTTCGGCGTGACCAAGATCACCTTCCAACATGCGAATGAGGGCTTTAAGGTGGCACCGGAACTGGCCGCCTATGGAGCCGGTGCATCGGTCTTCGCTGATTGGTGGACGTACAAATTTGAAGTCTACTACTCCACGGCCTACAACGCGGCCATCCTCGTAAAGAATGGCGTCGTCACGTCCATTAACTCGGATTCAGGCGAACTGAACAGGCATCTCTTCCATGAGGCAGCCAAGACGCAGCGATATGGTGGGCTTACCGACGATGAGGCCTTGTCGCTTATCACGATCAATCCCGCGATGCAACTGGGTATCGACGAGCGTGTCGGATCCATCGAGGTCGGAAAAGACGGCGATCTGGTCCTCTTCAGCGAACATCCACTCTCGGTCTACACGATTCCGCTCAAGACATTTGTTGACGGTGTGAAGTATTTCGACCGCGACGAGGATCCGGACGATGTCCGCCTGAGCGTAAGCCCATCTGCCGACCTTGACACGTATATGGAGGAGGAAATCGACATCCATCATAACGATCGAGTCAGGTCCTTTAAGGAAATCTTCCAAGAACGCTAGCCACGATTACCTACACGACCTCTTCCCCACCTCACGATTCGATTTATTTCAGCATGAACATCTTACTCAGCTTTCTTCTCACGACCGGCCTAATTTCGTTTCAGCAGCAAACCGTAAAACCCCGACAGGGGTCGTATGCCGTGACGAACGTCACGATCGAGACCGTTTCGAACGGGACCATCGAGAATGGGACCATCGTCGTTCGAGGCGACCGCATCACGGCCGTAGGTACGAATGTCGATATTCCGGCCGACGCCGAGGTGATCGACGGTTCAGGATTATCCGTATACCCGGGACTGATTGACTCCGGAACTCGGCTGGGCCTAACGGAGATCGGATCGGTACAGGAGACAACGGATTCAAATGAAATCGGGGACATCACCCCTCAGATGCAGGCTTTGACGGCGATCAATCCAAATTCAGTCTTGATCCCGGTCACCCGGGTGAGCGGCGTAACGACGGTCATCTCAGAGCCCTCAGGAGGCATGCTCCCGGGTACGGCTACGATGATCAATCTGGTGGGATATACTCCCGAACAGATGCACGCGGGTGACGTGCGGCTGCTCATCCTGGAGTTTCCGAGAAAATCTTCCGGCGGCCGCCGCTTCGGTCAAGCCGAGAGTGATAAAGATGACTCAGATGCTCGCTACAAACGGGCAATGGAGAAACTCAACGAGGTTTGGGATCGGGCTGAACTGTACGAGCATATTGACGCCGCGTACATGGCCGACTCGAATGTGGGCGTGAGACCCGAGTATGCACCCGAGATGGCAGCCATCGCGCCGGTTATTCGCGGTGAGATGATACTAATGGTAAAAGTGAATGCCGAAAAAGATATTCTAGCTGCGATAGACTGGGTCGCGTCCCGGGAGATCGTCGAAGTGGTCTTCAGCGGCGTTGCGGAAGGATGGCGCGTCGCCGATAAACTGGCCGATGCAGGTATTTCCTGCATCGTGGGTCCTGTGTTCTCCATGCCTACGCGCCAGACCGATCGCTACGACCGGGCCTACTCAAACGCTGGTCTGCTCAATGATGCAGGCGTAAAAGTGGCCATCCGATCGGGTGATGCTGCCAACGTCAGGAATCTTCCGTTCAATGCTGGATTTGCCGCTGCATATGGATTGGGGAAAGAAGAGGCCCTTCGCGCGGTAACGTTGACACCCGCAGAAATATTTGGCGTGGCTGACGATTACGGCTCGATTGAAGTGGGAAAGAAAGCGAATTTTTTTATCTCAGACGGTGATCCTTTTGAGCCCGCTACACAAATCGTCGGACTTTTCATCGATGGGTTCAACGTGCCCATTGACAGTCAACACATTCGGCTGTACAAGGAATTCTTGAACCGAGACGAAGGTCGAATTCAGTCTGTAGAGGTGATCCCGGCTGTTAATTAGGGTCTGAGTGGGCTTTGACGTGGCGTCAACGCAGCGGCAGCCCGACCCTATCTACTCGCCCTCCCGCGACTTGGCCTCTTCCCAGAAGACATCCATCTCCTCCAATGTGGCGTCTATGATGCTGGTACCCGATTCTTCGAGTCTATCTTCGATGTGCTGAAATCGGCGAATGAACTTTGAATTGGTGTGGCCGAGCGCATTCTCCGGATTGAGTCCCTTCAGGCGCGCATAGTTCACAACAGCGAACAGAAGATCGCCGAGCTCCTTCTCGTATTCGTCTTTCGCGGCGTCCTGACCCAACAACTGTTTGAATTCTCTCAACTCTTCGTCCACTTTTTCCCATGCATCATCAGCAGATGGAAAATCGAAACCGACGCCGGCTGCTTTTTCCTGGATACGGAAAGCCCTTAGCAGCGTCGGAAGCGTTTTCGGAATGCCCTCCATCGCCGACTTTTTTTCGCCGTCCCGAATTTTGATCGATTCCCAATTCGTAAGGACCTCTTCAACGCTACTGACTTTAACATCCCCGAATACATGTGGGTGCCGTCGAACGAGTTTGTCCGTTTCTGAACGAATGACTTGATCAAGTGTGAAGCGGTCGCTCTCCGTCGCAAGGACGGAATGAAAAACGACGTGCAATAAAATATCGCCCAGCTCCTTACTGAGGTGTTCATAATCGGCGTCACTAATTGCATCCACTGTTTCGTACGCTTCTTCAATCAGAAGATGCTTGATCGACTCATGCGTCTGCGCTCTATCCCAGGGACAATCCCGCCGTAGCTGCCGGACGATGGCAACGAAATCGCCAAATGATTCCAGCAGTTCTTCCGACACCACAAAGGACTCTTCGTAGATTTTTGATTTCATTAATTCAGGTTGGTAACTAGGTTACGATCGTGGAACTGGTTTCGGAAAATGCTCGTCGAATCATTTCTATGGGGTGATAGTAGGCTGCGACAGAAGGCTGTCACAGTCGGTCGTTATTTTTCGACCGTAAGTTACAATTCAGGATCTTTGTGCTCTATGCTGGAGCAACAGGTCCATAACCGTCCATATACCTATTACATCTTCTGGTGGATTCAGCTGAACGACTTCAGGACGGACCGGTGAACCGGTGGACTCGTGTACGAATCGCCAGGGGCTCATGTAAAAGAAAATGATACAGGAGGTGTAAACATGGCGCGTGGAATAAATAAGGTGATCCTTGTAGGCAATCTTGGCCAGGATCCGGAGCTTCGATATACAGGCTCCGGTACCGCCGTGTGCAATTTACGCTTGGCTACAAACGAATCGTACAAGGATTCCAATGGCGAATGGGTTGAGCGCACCGAGTGGCATAGTATTGTCGCGTGGGCTCGGCTCGCGGAAATATGCAACGAGTACCTAAAGAAAGGCTCTCAAGTGTATTTCGAGGGATCGCTACAGACTCGCAGTTACGAAGACAAAGACGGCAACACCAAATACGTGACTGAAATCAAGGCGCGTGAGATGATGATGCTGAGCGGCCGTGGTGGCGGTGGCGACTCGTTCGAGGGATCTCAGGCGGTAGAGCCGGCCACAGCAGCGGCGACTGCGTCTACGAATGGAAACTCTGACGAGATGAGCTTCGAGCCCGACGACGATCTTCCCTTCTAGCAAGTTGTCATTGCAACTCAATGTTTTAAAGCCTCGTCCATCATTTGGGCGGGGCTTTTTGTTTCCGGCATCGGGGTCTTCATGCCAACAAGAATTGTCAAATTCGATCGTTCTGCGCTTTGTCGGACTACTTGTATGTGCACGTCGACCCAGATGCCATATCGTCAACGTTGGCCGTATATCCTTCGGACTTCTTGCAAGTGCGCTACGATCCAGCAGCCATTGAATCGGGGCTAATTGTCCCCGATGGGTACGAATGAGTCCCCAGTGTATCCAATCAGAATAGTTGTCGTATCGCTGAGATCGTCTAGCGCGACGCAGCCGGACGAACGGAAATCCAAAACCTTCCTCGTGACCGACCATGCTGGAAAACTACTTCAAGGTTGCTCTTCGCAATCTGCGCTCGAGTAAAGGATTCGCTTTCATTAATGTCGCGGGTCTAGCTATCGGCCTCGCGTGCTTTACGCTAATTCTTCTGTTTGTTCGAGATGAGCTGAGCTACGATCGGCATCACGAGAGGGCGGACAATATTTACCGGATCAGCGTCCAGATTAATTCACAGCAGGGTGAGCAGGATCTTGCTCAAACTCCGCCATTTTGGATTCCTGGCTTGGTTGATGAGATCCCGGAAGTCAAAAATGCAGTCCGGTTTAAACCTCCGCGTCAAAAATGGATGGTCTCGTATGAGAATGTCAATTTTTCGGAGATCAGATGGGTATTCGCCGACTCCACCGTTTTCGACATATTCGATATTGACCTTGTCCAGGGTGTTTCTGAACGCGCATTAACCGATCCATTTACGGTTGTGATCAACGAATCAATGGCTCGGAAATATTTTGGGCGCCGTGACCCTGTTGACCGAATTCTATCCCTCGATAACCAGTACGACTTCCGCGTGACAGCGGTCATGAAGGATGCACCAACTACGAGTCATTTTCAGTACGATTTTCTAGCTTCGTTCATCTCGATGCAGGATCCTCAGCAGCTTTATTTAACGGACGTCCCGGCTGTAACATTTCCGTTCGCATACACCTATTTGCTTCTTGACGAAAACGTCGATCTATCTCAGGTTGACAACAAAATCGACACATTCGTCAATAACGCTATTCCAGCGAATCAGCGCGCAGGCGGCATCACAATTGACGCCGACCTTATTCCGTTGACAGACATCCACTTGAAATCCCACCGGTCGGATGAAATTGTCGCAAACGCCTCTATGGGTACGGTACTTGTGTTTATTGCTATCGCGATCTTCATTCTGCTGATTGCCAGCGTCAACTTCATGAATCTGGCAACCGCGCGGTCATCCGGACGGGCCCGAGAGGTTGCCGTTCGAAAAGTGGTTGGAGCATCCAGATCTCACTTGGTACGTCAATTCCTGGGTGAGTCTGTTCTCATATCTCTGCTTGCGCTTTTTGTCGGTCTCCTATTGGCAATCATTTCTCTTCCCGTCTTCAACTCCCTGACAGGGAAGGAATTTGGACTTTTACACCTCTTCGATCCGGGCACGATCGCAATCGTGATTGGCGTGACGCTGGTTACCGGCTTGGTCTCTGGTAGTTACCCGGCATTTTTCCTCTCCGCTTTTGAGCCCGCGACCGTTCTGAAGGGCACGTTCAATTTGTCGGGTAGAAACGGCATCAAGCTGCGCGATGCGCTGGTGGTATTCCAGTTTGCCATTTCAATCGCACTGATCATTGCCACAGCGGTCGTCTATAATCAGATGAAATTTATCAATGGAAAGTCTCTGGGATTCGACAAGGACCAGGTGCTCGTCGTCGAACTAACCGATCCCACGCCCACCCGTTTGTATCCCGTGTTCCGTGATGCAATTGTTCGCCATCCTAACGTGTTAAGCGTAACCGCAGCCAATGGTACTCCGGGAGGCTTCACGCAGGAAATCCGGATAAGGCCGGGACACATAACGACGGACGAAAACTGGGTTGCCGCCTGGTACGCTACCGATTTCCTCTACACGGAAACGCTTGGAATCGAGATGGCCGCGGGACGACCACTAACGAGTGATTTTTCGTCCGACTCGACCCGCGCTGTCGTCATCAACGAAACGGCTGCAGCTGCTTTCGGCTGGACAAATCCGGAAGAGGCTATTGGTCAAGAAGTGGAATTTTTGGGCTTCGGAAATGCCCGGCTGCAGATTGTCGGCGTAACCAAGGATTTTCACACGAAGTCCGTTCACGAGGTGATTGGTCCGGTCGTGATGTCGCATTTTGCCAACTTTCATTTCTTCGCCTTTGTCCGATTGCAGATGGATGACTTGCAGCAAACCATCGCTTCGCTGGAGGAATCATGGACCAATATTTTGCCCGGATATCTTTTCGATTATTCGTTCCTCGACGATGACTTCGATCAGCTGTATCGCTCAGATGTGGTGCTTCAGCAATTGCTCAAGTACTTCGCGCTCCTCACGATTTTTATTGCCTGTATGGGGCTGTTCGGCCTGGCGTCGTTTGCAGCAGAACGGCGTTCGAAAGAAATCGGTATTCGAAAGGCCATGGGCGCGTCGGTTCCGGGAATCGCGTACCTGCTTACGAGGGACCTGGTTCGTCTTGTCATTCCGGCATTCATCATCGCGACGCCATTGGCATATTTCGCAATGCGAAGCTGGCTGAACGATTTCGCGTACAGCACTGAGATGAGTATCGCTACATTTGCAGCTGTGTTCACTGCATCGCTGGTGATAGCCACAGCCACCGTTGGGATTCAGGCCGCCCGCGCCGCACTAGAAAATCCGATCAAAGCTCTTCGAAACGAGTGACAAGATCAGGCACAGCTCACGCGGCAAATACTCCTTCTGGATCGTAACGCACTGACAAAACGTCCGAAGACCAGCAACGTGGATCGGGATGGAAATTCTCGTTGGCGTCTAGATCCAGAAGCAGTCAAGCTTGCACTTTTTCTCACCGAGACGGTAATTTGGGGGTCAAGGGGACGCGGCACATCTTCTATTTGGACTAAAGAAGCCCTATTCTTGCGTTTTCAGCTCAGGTATCACTCAGAATCACAGAGAAGGAGTATCACATGGCAACTGCAAGTCGTGGCCAGTGGAGTGGAAAAACTGGATTTATTTTCGCTGCCGCCGGCTCGGCCATCGGCCTGGGTAATATTTGGCGATTTCCGTACACCGCCGGCGAGAACGGAGGCGGAGCCTTTGTCCTCGTATATCTTCTCTTCGTCCTGCTCATTGGGGTCCCGGTCGTCCTTGCCGAACTTTCGCTCGGCCGACGAACGGAGCGAAATGCAGTCGGCGCATTCAAAGCCTTATTTCCGGAAACCAAGTGGCATTGGGTCGGTGGATTAGGTGTAGCAACCGGTTTCGGCATTCTTGCCTTCTATTCAGTGATCGCCGGATGGACGCTCTGGTATTTGTGGGAAGCCCTTCTGGGTGGCTTTTCCGGGAGCATCTCTGCAGAACAGAGTGAGACCATGTTCGTGTCGCTCACGAGCGACCCTCTCCTGGCCATATTCTTCACAGCGGTCTTTTTGGCACTTACCGTCTTCGTCGTCCGGGGTGGAATTTCAAAGGGTATCGAGCGAACGACAAAAATCCTGATGCCACTGCTGTTGGTCATTCTAATCCTTCTTGCGATTCGTTCTGTAACTCTTGAAGGTGGTATGGAAGGACTCGTCTATCTCTTCAAGCCCGACTTCTCGAAGATTACGTTCGGAGTCATTATGAATGCGATGGGTCAGGCTCTATTTAGTCTGTCGCTAGGTATGGGAGCCATGATTACGTACGGCTCCTATTTCCCCAAACGTGAAAACTTGCCTCAGGCCGGAGCGGCAGTTGCTCTATTTGATACGATGATTGCACTTCTAGCCGGCGTGATCATCTTTCCCGCAATTTTTGCGGCCGGCGTAGATCCGGACGGCGGACCCGGCCTCGTATTCATCGTCCTTCCCACGATTTTTGGAAGTATGCCCGCGGGTAGCTTCTTCGCCATCGCGTTCTATGCCCTCTTGGCCATTGCGGCGCTCACCTCGACCATTAGTCTGCTGGAAGTAGTCGTTGCCTATTTCGTAGATGAGCGTGACTGGAAGCGCTCAAAAGCTGCGATTACCATGGGCGCTATTTGCTTCGTGATCGCGATACCCTCGGCGCTCGCTGCGGGAGGATCCGATTTCTTTACCAATTTCTTCGGGTCCGGAATCGATTTTCTGTCACTACAGAATATCATCTGGGGCAACTATTCTCTCGGTATTGGAGCGCTTCTTCTTTGCGTTTTTGTGGGATGGAAGTGGGGGGTCCCGAAAGCACTCGAATCGCTCGAAAGCGGTGGATACAGCATGCCGGCCGGAAATATTTGGGGTGTCCTCATCCGATACGTTTGCCCGCTAGCTGTAGGATTGGTCATCGCGTTCATTATCATTACGCAGCAGTACATGTAAACCGGCTTAAAAACGTCTGAAAACCGAGTAACCGGAACCGGTCCGACTGCAATTCAGTAGATCTGAATCCGGGAGAATTTTTCTGTCTCACTAAATGAGGATCGAGCCTCGACCGCTTTGGAGTCCGACCAACCTCCGTTGCATATCGCGGGATTGATCTTTTCACTTCCCCTTCAGGAAATCCCCTTCGAACTTGCCCCGTTTCTGACGGGTGCAATTGTATTGGTCGTGCTCCTTTTTCTATCAGCCCTCTTCTCGGGTTCGGAAGTAGCCCTGTTTTCGCTTGCTCCGACAGAGAGAGAACAGCTCGTGAAGAATACCGACCGCGCCAGTAAACGAGTCGTCAAACTGCTGGAGAAACCCCGCGCCCTGTTGGTTACGATTCTTATCCTGAACACATTTGTTAACGTGGGGGCAGCCATTCTCGCGGCGATCATGACACATGACTTCGCTCTTGCCATGTCATGGAACCCGACGCTTACCATTCTCGGCGAAGTCGTTGCGCTCACCTTCGTCCTCCTCGTCGTGAGCGAAATATCGCCAAAGCTGTTGGCTACTCGGTACGCAATCAATTTTAGTCGACGTGTTTCCTGGCTCCTGATCACCCTTCACCGAATTCTGTATCCCGTTTCTGCTCTTATTGCGCGATTCATGAATTCATTCCATAATCGATTCAAACCGTCCAATGGGCGCTTGCCGATCTCCGGGGAGGATCTAAAAACCATGGCCGAGATTGGCGAGGCGCATGGAACCATTGAAGAGGAGGAGCGCGAACTGATCCATTCGATCGTTGAATTTGGAAACACAAGTGTTCGCGAAATCATGATCAGCCGCCTGGACGTTGTAGCACTTCCTGCTGGAGCCACGATCTCGGAGGCCATTGAGATTATTCGCACCAGTGGCCACTCGCGACTTCCTCTATACGTCGAACACTTGGATAACATTCTTGGGATCGTTTATGCCAAGGATCTGCTGCGTTACATGACCACTCATGACGAGGAAGACCACATCGACTGGACCAGCCTTGCACGCCCACCCATATTTGTCCCACTCGGAAAAAAGCTGGATGATCTGCTCCGGGATTTTCAGGATCGAAAGACCCACCTGGCTCTCGTCGTCGACGAATATGGAGGTACGGAGGGCCTGGTAACCCTTGAAGACGTACTCGAAGAAATCGTCGGGGAGATCCGGGACGAGCATGACGAGACGGAACGAGATCCGTTCGAGAAGCTTGAAGAGAATGTGTATAGATTTGATGCGCGCATTGATCTGGATGAACTGAATGAGATTGCGGGTACTCATCTTCAGACAGACGATTTCGACTTCGAAACGCTCGGTGGCCTCATCTTTCATCTTGCAGGCGAAATTCCGGCGACGGGGGATTCCTTCCGACACCACAATCTTCAAATAAATGTTGAGCGTGTCGAGAGTCACCGAATCGTAAGCGTCATCGTAGAGGTCGACCCTGAAGACGAGTTGAAATCCGTCGACAGAAATCGGACCGACATGAATGCCAGTTAGTTCTCAGAGCCATGTGAATCTTCACCTGATCTCGCTTGTCTACCCCATAGAACTTGGGTAACTTTGTTGGTCGATCAAAGCCTTTCATTTTTCTCGCAACTGATCTGAGGGGACGTCATCACACGCCCCACATTGAACGCCACTCTTGGCCGGGAAAAACCGATGCGCCAGATCAAAGAGTACTGTGGCATCTTTGGCATTGTTAATGCCAACAACGCTGCGAATCAGATCTATCTCGGGCTTCATGCACTGCAGCATCGAGGACAGGAATCCGCTGGTATCGTGACGTCGGTTTACGACGAGGCGAGACAGAAGATGGTGATGCCCGTTCACAAGGGTAATGGTCTCGTTCTCGATGTGTTCAAGAAACCATCAATCTTCAATTCCAAGTTGTTGGGAACATCCGGAATCGGTCACAATCGGTATTCAACATCCGGATCTACAAACAATCGGGCTAATATTCAGCCCTTCGTGGTTCAATACCGAGACGGAAATTTAGCCCTCGCACACAATGGAAATCTGTCCAATGCTCGTGAGCTCAGAACGACTTTCATCGAACGGGGCACCCTCTTCCAGAGCACAAGCGACACGGAACTCGTTCTTCATCTGGTCGCCCAGAGCACACGACGAAGGCAGGAAGACAAAATTATCGATGCCCTCACACAGGTTGAAGGCGCGTTCTCTCTCGTCTTTCTGACGGATGAGTCATTGATCGCCGTCCGAGACCCAAATGGCTTCAGACCTTTAGCCCTCGGAGCCATCGAAGGAGCCGGACCGGATGGTACAAAGGCCTACTGCATTGCCAGCGAAACGTGCGCATTCGATCTGGTGGGCGCCGAGTACATTCGCGACGTCGAGCCCGGCGAGATATTGGTCATCAACCGGGCCGGTTGTGAGAATGGAGAGTTTCAGAGTTATCACCTTGGCCGGAATTTCGGGATAAGTCAGTGCATCTTCGAGTATGTGTATTTCTCCCGGCCGGATTCGAAAATCTTCGGAGAGTCGGTCGACAAGGTGAGAAGAAAAATCGGTAAGGAACTCGCACATGATGCTCCCCCGCCCCCGCCAGGAAAAGACGGTTCTTGTCCGATCGTAATATCTGTCCCTGATTCATCGAACACAGCCACGTTGGGGTATGTCTCTGAGTGCAAGAAACTCGAACTTGATTGTCGATTTGAGATTGGACTCATTCGAAATCATTACGTCGGCAGAACCTTTATTGCTCCCGGTCAAGATTCGCGTGAGCGCAAGGTTCGGAGCAAGTTCAATACGGTGACCGGCGTGCTCCGAGATCGGATTGTCGTGATGATCGATGATTCGATCGTTCGTGGAACCACTGCGAAACAGCTCGTCCGAATGGTTAGGAATGCGGGCGCACAAGAGGTTCATTTTCGTGTGGCCTCTCCACCCGTGATCAGTCCATGTTTCTATGGCATGGATTTTCCGAGTCACGAAGAATTATTTGCTACAAGACACGGAAGTGAATTAGAGGAAATGAAGGAATGGCTCCAAGTAGATTCACTGGCTTATCTCTCGATAGAGGGTCTCATTCGTGCAGTGAAATCTGCTAATGAAAGCGAGCTCGGATACTGCGACGCCTGCTTCACTGCGAAGTACCCGGTGCCCGTAAGTATGGGCGTTTCAAAGGACGAAAACGAATGGTAATTCTTCGTCGGTAGTCGATAGATTCCAGACGCATTTCTGTTCTCGTTACTCCGGTTTCCGCCGAGTTATAGACCCACTATCTCCACTCCATCACTCCGATCTATACCAGAAGTGATCTCAAATGGCGGTTTGTGGATAAGCCAATCTTTTTTGTGAACAAGTTGTGAATATTATATATGTGTACTTATATTGACGCAAATTCGTTTCGATACCCTAACAAGGTTTGTACATTCGAAATTCCCTACCGAAGCAACCGAAGTTTAACCGCTGCATCCATCATGCGTAATCCTGTAGATCGCGCTATCAGAGCAATGACATTGGGAGCCGGAGTGGTTGGTTTAATTGTCCTGATTGTGTTTCAGTTACTATAGCCACTGCTCAGCATTCCCCCTTAAATTAGAAAGACGAGATAGCGTAGCGACGCCCACCTTGAATGAAAAATCGCACGGCCGCCTGGCGGCTGTGCTTTTTTTATGGAATAACTATTTTGGCCTGACCAGGCGGGATCAAGACCGTCTTTGTTTCAGCTAGAATAACCGTACAAAGAAAATGGGTTCTACGAAAAGAACCTGAAAGAATTTCTCTCACTATTTGATAACATCTATTTCCCGTTGTGCCCAAAGCTCCAACTCGTCTTCTTGTTATCGTAAATGTTTACCGTCCGGATCTTGGCGGTGGCGTACTCTTTTCTGACCTGTGCGAAGGACTGTCAGAAAGAGAATTCGAGGTAACAGTAAAATGTGCATATTCCTATTACCCGGAGTGGAAAGACAAGAGTGGACACAACGGCTGGCGAATTCGGACTACGGTAGAAAATGGTGTCACCGTCGAAAGACACGGAATCTACATTCCTGGAAATCCGAATAGTCTGCTCCAGCGTTTGATCTATGAAGCGTCCTTTTACCTGTCGCTCCGTAGGCGACTTCCGGCTTCAAATTCGTTTGATGCAATTCTCGTTATCTGCCCTCTCGTTGGAGCCGTAGCGTATGCAACGGCAGCAAAGAGAAATACGGGTGCTCCTCTTTGGCTTAACGTTCAGGATCTATCCGCCCAAGCGGCGGCGGCTGGTGGAATATCGAAGAGTGGATTTCTTACTCGAACGATGGTGCACTTCCAGAATCGTCTCTTTTCCAAAGCCGATAAATGGAGTAGTATTTCGGCTCCGATGGTCGAAGTCCTAGAGAAAATCGGAGACTCCATTGAACACGTCGAGTTGATCCCCAACTGGTTACACCGCTCGCTTGCGGAATCGATTGAAGCACTCCATGATCAACCGGAGCGCGAGAGGTCAGATGAAGTTCGTCTTCTCTACTCGGGAAACATCGGGACAAAGCAAGATCTTCTTTCCTTCTGCCGGCACCTTCATTCGACCCAGGCCAATTTTCATCTTCGTATTCACGGAGACGGCGGGCGTGCTCCCGAGCTTCGGAGTTGGATTCACGGAGCGCACGATCAGCGGATTGAGATCCACGGGTTATCCGATGAGGCCGGCCTGGCCCGAGAGCTCTTCGAAGCCGACTATTACCTCATAACAGAGCGAACAGGAGTGGGCAATTCATTTATCCCCAGTAAACTCATCCCCGGTGTCAGCTCAGGTACACCCGTCCTCGCTATTTGCGATGGCGACTCGCCGCTCGGAGATGAGCTGAATCGTTTTGCGTTCGGGCCTCAATTTTCGTGGTCGAATCTTGAAGACGTCGAAACCGTATTGAGTTCAGAGATGGTAGATTCGGACGATTACAAAGTTTGGAGTGCGAATGCCCTTTCCAGATCAACGTATTATAGCCGAGAGCAGGGAATCGCTCGTTGTGCAAACTTGATTCGCAACATGATTGAAAAACATTAAGATGCTGGAGAAACGGAATAATTCGAGGCGGAAATGAGCGAATTAATTATCGTAGGAGATCGTGTATTGATCTCACCTCATGATGGCGAGCGACAGACGCCGGCAGGACTCGTGCTTCCAGCCACCGTTGCGGAGCGCGAAAAAGTTCAAAGCGGGAGGGTTGTAAGCGTCGGCCCCGGATACATCGTTCCGAACCCGGAATTTTCGGAAGACGATTCATGGAAACCGTCGGGCGATGCCATCCGCTACTTGCCGCTTCAAGCGAGACCCGGAGACAACGCCTATTTCCTCAAAAAGGATGCGATCGAAATTACGTATCAGAAACAGGACTATCTGATCGTCCCACATTCAGCTATTCTTGCGCTGCTCCGAGAAGATGCTGACGACATCCTGGACAACCTAAGCGATGTCGACCAGGAAGAGGGCAAAAACGACTAGACGAGCAACGGCTCATCGCTGAGTGAAGCCACCAGTCCATTTACGACCTCACCCTTCATTGCTTGTCCGAGCGTCTGTGCAAGGACAATAAACGTAAGCCGCAGGTTCATATTCCTCTCGACAAGAATCGAAGCCTCCTCAACGAGTTCGACCATGGATTCCAATCGAGCAGTGGGCAGGTTTTTACAAAAACGCTCGATTTCCACCGTCTGATCCAGGTTGACGATTGGCGCTTCATCACCGACGATTTTGTAGAGAAGGAGGTCTCGAAGCCAGCTGAGCATGAGTTGGAGAAAAAACTTGAGCGTCTCGCGCCCCATCCTGTTCAGGCGTTCGGCGTAATTGGTTACCTGTTCACTGTCTGATTTATAGGAGGCCCGGAAATACTCTATAACGAGTGTTCGCAAGCTGAACAATTCATCGGACGATGCCAGGTCCAGAGCCCGACTAAATGATCCGTCGGCCATTCTGGCCACCGTCCTAGAGACCGATTCATCGAGCTGAATGCGCTCGAACAGAGCCGAAGAAATCTCTTCGTCCGAAAGCCTTGAAAATCGAATCAGTTGACAGCGTGATCGGATGGTTGATAGCATTCGATCCGGACGATCACTCGTCAGAATAAACACGGTACGATCTCCCGGTTCTTCCAGGAGCTTGAGGAACGCGTTGGCCGCCTCGACTCTCATTCGATCCGCATCAGTGATAATCGCGATCCGGAATCCACCCTCGACCGAGGAAAGGCTCATTTCACGTCGGAGGTCCTGGGCAATTCGGTCCCGGACGTACACGACCTGCTTGTTGGAAACCGCTTCCATGGAGTCGAGAGAGGGTCTTCTCTCAAAATCTACGACGGCATACGGGTTTTCGGCCAGAAGACGGAGCCTCTCCCTGACGGCCTCAATACCAGTATCCTTGGGGTACGGCATCATCAGATGGACATCCGGATGACCGACGCTGAAGACCCGGGAGCACGTATTGCAGGTATCGCATGCCACGCCTTCCGCAGGATGTTCGCAGAGGAGCGCAGCGGCTAGTTGGAGTGAGGCCGCTTTCTTTCCTGATCCTTCCGGACCATAAAAAAGATAGGCGTGCGCAACTCGGTTGGCCGCGACCGAGGCACTGAGTGTTTCCGCAATTCGCTCTTGCCCGATTAGAAGTGCATTACCCATGCTTCTTGAGACGACGATCAAACCTCGGCTGATCCCGTGCGTTTGAAAAGAATCAACCCTGGTGTATTTTCGAGGCCCTGTCACCGTTGTGACAGCCGTCATTGCGAGAGGGGGGCAAGGACGCTTCCCGTTCCGCTAATATGCCGGTCATCCGAAATGGCGAGGTAGCTCAGAAGGTTAGAGCGTCGGATTCATAACCCGAAGGTCGGCAGTTCAATCCTGCCTCTCGCCACGCTAGGCTCGTTTTGGAGTGATCCAAGGCGGGTTTTTTGTTGGGAGAAGCGCAGAGTGTGTACCCCATTATGTACCCCATCGATGTCAGATGTCCCAGGTTAGTGGTTACTGAACTTGGTGATTGTACGATGAAACCTGGGACGATGTTTGCTCTTTTATTCTATTCATTGCAGGTGATCACTGCCACGAACAGACGAGATAAAAATGAGCGGCGGCCATATTGTAACTGATTGGACAACCATTCCTGATATCAAAAGTGTCAGAGATAGTCTTAATCAAATTGTCGATGTCAAAAGAAAACGAGAGTTCCTGAATACCGTAAGAGTCGCGTTAGTCGACTGGTGCCGGAAAAATCCACGGAAGGGATGGGGACTAGGTGGATTGGAGAACCACGCTAATGAGCTAGCCGAATTTATTGACGGCCAGCTGGGTCTGCTTGCAATTCGGGAGTCGATCCCGAGAAGTGCAGTAACGAGCACTGCTGAATTCGAGCCGATTAAATGGCAAGGCAGTGAACGGCAGCTTGCATTCTTATTCGAAGAACTCCTCGCGCGAGGATTAATATCTGAGACTTGGGATGGGGATAAGATCTGGTCGAAGATTTCTAAAATGTTTGTCAAGAAGACCGGCTCGGCATTCGATAGAAAACAGCTCTCCAATCAAAAAATTCAATATCTCAGTAATCGTGAGGGAAAACCCCACGGCGCCTCTGACATCGAATCCCTATTGGATCAGTTAAACGAGATCGGTTCAGGCGACGATTGATCAGAGATTTCGATTGGTTTCAAACACTGTACCGGTACAGTTCTGTCTTATATCGCGGCTGCACTTCTCTTCCCATCTTTGCACCTGAAATCGACAAAAATCAATCCACGGTGCAAGTCATGCCGCAACGACGACACTTCGGTGACTCAATTTTGTCTACCGAACAGTCCAAACCGCTCACGTTTAACGAAGCAGCGCGCTACTTGGATATCTCAACTAGCTATCTCTACAAACTCACTTCTCGCCAACAAATTCGGCATTACAAGCCTGGCGGGAAGAGGGTGTTCTTCTTAGAGAAGGACCTCCGTGAGTACCAGATGCGCAATCCTGTTGAGCCAGTCATTGGTTAGTAGGATTTACGCAGTTCAAAACCTCATTAAAAGAGACAAACCCAGACGGTAGCTCGTCCAGGCCTGTCTATTACAAATACTCCAATGACACCAGAATATAATACAGATCTATGTTTCGATCCCGGAAATATCGGGGTCAATTATGCCCATATTGGAAGGATGAGCGGCGGTAAATATAGAGTCACGGCTAGATACGGCGATGACCTCCACGTACAACTCTACACCTGCAAACGTGAACCACTATCGCGCTGGTTATCGTTTTCAGACTTCAGTTTATCCCTATATGAGCGACAGTCGGAATTACGTCAGCTCGGAGAATCGTTACCGGATCTTCTTCATCAAGACGGTCCCATCCTTCACTGGTTGAAAACCTATTCACCATTTCGAAAAACGGCGACAAACAATGATTAGACAGCTTCTCCCCGGCCTGAAGCTGTTCTCTACTCCCGACGGACATCCATATGCTACATGCAAGCTGAAATCCGGCATTCTCACGTTTGCCATTGGAAGTAAACGGTTCGAACAGCTGATCCAACGCGAATACTATCAGCAGCACAATGCTACCATCAAGCCTGATGACCTAAAAGCAGCTATGCAAGCTGCCAAGGGTGAGGCGCTTTTTGGCGGTAATATCCACGACGTATTTGTTCGCATAGCCTACCACGATAAAAAGCTCTTTCTGGATCTTGGTGATCCGTCTGGACGAGTTGCCGTTGTGAACAAGCAGGGCTGGGATATTCTTGATCAATCCCCTGTTCCGTTCGTCCGAGGGTCGAATCAGAAAGCACTACCGCTGCCGCAGAGGTTCAAGGGTGATGCCAATAGCATTGAATTACTAAGACCGCTCATTAACGTCGGCTCAGAAGATGATTGGACACTTGTCGTCGCCTGGTTAATTGGCACTCTTCTACCCGAGGGCGGATATCCCATTCTCGTTCTCCAGGGCGAGCAGGATAGTGGAAAATCCTCTACTGCGAAGGTACTGAGATCGGTTATCGATCCAGCAACCGAGGGAGTACGTCGCCTTCCTGGTGGTGCTCACAACCTTATGATTGCGGCGCAGCATAACCACATTCTTCCCTTCGACAATCTGTCTGGATTGTCAAACACGATGTCGGACGTGCTCTGTACGCTGTCGACCGGCGTCGGATTTGCGACTCGTGAACTTTACACGGATGCCGATGAATACATAGTAAAGGCCCGACGTCCGCTCATTCTTAATGGAATCGATGAAATTGCACGGCGTCCCGATCTACTTAGCCGGAGCATTATTATCCATCTTCCAAGACTAAAAAGTCGAAAAACCGAGTCGGAAATGGCTGTTGAGCTGGAAAAAGTCCTGCCCCGAGTTCTAGGAGGAATACTCAGTGCCGCAAGTATCGGCTTATCGCGAATGGGTTCAGTCGAAACGACCAATCTTCCGAGAATGGCCGATTATTCCAGATTCGTAATTGCATGCGAACCGGGTCTCCCTTGGCCTAAAGGCGCATTTATCAAGGTCTATCAGCGAAATCTTTTGCTCGCTGAGGCCCAGCAGCTTGAATTGGATCCCCTGGCTGGCGTTTTGATTCAGTTTATCGAGGGCCGTCAGCGAAAGGATGGGATCATCTTCACCGGATCGCCTACCGAGCTGTTAAAAAAGCTACATCTACTGGATACCGATCCGAATCCTAAACGGCAAGCCGTACCGGCGACGGCGAATTGGCTTATGAACAAGCTGAAACACCTTAATCCGATGCTACGAAGTATTCACGGGATTGAGGTTGTTCAGATTGACTCGTTGAGGTCGAAGAACGCCCGTGTGGTGTTTATTCGAGAGATTCAGGCAACTGCAAATACTCAGTCGCCCATGAGTTCGAAAACGAAACTCGGCATGTCAGCGACATCAACGACTACCTGAACAGTGGGGTGACGGAATGACGCAATGACGCAATTTTCTGGTCATTCTTTTTCTCTCTACTACTCTTTATATCTATTTATTTTTTTATAGAAAGAATTCCGTCATTGCGTCATCAATCCAGAAAAGTGGCCTGAATAGGCCAACTAGGTAGATATTCAGCGACGGAATCACAAAAATCATTGCGTCATTTGCGTCATCCCTTTGATACTCACGATTTGGGTCGGGAATGATCTGTATCAAGAATGACGGTAGTATTACTGCGTATTGCATTGTAGTACTGCGTATTGCATCTTTCATGCTGCACGACTATACAGGAAGACATTATGAAATCAGCTACTTACGCCCTTTTAATACTCGCTTTTGTGATCGCCGGATGTGCCACTATAATGCACGGCACAACCCAGGATGTGAGCATTTCTAGTCAACCTACAGGTGCTACGATCACAATTGATGGTCAGACATATGGCACGACTCCTGTGGTGGCAGATCTTAAGAGGAAGGACAAACACATGATCCGAATCGAGCTAGAGGGATACGAACCGTACGAGATTGGTCTTGGACGAAAAACGAGCGGTTGGGTATGGGGTAATATTGTGTTCGGCGGCCTCATTGGATTAGCTGTTGACGCCATAACTGGAGGTCTATATAAGATCAGTCCCGACCAGGTAGAGGCAAATCTTCGGCGTCCCCTCTCCGCCTCAAATTCAGGCGATATGATTTCGATCACTGTAGTACTTAACTCCCAACCAGGTTGGGAGCGCATCGGGCAACTACAGCAGACAAATTAGATCGCTTCAACATTTTCAACAGAACACCCCTTGCTTCCTTCGGCTTCTGGATGGGTAATCTGATGGGAGGAATAGGCACCTCAAGGCACATCGCTAGAAACTGAGGACACGAGATGGTATGGAATTCGGAAACTCAAATTTCCAACCTCCCAATTTCCCTTCTATTCAACGATTGTTGAATGTTGGCCAACTGACCTGTTCTTGATCATGCGCTGGAGCCAGTCGTTTCTGTGGGAATCCTGACAACTCGCGTACGTCAAATTATGACATTCCCGGCACGACAGCAGCAATCCATTCGGCGTGAGATACAGCTTCCGACACCTTCTATTTCCGCAACTCCCGTAAGGCGACGGACACGTAAACCACCACCTCACGCCTCCATGCCTATTACACTCGGTCCACTCGAGTCCAACCCACTGCTCCTCTGACTTCATCACTCCATCAAAATTCCTGTTGACGCTGGTCCATATTCTCTGGTCGTTCAGGTCAGTCGCATCAAGCTGATAAAACATGAAGGCGAGGATTCCTCCCGTCCGCCGAATTGTCCAATCAATCTGACCCAGCCTATCAGTGGGAAGAGGATAACGGAACAGGTCAGTTGTTGACACGCAGAGGCAATCCTCAACAGCCAACCGCCTTTCATAATTCTGCCAACGTGTTGAACCTGAGCCTCCCATTTATCTAAATCATGCAAAATAAATACAAAAAAAATGCTGCTATTATAAAAGAAAGATTAGAAATGGCATCTTTTGGAGTAGATTTGATAATTCATCTTGCTGCGATTAAAAATATTGAAATTTCAGAATTTAATCCAATTGAAACCATTGAAACTAACATCAATGGAACTGTAAATATGATTAAAATGTGCATGATAAATAAACCAGAAAAATTTTTGAATATAAGTACTGATAAGGCTGTTGATCCTTCAACTCTCTACGGAATAACAAAGCAAATTAGTGAAAGGCTAACGAGTTGGGCTGGAGCGCATATTAAAACAACAAAATTTGCTTCGATTC
>JADFHF010000044.1 GCA_022567305.1 Bacteroidota bacterium | reverse complement strand
CTCACCTATCTGTCCCTCCGCTTGAATCAACTGACGGGAGCGATTCCTGCGGACCTGGGCAATCTCACCAGCCTCACCTTCCTGGGCCTCAACAACAATCAAGTGACGGGAGCGATTCCAGCGGAACTGGGCAATCTAGCCGGCCTCAACACCCTGTGGCTCAACGGCAATCAACTGACGGGAGCGATTCCACCGGAACTGGGAAACCTGAAAAGTCTTACAGAGCTGCGCTTAAATGACAATCGGTTAGTTGGCGCTGTTCCAAACTCATTCGCAAATCTGTCAGAACTTGAAAGACTTACCGTCTCTCAGAATGAGCTCATTGATCTCCCCGATCTGAGTGACTTGGCGAATCTGACTTTTTTTCAGGTCCAGAATAACCGGTTCACTTTTGACGACCTGGAACCCAACATTGGTATACCCGGATTCGTCTATTCACCACAATTGATGTTCGGCACGGAGTCGACGGAATCTATTCTCGAAGGTGTAAGCTTAACATTAAGCTTGAGTGTTGGCGGTTCAGTCAATTCGTATCAGTGGTACAAGGACGGCTTGCCCATTCCAGGAGCCAATTCGGAGCAATACACAATCACCAGCGCGATTCAAGGCGATGCCGGCAGCTATACGCTCGAAGTCACCAATGTGAATGTACCGGGGCTTACCCTTCAGAGTCATCCCATTGTAGTCACGATCAGTGTCGTTGCAGAGGATGATCTTCAAGCTCTCGAGGCACTCTACAACTCAACTGGAGGACCCGACTGGACCATCAATACCAACTGGTTGAGCGCAGAACCATTAGAGAATTGGTTTGGGGTTTCGGCAGTAGGCGGTCAAGTAACAGAGCTGAATTTGCAATCCAATAATCTCACAGGTTCACTCCCAGCCAAACTGGATAATCTCGCCAACCTTTCCTTCCTGGACCTCGCGGGCAATCAACTGTCGGGAGCGATTCCAGCTGAACTGGGTAATCTCACCAGCCTCACCTCCCTGGCGCTCGGCGGCAATCAACTGACGGGAACGATTCCGCCCGAACTGGGCAATCTTGCCAGCCTCACCTTCCTGGGCCTCTCGGTTAATCAACTGACGGGAGCGATTCCAGCGGAATTGGGAAATCTTGCCAGCCTCACCTCCCTGGTCCTCTCAGTTAATCAACTGACCGGAGCGATTCCAGCTGAACTGGGCAATCTCACCAGCCTCACCTTCCTGGGCTTCTCGGTTAATCAACTGACGGGAGCGATTCCCGCGGAACTGGGCAATCTCACCAACCTTACCGCCCTGTTCCTTGGCGGCAATCAACTGACAGGAGCGATTCCAGCCGAACTGGGCATTCTTGCCAGCCTCAACTACCTGAACCTTGAGGCTAATCAACTGACGGGAGCGATTCCAGTGGAACTGGGAAACCTGAAAAGTCTTACAGAGCTGCGCTTGAATGACAATCAGTTAGATGGCCCTGTTCCAAACTCATTCGCAAATCTGTCGGATCTTGGAACGTTTAACGTCTCTCAGAATGAACTCATTGATCTCCCCGATCTGAGTGGCTTGATTAATTTGACTTCTTTTCAGGTCCAGGATAACCGCTTCACTTTTGAGGATCTGGAAGCCAATGCGGGCATTGCCGGTGCTGTCTATGTCCCGCAAGCAAGCTTTGGTACGGCCTCCATGGAATCGCTGAATACGGGAGACCCATTAACCCTTGCATTCGCCGTACCGGGCACAGCCAATCAATACCAATGGTTAAGAGATGACTCTCCGATTAGCGGAGCTAATTCTAATGAATACTCTAAGTCAAGCGCGACGCTTGCTGATGCAGGTGTTTATTCGCTTGAGGTGACAAACTCTCTTGTTCCTGGCTTGACGCTTCAGAGTGAGTCGGTTACCGTCATCGTAAACGAAATCATCATCGACGTGACGGAGCCAACCATGATCAACGCGTCAGCTGGATCAGACATACCCGTGTCGGCCACGCTTCCAGACAATTATCAGCCGGAGCAACGCGAGCTGTGCTTCCGAAGATCGGCCGAACCTGTCTATCAATGTGTCGCCTTGGTGCGAGTGGGTGCGCTCGATTCAGCGCTGATCCCGGCCGACTATGTGACGGATCGCGGCGTGGACTACTATTTTCGATTTACTCGTGGAGGAAACGTTCTCACCATTCCGGAAGGAGGTGCGGGAGATCCATTCCACCTCAGAGTGGGCGTTTCCGAGGCGCAGGCTGATGGCTCGTTTTTGCCGAGTACGTATCGAATGGTCTCGGTTCCTCTCGAGCTAGAAAATCCTCAGATAGAAGCCGTTTTGGACGACTACGGGCCATACGATCCCACCAGGTGGCGCATTTTCAGGTGGGACTCGAATAGCCAGGCTTTGGTTGAACATCCTAGCACCAGCGATTCATTTACTCCGTGTATTGCATTCTGGCTAATCACCTTGGATGGCTCTGGTTTCAGCGTTGATGGCGGTACTTCTCTGGATCCATTTTCTGAGTGCGGGACCAGCAGTTTTTCGTTCAAACCGGGCTGGAATCAATTCGGCCTTCCTAGAGCCTACCCGATTGACTGGGAAGATGTACTGAAGTTCGGGGAGCTCGATGATCCCGTCAATTTCAATGCCACCATCGAAGGCTCTGATCCGTACACCTACAATGTCTCGACGCTCGTGCCCTGGGACGGATACTGGGTAAATAATCCCGGGACGCAAGACGTACTGGTCACATTTCCTTCTGTTGAATCGAGTGGAACACCCGGCAAACAGAGTTCAGCATTAGCGTTTCTGGCAAATTCAGAATATGCGATCCAGTTGAGAGCCTCGATTCCGGACCGTGAGCTTGTCGATGAGCATAATTACCTCGGATTCTCGAAGAATGCATCCAATGGCAAAGACCGCATGGACTTTGCGGAAGCTCCGGGAATCGGATCATTTGTCCGTCTCAGTCTCACGGAGGACGATGTTCGCCTGGCGGGAAATTTCAAAAAGTATGATTTGGATGGCGCTGCATGGCAGTTTGAGGTGACCGCTGAATTTCCAGACGGCGTTCCATTGAATGGTGAGCATGTTCGCGTTCAGATTCTCGAGCTTCTACCACGACTGCAGAGTCAGGAGATATACATTATCAATGAGGACGAAGACCGACGGGTCCGTCCCACAGCAGAGTCTTTTTCCGTCTCACTAACCCGTGAGCGCCCAATTGTTCACTATCGAATCATTGTAGGAACACCGGAATACGCTGCCGAAATTTCCGATGGCGTTTCCCTCGTTCCGCAATCGTTCGCTCTCGAGCAAAATTACCCGAATCCCTTCAATCCGACAACCCAGATTCGTTATCAACTAAGCGAGTCGTCTCACGTCGTGCTCGAGATCTTCAATTCACTTGGACAAAGAATCAATGTTCTTGTCGATTCGGATCAGGGAGTGGGCTGGTATGAGGTCACCTGGGATGGTCGTGACGAAACAGACCAGTTCGCAGCAAGTGGAGTCTATTTTTATCGGCTACGAGCGGGAGACGTGTCGCTTTCGAGACCCATGATTTTGTTACGATAACCCATGCACTCCGCTATTCAACATTGCGGTGCAGCTCAGCGCTGCACTTCAAAGGCCCCTGACCCATCCCGAACAGAGAACCGATGCGAAAGATCTGATAGTTAGTACACAATTCGCTCAACTGACGTCCGTCGTATAACCCAATCACGCTTGTCGTAGATGCGGGTTGTTTTCATGTCTGCATGATTCGCAAGGTTGGCCGCTTCTTCGAGCGTGCCACCGGCCTCGAGGAACCTCGTTATGCCGGTTGCTCTGCAGACGTGATTGCCAATCCAGTCGGGTAGTCTTGCCGTCTTCGCCCGGCGCTCCTATTCTGATCCGTAGATTCATTCATGAATAATTAGCCGGGTGTTCGCCATTCGGATCTTTCATTTTAAGAACGCGTGCATCGCGAATTCGTTCGTCGCTTTTATTTGAACGACAGCAGTCTCAGGCGGACGGATCTTTTCACCCCCTGAGTTCGACACATCTGAGTGAATGTCGGAAGATGAGCTTGCAAAAACCGCGACTGCGAGACGCGCAAAGTTACCCAAAATTTAAGTGATTTAGCGAATCGTGAACATGAATTCGGACTCCATTGCCGAGACCGAGGAGCTACTTCGCCCACACTGGGCGAGAGGACGTGCCGTCCTTTTGTCTTCCTGGGCTGTTGGTGGCTTCTTGCTTCTCCTCGGACATGGCATTTTCCGGTTAACCCCGACCGCGACTGCCGCTGCCTTCGGTCCGCTCACGGTTGCTGAATCGATTGGACTTGCAGCCTCAATCCTCTTGCTCGCAATAGGAGAGGGGTATTATGCGATTCACCGATTCTTTGTCCCGCGATTCGTTGGGCGGCTCGCGCGTCTGCTCGAGACACGCAATATCCTCCGGTCTATTCTGGCTCCCTTCGTCTGCCTGGGTTTACTGCCCTTTGATCGGGTCGATAGCCGCAATGTTGTACGTGGCTGGTCGATGGTGACGGCCATCTTGTTGATGATTATCCTAGTGCGTGGCTTTCCGGATCCGTGGCGGGGCATTATCCATGTCGGCGTTGTGATGGCCCTAGTGATCGGAGCTGTTTCCATACTCGTGCGGTCCATTTTCGCCGTTTCCAAGTATCTGAAAATCAGCAAGTAGGGTACCGATTCTGCGACCGCCATCTCTGTCCGCACGAAATCCGGCCGGCGAATACACGCCGGTCGATCTTACCGATGGGCAGTTTTGCCAACGGTGCTGCTTATGGCGATAGTCTTCCCGATATTGACGACCTGTCAGATAAGATCCTTAAGGAAATCTGTAATCCCGCCTATCCCAATAAGCGATGCATGTTTCTCGATGGTGATCAGACTTTTTCTGGTAACGACACCTTCGGATCCAGGTAGAATCCCGTCGTCGTGATCGTAGATGGAAACACGACATTCAGGGGTAGCGTCAAGGGAAACGGTGTTCTCTACATTAAGGGTAATTTTAAAACCGAAGTGGGTGAGCCGCGCTGGGAGGGTCTGATTTACGCTTTGACCCAGGGTGGTTCGCACAAAGATTGACCAAGTGTGAAAAATCGGCCTACTAGAGCCCATTTGGAGTGATTCAAATAATAAGTCGGTTATGAACGTACGCGCGCGATTTCATAACGTCTCATCCGTGGAATCCATCGATTTTAAGACGAATCTATCCTATTTGGTGATTCAGGCCGGTCATTAAAGTAAAAAGTGCGGATAAGAGCGGACAGAATCTGGGGCTTAAATAAAAAGGAACAGCAGTTGGGTATACGAGAATCACACCGACTGCATATTCGCCACTGAGGCGGTGATGTGCTTTCACAACAGTACGTCCTGTCGGTTAGATTGTCGACTAATGTGCTGAGCGAAAGGACTTGCGAATATGTGAGATTATTTCGCATAAATAGGACGGAGAAATTTATCTTTCCCTCATAAGAACGAATCCATCATAGAAGGGACTGAGAATGAGATTCCATATTGTTTTGATCATGTCGTGCGCGATCCTCTTCGGGTGTCAAGATCAGCTCGTCTCGCCAGATTATGAAGACGAAGACGGCGCTCTATACTACTCGAAGACTTTCGGTGAAGCGAGCGCTGCCGACGGATCTAATTCAAGTCAGTTTATTGACGCCTACTCGCCCGACGTGAGGGCAACTTCAATCGCTTTTACGCAAGCAGAATGCCCTGGCAAACCAGGTGAAGTCTACGTGACGCGTTTTGGGCGAGCAACATTGACGCCTGCTAACGGTGAATGCAACCGAAATCCGGACATATCCATTGAACACCCCCGGCTGGGCCTATTTGTGCCTTCGGGACTCATTCTAATTAAAAATGGAGATTAAAGGGGCCCGAGTATCGTTTGTTGGTGCTGTATTCATGACAACGCCGGGGAAATCGGTTCGTTTTGCCTCACCGCGATTTGACTAAATACGGTTAGCAAAGAACCAATCGTTTTGGGAGAGTATTATGAGTGTCTAGTGTCAAGTGCGGCTTTTATTCGTTAAAAAGCCGGATTTGTACACACTTTAAGCTGGAAGGACACGTTCTGGCATTGACCGCCCGTTGGCGAGATTTAAGGACTTATACGTATTAAACAATACCAACCTGGCTTATTTTTTGTAGTACTGCATCGCCCACCCCACAATCAGCCAAATATTTTATCCAGTTAATGGAAATCGCCATGAAACGGATACCTTTTCTACTCACATGCTCGGCGGTCGTGCTTTCGCTCTCGATCGCATCATGTGACCCATCTGAGGTGCCGACGTCTTCTCTCGCTGATTCGGATGAAGAGATAACGTTCACGAACGGGGAAATCATTCCCGATCAGTATATCGTCGTACTAAAAGACCAATCGCAGTTCGCTGGTAAAACCACTCGGCAAGTGCTCGACGAGATGACGACGGCAGAGGGCGTTTCCGCCACATACCGGTATGAGACAGCACTGCTTGGATTTGCGGCTAAGCTTTCGTCAGAGGCAGTAGCGCGCCTGGAGGACGATCCTCTTGTTGATTATATCGAGCGCGATCGTGTCCGGCATATCTTCGAGCAGACAGTTTCAACAGGCGTTCAGCGCATTTTCGCGGACGACAACCCCAATCTAAAAATCGATGGTACGGATGATTACCGCGTGGATGTTGACGTAGCCATTATCGACACCGGGATCGACTTCGAACACCCCGACCTCAACGTCATAGGGGGTGTCAACTGCTCCGGGGGCGGCCCGTTTAGAAGTAAGTGCAAGTCAGGCGGTGACGATGACCACTATCACGGCACGCACGTGGCGGGCACGGTCGGAGGGCTCGACAACGGAATTGGCGTTGTGGGAGTAGCTCCCGGCGCGAGGCTTTGGGCCGTGAAGGTGCTCGACAAGAACGGTAGTGGCTGGGTTTCGTGGATCGTCGCCGGGATTGACTGGATCGCCTCCAATGCCGACATTATCGAGGTCGCTAATATGAGCCTCGGCGGCTCGGGCTACAGCCAGGCTGAGTACGACGCCATCCAGGGGACTGTCGATGTGGGCGTCGCGTTCGCCGTGGCGGCGGGCAACAGCGACGCCGATGCGAGCAACTACAGCCCTGCTGCCTTCGACAACGTCTTGACTGTATCGGCGCTGGCCGACTTCGATGGCGCGCCGGGCGGCCTCGGTTCACCCAGCTGCCGTTCAGACGAGGACGACACTCTCGCCAACTTCAGCAATTGGGGTAACGCCGTTCAGATTACCGCACCGGGCGTGTGTATTTTCTCCACATTCCCCATTGAGCAGGGCTCGTATGGCACGATCAGCGGCACGTCAATGGCCTCTCCGCATGCGGCGGGTGCTCTGGCGCTCCTCGCCAGCAGCAGTAATCCCAATAACTCGACGGACGTCTACAGCCTCTACGGCCAGGTTATCAACAGCGGCAACTTCGATTGGACGGACGACTCGGGAGACGGCATTTGGGAGCCTCTCCTTGACGTGAGTGATACGTCTATCTTCAACCCGTCGACGGTTGCCGGTACCGGAGGAGGAGGCGAAACGAATAGTCCGCCGACGGCCTCGTTCACGTACACCTGCGTGGACCTTATCTGCGACTTCGACGGAAGTGGATCGTCGGACAGCGACGGCAGTATTGCTTCCTACAACTGGAACTTCGGAGACGGGAACTCTGGTAACGGTGCGATCGCGTCCCACACGTACGCCAGTGACGGCACCTACACTGTCACGCTCACTGTCACGGACGATTACGGAGCTGACGACAGCGCATCTCAGGACGTATCGGTGACTGGAGGCGGCGGCGGAGAAACGAATAGTGCGCCGACGGCGTCCTTTACGTACTCGTGCACCGACCTGTCATGCAATTTCGACGGAACTTTGTCATCGGACGACGTCGGTATTGCCTCCTACGACTGGGACTTCGGGGACCTGAGCTCTGCTGGTAGCGGTGTAACTGTGTCCCACACGTACGGCAGTGACGGCACCTACACTGTCACGCTCACTGTCACTGACAATGATGGAGCTGACGACAACGCATCCCAGGACGTATTGGTGAGCAGTACTGGAGGCGGCGGCTTCACCCTCTCGGCGACCGGCTACAAGGCTAAGAAGGGTCTGCAAAAAGCTGACTTGGAGTGGTCGGGAGCAACGTCAACTAACGTCGATGTCTGGCGCGACGGTACGGTGATCACAACGACTGCCAACGACGGGGCGTACACCGATAACATCGATAAGAAGGGACGTGGTTCGTACACGTATAAGCTCTGCGAAGCCGGGACGTCGACGTGCTCCAATGAAGCGACCGTGGTATTCTAGCCGATCTACAAATTCGATTCTAGTGTGGCAGAGGGGAAGGAAAATTCTTCCCCTCTTGTCGTTTCAGAGCAGTGCGTTCTCAGTTGAGAGGATCGTTGTACGCGGGAATGGCAATCCTCACCAAACAATTACTACAACCAGCACTCGGTGCGTCTCCAGGCCCTGTCTTTTATATACGCGTGATCGGTAAAAGAGTGTAATATTTCGTGGTAGTACGGCAAGTACCAAACTCGCTTAGTACACAATCCGCTCAACGGAAGTCCGCCGTATTACCCGATCGCGCTTGTCGTAGAGGCGGCTTGTTCTCATGTCCGCGTGGTTCGCCAGATTGGCCGCTTCTTCGAGCGTCCCACCAGTTTCGAGGAACCTCGTTATGCCGGTTGCTCTGCAGACGTGATTTCCAACCCAGTCCGGAAGACCGGCCTTCTTTGCGCGTCGCTTAATCATGTCAAGCGCATTTCGCTCTAAGAGCCGATCAGCGGACATCTGCTTGTGAGGCATGGACCGGAACAGGTCGATGAAGGAGACGCCGGCAATTTCGTGATCACCCTAGATCAAAGAATAAAGCTCTCAGCCTGAAACAGTAAAGGTAACCAGAATTGCAGCCAGTAGCAGACGCCTATTACTAAATCTCAAAGTGCTTCTGTTTGAATGTTAACGTAGTCTTCACAAACGTTATTTAGATTCAGTCTAAATTAGAATAAGACCAGAAACCCACCGGGAATCGGCCCAAAACCCGAATTGAATCAATCATCACGAGGAGGAAACGCTTATATCAACTATCCGACCGGTTAGAAATGCGAACTCCCAGATGTATTCGTAAGCACACCCTCTCGTTCATTCTTTTATCTCTGCTGACGTACGCCTCTTTCGGACAGGCACAAACCGGCCGTGTCGGCGGTGCTGTACTCGATTCCGATACAGGTGATCCGCTCCCCGGCGTCGAAATCTACTTCCCGGAGCTGTTCGTCGGAACGGTCACTGCTGAAAACGGGTCATTCACGGTCGTTGGCCTCACTCTCGGCGAACACTCGCTGGAAGCCCGCTTCATTGGTTTTGAGACAGCCTACCTGATCGTCGACATTCAGGATGGGATCAGCAAGAAGCTAACGATCCTGCTGGACCCATCACTCCTCGAGATTCAGGAGATCCTTATCGAAGAGACCAGCTTGATCGGTGGGCCCGTCGCCATTCAGACACTACCGGGATCCGCACATCGCCTTTCGCATCGCGCCCTGGCGAAATTTCGGCACTCGGACGTGAACCGGGTTCTACGAGAAGTGCCCGGACTGAACATCATCGAAGAAGATGGCTACGGCCTGCGCCCCAACATTGGCATTCGAGGCACTGGCGCCGAGCGAAGTGCAAAAATCTCGCTCATGGAGGATGGCGTTCTGATCGCACCGGCGCCGTATTCAGCCCCAGCCGCCTACTACTTCCCCACGATTGGTAGAATGAGCGGTGTAGAAGTTCGCAAAGGATCCAGCCAGATAAAATATGGACCGTATACGACCGGTGGCGCAATCAATCTTCTCTCGATCGAAATCCCCGATTCGTTCAGTGGCCGGTTTCACGCGATGGCTGGCAAGGACGACAATCAGATCCTGCATGCCTCCGTCGGGAGCGGTTTCCGAAACGGTGGATTCGTCCTCGAAACCTATCAGGCGAAAACGGATGGTTTCAAACAACTCGACTCCGGAGGAAATACGGGCTATGACAAGAAGGACTATCTGGCAAAAGTCCGACTGAATACGAACGCGCGTGCACCGATCTACCAGGCGATCGAGCTCAAATTCTCCCGGACAACGGAGACTTCAAACGAAACCTACCTGGGTTTGACCCAGACCGACTTCGATCGCGATCCGCTCCGTCGCTACGCGGGGTCCCGGATGGATGAGATGCTCGCAACGCATGAGCAGTGGGTGTTGAGATACGTCGTTCGACCTGTGGCCTGGCTGCGCATATCCTCGTTCGCCTATCGAAATTCGTTTGAAAGAAACTGGTATAAGCTGGACAAAGTCAGAGCAGGTAGCTCCGACGAATCGATAAGCATCTCTAGTCTGTTATCGGATCCGCAAGAGTACGCTGCGGAATACGAGGTGATTACCGGCATCAGCTCGTCTCCGAACGATGTTCTGAACGTAAAGGCCAACAACCGAGCCTATCTTGCACGTGGAATCCAGACTTCGGCGGATGTGACCTACCGGGTCCTGGGCTACGAACAGCAGCTGGAATTGGGATTGAGAATTCACTATGACGAAATGGATCGTTTCCAGTGGGTAGACGCTTTTTCCATGAATGATGGAATCATGGAGCTTGTTCAGGCTGGAACGCCAGGTACGGAAAGTAACCGCATCGAATCGGCGCAGGCCGTTTCCGGATTTGCCCAGCACCGGATCCAGGCGGGCCGGTTTGTCATGATGCCCGGTCTGCGCTATGAACACATCGATCAAGAGCGAAAAGACTACGGCAAGAGCGATCCGGAGAGAAACGGTTCGTCACTTTCGCGACGAGAAAACGTCGTCAATGTGCTGATTCCCGGAATCGGGATTTCCTATCGGGCCACCTCGCTATTGACGGTCTTTGGCGGGCTTCACAGAGGATTTTCCCCGCCCGGATCGAAGAAGAATACCCGCCCGGAAAAGAGCCTCAATTACGAGTTGGGTGCCCGAATTAACACGGGCATTCTGCACGCCGACGCAACCGCATTCTTTCACGATTTCAGCAATCTGCTTGGGTTGGATCTCGCGGTGAGTGGAGGTGGAGGCACGACGGACCAGTTCAACGGAGGTGAGGTCTACGTTTCAGGTGTAGAATTCTCACTCTCGTATAATTTGGGACACCAGACGGGTTGGCGATTCTCGATTCCAATCACGGCCACGTACACCGTCACTTCCGCCGTTTTTCAGAGTGATTTCGTGAGCTCGTTCGAACCGTGGGGCACGGTTTCCAAGGGAGACAGGCTTCCATATCTGGCGAGCCACCAGGCAACGTTTGGCATCGGTCTCGAGGGAAGGCAGTTCGACGTGTCGTTCGGAGTTTCTTACGCAAGTTCGATGCGCACCTTGGCCGGTAGAGGAAACCCGTCGCCGAATGATCGTACGGATGAGCACTTTGTCGTCGACTTCGCGGGCAGCTATTCCATCTGGAAAAATACCAGGGTTTTCGCGAGTGTCAGAAACCTCACCGACAACGTTTACATCGTTGCGCGAAGACCTGCAGGACTGAGACCCGGACTTCCAAGAACCGCACTTTTCGGGATTTCCGCATCCTTCTGACAGGTGCGCCTTATTGACCGCGAGTCGATTGCGGGTAGGCGGGCGCAGAAACCACGCTTCGGGCGACCCGATCTAGTGGACCACTCGCCGGCTTGGACTCGTCATGAGCGACCTCGTTTACCTCGACTATAACGCTACGACCCCCGTCGATCCGGGCGATGTGGATCCGACGGTTCCGTATTTCCTTAAAGAGTACGGCAATCCGTCGAACACGAGCCATCGCTATGGCTGGATGGCGGACGAAGCCACGGCCGTCGCGCGCGCGCAATACCGACTGGCACGCGGAGTACACGCTCCCGTCGCTCATGGATTTTTACGAGCCCAGCCGGCTCGATCACGGTTCTTTCTGGTACAACTGGACCACGGCCAACGAAGTCGCCTGGAAGAAATTCTACCGGGTGTGGATGCAGTTTCTTAACGACTATAAAAACCGGGGAGGGAAAGTCACGGTAGGATCGGATTCCGGCTTTATTTACCAGACGTTCGGATTCGGGACCATTCTGGAGTTGCTCCAGGAGGCCGGTTTTCATTCGCTCGAAGAGTTCGGGCCGCGACCATGCATGGCGTGGAGGAAGCGTTCAGGTACACGGGAAATCCAATTGATTACGGCGTCATCCGAACCGGCCTGCGGGCGGACCTCCTCATTGTTGAAGAGAATCCGCTGATGAACTGCAAAGTCCTATACGGAACGCGCGCGATGCGGCTCAACGATGAAACCGGCAAGCCGGAACGCGTCAACCGCTAATCGGAGCAGGAAATGACGAATTCGGGAATGGATTAGACGGTTTTAAGGTCAGGTTCCTGTGATCGTTTTGATTCCCATCTGAACGCTTCCTTGATCCGGGGGCACTGGTGGCACGCCGTGGTTCGCTCGGCCGGCTGGAATCTCCCATATGGCCGACTGCTTGATGGGTTACGGCCTCCGTCGACGTGGCGGAGTGTAATATCCGCGAGCGCCTCGACGAAGGCGGGGTGGTCGTTCAGGCCTTCCGTGACCTCGAATCGTTTGATGCCGGCCTGCTCCGCCTGGTGTCGCACTTCGATCTCCAGCTCGAATATCGTCTCGAGGTGGTCGCTTACAAACGCGACAGGGATCACCAACACGCTGGTATGTCCCCGTTCGGCGAGTTCCTCAAGTGCCTGCGGTGTGGAAGGCGTGAGCCACTCGACCGGACCGACTTTGCTTTGAAAGGCGACGCGGAAAGGTCGATCACATCCCCGCGCCTGCATCACCCGGTGCACCGTGGAGTGGATGAGACAGCAGTAGGGGTCCCGTCGCACCTTCAATTCCTTCACGGGTGTGCCGTGGGCGCTGAAAAGCAGGAATATTTCTTGATCACTTGATCCAAAGCGTTTCAGCGCTTCGTCTATTCGGGCATTGATCGCACGGATGTACGAAGGATGCCCGGCGTACTCGAATACCGTCGTCGTTGCTCGGGGCTGAAGCTCGCCGGCCTGTTCCAGTGCGTGCCAGTAGACAAGCGAAGCTCCCGTCGTTGTTTTGGAGTATTGAGGATATAGCGGAAGAAGAACGACTTTCTTTACCGAGTCATCGTCCATCTGATATGCCACGTCCTCGGAAGAAGGCGTTCCATAGCGCATGGCCGTGTAGACTTTGAATCGGATATCCGATCCCATGTCGGCGTCTGCATTCAGGTAGTCTTCGAGCAACTGAGCCTGCCGCTCCGTATGGGCATTGATGGGAGACACCCCCCCGATCAGACCGTATTCCTGGCGAACCATTTTGGATCTACGGCGGGCAATGAGTTTGCAGAGTCGATGCCGCAGTACTCGTGGAATTGGGATGTCGATGATTACCGGATCCATGAAGAGGTTGTAGAGAAACCCCTCGACCTCTTCCGGATTTCGGGGCCCACCCAAATTGAAGAGAACCACGCCGACGGTATCACCGTGCTCCAGCTGTAACGGCTCGGACGGGTAGAATTCACCGGTGACCAGGCGTTCGTCGTAGGAATAGTGCTCTAAAAAAGCTCGTGGTGTCATCGGAAAAACCGTTAGTGAGAAGAACTCAGTTGGAGCTCCGACGTGAATTCGCGAACAGCCTCTACGAATACCTGTGCTTTGTCTGGATCATGGTCCGACATCATGCCGTGACCAAGATTGGCGATGTAGCGCCGCGTTCCAAACGCCTGTACCATTCTACGCACGTTTTCTCGGATCACATCCCGAGGCCCGTAGAGCACGGCTGGATCCAGATTTCCCTGCAACGTGACGTACAAGCCCGCTTTGGTGCGCGCTTCTTCCGGTAAAATGGTCCAGTCCAGTGACAGGACGTCATAGTCCGAATCAGCCAGCGATTCGAGCGCATGATGTGCTCCCCTCGGAAAAACAGCCAGCGGAATTTCCGGGTACGCATATTTTAGTTCCGTTGCGATGCGTTTCAGGTGCGGCGCTTCGAAGCGGTCGAACGCCTCGGGGCCCAGAATGCCACCCCAGGACTCAAAAACCTGGATATATTGAGCGCCGGCTCGAATTTGTCCTTTGAGATACTCGATAATGACGTCCGTCAGCTGCTCAAGCAAACGGTCGGTCGCCTGCGGTTCGGCGTAGAGCCACGCCCTCGGTTTCGAGAAGGATTTGCTTCCAGCGCCTTCCACCATGTAACACATGAGCGTCCAGGGCGCGCCTGAAAAACCAATGAGGGGTACACGGCCGTTCAGGTCCCGTCGCGTTTTTTCGATTGCCCGAAACACATATCCTAGCTCGTCTTTGACGTCAGGCATCACAAGCCGATCCAGATCCGCCGGTGTACTGAGTGGCTCGGGGAGAACAGGCCCTTTCCCCGCAATCATATCGACTTGCATTCCCATGGCCAGGGGAACGACCAGGATGTCCGAGAAAATGATGGCGGCGTCGATGGGAAACCGGCGCACCGGTTGAATCGTGATTTCGCTCACCAGTTCAGGATTTCGACAGGTCTCAAAGAAGGAGTGCCCTTCGCGAGCCTTTCGGTATTCCGGAAGATATCGGCCTGCCTGGCGCATCATCCAAACAGGAACGCGATCAACAAATTCGCCACGGGCGGCCCGCAACAAGCGATCGTTCTGAAGTTCTGGGAAGATGGGTCTCGAATCGTTCATAATTCAGAGGTTAATTCCACGATAGGCTGACTGCCTGAGCTTTGAGTGCACTGAGCGCTTTGAATGGCCGCAATAAGTGACTCCGCGTCGGGTTGTTCTGCGACAGCCGTCAGGTTCCAATTTTGCTTTCGCACGGCGGAGGCTGTTGTCCAACCAATAGCCGCGATCTGAACGGTACGCCAGTCAGGTCCCGGTGCACCGCTTACAACCTCTACCCCGCGAGGGCTGAAGAAAACAGCCCAGGTGGGAGTGTCGAGATCCAACATGTCTATCGTGAGATTCTTTAGTGACCGGTACACAATCCTTTTTTCGACGCTAATTCCAGCGCGCCCGACGATTTGAGTCAGTTCCGCGCGATGTGGCTCACCGGCGAAAAAAGCGATGCGCTCAATACCTTGTCGAATGATCTCTTCTGCAAGCTTCGTTGCCGAACCGGAGACGACGTTCACGCCGCGAATACCCAGTTTCTCTATAGCTGAGCACGTTGCCGGGCCCATGCTGAACCAGGGTATGCGCCTAGCATTGGGCGGGAACAGCCGATTCCGATCGTCGCACGCATGCAGCGCTACAGCAGCTCTCGGGCTGGTGAGAACAACCGCATCCACTCTGGGAACAGGCTCCCAATCGCTCACATTTTCATATCGAAGCACGGGTACGTGCAGAACTTGGAATCCAGCCTTTTCGAAGATGGAGGCGAATCCGTCTTCGGGCGCTTCACCCGTCACATCAGCGTACGAATTTCGGGGCGAATTTCTGGACGACGCGTCTCTAAACAGCCATATGATCGGTTGAGTACCCACTACGTCACGTCTTTTGTAGCCGTAGTTCAGCCAATATGCGCCCGGCGCCCTTCTCGATCAGCCATTCTGCCAAGAGAACTCCCACTCGCTCACCAGCGTCGGCGCTCCCGGACATCGAGTCCCGATAGACGAGGGTTCCGTCGACCGATGCCACGCATCCTGTGAGATGCAGCGTGTCGCCTTCGAGACGGGCATAACCACCGACCGGAATTTGACATCCGCCCTCGAGACGCTGGAGAAACGCGCGTTCGGCCGCGACCGCATGTTCGGTGCGAGCGTCATTCAACTTCATTCTCAAGAGCTCACCGAGGTCCGATGCTGCCGAGCAAACAATACCCAGGGCGCCTTGGCCAACGGCCGGCGTCATTTCGGGGAGCGCAAAGCGAAACGAAACGTGTTGAACCAGCCCCAGGCGTACGAGGCCTGCTTCCGCCAAAATAATGGCATCATACTCGCCCTCCTCCAGCTTGCGAAGACGTGTTTCGACATTGCCACGGAGTGGCTGAATATCAAGATCGGATCGGGTCGCGAGAAGTTGAGCTGCCCTGCGTAGGGAAGACGTGCCAACACGGGCTCCTTTCGGTAGTGCGGCTAAATCGTCAATTTCATTTGCCCGAGCGACCAGTACGTCCCAGGGAGTGCCGCGCGGCGGAATGGCGACGAGAACGAGCTCTTCGGGAAGCCGAGTTGGCAGGTCTTTGAGTGAATGCACGGCCAGATCGATCTGCCCGTCGATAAGAGCGGCATCCAGTTCTGCCGTGAAGAATCCCTTGTCGCCGATTTCCGGTAGAGGAGTGGATTGGTCTTGATCACCTTTTGTGGTGATGATCTCGAGTCGGGAGGCAACACCATGTTCAGCCAGAAGCGCGACAACATGGTTGGCTTGCCAGATTGCCAATCGGCTTCCGCGCGTTCCGATGGCTATCTCTTTAGTATTGCTATTCGTCGTCATTCGTGATGTTGATTTGGGTGCCTATTCTTCGCAGTCGCCGCGATCGAACAGATGGCCCAGAAGCTCGAGCCGTTCCGACAGATCCTCATCGCTATTGACCATCGCTTTCAGCCGAACGATCGGAATAGCAATCAATTTCTGTATGATGGATCGTGTCAACCGATCTACGTTACCGTGGTCTTTCGGGCTGAACCGATGGATATTTCGTTCCACCTCGCGATATCGAATGGCTTCGAAAGTCTGGTCGAGCATGCGAACCGCCAGTTCGACAGCCCGGGTCTCGCTCTCCCAACCCAGTACCTCGCGCAACGCTTCGTCACAAATTTTCAAGGCTTGACCCAGATCCCGCCGAACAGGATTTTTACCGTTTCCGTTGGCGATGGGCAACTGATCGATATTCACTATCGAGATACCCGGTATTTCGACAACGTCTGGATCGATGTTTCTAGGCACCGAGATGTCGATGAAGAGCGTCGGGCCATCCAACGTGACCTGCTCAAAATCCGGGCGCGTGATCACGGGGAATTCTGCTCCGGTTGTCGCAAATACGACGTCTACCTCTGCCGCAACTTCAGTACGCTGTTCCCAGGGAACGGTGGTGGCGCCATATCGCGAGGCCAATTTTTCAGCGCGTTCCGCTGTTCGGTTGCATATAAAACACGTGGCCGAGGGGTGATTCCCGAGTTCCTTCAGTACGCGCCCCCCCATATCACCACCACCCAGAACGAGCACTGAAATCTGATCGGAAGAGCCGTTTTCCTTACCGATTCTATCGGAAAGGGTGCCGACGGCCGTTCGAGCAATCGACGTGCCCCCGGTTCCAAGAGCTGTCGTGCTGATGACCCGCTTCGCCGTAGCGAAGGCGGTATGCATAAGCCGATGCAGGCGCGGACCTACCTTCTCGCAGGTCGCCGCAAGCCGGTAGGCGTCTTTGACCTGAGAGAGAATTTGCGCATCCCCCAGTACCTGGGATCGAAGACCCGACGTCACTTCAAATACGTGTCGGATGGCTTCCTCATTCTCGTACGTAAAAGCATGCTCGCCCGGCCACGGCTCACAGAGTGTTTCAATGTTGGACTGCATGTCGATAACGCTCGAAGCCGCACCATACAACCAAACTTCCGTGCGATTACAGGTGGAAAGCACGATGCTTTCGGTACCCGCGGGCAATTGCGTCATTCGGTACAACTGACGCACCTTGTCCTCGTTCATCTCAAAGGACTCGCGGATCGATACCGGTGCCGACTTGTGATTCAGACCAAAAGCGAAATAGGAAACGGTATTCATCAGGCGATTGATTCGGGCGTTAGTGAAAAAACAGACTCGAGTCTTATGAAAGCAGCCTCGAGATATTCATCGATCTGGGTCCGAGTGTGTGCCGTCGAGACGAAGCTGCACTCGAAGACGCTTGGCGCAATATAGAAACCGTCTTCGAGCAGGCCGTGGAAGTATTTCGCGAATGCGGTGACATTGCTCTCGGTAGCGTCGCCGACGCGGTTGACTGCATTGGGCGTGAAGAAAACGGAGAACATGCTACCGACTCGCTGGATGATGAGCGGCCACGATCGGTTGGCAATCTCCTGCGCGAACTGATCCTCAATGTGTTGCCCGAGCGTTTCCAAATAGTCGTAGGCTGCGTCGTCCAGAAGCTCAAGTGTGGCTTTGCCGGCCGCTACCGCTATCGGATTGCCACTCAGTGTGCCAGCCTGATAAATAGCCCCGACAGGGGCGACGTTGTTCATTATGTCAGCTCGCCCGCCATAGGCGCCGATAGGGAATCCGCCACCGATGACTTTTCCGAACGTATACAGGTCCGGAATGACACGGTATCGCTCGGCGGCTCCACCCCGGGCAATCCGGAATCCTGTCATCACTTCGTCGAAAATGAGCAGTGCACCGAACTGGTTGCACAGCTCGCGGAGATCGGACAGGAACGTGTTTTCTGGAGGAATACATCCGGCGTTCCCGCCAACGGGCTCAACGATTACCGCGGCCACCTCTTCCGGATGGGCTGCGAGGAGCGTTCTGACAGAGTCTGTATCGTTGTAGCGCGCGACTAAAGTGTCAGCAGCGACGGATCGGGGCACTCCGGAAGAATTGGGTTCGCCGAGATCGAGTGTACCTGATCCGGCGGCGATCAAAAAGCAGTCTGCATGCCCGTGATAACATCCGTCGAACTTGATGATGCGGTCCCGCCGCGAAATTCCTCGAGCTACGCGCACGGCGCTCATGGTGGCTTCCGTTCCGCTGTTCACGAGACGAACCATTTCCAGACCAGAAACGCGCTCTACCATGAGCGAGGCTAATTCCACTTCGCCTTCGGTAGGGGCCCCGAACGAAAATCCGTTATCGAGGGCTTTCTGCACCGCCTCCTTCACATACGGATGCGTATGTCCGACAATCAGAGGTCCCCAACTTCCGACAAAATCAAGGTACCGGTTGCCGTCGACGTCAAAGACGTAAGCGCCGTCGCCTTTCGTAATGAACGGGGGAGTGCCGCCGACGCCCTTGAAGGCCCTGACCGGCGAATTGACGCCTCCGGGGAGAAGATCTTTCGCCTTCTTGAACAGGGCTCTACTCGTTGCGTATCGATCGGCCCCGTGCTTTGGTAATTCCATGGTTATGCTTTTCGGCTTAAAAGTCTTGAAGCGTCTTCGGCGAAATAGGTAATAATGATGTCGGCGCCCGCGCGCTTCATGGCGGTCAGCGATTCCAACATGATGGCATCGCCATCGATGAGCCCGGCCTGCGCGGCCAATTTGATCATGGTATATTCTCCGGAAACACTGTAGCACGCGACGGGAAGGTTCACGGAATCGCGCACTTCGCGGATGATGTCGAGGTAGGCGAGAGCGGGTTTAACCATGACGATGTCCGCACCTTCATGCACATCATCGAGTACCTCGCGAAGCGCTTCCCGGCGGTTGGCCGGGTCCATCTGATACCCCCTTCGATCTCCGAAGGCCGGTGCCGACTGGGCGGCGTCGCGGAACGGTCCGTAGTAGGCCGATGCGTATTTGGCGCTATAGCTCATGATGGCCGTTTCAACGAGCTCAGCCTCGTCGAGCGCGACGCGCAGGGCGGCTACAACGCCGTCCATCATACCCGATGGGGCTACCATATCCGCTCCTGCACGGGCATGACTGACGGCCTGTTCCTGCAGAATGAGCAGCGTTTCGTCGTTATTGACCGAATGCCCATCCAGAAGCCCACAGTGGCCGTGATTCGTGTATTCGCAGAGACATACATCAGTCGTGATGAAGAGCTCTGCGTATTGTTCACGCAGGTGCCGCGCGGCGCGCTGGATGATACCGTCCGAATCCAGGCTGACGCGGCCTTCCGAATCCTTCTCGTCAGGTATTCCGAAAAGGATCACGTGCTGCACACCAACATCGAGCAGCGAATCGGTAACCTCATTGAGTCGGTCCACCGAGAAGTGGTACTGGCCCTGCATGGAGCCGATTTCGTTTTTCACATTGTGTCCTTCGACGACGAAGAGCGGCATGATGAAGTCCTTCGGCGACAGGCGCGTTTCGCGAACAAGGTCTCGGATCGTACTCGTTCGCCTCAGGCGCCGCGGTCGATGCCTGAGTTCCAGCATCGAATTGACTGAAAGGACGTCCAGTGGAAGACTCATATTACTACTGGTTGAGATTTTCTGATGAATGATTCGACGTGCTCTGAAGCAGTCACGCCAGAGCGAATGGATTCAGCGACGGAAATTCCGGACAAGTAATTGCCCGCGAAGAAAAGCCCTGGATGACGTTCTTCGATATTGTTGAGTGCTGCCTTGACGGAGCCGTAGCCCAGATTGTACTGGGGGATGGCTTTCGGCCATCGACTGATGTGGTGCCAGACGGGACCCGTTTTCAACTGAAACAGACTCGTCAGATCTTGTACCGTTGCGGAAAGAAGATTAGCGTCATCCAGTGAGGCATTATCGGGGGACCGGGCTCCACCAACAAATGCTGTGATCAGGGCATGTCCGACCGGAGCGCGGCCGTCAAAGAGCGTCGAGGAGAATAGGGCGCCGAGCACGAATCGGTCTTCACACGCCGGCACAAGCAGCCCAAATCCGTCAAGTGCATGCCCGATATCTTCGGTTCGAAACCCGAGCGCAACCACGTTAAGAGGCGGGTAATCGACGGTCTCAATCTCCGGCGCAGTAGAGCTGAGAGAAGCGATTAGGCTCGTGTGCTGTAGTCCTGAGGCATATACGACAGAGTTCGCATTAGCCGCTCGGATCCGACCGGAAGCGTCTTCGTATTCGACTTGCCAGTTTGGGTTCAGATAATGGATTGAACGAACCCGGCACCTGGTCCGGATGCGCTGGCCTAATGCATCTGCAATACCTAGCGGAAGCTGATCAAGGCCGTTCTCGAATGAAAACATGCGCCCGGACGTCTTCGCTGTATCCGCTCGGCGCTTTCGCTCGCGTGCTCCTAGAACCTGGCCGATGATGAGACTGCCGTACCTTTCTTCGATCTCTCCGAGTTTTGGAAACGCATGCTGAACGCTCAGTCGTTCGGGACGCCCTGCGTACACGCCGCTGACGAACGGATCGATGGCATAATCCAGGAATTCTTTGCCGAGCCGACGCGTGGTAAATGACGCGATGCTTTCTTCGCCGTTCGTTCTTCGTTTTCGAATGAACGGCTCTGCGGTCAGTCGGAGTTTGGCACGCGTTGAGAACAGTGGCGTGCGAAGGAAGGCCCCGGCTGACGTCGGAAGCGGTACCGGAACGCCGTTTCGAACGACAAACCGTTTCTTTGCTTTGTCGCTTGCAAAAATTCGTGCGTCGCTGAGCGAAACCTCCTCGATCAGCGTGGCGACTTCCGGATGTGTATCGAGCAAGGTATTCGGCCCACACTCGACGAGGTATCCGTTCGATCGAAGCGTTCGGATCGCTCCACCGACACTGTCGGAAGCTTCGAAAACGAGCACCGAAAGGTGGGCCCGATGAATGCCATGCGCAGCAGTCAGACCTGCGATTCCCGCGCCGATGATGATCGCATCAACATTCGCGGCTTTGTAGTCGCCCCCGTCAACCTTCAGAGGTGTGTTATACAGTTCTTGAGTAACGGGCATTTGATTCGACCAGGTACGTATCGAAGACCATGGCAATGTTTCGGACCAAGAGCCGGCCGGCCTCCAGGATGCGAAAGCCCACCGGGGTCATCTCGATGAGACCGTCTTCTTCGAAGGGCGACAGTGCTTCGATTTCATCGGCGAGATAGGAGCGAAGATCGACTTCCAGGGTGGTTGAAAGAGCATCGAAATCCAGTGCCATGTCGCACATCAGGCGCATGATTACTGTACGACGAAGGTCGTCGTCATCAGTAACCACGACGCCCTTGACCACCGGAAGGCGATCAGCGTCGATCGCTTCGTAGTAGTCGTTCAGATCTTTGCTATGCTGGGCGTAACTACGCGGAAGCTGGCTGATTGACGACATGCCGAGCGCGTAAATGTCGGCGCCGGCGCGCGTGGAATAGCCCTGGAAATTCCTTTGAAGGGTTCCGGAGCGCTGGGCAATCGTGAGTTCGTCGTTCTCCTTCGCGAAATGATCCATTCCGATGTACTCGTAACCGCTTCCGGTAAGGGTCTCGACGATCTGCTTCAACATCTGCAACTTTTCCTCCGGCTCCGGCAGATGCTCTTGCTGGATGAGTTTCTGGTGCGGCTTCATCCACGGAACGTGAGCATAACTGAAGACGGCCAAGCGGTCTGGATCGAGGGTAAGTACGGATTGAATGGTCTCGGCGAACGAAGCGGGTGTCTGATGGGGCAGGCCGTAGATCAGGTCCAGGTTGATCGACTGGAATCCGGTATTCCGGATGTTGGCCAGGACCCGGGCAATTGTCTCTTCGTCGTGGATCCGGTTTACCGCTTGTTGCACCTCGGGATTGAAATCCTGAACGCCGAGCGACGCCCGATTAAAGCCTGCATCACGCAGCGCTTCAAGATGCTCGAGTGTGAGGCCGCGCGGATCCATCTCGCAGCTGATTTCTGCATCGGCGGCAACGTTGAATCGCTCATGGATCTTTCTGCCGACGGCGCGGATCTGTTCTGGAGTCAGATGCGTGGGCGTTCCGCCTCCAAAGTGAATCTGGACGACCTCACGATCCGGATGGATTCTGGATGCATAAAGGTCGATTTCGCGGAAGAGGTATCCGACGTATTTGTCGATTGGTTCACGACCCCTCGATATGACAACGGTGCATGCGCAGAACCAGCACAGCGTGTCACAGAAAGGAAAGTGGAAGTACAGGGAGAGAGGCCGGCCGCCAGACACGTTGTTGTTTGCAATGTGCACTTCCCAGTCGGGCAGCTGGAAGGAATCCGTGAAATGAGGTGCGGTCGGATAGGAAGTGTACCGGGGACCGAGTCGATCGTACTTGCGAACAAGGTTGAGATCTACTTCGATTTTCACGGGCAAACTTTGTAAGGTTTGGCGTGATATTACCTACATATTCTGTTAAAATATATACTATTACATAGATTTATACAGATATTAACACTTAATCTGAGCGATTCTGACAGCCGGGCACAAGAAATCCTCTGGGTTAAACCACTGTGTTTTAGTACTTTAAAGGTGTAAAAAGCCTATGCCAAGCAGTCACCCAGAGGGTTGTTATGAGAATGCCGAATTCCAGCCGGAGATTCAACCGTTGCGAAGAACAAATTGACGCCGTCGCAACTACTTTTGATTGACTGACCGGGCGCGGCGGTTTGGCGCTTTTCAGCCGGTATCTCTCCTCGACAAAGATCAACCCCCATCTAAATCGACTCTTCGGGTCGATGCGTCCCAGTAGCAAGGGTCTTCCCGTGACGGCACTCTTCAAACAACTGTTCTGTTTTTTGCTCGATGGCACGAATCGGCATCTCGTTTTCTTCGACGATCTCAAACGTGACGCCGGATACGCCGGGGCCATCGAGACGACCCGATGATGATGGACAACACCGAATCGTCCGTGCGACACGGGGTAGAGCCGACCTGCAAACGGGATGTTAAGGGTTTTCAGCCATTGCATGTCCATGGGGCCGCTATTTGATTGACGCTGTCTTCCGCGGTGGCAGTAAGCACAGTAATCATGGCGACACGGTGAGCATGACACTTCGGCGCCTTGTGTAGTTGATTCGCCCGCGCTGCAAGGCCGTTCCGATCATTGTGCTAGTGGATGCGGGCTTCTTCGACCAGAAACTGATGGAAGGTCTGGAGTCGCTCTCGGTTGGTTACATCATCGGCGGTAAGCTCTACGGGGATATCATCGAGAAGGCCTTTTCCGCCCCTGAGGATGCCTGGTATAACTACCGCAACAACCACCAGGAATGGCAATATCTGAAGATGGCCGACTGTCGTCAGACATGGAAGCGGTATCGGCGGTTGATCTTGTACCTCACGGGTGCCGAGGAAAATCAGCGCGTCTTCTACTTGCCCGCAAAGGGTCGATCCTCGTAATCCCCTGCCAGGCAGGGAATTACAGAAAGGGCTTGACTTTGTATCGTGTACGGGATTTGTTGCAACGAGGGCATACCGCTGTGTGGAGAATTCATATTACAGGGAATTAGGATGACGAGTGGATTGCACAGCAAATCGGTTGTCGACCCAGCCTAAAACCCTGCGGTTACTACTGTAACCGTCGACCGTGACACCTCATCTCGCTCAGTCTTAGATCCGGTTGAAATGTTCATCATTGTTACGGGAATTCGTGCTTCTAATTCATCGCTTTGCATGCGGCGTCGACCGATGGAAATAGAATGACCTTCACCTTGTACAGTGGATGGTTAGTTGGGTGTTAGCGGCTGTAGAGCGGTGCTGCACCTGGAATACGCGAAGGCGCTTCGCCGAGGCGCGTGACGACGAACTCGCCATTTTCCTCCGGGTCAACCGCCGGAATGAGTTCACCAAGACGGCTGAGCGCCTGAACGCTATAGGTGATCGTGGCTTGATGTTCAATCTCAAATTTAGTCATAGCGGCCGTGGACGACTCAACTACCAAGGCGCCGTATAAGCGGGAGTTGTCTCGCATCTCGAACTTGTTGCCATCGCCGATCATGAACACGAGGCCCTCCCACCTGGCATCTCCGCTCATTTCCAACTTGCCGTCGACATATAGCACACCGTAGCCAGTGGTATTGCCGTCCATTTCGACTTTGCCATGGACGACAACCACAACCGGACTGGTGGAGGAGCCTAGCGCTGAGAAGCCGCTAATTCGCAGGCTGTCGTACGTAAGGAGAGAAGGTCCCGCGTAGCTTAGAATGTCGGCGCCGAGGGCTGCGGGTTCTAGAAGAGGTACGTCATGTACAGCATCTCCCATGCCATCTACACCAATGACTTGCGCAGGCGCAGTGTCGCTCCATATATCAGCATAGGTACTTGCATCTGTCACTAGGATGCCATGAACGTCCGGGCCTTCGGCATCTGAGCCGTCGGTATTCGTGTCGATGCCTGAAATCATGGCCGAGTCTTTTACCTCGAGACTGTCGATGGGGCCTGCAAACGTGACCGAATCGAGTATTCGGTTGGAAATTCGAACGATGAGTGCTGCAATGAAATAATCATTACTGCCTACGATGCCTTTTGCTGTGACCGAGACGGAGTCGTTCGCTTCTTCTGTGGCAGACATGTCGTATTTGCCGGATCTATAAACGAGATCGGCAAACGAGCCCCTGAAACCGTCAAAATCTTTTTTGACCTTTCCGACGACAACATTATTCGCCGATTCGGCAGTTTCTCGGGCTAGAACCTTTTCCTCGTAATCACTCAATACCACTCTTGCGTGGTGCGCGCTATCCTCTCTTGATGCGTTCGAATGAGCTAGAGCCAGAATACCAGCAAATACGACTAGGAGGGCAAATTTACCCATTCTTAAAGGCCTGGAGGGCGAATGGTGGCGGGGACGCTCTGTATTGTCTCGACTGGGAGCAGTTTAGACTTAAGTTTTTGAAAAAATCGCCGATCCGCCCACGTTTCAATTTGAACGGTTGACACGTCAGACGAAAATAATCTTGCTCGTAAAATCGAAACTTCGGCGAGAAGCAGAAAAACGGGAGATAAATGAGTTGCTAGTAGCATCAAGAATGGTGTCAGCGGATCTATCGTTAGCACTCCTCTTTCTGACTCCTTAACACGATTCGGCTCAAGCATTCACCGATTTGCTAGTCCCCGCTAAGAACATGATACGTGTATGGGTACTTCGTTGGTAAACGAGTACCAAATCCGCAGTTGTCGCATACATGCCAGTATCCTTCGTCCGGGTATTCTTCTTTCTCCGGTATGACGTTCATATTCCACCCGTTCATATACACTAGAATAACCTGTAGAATCGACATGAGCGATCGCGTTATCCGGCGGACTTCAGTTGAGAAGATTGTGTACTAAGCGGGTTTCGTAGTTG
>JADFHF010000011.1 GCA_022567305.1 Bacteroidota bacterium | reverse complement strand
TCTCTCTGCATCGAGGCTGGTGGGGGTCACGGTAGGACTACTTACCGCTACGGGTATCGCTGACGGTCAGGTTTTTTCGCCCTTTTTGACGGCGACGCGCTAGAACGCTCCTTCCGTTCCTTGAAGACATGCGCGAGCGAAATCCATGTTTGTTTGCCCGCTTCCGGCGGCTCGGTTGATACGTGCGCTTCATTATTCTTGATCCCGACGAATTTTATCTAAGTGGCTGAATGGGCAGATCCAGCGGACTATTTCACGTCCTACATTATCAGGTACACGTCCGAAATTTAAGGCCGGCCAAGATAAGAAATGCCTATGGTATATCAACGCCCCTGATTGACATTCATTGAAAACGAGAGTAATATCGCCCATTCCCAGCGGGAATAGCTCAGTGGTAGAGCATCAGCTTCCCAAGCTGAGGGTCGCGGGTTCGACCCCCGTTTCCCGCTCAAACCATTTAAACCACTTCATTCGCGAAAGAATAACGGACTGCTCGATACTCGTTGCCACGGCCCACCTCAGACGGCGCTGTCAGCGGAGGAATCAGGAATTGGATTTTCGTAGCCGTTTAAAAAGCATCTTGATCTGCGTTCTGGGTAGCGTGATCATCGTACTCACGTTCGTGAGCTGCGACAGCACCAATCTGGATCCCTTTGACAATGATGACAAATATTTCACGGTATATGGTTTTCTGAATGAGAGGGAAAGTAATCATGCAATTCGAGTCATACCGGTAAGCCGCCTTGCCGAACGGATCAACTCACCCTCTGACCCACAGGCTTCCATCGACGCCGTCGTCACGACGACAGATCTGAGGTCCGGCAGCGTAGTTCGATGGAATCATACTCTCACCCGTTTAAGTGATGGCACCTTCGGACATGTATACAAAGCATCTTTCACGGTCCGTCCCGGGCGAACCTATCGACTGGAAATCACCCGGAATGACGGAGTTATTACAAGTGCGGAGACAGATATACCCCTTCTCTCGGGTACCCAGGTTCTACGGCTGCCTCCGGTAGTTCGGCAGGATTCGACGGTCTATCAAGACCTGATCCTACCTGGAATTAATTCGCCGTGGGATATAGAAGTAGCCTATTGGTTTCCTGGCGGTGGTTCGCCCATTCGGATTCCATATGGACGAACGGGTGGGGCCACGGAGGAGGGTGGCTGGAAAATCCGCGTAGAGTTCTCACGCGATATGGAGATCCTGTCTTCAATCGTCCAGCTAGAAACGCTGGTCTGGGATGCCATGGGTGTGCGTCTTCAGGTGCTGGATGCGAAGTGGGATCCACCTATGGATATTTTTGATCCTGAGGTACTTTCCATACCCGGAACGCTCTCGAATGTAAAAAGAGGATATGGCTTTTTTGGTTCAATCGGGCTCTTTCAGGACGACTGGCCTAATAGCGCAGAACTGGATGCAGCACTTGGATTCTAAACCCAATAGAATTTTCTTTCCGTTTCAGTTCACGATATTTGAACAGAACCCCTATGTTTGTGGGGCGTTGATTGGCGGCGTTCGCCGACACGCGTTTCGCAGTCCGGGCGATTAGCTCAGTTGGTTAGAGCACCTGCCTTACAAGCAGGGGGTCACTAGTTCGAGTCTAGTATCGCCCACCGAAGCCCCATGTACGTCTTTGTACTGCATGGGGTTTTGTTTTATGGGTACAACATAGGTACAACTATCACCCCCATAATCAGGATTTTCGGCTCTTCTCGGTGAGCGTTTGACTGCCCATCTACGACATAATTTCCATGCAGAGGCCGAGAGAATGCGTGACGAATACAGACGGGTCCAACGTCAGCGCCTGTTTTCCGGTATGGTCCACGCATTCCTGTCTTGACTAGTTACTGGAACTACAGCAATTTTCAGAGATTTATATCGTTTGCTCACAGCTGCGACAAATTGCGTAGCGCTCATTTTCAAATGAAATGTATAAAATGCTAAGCGTCCTGTTGGTCACCCTGTTATGTCTTTCCCAGACAATAGGCTGCGATTCAAAGGGAAATTCCGAACCCGATATTGCCGGTAACTGGACTGGATCCGTTTGGCTTCCAAATTCACCCTTTGACGTATCGGTACACTATAAGCTCAACATCACAAATAATTCAGTCGAGGGGTCCGGCACCTACGATCTGGCAGAGTCCGCTATCTTCCGAACCACTGAGATTGAAATCACGGGAACGTTCAGTTTTCCCGTGGTCACTCTTGAATTCAGGGACGACGGAGATCGTGTTGATGTGTTCGCCGGTATCATGCAGGAGAGCGGCGACGAAATATTGGGCACGATCACGTTTCCACGAATGCCACTGAGCGAGCTGTCTGCAAATCCTGATATCCCGTTTAGCGCGATTGGCGGTGATGGAGATATTATGTTTGAACGAGTTAAGGAATAAAGACACGTTCTGGAATAGCGACCTTACCCGATAAAGTGGTCACTTTATCAAAGTCCTTTCTTGCACCAAATTCGAGCGGTCCCGGCACGCGTCTATCGCTCTACGGGTCCCAAATAGCGATCAAACCATGCGAGCGTTTCGCGGATGATCTCCGTTTTTGGCGGGATGTGGTCGGTTGGATAGAGCTTCAGCTCTTTATCGTCGTCCGGCGTCCCGAGAAGATCGTACATGGGAATGAGACCGTCTTCTGCTGGTTGAATTGAATCGTATTCACCGCCGAGCATGAGTGTCGGGAGCGTGACGCGAGAAAGGTAATTGATCTGACTGACTTCGGGCCGTGATCTTGCGTGTAGAAGAGCTGGCAATAGCACAGATGCCTTGAGCCGATCCTCAACAGCTGGAATAATGGCTCCCAGTATTCCTCCCCAACTCATGCCGTAGTAGGCAATCCGATCTGCGTCTATATCCTCACGAGTTTCGAGATAGTCGCTGCTTCGCTTGAAGTCCTTGACCAACTGAATGGTGAATTCAGTATAGGCATAGGAGTTCTGTCCGAGAAACAACGGGAAATATTTTGGATCCTGCCGTTCAAACGTTCCTTGATATACCGGGTAGAGTACCGCACGGCCGTTTTTAACGATAAATGAAAGAAAAATCGGAAATTCAAAGTAGTTCTCGATATCCTCGCTGGACGGATGAAACAGCGACCCGCTACCCGGGAAGTATACCACGGTTTGATACGGAGGAGAGGCATTCTTTGGTAGGAACAGGTTTGCGATAATTCGCTCATCGCCGTAGGCCGCATCGTATGACACGCGCTCCAGAATCCATTCTTCGGCACTGTCGTCCGATGACTCCAGCCGAGCATTCAGAGACGTCTGGTCGTAAGAGAACTGCTCTCTGTAAACGTCAAAGATCGCGTCGGAAACAGGTACCATTTTTGAGAAATCTGGGCTCTCTTCCAGTTGAGCGGGTCCGAGTACTTGTTCAGATAACGGTTCGCCACTCGGATATACGGCCAGTCGAAATCCATTTCTTTCCGATCGATCAAACGGCGGTGCCTGGCTCAACTTAGAAAACATGTACGTGTTGTCGCCCCATGCACCTCCTCGGATGAGCCGACCCTTATCCGTTTCGTTCCAGCACCACTCCCTCACATTCCCGGCCATATCATACGCGCCAAACGCGGTGATCCCGGGAAGGCTTGCCGCTTCTATCGGTCCGGCGCCTCCGAAATTGCTGAACGGCGCAAACGTAGCATATCCACCCATTTGTGGAAATAGAATAAGCGGTGTCTGCTCGCCTCTTGCACGACCCCAGTGTGTGCCGGTCGGAAGACTCTTGTCCGTCCAGACCGCATATGCCGCGGCTTCATACCAGCTGACTCCCGACACCGGAAAATCGGCTTGGCCTTCCAGATAGTCGCCAGCTTGCCACGTCGAGGGACCCGGTCGGCCGGTTTCGTCAATGAACTCAGACATGGCCTCGTCCCAGCTAAGAACCGTTCCGCTTTTGATGAACTCGTGCTCCCAGTAGTCCCCGCTTTGATATCCGCCGGCCTCGACAAAATCCTTAAAATCCCGGTTCGTAACCTCTGTTCTATCAATGAAAAAGTCATCTGCGACCACGCCTTCGGGGTTCTGAAACCCGGCAACGCGAACCATACCCTCGGGGATACTCTCCGCCTTATCAAGGACTCGCGATATGGTTCGACCGATCATCAGACTTTCTCCGGTTGGATTCGCGTCCCAAGTCGTGGAAGCTGCGAGAACCGTTTCGTAGCCTTCTTTTTCGATCTTCCATCTAAATATTCCGATTGGGGCGCGAACGTTCTCGACGGGAGATACACCGATGAACTGCCATTCGTCGTCCGGGCTCGCATACGCTTTCATGTAGACGTCTGCGCCTGACGGCTCCGTCTGAAAGCCGATGAACAGGGCACTCTGCGAAAAGATTTCTTTGAGGTGTTCATCGTTTGGAATATGTTTCTCCGCCTCTACTGCGAGTTGATAGACTTCGATGTAGTCCCTCCAGGTGGTTTCCATCATCTCATCAATCTGAGGTAACAACCCCTCAGTAGCGAATCGAATTTTCGCCTGGCGAATGAAGAACCAGCTGGTGGCCACGACGAGAGCCAGAAGGCCGATCCCAGCGGGTACGATCACTTTCGGCGAACGCGCTTTTCTTAACGCTCGTTGAAGCTCACCTCCACCAACTGCAATTCCGCGCTCCTGGTCCAGGATTCGCTTGAGTTCCTTCACGATGTCGTTCACCGTCCGGTATCGCTCATCCGGGTCCTTTTTTAGCGCTCGAAGGACCAGCTTTTCCAGGTCATCGGAAACGTCCGGATTCAGCTTTCGAAGCTCCGGCGGGGCCTCGTTCAGAACCGAATAAATGATTGCTTGCGAATACTCTCCCCGAAAAGCTCGCTTCCCCGTCAACAGTTCATACAACACAGCGCCCAACGACCACTGATCCGTACGCGCGTCAACCATCTCACCTTTCGCCTGCTCGGGGCTCATGTAGGATGCGGTGCCCAACGTCGATCCTTCCTCCGTAACCTGAGTGTGCTCAGCCACTTTCGCGAGGCCGAAGTCTACGATTTTAATCTGCCCGTCTGTCGTCACCATCACATTGGCCGGCTTGATGTCCCGGTGTACGATGCTGCCGCCGTGGGCTTTAGCCAATCCTTCCGCTAACTGAAGGGCATAATTGAGGGCGTCTTCAATGGGCAAAGGACCCTCTTCGATCAGGTCATGCAGAGTGCTGCCCTCGTAGTAGGCCATCGCGATATACATTTGCCCGTCATCGGTCTCTCCGATATCATAGATCGTACAGATGTTGCTGTGATCGAGAGCAGATGCAGCTTTTGCCTCGTGGATAAACCGAGCCTTTGCGACCGGGTTACGCATAAGATCCGTGGGGAGAAACTTCAAGGCGACGGTGCGATCGAGGCGAGTATCGCTGGCCTTATACACCACACCCATGCCACCGCGTCCGATCTCTTCGAGAATATTATAGTGGGATACGGTTTTACCGATCATGGCGAATGGGGGTGGGTTCTTCTAAAAGAAACGTAGATCAACCCAGAAGTGCAAGAAGGGCCACAGAAGAAGCACTGAAACCGAATGCGAATGACCAACCTGAAGACGATCTTGGCTTCAGAATAACACCGGGGCGTCAATTTCGGGATCTGGTTTTTCCAATCGACAACGGTTGCTGCTTGATATGATGTAGATCTGCTCTTAAAACGGAATAAAAACTCTGCTCGTCACGCGATTTTGTGACTATGCGCCGCGCAGATGGATGGTCTCTGTATCATTGAGGAGTCCGCGCCAAAATATGTTGAACTCTCCTCGGTGAGCGTGTGCGCCTGCTGGCGAAGGATTTCGGATCCGCTGGGCAACAAGAAATTAATTTTGACGTTTCGAGACTTCCTTCCGGCGTGTACTTCTAACGGTTGACGACAGGAGTATTTTCCGAAGCGCGTCGGACGATTCTCTGGAAATGAATCGGCTCGCACAATTAGTACGACCTCGTACCATCTGATCAAAATAGTAACCCTTCGTACTATCTCGTTATGGAGGCAAGCCACTCACCGCGACCGCGAACACGTTATCGTGTATATCTCATTTCGACGATTCCGGACGGGTAGGATTCTGTTTTAGTCAATTTCAGAGTGTGCTCACGAGATACTCCTGAGAGCAGAGGGATTCCCTCGCCGAGCACCAAAGGGATAACATAAACCCTGAACTCGGTGAGCAAACCGGCTTCCAAAAACGACCCCGCTAATTTGCCTCCACCCATCATCCATGCTCGCTTGATACCCTTTGACTGCATCTCTTCTACAACGGCTGAAGGATCGCCGCTTGTCAGTGTGATGCTCGGATCGATCAGGGTCAAATCGCGGCTTGTAAATACCCAGCTCGGCTTGTCTTTCGACGGCCACTCACCAAACTTCAGGGAGACTTCGTACGTGTGGCTTCCCATAATGAGTGCATCACAGGCGCTATAAAACTCGCCGTAACCGTAGTCTTCAGCCTGACCTTGATAGGCATCCAGCCATTCGACACCGCCGTCGATTTTGGCGATGAAGCCGTCCAAGCTGCAGGCCACGTAATAGATGACGTCAAGCGACGGAACACTCATTTCGAAGTGTGGTGTTCTTCTTCTCGGGCGATTGCACGACGTAGCATCTCGTCGGAAGAGACATCCTCAAAGTGGGTCGCGATCCACCACTGGTTGCCACCCATGTCTTCGACACCGGCATTTCGATCTCCGTAATACTGATCGGCGGGTTCCATGATTGATGTGGCGCCTGCTTCGAGGGCTTGCGTGTAGGCCTCATCTGTGTCCGGCACGTAGAGATACATGGTTCCGGGACGTTCGAAGCCTTTGCGCGCCTCGGCCACCATCAACATTGAATCGCCAATTTTGATTTCGGCATTAAGAATGCGGCCGTCTTCCAACTCGGTTCGCTCAATCTCTTCGGCGCCAAACGCACTTTTGAGAAATCCGATTACGTCGCCTGCATTCTTAACTGCGAGGTACGGAGTCACGGTATGGTATCCTTCGGGTATGGTTGCGAGGGTCATGGTCTTGATCGTGTTACATAAAGGGCTCGACGATCAAGATGCGAATTTCAGCGGTAGAAAGTTTACTGCGACCCGAATCAATGCGTACTCAGATTCGCTGATGTGAACGCCACTTGTTATAAAATGCGTCCCCGCTTTCCCTAGTCCCTGTTTTCGTTAAACACAGTGGCATCCCGTAGGCGGATGATGTTATTCAAGTAATGGCCCGGACTATTCGCACCTGAGCGCATCAATCGGATTTGCGGCAGCAGCCTTGGCACTCCTGTAACTCACGGTAACGACGGCAATTGCAAATGCTATGGCAGCACCGGTAAGCAGGGTCCAGATCCCGATTTCCGTGCGATAAGCAAACGAATCCAGCCAGCGATTCATACCAACCCATGCCACGGGCCAGGCAATTACATTTGCCAGCAGAACCCATTTTGAGAAATCCTTAGAAAGAAGAACGAGCAGACTTGGGAGCGATGCCCCCAGCGTTTTCCTGAGTCCAATCTCCTTCGTTCTCTGTTCCGCCATGAAGGAGGCCAGTCCGAACAGGCCCAACGATGCAATAAGAATGGCCAGCATGGAAAAGACCAGAAATATCTTACTCAATTGCCTCTCGGACGCGTATTGAGCATCAATAGACTCGTCAAGGAATGAATATTCGAACGGTGCGTCTGGAGCAACCGCTTTCCACTCAGACTCGAGCATCGCAAGACGCTCATCGATGCTTCCAGCCTTCAGTCGAGCAACCACGTAGGAATCGTCGGTCTGGTACGAATGGGAGTCTTCATGAAAGAGCGCAAAGGGAATGATGGGTTGCCTCAGACTATGAAAATGAAAATCCTTAAGCACCCCAACGACCGTATACGTCCCTCTGCTTGGATAGGTGATCGTCTTTCCAACTGGATCGTCCCAACCAAATCGCTCGATAGCACTTTCATTTAAAAGGACGTTGCTCGAGTCTGCATAATCCTCGAGGAATGGCCTACCGGCTATAATCTCTAAATCGAGAGTTTGCACATAGTGATCGTCGGCCATGTATGAAACGAGATCAAAGAGCTTGTCGCCGTGACCTTCGGCTTTGTAATAGTCTCCAAATCCCCAATTGGGGGGTGTTCCTGTTGTCAGACTGGCCGCAATCACGTCCGGGTGTTCGATCAAATTGTCCCTGAAAGTATCCTTCTGTGCGCCGAGTCGACCATTCAGATTGGAGATCACAACCACACCCTCCTCGTCGAATCCCATCTCTGTCGAGCCGAAAAAACGCATCTGTCCTTGCACGACGAGCGTTGCGATAATGAGCGCGATGGAAATTGAAAACTGAAGGACAACCAGTCCATTTCGTAGGCCGAGACTCTTTCGCTTCGAGACGAACTTCCCCTTAATAACGTCAATGGGTTTGAGCGCTGAGAGGTAGAAACTGGGATAGCTCCCAGCCAGAATGCCGACCAGAACAGACAACCCGATGAGAGCAATCGGAAGCCAGAATGGCTCAGCAAGGCTCACATCCAAATGCCTTCCCGTGAGCGTTTCAAAGGGTCCAAGAAGGATAGATGTCAGCACGAGCGCCATGACCAGCGCAAACAGACTGAAAAACACCGCCTCAAAAAGAAACTGCGCCATCAGGCTTGTTCGGACGGAGCCGAGGACCTTGCGGACTCCAATTTCTCTCGCCCGTAGGGCCGAACGCGCCGTCGTGAGATTCATGAAATTGATGCACGCAATAAGCAGAATAAACCCGGCCACGATCGAAAAAACGGACAGATAGGCTCTATCACCCATAGAACCGAGTCGATTACCGATTCGGCTTGAGCCCAGATAGACCTCTGAAAGTGGTTGAAAAACAAATTTCCACCGCCCGCCGTTCGCAATCAGGTCATCAAATGAGAATCCAACTCGCTCGAATGCAGCGGGTGCATGAACAGACACCATCTCGGCGACTTTTGCCTCGAGTCCCTCCACCGAGCTTCCCGGTGCAAGCCTCGCGTAGGTAACGACTTGCATCCAGATCCAACTCCAGTCAAAGAAGGCCACCTGAGGATAAGATGACATGGATGTTAACATGTCGAATTCGATGTGGGAATTCGCAGGCGGATCCTCGACGACTCCAGTTACCTTGAATTGTTGCGAATAGGATCTTCCGAGAAATTCGCTGTCTTCACCGATGAGGATCGACTCTCCGATTGGAGAGACGTCTCCAAAATATTTCACGGCCGTCGTCTTGGTCAGGACGACGCTGCCGGGGCCCGACAAGACCGACTCAGGAGTGCCTTCCTCCAGAGAGAAACTGAAGAAGTCGAAAAAATCCGGATCGACAGCCCGAATGCGACTCTCAACAAAAAATCGGTCGTCTTTTCGAACGACCATGGGCGAGACGGGATAAAGCCGCATGACGGATTCGACTTCGGGGAAATCTTCAACCAGACGTGCCGCGAGCGGGGGAGGGGTCCCGGAGCTGATCCCCTCTGTTTCTTGCCAGTCATAGTCCCAGTTGACTCGATGAATCTGATCGCCGGCCTCATGAAAACGATCGAAGCCTAGCTCGCCGATGACGTATGCGAAAATCAAGAGACAGCTGGCAATCCCAGTGGCCAGGCCCAGGATGTTGATAGCAGTGTGACCCTTATGCCGCCCAATCGAGCGAACGGTCAATTTTAGATAGTTCTTGAGCATCTTCGACGAAAAAAGGGGAGGGGAAGAACTCTTTATTCGGTTCAGAGCAAAAGGGGTTGCGAACGCGAAGTATTTAGTTGGCTTCGATCCTACCGGACTCGATCAACGAGTTGAGTGGATGGCCATCATAGAATGCCATCGCGACGAATCGATCGGGCTTCGCGTCGAGCGCTCTGTAAACCACGCCCATTCCTCCACTTCCTAACTCGGAAAGCATCTCGTAATGGGTAAAGTTATTCCCTATCATCACCGTCCGGCGAAATGAATACTCGACCGGTTTTTTTGAATACGTCAATAGATTCACATGATTGACTCATGGATAGATTCCTCTGACTATCTATTCGAATCCCCGACTTAATGAACGATCTACTCGACGATATCCTGATCTTCTTGATACGCGACTTGAACACTCTGGCACGAGAGCTTGAACTCTTTCCTGGAGAAGACAAGATTTGGGAAACGCCCAAGGGCGTTACGAATTCAGCAGGCACACTTGCGCTGCATGCGTGCGGAAACTTAAGGCATTACATCGGAGCGATACTTGGGAACTCGGGCTATGTGCGGGATCGACCAGCAGAATTTGAAACGCGGGCACTTTCCAGACAAGAGCTACTGGCAGAGATTGACAGCACGCTGACGGACCTCAGAGCCGCCGTTCCAGCGCTGGATCCTTCCGTTTTGGATACCCCTTTTCCGCAAGCCATCGGCGCCGTGAATATCGTGACGCACCGTTTTCTTATTCACCTTTGTACGCACCTGGCGTTTCATGTAGGCCAGGTGGGATACCTCCGGCGGCTCATGACGGGCGATAGCACGGTAGCTGGAGCGGTGTCGGTCCAGCCACTTGCTGCGTAATTCTAAACGAGGAGGATCATGATGAGTTTTCGCAGATACGCTTCCCTTTTTTTGCTCACCGTACTTCTATCGGCCTGTAGCGAACAGGAAGCCCCGTTCGATCCGGAAGTCGTATCGAGCGATGTTCTGGCTATGCTCAGCGAGTATGCTTCAGCCGCAAATTCCGGGGATCTGGATGCAGCGCTGGGCTTCTATGTTCAGGATTCGCGTTTCAGATGGGCCGAAGACGGCGCCATTCGATATAGCTCCTTTGCCGATCTGGAGGCGGCGATCAGACGCTTTGCCGACTACGCAGACTTTAGTACAGAGTACAGCGATTCTTACGTGAACGCCCTGACCCGGGACCATGCCCAGCTGTTCACGTCCTTCAAAACAATGGTTGGCGGCGCCGATGCCGGGGGCTTTAGCTTTTCAGGTGTGGTTACCATGAATCTGGTTCGAACGGAGACCGGCTGGAAAATAATGGCCGGCCACACTTCGACCGCTCGTGAACGCCCGTCGTATTAGCGGAACGCCGGTCGATACCGTACGCATGAATTCGGCAGGATTGGCCAAAACCACCGTTCTCATTTGAGTAACGATGGTTGCAACCGCTGTCATTAAAATCAGAAGATAGGTCGCGACGAAAGGTAAAGGCCCCATTTCCATCCGGTACGCATAGATTGCGTCTAGATTTGAACCAACAGCCACAATTCTGATTGATATTCCGATCATCGCCGCCAACGTTCGTTTGAAAAACTAGTGACACAGAGGAATTCTCTGCAGTCGTTGGTTACCCCTTCCAAATTGCCCCGGGAATGGGGTGTCGAGCTTCTCTATCGCGTTGAAATTGAGTCTTCGGGGAGATATGGCACGGTGGTCTGGGTACGGACTGGCACGGCCACGATTAGGCACCCTGCTATTAGAATAAGGACGAACTGAGGGCGAGATAGGGATACTTCGAAAAGTCAGTCGGACAGTCGAGCTGCATCTCTCCAGTGTGCTGTATTACCCTGGAACAGATGCGGTTGCAGTTTTAGATGGAAAAGAGTGAGCTGGATCTCATTCCACCCAAACAAGCCTAATCGTATCGTGGAGCTTTCTGGAGAATTGAGAAATACCTATCAGAACCTTAAGGAAACCGCTCGAACTAGAGTCGAGATATTAGATTCTTTATGCGGCTCCGCCGTTTGTCACCCTCTCTTCCAGAAGACCGTTCAATCGCTCTAGCAATTCCACGGATAGTTGGGGAATCAAACAAGTCAATCAGGGAGACCTCTGCTCCCAGTTGTTCTTTGATCTGGGACTGCATTTGAATCGCGAGAAGAGAATGCCCCCCCAATTCAAAGAAGTTATCATCTCTGCCGATGTGTGACAATCCCATAAGCTCCTTCCAAATTGTTGCAATTCGGTTCTCAAGATCACTTTTATACTTATGAGATTGTTCGTGTTCGACGTATCGTATCTTTGATGTTCTGTTCGCTGTTTCAACTTTTTCCCCTATCGTCGGCGATTTTTGATCTTCAATCAGTTCAGACCAAGAAAACCCATCAGCGACCCGATCCCCCTTCGCGGGCTCTATCCAATGACGTCGCCGCTCAAAAGGATATCCCGGCAGTGACAATTTGTTACGATTCTGGTCTTGAAAGACTGCACCCCAATTTACCTTCTGTCCGTAACTCCAGAGACGACCCAGAGACTTGAGCATGATCTGGTAGTCAGAACTTGAATCCTTTGAATTCCCAAGGGACTGCAGAATGTAGGCTCGCTGCAGGTCCGCACTATTCTGTTTGACGATATTTCCTAATAGGTTTCCAGGACCAACTTCCAGAAAAATGGGGTTCCCAAGAGATCCGAGAGTTTCGATACCATCGGCGAATCGTACTGCCTCACGAAGGTGTCGTGCCCAGTAGCCGGGATTCCGAGTCTCATCCGATGTTATCCACGTACCGGTCGTATTGGAGACATAAGGAATTTTAGGCGATCGTAGCACATCTTTATTTATGCTCGCTTCGAATGACGCAAGGATGGGTTCCATCAGCTCTGAGTGGAAAGCGTGAGACGTATGGAGAAGCCGAGATTTTACGTCGTTTCTATCCAATTTTTCGGAAAGACTTTTTATTGAAGCACTAGGGCCAGATACCACGATCAATGCTGGAGCGTTGATCACTGCGATTGACAAGTCTTGCCCGATCAGCGGCCTTGCTTCTTTTTCTGGTAGGAATACTGCCAACATGTCTCCCGGAGAACAACTTTGCATTAGAAGCCCTCGTTTTGAAACCAAACGAAGGGCATCCTCAAGTTGCAAAACGCCAGAGACGCACGCGGCCACGTATTCTCCCAAACTATGCCCAATCATGGCTGCGGGTTGAATTCCCCAAGCTTGCCATTGCCGAGCAAGGGCATATGAAATCGAAAACAGAGCCGGCTGCGCCATGGCGGTCTGATTCAGGAAATTGGATGCTTGATTTTCCTCCTCGTCGAGATCCGGGAACAGTCGTTCACGAAGGTTTACGCTCGAATCCTGATCCAGAAAATCGAAACATCGATCCATTTCTTCTCGGAAAATGGGTGCGTCTTCATAGAGCTCCCGACCCATATTCACATACTGGGCACCCTGGCCAGAAAACATGAACACGACCGGGCGTACCTGATTCGAACCATCCATACTCACCTCTCGATTCGGATCAGATTCCTGAAGTGTTTCAATCGCTTCCTCTCTCGTGGCACAGACACAAGATGTTCTGTGTTCGAACTCTGTTCGTCCCGTCTGAAGCGTGTAGGTTACATCGGATAGCGAGACGGTTTCGTGATCCGTCAGGTAGAGCGACAGATCTTTCTTCCTTCGCACGAGAGCACTTTGCGTTTTTGCCGATAAAACGAAAAGATGGAAATCATTTTCTAGATCTGTTTCCGATCGTTTGGGGGCTTCTTCCAATACGACGTGTGCATTCGTACCGCCGACGCCAAACGAACTGACACTTGCGCGACGAGGGTCACCTTTTTCAGCTGGCCACGGAATCAACGAATCGGAAACAAAGAAGGGGCTGTTCTCAAAATCTATTTCTGGATTGGGCATCTCGAAATGCAATGACGGCGGAATCTTTTGATTCTCGATGGCCAGCGTTGCTTTTATCAAACCTGCAACTCCAGACGCCGTATCGGCATGTCCAATATTGCCCTTTACAGATCCAATGGCGCAGTACTGTTTGTCTTTGGTGGACGCCCTGAAGGCTTGTGTCAGAGCTTTAATCTCGATCGGATCGCCCAGTGTGGTGCCTGTTCCGTGCGCTTCGACAAGACCGATCGAGCGTGCGTTTACGTTTGCGATACGAAGCGCCTGACTGATGACTTCTGACTGGCGTTGAACGCTCGGGGCCGTGAAGCCAACTTTTAATGAGCCGTCGTTATTGATGGCCGATCCAATGATCACTGATCGAATATGGTCCCTATCGTGGACGGCATCTTCAAGCCGTTTCAGGACAACAATTCCAACACCGCTACCTGGTACAGTGCCATTTGCACTCGCATCGAATGGTCGACAGTGGCCATCTGGCGAATGAATCGCTCCGGTTTGATATCGATACCCGGCCTTCTTAATAATCAACGTAACACCGCCGGCGAGGGCAATGTCGCTATCGCCAGTCAGCAGGCTTTGGCGAGCTAAATGAACGGCAACCAGCGACGTCGAGCAGGCGGTTTGAATATTCACAGCTGGCCCCGACAGGCCGAGTTTATATGCTACGCGCGACGCAAGAAAATCTGCTTCGTTGCTAATAGATGTTTGCCATTCCCCCATTAAAGAGATCAGCTCTGGATTGCTGAGCAGGTTCTCTCGGAGGTAAATGGTATGCCCCATGCCTGCAAAAATCCCAATTCGACCATCGTAGCGAATAGGATCATATGCTGCATCTTCCAGGGCATGCCACGCCGACTCTAGAAACAGTCGTTGCTGAGGATCGAGGATCGAGGCTTCGCGAGGCGTATAGCCAAAAAAGGAAGCGTCAAACAGATCATAGCCATCTGTAACAGCGCCTGCGCGGATGAAATCGGGATCCTCTAACTCGTCCTCGAGAATTCCTTCGGCTATTAGTTCCTCCTTTCCATAGTGCGAAATACCCTCCAATCCGTTTTCAATCATGCTCCAATAGGAGGCTACATCTTCAGCTCCGGGAAAACGACCGGCGAAACCGACGATCGCTATCGCACCAGAATGTGCACTCCCGAACGAAGGCGCCTTCACTTTTTCCTGAGTCAAAATTTGAAGAGACTGATCTCTGCCAATATGTGAAGCAAGCGAGCGAACGGACGGATACTGAAAAAGATCAACCACGGAGATCTCTGCGTCCGGGAGTGTATGCCTGAGTTCTTCGGCAGCTTGCAATAGCAAAAACGAGGTCGCTCCGATATCGAAAAAGTTGTCTTCTCGACCCACGCGATCTATCCCGATCAGTTTGCTAAGAATACTAGCGATCTGACGCTCACGCTCCGACTGGGGAGCACTATAAGAGTTGTCAAAATCGTCCCGGACTGAGCTGGGTTCCGGTAACGCTGTGATATCAATCTTTTCGCTGGGCAATAGTGGAAAAGAATCCAGGATGACGTAGCTACCTGGAACCATGTGATCAGGAAGTCGACTCTGTAGAAATTTTCGAAGCGAACGCGACGTCAAATGGGCAGAATTCCCGGTGACATAAGCGACTAGTCGGGCGTCGTCAGCAGCACTCTTTTTAAGGATGACCACCGCCTGATCAACTTCTTCGTATGATTCAAGAGTGGCCTCGATTTCACCCGGTTCGATGCGGAGGCCCCCAATCTGAATCTGCTCATCGTATCGTCCCAGGAATTCAAGAAAACCATCTTTTAAGAAGCGCACGCGATCTCCGGTGCGGTAGAGTTTTTCGTCCGAATGTGATCTGAATGGATTCCCGACAAATCGTTCGTTGGTTAAGTCTTCCTGTCTCCAGTAGCCTTTTCCGACCTGGACTCCCCCAACATACAGCTCTCCCGGTACACCGGTTGGTGTCGGATTTCCGGTTGAATCCAGTACATAAAATCTAGTATTTGCAGCAGCAGATCCAATGGATATCCTTCCATCAATACCACCGCGACGACACAACCAGTGCGCGACCGTTACGGATACTTCAGTAGCTCCGTAACAATTGTGAAGCTCGACGGAGAGCTCTTCAGACTCTTTTCGATCGAAAAATTGATCTAAAAGCTCTATGGTCAGGGCATCACCACCTGTGGTTATGTGCCGTAACGACTTCAGTCGCGACGTCGGAACTTCGTTTAGAAGAGCCCTCAGCGTGGCTGGGACAAAGCAAGCGATGGTCACCTCCTCAGCCGATATCAATCGGCCGAGATATTCGGTGTCTAAGTGGCCGCCAGGTCGAGCCAATACGAGACTCGCTCCTGATACTATAGGCAGAAACAGCTCGATAACAGATACGTCGAAACCGCAGGGTGTCTTGTGGAGAACCACATCCCGTTCAGTAATTGAAAACATTTCCTGCAACCAAAGAAGCTGATTGCAAACACCAAGATGGGTATTCATCGCGCCTTTTGGCGTCCCCGTAGATCCAGATGTGTAGATGACGTATGCCAGATGATCCGGCATCGCGTTGTTTGCCACCCTCCCGGTGGGCTGGTTTTGAATGTCTTGCCATTGAGTATCCAAGGGGATCACGTGGGCCTTGGATAAGGAAAACCGATCGCAAATTCGATCTTGAGTTAAGATCACCGGCGCCTTCGAGTCCTCGATCATAAATCTAAGCCGTTCCTCCGGGTAACTCGGATCTAATGGAACGTAGGCGGCTCCTGCCTTTAGAACGCCCAGCAGACCGACGACCAGATCAGTAGTTCGTTCAAGACTCACCGCCACTAGCGAGCCTCGGTCGATGCCGATTTCTCTCAGATAGTGCGCAAGCTGATTGGACCGCGAGTCCAATTCGCGATATGTCATTTGCGAATCTTCACAAACTAAGGCTGTGGCGTCCGGAGTCTGGTCCACTCGATCCTCGAAGAGGATGTGCAGGCACGTATCGCTTGGATATTCCCTATTGGTTTCGTTCCATCCGATGAGCAGCTGCGTCCTCTCTTTGTCCGATAAGATTGACAGTTCTGCGATCCGGCTATTGGGTTCGCGCGCCATCATTTCCATGAGCAGCTCAAACTGACCCTTGAAACGCTCGATATCGGCGTTGCCGATAACCGAGGTTCTGTAATAGAGTCGGGCTTTGGGTGACTCTGCTTCGATTTGTAGAATTAGATCAGTGTCTGGGATCTCACTAGGATCTTTTTCTGTGCCGAGTACGATACCCACCGGATATTGCCCGTGCATGTGGTTGAGGGAGGGAGATCTGCTCATCAGATCACGCGGATAAGTCTTCTTCTCCCTCAGCAAAGCCAGCGTTGAGGTCAGCCGGTGTACTCGCTCAGTCGTGGTTTCGTCAGGTGGCATTGCATCCTGCAGAGGCAACTGGGAAGCAAACATCGATTTCAGCACACCCAATTCCTGTTCCAAAGCAGAATCAGACCACCCAACGACGATCCCATTGCCAGATCCTAGCCTATGAAGAAGCGAAAGGAAAGAGGCGATCATCAGCATTGGCAATCCGTTTTCCCTCTCAAGTTGAAAATCAACGGCTGATTCCGGGAAATCGACTTCGAGATAGTTGAGAAATTCCGAAGAAGAACCTGAAGCGTATTCTGATGTCCAGATGGGCACTCGTGACGGAATGGTAGACTGAAGTCGAGAAAGCCAGAATGATTCGTGCTCAGATATTTCCTCCGTCAGAAGTCTGATCCCTCGAAGTACTTCGTCATCAAGCGTGGGCAGTTGAACGCCTACTTGCCAGTCAAACTCAGAGACCAGGCGCGCCGTCGATACGGATCGTCCGTTCATCGTTTTTAGTTTCCGAAGAGAGACGTCTTTTGAACAGGTCGAAATCTGAATGGCGTCACCGGAAATATTCGTGATCATACCGGGATCAACCGGGCTCGCAAATCCCTCAATCGCTAGATCTCCCACCAGTAGAACGGTGTCTCCAGTAAATATCTTCGGAAGACACAGGGGATTCGAATATGTACCGTAGTCAAGAGCCCGCGTCAACGCATCGAGTTCTTCGGCCGGCTTTGCCCAATCGATGAGTCCAGCTCCGCTAGGTCTTTTCGCGCTGGGATAAAAAGAGCGCAAGTTTGAATCCTGCTTAGTGGGTTCCAACGAATTGTCGCACAGCCGGACAATCAATTCTCTGAATGAACGTATGGCTGCATCATAACACTTCGCGTTCAACGTCATTGCGGTGTCCCGAGGAGATATGTAGACCCGCTCTTGCAAAAGAATCCGGCCGGCATCGACCTTTTCCGCCATTTCGTGCCAGGTTACGGCATGCTCAAGCTCCTGATTGATAAGCGCCCAAGACGTCGCATTCGAACCAGCATATCTTGGAAGCGGTCCATCGTGGAAATTGATGGCTCCTCGACTTGAACTTGAGAGGGTCTTTTCGGAAAGAATCCGTGGATTTGCAATGCTGAACAAGAAATCGAATGAGAGTCTCTTTAGGTCCGAATCTAGATTGAGGTCGGGCGAACCATGAAATACATCTTCCGTGGCTGCCCACATGCGAAGAGGGTCATCGGATGAGAACACTCCCTTGATAGAGTGCCCTGCCTCTTTGAGTAGCATTGCACATTTGACGGCTAGGGTACCCGAACCAAGAACGACGCAGCTAAACTGCTTATCTCTCGCATTCATTCGTATTGTTTGGCGTTTCCGTCCTCGAATAAAACGTTTTTCTTTTTACGTGCAAAAGAATTCGATAGCGAGAGTGCACTGGGCCGAGGACGTGTCCTCGATCTATGTCGCCTGTTCCACAACGGATTCCTCGAACAGCGTAGCCACATATTCTTCCCAATTCAATGGAAGTTTCGGGATTTTGGAGGCATTCACCAATTTCTGAAGCTCACCTGCATCGTTAACGCCAAACGTGTTACAGTAGGCCCGAATGTATCGATCATCCTGAACGAGGAAAGCCAAATCCGTTAACTGCATCGACCGTATCACGAACAAGGAAACAGGAGACTGAAGTGGTCTGTATTCCGGATTGTGAAGCCCGGATTCCTCACAGGTCGGATAGAATTGACCGAGCATCAATGAGCGTCGCACAAAGGATGGCTTCAGCTTCTGATGAATTTCATCGATCAGGTGGGCTCCCGATTCATCGTCTGTCACCGTCGGTAAGACGACCATGATGGTCTTGAAATTTTTCTGCGAGTCAGCTACAGGATTCAGCGAGTTAAACCATTCTCGACATTGACGAAGAACATTCTCGATGGACTTCACGGTTGGTCGGGCGGGGGCAACGCTCGTGACGTAGACGGAATTGTGTGATTCGATAGCCCGTTTTACAAACGGACAGACAGGCCCCGGTCTTCCCAATTCCTCGTAGGGATTACAAAGAAACTCTCCCACCCAGTTCATGGCTGTTTTGACGGCCTGAAATTCAAGTTCTGGCAGGTCTATTATTCCGTTCTTCAGATCTTGAAGGGTATACAGGTGTAGGTTGGAAATGCTCGGATGGGTCAGCATGTAAAGAGACTGTTTTCTATTTCTGGTCTAAATTCCGAGCAATCTTGTTGCTCGGGGACGAGATCCTGTGCGAAATGCTCAAAAAGGGTGCCGTTTAAGTCGATTCCTCGACAATGCGAGGAAAGTTGCACAAATATCATTCTCCTCGAATAACGAATACGCTTAAATCGACATTATTCGTTGCTGAGGGGGCGCTAGGAGTCTCTTTCTGAGCTACACAGGTGGTGCCAGCAAGGTAACGCCAAGCTACATACTCGCCGGCCTCGACCACGGAGGAACGACACCGTTCATGCGAGCATACGACACAGACTGGCCAACGTGTTCATTCATATGCGCGACGAGTTGCACCAATACGGCCCAACCTGGTACATCTCGACCGTAAAGCTGTGTGGCCTTGAGCAAACGGTCTTCGGATAGGGTCGCTGCATTCTCACGAACGAATTCGATCGAGGCTAAGAGCGCCTCCCGCACATCACCTTTGTCCGTGAGCTCCTCCATGTTTTTCACATCAATCCCTTTCGGCGGCGATAAATCGAGGTTGTTGACTAGATAGTCGTAATTGTACTTCGCAATATGCGCATAGACGCGTGCAACGGTCATGACTCCCTCGCCGGGGCTCCAGGAATACACTTCGTCTGGAATGGCCTCAGAGAGTAAAACGAGTTTTCGGCTGGACGCCTCGAACTGCCGCATGAGCTCGTCTCGAAGTTCGGTCGATACGCCCTGGCCATATGCAAAAGGCGTAAGCAACGAGGCAAAAAGGGTGGCGAGGACGAGTGTGTAAATACGTCTCATTTCCATCCGTGGTTCGTTTCTTAGGAGGTGTGATCGTCAGAATCGGGCTAAACAATCTAGTCTAACCCGGTTCAGAATCAAATCAAACTCTCCCATTATTCGGTTGCGAATCCGGCTACATCCAAAACTTCGTCCGAGGGCAGCCAGATGATTTTTGTCTTATATCCGGCACTTACGAATCCAAACCCGCCTTGCACATTCGTCAACGTCCCCGGTTCCACGAGAATGTCGGGGTCAAACCGGCCGTCCGGCGGAACCCATTCTGCGTCGGCGACCACCGCACTGATCTCGACGCGGTTCAGCTGAACCGGGCTTATTCCCGCCCGAATAGCTTCAGAGAAGACATCTCTCGTATCTGCGCGAAATTGAACGTTGACCACTTGCCCGCCTGGTACACGATCCGAACTGTCGCCATAGTCCCACTCCAAAATCCCGACATTAGTGTGATAAACCACCTTGATGTCAATCAGGTTGGGGGCGTCCGGCCAAAGTACCCGGGCAATCAGCTCGAAAATGTCCGGATCAGGCTCTTTGACGACCGGTTCGCTCAAGGGAGGCACGGTCGTCGTCACTTCGACGTGGGCGCCGTCTGAACGATCGACTTCGATTCTATACCGATGCTCAAATTCTGCTCTGAACGGCGAATAGAAAACGTGACCGTACCGGCCTTTTATGAATTTTACCAGGGAATCAACCCACACCCGAGTGTCACCCGTCGTTAGGTCGACCGATGTAACTACTGCATCGATCGGTTCGGGCTTCGTAACATCCAGCACGTTTTCCACGGTATACACCCGGACCGCTTGTGTGTCACTCTTCGGATTGAAGAGTCCGTAAATGGTGAACACTGCGTCCGTCCGGTTGGGCAGTATGATCGCCTCCTCGCAGCCCATAGACCCGATCGCCAATGCCAGGAAAACTCTAAGAAGGATGGTATTTGATCGCGTGCGCATCAGTTGACCTCGACCTTGATTCCGAAGGATGGAATGAACGGCAATTGATCGGCTCTCTGGAGTGTGAATACATCCAGATAAAAAATATTCGAACGGTCGTATGCGTTTAGAATACTCCCCTGAAGTGTGATATCGGCACCTGCAGCCTCAAACGTTCGCTCCACCGAAAGATCCAAGCGGTGGTAGGTCGGAAGCACGCCGTTAAACGGCTGCTCATAAATCACTCTACGGTCTCCGGGCTCACCGAAAACGTCGATGGCCGTATCCATGAGCACAAATCCGTCAAATCCCAACGCCCGGTTGTACGGCAATCCTGATCCGAACTGCCAACGGGCAGTCAAATCAAATTTCTTCACTTTCGCAGAGGCCAGAATATTCACCTGGTGGCGTCGGTCATGAGCCGGTCGGAATCGAAACTTAGCCGTTCCGAACCAGAGCTCCAGGGACTCCTGCTTGGCGTCGTACTTGACCGATGAGAGTCCGTAGTTGATCTGCCCATAAAATTTTGGCGTCCGGTACTCGAGTCGAAAATCCATTCCGACGACATCTCCATCGGCGGGTTGAATCCGAGTGGTCAATCGGGGAAAGGCTGTCCACTCGGCAATGAATAGATTCGAGTACCACTTCCGGAATCCCTCCACGGCCATATCCAGACGACGTGAGATCGTATAATTGTATCCGAGAATGAAATGAATGGCTTCAGGAACACCACTTTTCTTCGGTACGGCCGCCCAGGCAGTAAAAACACTGGTAGCATCGCGTCGGTCACTTACACCGATAATCTCCTGGTGATAAAGCCCCATCGCTCCGCTGAAACGATGGGCCCCCTTTTCATAAGAAGCCCTCACACGTGGTTCAACATATGTTTCTCGCTTGCTCGGAAACGAGTGAATCCGAATACCCGGGGCCACGCTGAGCCCGCGTATTGGTTTAAATTCGGGCTCCCCGTAGATCCCGACTTCCGTAACCCATTCCTTGTCAAACGCGAAGTTCTGAAACAACCCTCCCAACTCGCTCGATAAATTCAGGGTGCGGGCAAAAAGTCCCCATCGGATGTCAACCAGTCCTCCGTAAAAGGTCAGGTCCGCAGATGTATTTACTCTGGATGTCCTCGCAAATCGAATCGGAGCGTCATTGGGACCTAGTTCACTGGTTAACAGTGAATATCCAATGCGAAATTCGGCGAGAACCGGAATGCTCCCGGGTAAAACGAGATAACGGAGGCCCGCCATCTGATTTTCCCATCTTACTTCTGCCAGTGGTGTCTCTCCCACATCCTCACCAATCTTACCGCGGTCATATGTCCTGAGAAGTGTAAATGAGAATCGGCTATCGCGGGTTAAGGCAGAGTGCACTTTGAAGAAGAAATCGTCGAACTGAAATGGAACCGGTCGGTCTATCAGATGGGTAGCTCCTTGTTCGATGATCGAGTGGCGAAACGAAGCCAGGAAGGAATGCTTCCCGGTTTCATCCAACGGCCCTTCCAATCGCGTCCCGATGATGAATGGCGAAGCGGTTATCGCCCCGGCAAATCTCCGCTTGTTACCGAACCGGGTCGTTACATCGATGACCGAGGAAATCCTTCCCCCGTATCGGGCGCCAAATCCTCCCGCATAGAAATCGACACTGTTCAGAATATCCGACGGAAAAGCAGAGAAGAATCCCAGGATGTGAAAGGGCTGATAAAGCAGCACCCCGTCGAGTAGGACCAGGTTTTGCCAGGGCTCCCCACCGCGGATAAAAAACTGACCGCCCTGGTCTCCGATCGTGACGACACCAGGAAGTAGCGTCAGGTAGGAGGCAAGGTCCCCGGCAATATCTACACTGGGGATACGATCAATCTCGGCAGGCAGGACGGTTTGCAGTCCTGCAAGCACTCTCGCGGCCCCTGCTGTTCGCTCAGCATCGACAACCACCTCGCCAAGCTCTTCCGTATCCGGAGCCAGCGCTACGTTGTACGAATGGATTTCATCTCGAGCGAACCGCAATGTGTCCACGTGGCTGGTAAAGCCCACGAAGGAAACGACGACGACGTATTCACCCGGCACGAGTCGACCGATCGCGTAGAAGCCGTCGTTGTTCGCCGCTGCTCCAAATAAGTCCCCCGCCGCGTCGAGTAGAGAGACATTCGCTCCCGGAAGAGACTCGCCGTTTGATTGATCCGAAACAAAACCCCGCAATGTTGCCGTCTGCGCATATACTTCAGACGACAAAAGGAGACCGACTGCAACCAGAAGAATATTCCTCCTGCAAACGACCGCCTGAATCCGCTTCGACTTCCAAAGCCTCCGAGGAAAATGCTGTAAGGAGATAAACAAACGAATCCCAAGGTTGGTGCGGGGGCAGCAACTATCGTTCCTCGCGAGAAACGCTTCCTACCTACCGCTACCCATTCGGCATGTTCTGGTAGGGCAATCGTAAATAACCCATTAGAAAAGCGACTGCTAGCACGAGATCCGTAACAAATCCGTCGATGGCGCGTGAGACGGCGCCAGTGATTACGCGGATATCGCAGTCGTATGAAGCGTCGAGTACGGATATTCTTTTTACTTCTAACCACAACGGCTTTCCCGACCCTTGCGCAATCTCCTGGCTCGATTTCGGGGTTTGTAAGGGATGCCCAGACGGGTGAAACGTTGCTATTCGCCAACGTGTACCTGAGTGCTACGTCGTATGGCGCTGCGACCAATACGTACGGATTTTATGTGATCGCGGGGATACCCGCAGGTGAGTATGACCTTACTGTTTCTTACCTGGGTTTTGAGACCCATACTCAGCAAGTGACGATTGAAGAGAACCGAAATCTTCGAATTGAACTCGAACTTACGCCTTTCAGCGTAGATTTTGGCGCCGTAACGGTTGTGGCGGACCGACTCGAAGCGGAGGACGCGCGACAAATCAGCCTTGCAAAACTTCCTGCGGCCCGCATCGCCAATTTACCAAGCATCCTGGAGCCCGACGTTTTTCGTTCTCTTCAGCTTTTACCCGGGATAAAGGCTGCGTCTGACTATTCGAGTGGGCTTTACATAAGAGGTGGGACTCCCGATCAAACCCTCATTCTTCTGGATGCAACGACGGTGTATAATCCTTCTCACTTTTTCGGATTCTTTTCGACGTTCAATGCTGACGCGCTGAAGGACGTGCGCGTTTACAAGGGAGGATATCCCGCTGAATACGGCGGCCGCATCGGGTCAGTCGTCGATCTGTACAATAAAGATGGCAACCGACGAAAAACGTCGGGGCGGTTGAGCCTGGGTATTCTGGCATCTCGCGTGCTTCTCGAAGGTCCGTACAGCAAGGGATCGTGGATGATCGCATTTCGGCGAACCACACTGGAGCCGCTGTTGTCCGCCCTGCAGAACCAGGATATTCAGGGAATCCCGAATCAATTCTATTTCTACGATCTAAATGCGAAGATCAATCTGGACCTGTCGCCCGATGACAAAATCTCCATCGCCGCCTATGCCGGTCGGGATTTTCTTGATATTGAGGTCATAGAGGACACGGACATCCTTCTGGAATACGGCAACCGTACACTCAGTGCCAGATGGACACACATTCTCTCCGAAACCGCATTTTCCGGAATCACCCTGACATCATCGCGCTATTTCAGCGACCCGAGATTCAGTATTGCAGGAACTAAGGTAACGCGAGACAACACGGTCGACGATTTCTCGATCAAAGCGGATCTCGAGCTCCTGTTCAATAGAAATCACAGCCTGAAATTGGGGACCTGGACAGGCTTGTTCAAGCTTCGGTTGCTGGACCGCTTTGATAATCTAGATTCCTTTTCTGAACGAATCAACACGGGGTATGGGTCTGCGTATGCCCAGCACACATTTCTTGCGGGGTCGGGCATGACGCTGACGAGTGGGCTCCGTGCCAGTTATTTCGGCAACGGCCAATATTTTCGGATCGAACCTCGATTTTCCGCAGACTACCAACTCCGCGAAACGGTTCGGTTGCAGATCAGCGCCGGGCGATACCATCAGTTTCTGACTCTTATTTCAAACGAGGCATTTTCCGGCTTCGATGTATGGCTCACGACTGCCGACGGCGTTCCACCCTCCTACGGAGACCAGCTCGTCGGTGGAGTCAAGTGGTCGCTACCCAGAGGGTATAAGCTTGATATCGAAGGGTACTATCGCACGATGACGGCGTTGTTCGAGTTGGATCCCTTCGTCGGCGACCCTGCGGGCCTCGAATACGAAGAGTTTTTCCACTTTGGAAGTGGTTGGGCGTCGGGTCTGGAAGTCTTCCTGGAGCGTTCTACGGGTCGATTGAACGGATTTCTAGGTTATACCTTCTCCGTCACTAGACGCCAATTTCCGACCCTTAATGACAATCGGCCTTATCCCCCCAAGTACGACCGAACGCATGACGTGAAATTGGTGACCAATTTTGAATTGGGGCGGAACTGGCGCACAACGGCTGCATGGTCCTATGCCACCGGTCAGGCCTATACCGAGCCCGCTTCCCGATATCGACTCAACGATTTTCCATTCGGATCCGAACCCATCAACGCGATTGTGAGTCCATTCAACCGAGCGCGACTTCCCGCCTATCACCGGCTCGACGTTGGATTCGACAAAAGAGGTCGCTTTTTCGGATTCGCCGACTATACGTTTCGCCTTCAGGTATTGAACGCCTATGCAAGGAATAACACCTGGTTCTATTTCTTTGAGTTCGAAGATGATGACACGGTGGACCGCACGACAGTCCCTCAAATACCGGTACCGATTCCCAATCTATCGCTCACCCTAGACTTCTGAGAAACCGTGAAATATGTACTGTTGCGAGCGTTAATCGCTTTTCTTGCGTTGGTTGTTTCGGCTTGCGATACGACCTCTTCTTCCATCCATGAGGATGAGGTTGTCGTGGAATCCTATCTGGTAGCCGGAGAAGACATTTCGACGGTCCGCTTGACTCTGACATCCGAAATCGGGAGTCGATACGATGCTTCGCAGTTGGGTATTCGAAACGCAACCATTTTCGTTCGGCTCCTTTCTGAAACAGGTGACTCTGAGTTCGAAATCGAATACGTGCACGATGAGAATCGCCCGGGCATTTACATTCCCGCGGATCCACATACCATTCTAGCCGAGAGGACCTATGCCCTGGAGGCCAGGGTTCCCGGGCACGGCATCGTCACCGCCCAGACGATCGTACCCGGTACATTTTCTGTGCAATGTGTTAACGCAACATCCGTCCAGTATCAAGGACCGGTTCAGTTCGAACAAACCGTCACGGTCAGCGCATATCCCGGAAGACAGAGTGTTTTTGTCTTTTCTCTAGAGGCACTGGAACCGAGCATTGCGACGCTCACCCCGTTCTACCTCGATGTGATCTACGAGATTTCGTCAGGGGAGGAATACGACGCCAGCAGCCTGGACGTGGAGGAGCTGGATGATTTTTTGCAGAACTCTTCCCCACCCATCAATGAAGGCAATTATATTGTGAACCCGGACGGTACACTCACAATTGGACTTCCCTGGTTCGCCATTGTGTTCTATGGGGAATCCCGTGTGCACACCAGTGCGATTGACGATGCTCTCTTCGACTTCTTGCGTTATCAACAGGTTCAGCAGGGGGGAACCACGCTTTCACCCGGAGAAATTCCCAACGTCCTGGACCATATTGAAGGGGGTAGGGGTGTGTTCGGCAGTTTCTCCCGCATCTCGACTGTAGTAAACGTGTTGCGTTAGTCGCCGCGGCGACCCTTACCGATTCCGCCGGCAACGAATCCCAAGACAGCCGCAAGAATCCGCGAAAGAATAAAACCGAATCCGGTTTCTGCGAGCCATGGCGGGTTTACGCTCTCCATGAGATCCCTGAATTCAAGCAGGTAGACCAATACCGTACCGGTAACGAAAGAGAATGACGGCGATCCAAAGCGTCGAGCGGTTGAGAAACAGGTGACTTCGTTAACTTGCAGAATTCAAAAACATCGTAAATTGAAACGCTTTGCTGGGATTGGGGCCCCTCTGCGGTCCATTCTCGGTCGCTGCATCTTTACTGAGCATTTTTGCACAGCATTTTTATATTGACTGCTTGCCCACGTTCCCCGCACGTGCCTAGCACTTCTCGTTCCCATGCGGAAATACAGATGGATATTATCGAATCCAGACGATGAGGCTCTCATTGAGCGTCTTTGTGCGGAACTCAACGATTTGCCTTCCGTGTTGGCCCACCTGCTGGTTCAGCGAGGCGTCAGGTCGTTCGATGAGGCACAATTTTTCTTCCGCGCCAAGTTTGAGGACCTGCACGATCCAATGCTGATGAACGGTATGCACGACGCCGTTGCGAGGATCCGACAAGCCATCGATGAGCACGAACACGTCTTCGTGTATGGAGATTACGATGTGGATGGCACCACGTCGACCGCACTGCTCACGGGATTCCTACAGAGCCTCGGTGCCTCGGTCAATTTCTTCGTCCCGAATCGCTTTGAGCACGGCTACGGTCTTAGTCGCCAGGGAATAGACGTCTGCGCGGAGGCTGGAGCCAAATTGATTGTAGCTCTCGACTGCGGCGTTACGGCGATTGATGAAGCAGATTATGCAAAAGCACTGGGGATTGACCTGATTATCTGTGACCACCACACTCCTCACGATCAATTACCCGATGCCGTCGCCGTACTGGATCCGAAGCGGAACGACTGCACCTATCCGTTTACCGAGCTATGTGGTTGCGGGGTAACGTTTAAACTTGTTCAGGCATTATTGTCTGCTCTCGGTCGGGACGCTCTTGATGCGGTTCCGTACCTGGACCTGGTCGCATTAGCTACCGCCGCCGATATCGTTTCGGTTACGGGAGAAAATCGCATCCTTTTGAGAGAGGGAATCCTGCGACTGAGAACCAATCCACGGGTGGGCATCCGCTGTCTGGCAGAGGAGACGCGAACCCGTCTGAGCGATTGCTCGGTCACCTCCATCGTTTTTGGTCTGGGGCCACGGATTAATGCCGCAGGACGATTGGGAGATGCTGGACGAGCCGTTTCCCTGCTTATGACCACAGATAAAGTGGAAGCGGTTGCTCGTTCGAGACAGTTGGAAAGATTGAACCGGGAACGCAGAGTGTTGGATCAGAAAACCCTCGATGAAGCCGTGCAGATGGCTGAGCGGCTTCTTCTTTCTTCTGACCGGCACACAATCGTCCTCTACCAACCCGATTGGCATATGGGAGTGATTGGCATTGTAGCCAGTCGCCTGGTGGACCGTTTTTACCGTCCAACCGTGATGCTCACGACAGCAAACGGGAACGCCAAGGGCTCCGCCCGAAGTATCAACGGCATCAATGTGTTCGAAGCCATTCACTCCTGCGAAGACATCCTTACAGAGTATGGCGGACACGACTACGCGGCCGGTCTCTCGCTTCCGATCGAAAATATCGAGGCGTTCAGTCTCCGATTTGAAGAGAGCGTTGCCAGTCAGGTGAGTCCAACGTTCCCAGACCCCGTCCTTGAGGTGGATGCGCAGCTCCACTTCAACTCGATCGATGAGCGTTTTTGGGCCGTATTAAAGCAATTCGCGCCGTTTGGCCCCGATAATGCCCAGCCTCTTTTCCTTACATCTAACTTGAATGTATCCGGTGAGCCAAAAACCGTCGGCCGCGATAACAGCCATCTAAAATTTGCCGTACGCGAAAACGGACGTCCCGGAGTTGACCGTGAGGTAATCGGCTTTCGGATGAGTGACTATCTTGATCTTCTTATCGAGAGTAAAACGACAGGTTCGCCGATTGAGCTTATTTACTCTCTAGAAGAAAACACCTGGAATGGACGAACATCCATTCAGTTACGAGCAAAAGATCTGCGTCTTTCGAGTCCCGAAGAACCCTTGTCTCCAGGCGAATAGACAAAAGGTCCGTGAGTGCAAGCCCGAGTACTTGTAATGACAGGATCAAAAACGAATGTTGTTTTGGCCCTACTTATCATTACAATCTATATTCTTTGAAGAACTAATCACACTTCAGGCATGATCGAACTGTTTTCCCAAGCCTGGCCCTGGTACGTTGCCGGGCCGCTTACCGGACTTGTCGTACCGATGCTCCTTCTCGTGGGAGGTCGAATGTTCGGGGTCTCAGAAAACATGCGCCACATCTGTGCGGCTGCTATTCCAGGTAAAATTCCCTTCTTTAATTACGACTGGAAAACGGCAGGTGGGTGGAATCTGACCATGATCTTTGGCGCGATGATCGGTGGATTTATTGCTGCGACATGGTTGGGAAATCCGGATCCTATCGCTCTCTCCGAAGCAACGAAAGGGGATTTAGCTCAGCTTGGCATCACGAATTTCGACGGTCTTGTTCCCGAGTCGATTTTCAGTTGGACCGGGCTTACATCGCTAAAAGGTGTTCTGCTCATTGTGGTGGGTGGATTTTTTATTGGATTCGGCTCCAGATATGCCGGGGGGTGTACTTCGGGGCATGCCATTATGGGACTTGGAAACCTGCAGTTGCCGTCACTGATCGCCGTACTCGGGTTTTTTGCCGGCGGACTTCTTATGACACATGTCCTTTTCCCGTTCATCTTTTAAAACCTGCTACACCGATGAACGAGAAAATCATGCAAAACAAGAGCACAGGACGCCTCTGGCCGTACGCCCTCATTGGAATTTATTTCGGAATTGTTCTGACCAAGGGCGAGGTCATATCCTGGTTTCGTATTCAGGAAATGTTTCGATTTCAGTCCTTTCACCTCTACGGAGTGATCGGTGCAGCCGTGGCGGTAGCCGCGCTCTCCATCTGGCTGATAAAGCGTAGAAATGCGCCTGCCTTGGATGGTAGTCCGGTCGCCATTCCATCAAAGAGATTGGGGACCGGTACCCGGTACTGGGCGGGTGGAACGATCTTCGGCCTGGGTTGGGCGTTAACAGGAGCCTGTCCCGGACCCCTGTTTATTCTGGTTGGAAATGGCGTCACGGTGATGTTGATTGCCATTGTAGCTGCGGTTGCCGGAACCTGGACGTACGGCGCTCTTCGCCCCCGACTCCCCCACTGAGCATTTTCTGAGCATTTTCTGAGCATGAAGTAAGACCAAATAGAACCCATGTTTTTTCGACAGATCGTGGACGAGAAACTCGCGCAGTATGCGTACCTGATCGGCTGTCAAGCCACCGGCGAGGCGATCATTATCGACCCGGAGAGGGATATTGACCGATATCAGATGGCGGCCGCCCAAGAAGGGCTCAGATTGGTTGCCGCAGCCGATACGCACATTCACGCCGATTATTTGTCCGGACTTCGGGAGTTCGCGGAGGCTGGCGTCAAGGTTTTTGCGTCTGACGAAGGAGACGCCGATTGGAAATATGAGTGGCTGAACGATTCGTCATACAACTTTCAGCTTCTTCGTCACGGAGACGTATTTAAAATCGGCAACATCGAATTCAAAGTGGTGCACTGTCCCGGCCATACCCCCGAGCATCTCTCTTATCTTGTAACGGACCGGGGAGGCGGAGCCGACGCACCCATCGGAATGGCGACCGGAGATTTTGTTTTCGTTGGCGATTTGGGGCGACCGGATCTTCTTGAATCCGCGGCTGGAGTGGCGGGCGCCATGGTGCCGTCCGCCAGAACCCTGCACCAATCCGTCCTGAATTTTTTAGACCTCGACGATTATATCCAAATATGGCCCGGCCACGGTGCGGGAAGTGCCTGTGGCAAAGCCCTGGGTGCCGTTCCGGAATCAACGGTCGGTTATGAACGACGATTCAACGTCGCCATCCAGGCTGCGATGCGGGGGGAAGAGGAATTCGTTTCTGCGATTCTTGACGGCCAACCTGAACCGCCGATGTACTTCGCGCGGATGAAGAGGGATAACCGGAGTGGCCCAAACTTACTGGGAGAATTACCCGTGCCCCGGACCGTTAACGCCGATGAAATCGCGGCGATTACTGCCAGCGAATCGGTCGTACTGGATACGCGCCTGGATCGGACTCTATTCATGGCCGGCCATCTCCCTGGGTCTCTGTTCTGCCCTCTCAATAAGACCTTCAATACGATTGCCGGTTCATTCGTAGAAGAAACACGGTCGCTGTATTTGATTATCGAAAAGTCACGCCTGGAAGAAGCGGTCCGAGATCTTATCCGGATCGGGCTAGACCGGATCGAGGGGATTATCACACCCGAGACCTTCGATACCTACGTGCAATCCGGTGGAGAATTACGCCAGACCCCACACGTGGGGCTTGATCACGTATCGGAGTTCAGTAACGACCCGAACGCGCAACTTCTTGACGTTCGGCCCATGGCCGACTACTGTGTGTCGCACATACCCGGAGCGAACAATATCCCCCATAATCGCCTGTGGGTACGCCGCGATGAGCTGGATTCGGATACCCGGAAGGCGGTGTATTGCCAGTCCGGAGCTCAGGCTGCCTCCGCGGTTGCACTTCTGGAGCGGCTTGGACACGATGTTACGTATATAGAGGGAGATTACCCGACCTGGAGCGCAGAAAACGAAACGGCCTCCGGTATGGTGCAGACGGTCTAGAAGCCGAACCAACCGGCTTTCAGAGCTATGGCGACTCGGTCGTTTGAAATACCGGGCGACACGAGAGCATTTTCATATGTCGAACGTGGTCAAGCGATTTCTTCCCATTACCGAGTGGCTCCCTCATTACACGGGAACCGATTTCCGGGCGGACCTGATCGCCGGCATCACCGTGGGAATCGTATTGATCCCACAAAGCATGGCGTATGCGCTGCTCGCTGGCGTGCCGCCCATTTATGGCCTTTATGCTTCTCTCGTACCTCTTCTCGTATATCCACTGTTTGGGTCGTCGCGTCACCTGGCTGTGGGCATTATGGCGATCGATTGCCTGATCGTGGCCGCGGGTCTGAGTGCCCTCGCTGAACCCATGTCGAAAGAGTACCTCGAACTGGCATTTCTACTCGCGCTGATGGTGGGTGGAATTCAAATCCTAATGGGCCTCTTGAGATTTGGCTTTATCGTCAACCTGCTATCGCGGCCTGTCATTTTGGGGTTCATGTCTGCCGCTGCGATTACCATCGCTCTCAGCCAACTCACCCTTCTAACAGGAATTGATGTCCCCAGAACTGCCGGCGTGATTACCATTGTCAAGCAGGTCATAACCCAGGCAGGGAGCGCCCATCTTGCGACGGTGTCTCTAGGCATAGCCGGCATTCTCCTCCTGATGAGCCTCAAACGTTGGTTACCCTGGGCTCCAGGCCAGTTATTCGCGATCGTACTCGGCGGATTGATGGTTTGGGTTCTTAGTCTGAATGACGCCGGCGTGGCCATCGTGGGTGATATTCCATCCGGGTTTCCGACCATGGGCATTCCGCAAGCGTCCTTCAGCACTCTAGGGGCTCTTCTCCCGACCGCCATCACGCTTTCTCTCATTCAATTCATGACCGTTATATCGTTAGGAAAAGTGTATGCGGCTAAACACGGATACACGATTCGACCGAACATGGAATTAGTGGCGGTTGGAGCGACAAACGTCCTTGGAAGTCTTTTTCGAAGCGTACCGGTGTCGGCAAGTTTCTCGAGGAGTTCGGTCGGCGACCATTCGGGGGGGCAGTCGAGTCTCGTCAACGTCGTTGCCGCGGGACTGATCGCGCTCACGCTTCTCTTTTTGACGCCTCTCTTCTATTTCCTTCCCGTGGCCGTCCTTGCGGCGATCATCATCGTCGCTGTTTTCGGTCTGATCGACGTATTCGAGATGCGATACCTGCTTAGAACGAAGAGAACCGACGGATTGATCGCACTCGTTACATTTATTACTACCTTGGTGATCGGTATCCAGGAGGGCGTCTTGATCGGGATTGTGTTGTCGATCGTTGCCATCATGTACCGGATTAGTCGGCCAAACGTAGCGGTGTTAGGAAGTCTACCCGGTAGCCATTCATATCGCGACATCGCAAATTTTGAAGACGCCATCCGTATCGAAGACATCCTCATTCTTCGAGTCGATGCGTCCTTCTATTTTGCCAACGCCGAATACGTGCGTGATGTGATTCTGTCGCATGTTGCAAAAGAATCCGTCCAGGCGGTGATTCTAGAAACGAATGGCGTGAACGACATCGATACGACGGCCGTATCAGTTCTCAGAGAGGTCCATGAAACCCTTCAAGAGTTGGATATCCAACTGTATTTCGGCGGAATGAAGATCCCCGTCCTGCGAGTCATGAAGGAATCCGGGCTCTATGACGCGATGGGGTCGGATCGGTTTTTTCTGAGTGTTCATCGAGTTGTAAAGCATATTTTGACGGATTGGGGACGTTACGAAGAACACAAGAGAAGAGGCCTGCCTCAAGTCTTCCCGGACGACTAGTTTCCGAACACGCATGCTCCGGACTAGTCCGATTCCTCTCTCCGGATCGCAGACGCCATCTGTTCAAGCGTACTGCTCGAATGATTCAATCGCGTTAGCCAGTTCTCCGACCAAATATGGGCGGACTTCAATCCGGATTCTGAAAGTGTTTCCCACGCCGATCGATTTCGATCAATGATGTCATGAATTGCGCAGATGACTAAATCCAATCCTCCGTATGCCGATGCAGAACGAATGGATGTCATCATCATCTGACTGCGTCCACCGAATCCGTGCGGTAATTTCGATCCTTGTGCGATGCCTGCGATCGTCGAGCGGCTCAGAAAAAATCCACACCGCGCCGGTGAAGTAAGGAAGTCAGCGATATCATGAATCCCGGTATTGGGGTCGGAAAGGAGGTGTTCTTCTGGTTCTGGTTCTGGTTCCCGAACATAACTCTGGGCAGGGATCGATCGTCGATGATCTACGATATGTTCGAGCATCAGATCAGCGACTTCCGAGTAGAAATCATTGGACTCTTCGCGGACGGCCACGACGAAGGCGGGAAGCCATGAGAAGAGATGCTGGTCGATGAACTCAGCGATAGAACCTTCTTTAGGTGGATCGTTCTTCGCCAGCCTCTCAAGAATCCGGAGTTCGGTCGCGATATGATCTGGAGCGTTCTTGTCCGATTCGACATCGATTCCTGAACGCGACGCGAAGGCTCGAATCTGCTGCGTCGTCTCTCCACCGAGCATACCATCGGATTCCAGAAACAGCGACGCAAACGGATAGACATTGAAGCCAAACATCGTTTCATGTTCAGCTGCAAGTTCGTCGTCAGTATCCAGGACCAAAACTTCGCGTAGACGAGGAATAGTTCGAACCCTGGCCTGAACCGGGCCGAGCAAACCGGTCAGAAAAATATCCGAAATCAGGGCGTACGCTTCGCTATTCGAAGTTAAAACCGAGTCTGTCATGCACGACCTTTGAGCATCCCTTTACAATACAATACCGGCAATAGATTACGCTTCATGGCGCACATCGAAAGTTTTTCTTTCGTTAAATCGATCGGGAATAGCGGGTTGAGGCACCAAGCACCGATCCTCGTGCAGTGCCAGGAAAAAATACGTCCTAGGCATGGGCACTTTGTCTACTTGTAATAACAAGTTGTGTCGAAGAATCGCGTGGGACCCTAGTCCTTACCGAACGGTTTCTTTGGCAGGACGTAGGCTTCTTTCACCGGTTTCAGAGGCCGTTTGAGCCACCAGGGCCGCCTGGTCCCGTCCGGACTGTGGTCTACGGCCGACCGGGTGAGGGCGTGCCAGTCTCGGTAGGCTTCCATCGACTTGTTCGTATCCACGAAGACGTCTCCGTGCCGGTCTTCCGGCCTCGCTTTCTCTACGTTATACGCTTTTTGAAGCCAGCAATGGTGGCCCGAAACGGGGTCCGGCTGAACGGGGTGTGTCAGATTTTGATGAACGCCTACATCTTCCCACCAGATGCGGCTGGTATCCGGATCTTCGGACTTCCACGCCGACACGCCTTTCAGAACCCGAAGTCGATTACCTCCGTCGGCATCATCATCCAATGTGACGACATTCGACGCACCCCGGTTGACGCCCATATCCTCCTTTAGACGCCACCGTCCGAGATGATGACTCATCGCGATCACCCCCGGCTTGATGCCTTCCGTCACCCAGACACGATCGACAAAATACCCGATCTGCGTGGTCACTCGGATCAGATCGTTGCTCGCTACGCCGAGTCGTCTCGCATCAGACGGATGCATCCAGACAGGGTTTTTGTGACTCAGTTCATAGAGCCACTTTGCGTTCGCGCTTCGAGTATGAATGAGCGTCGGAAGTCGGAAGTTGGGGAGTAAGAGCATTTCGCCTTTTGCCCGGTCGATGTTGTCCGGGTGGACGTGGCTCTTCAGCGACCAGGGCAGCACATAGTCCTTTCCCGTCCAGCCCCATTCCGAGAGTGTCGGCGAATAGAATTCGAGTTTCCGGCTGGGCGTCCCGAATCCGATTTTTGACTCGCCGTCGACCGTCACACCGACCACGGTTCCGTTCTTTATCAGTCGATTGCGATCATCGGGCGTCACTCCTTCCGAATCGAGCGGGCTCTCGTACGGTGTGTACTGATCACGGGTGATCTCGAAGGCAGCATACTTGCGCATGTATTCGAGGGGTGACAGGTCCTCAGCCGCGGCCGCCTCGGGAAGTCCCGGCACGCTGTTCTCGAAAATCCACCGGTAGTATTCCTCAACGGTTACGATTTCCCCAGCTCGGTACGGGCTTTCGAAGTGCTTCCGAATTCCTAAAGATCCGTCGGGATCCATTTTCGCCGACAGCTCAATCCAGAATTCGTTTTCTTCCCAGACTTCTCCCGGATTGGCTTCATACGTGTACCGGACTTTCTTTCCCAACCTCTCCATCGCCACTCGTCGAACCGGCTGCCGGAACGCAATCCACTGTCCCGCATGGGTTTCCTGGCTCATCAGGTCGTGGCGTTCGCCCGCGTGACCCATCGGCAGGACGTAATCGGCAAACCAGGCTGACTCGTTCCACGTGGGTGTCATGGCAATATGACATTTTATCTTGTCCTCGTCCTTGAGCGCCTTCATCCACATGAACCCGTCGGGGTTGATCCATAGCGGATTGTAGACGCGCGTGAAATACACGTCGATGTCGCCCCGGCCTTCTTCCAGAAAATGGGGCAGCAGAAAACTCATCTCATAGAACGCCAGCGGCCACTCGTGCGGAAAATGGAGTTCGTTCCATGCATTGAACGCTGGAGGTTGGTCGAAGGGTTTTGGAGTAAACTTATTCCAGGAGTTGGCCGACGTCCCTCCCCGGTTTCCGACGCTTCCCGTCAGCACATTCAGGAAGAAGAGACATCGAGCCACCTGCCATCCCCCGAGATTGCCGACCGAGGCGGAACGCCAGGTGTGCGCGGAAAGTCGACCCTGGCAATTTGCGACGTACTCAGCTGCCTCCCGAATCCGTTCAATCGGCACCTGTGATTCTTCGGCGGCGCGCTCAAACGTGAACTCTCCATAGAGCATCTTCAGCAGCTCATCGAAGACATAAAAATCTTTCCGATCCTTTTCCAGATCAAAACTCTGTCGTGACAGGAGTTTTCGGATGCGATCCCGCATTATCTTCTTTCGCGTGTCGCCATCTCCTGAGAATTCAACGTCGGGAAATGGATTCGTATCGAAGAAAGAAAGTGTTTCTTTCCAGTTCACCCACCGGCGCACAAAATCCTTGTCATAGAGATCATTCTGAATGAGATGGTTGGCGATAGCCAGCAGCACGGCGGCTTCGCTTCCCGGCCAGGTTGGAAGCCAGACGTCACTTTTTGAGGCCGTATTGCTTAGGCGCGGATCAAACGTGATCAGCTTGGCGCCGTTTAATTTGGCCTCCATGATCCGCTGGGCGTGGGGATTGAAGTAGTGCCCGGTTTCAAGGTGGCTCGAGATGAGAAGAATGGTTCGGGCGTTCGCATAATCGGGGCTCGGGCGATCAAATCCTCCCCAGAAAAAGTACCCCGCTCTTGCTCCGGCAGAACAGATATTCGTATGGCTGTTGTGTGCGTCTACGCCCCACGCCTGGATGCACCGGTTGGTGAATCCGTCCTCTCCAGCGCGCCCGACGTGATACATGATGCCATCTTTCCGCCTCGAGCGACTTTCGCGCATCTTCCCGGCGATATCGTCGAGGACTGCTTCCCAGGAGACGCGCTTCCATTTCCCTTCCCCTCGGGCGCCCACCCGTTTGAGCGGATACAGGATGCGCTCGGGGTCGTAAATCTGATTGATTGTGGCTGGACCTTTGGCGCAGTTTCTTCCACGGCTTCCGGGGTGTGCGGGGTTCCCCTCAAATTTCTTGATGTCCAGCGTTTCTCGATCGACATAGGCCAATAGGCCACAGGCGCTTTCGCAGTTGAAGCACACGGTAGGCACCAGCGTATAATGCCTCGCTACTTTTTTCGGCCAGGCTTTCCCATCCCACTCCACCCAATCGTCCCATTTCTCCGTGGGTGGGTACTGGCTCATACGACCGTCCGGATGGATGACGGTTTGCATGTCCACTTTGTCCGGTTCGCGATCCGATTCGCTAAAAACCGGCATCTGGAGAGTCTCTTGATTCGATCGTTCTTCCATTCTCCTCTAACTATTGGGAATCTCCTGCGGGGCCATAACGAATGCGTGTTCGTAGAGATAGAAGCCTACGATCCAAAGCAGTGCGCCGACCCAGACACCGGGTTTATCGAACATCAGGAGAAGCGCCAGCGGCGCAATGTGTCCCAAGAACACACTGCCGATCCAGAACGTGCGAGCGTACTTGCCATGGGTAATTTCATGGCTCGCTTTGCCGGCCGCCTCGGTCGCCGGTGGCATTCCGAATTCTCCCAGAAAAGTGATCATCAGATTCACGGCCAGGCCAATACCGAAAACGAGCCGAGCGATCGGTGCAAGTTCGTCGGATAAGAGCCCTGCTGCGTCAATCAAAATTAGGGTAGCTGCACCAGCTACGAATGACTGTACGGTCAGATGTACCGGTAGCAACGGGCTCTGCCAGAGATCTCTTCCCTCCGCCTGACCAAAAAGAAATGCAGTGTACACGGCCGATCCGAATGCTAAAGGAAGTCCTGTCCATAGAAGGGTAGGCCGCATCGAATCAATCGTACCGGAGGCCATCCAGCCGAGATTGGATGCCAGTTCCAAGATCCACCAGACCGACGCGAGCATGCTGAACGCTATGAGTAGATAGGCTCCGCGGACGAGCCAGGATTTCCACTGAGGTCTCGTAAGAATTCGGAGGAATCGTTCCGGACGCTCCAGATCCAACACCAGTAATACCGTCGTTGCCACGATGAAAAAGAGCGACGCAAACCCGATCGACAGAAAACTGGTCGGTTCGAATTCGATCCATCCAAGACCAAATGCCAGACTCAGAATCATGAACAGACCCGTCCCGATTGCTTTGGTCACGAGGTATGCCGGGACTTGCCAGTGCCAAGGCACCTTGTGCTGTGCATTGTAAACCACCTGCGTCATCTGCTCGGCCATCCGTGAATCTCCGATCATGATTGGCCCGGAGGACGGAACACCCTGGGTTCCGGGTGTCCGCTTTCCGGTACGGGTGATGCCTTGTGACTCGGACTTTGGCGATTCGGCCCCGGGCGATACCGCAGATGCGCGGTTTGCACCATCACCCCCGAGCGGTATCACATCTGCCCACGCAAAGGTGGCAGGAGTCCTTTCGACCGCCGTTGGATGCATGGCCACATCGTCGCCACCGATATAGAACAGTTTGGGGGCCGTTCCCTGTTCGGGTTTCCGAACGGTTACCTTGTTCTCAGCGATTGCTTTTGAGATTTCGGAGTCGGGATTATCCAGGTCCCCGGCCAGAATCGAGTGTTCGGGGCATACAACGACACATGCGGGCTCCAGTCCAATGTCTATTCGGTGCGCGCAGTAATGACACTTTGCCGCCGTCCCCGAATCCGGGTCTATATATATAGCATCATAAGGGCAGGCCTGCAGACACGCTTTGCAACCGATGCAAGCATCAGGGTCGAATTCAACAATTCCATCTTCCCGTTGATACATCGCCGTCACGGGGCAAATGCGAACACAAGGCGGATTCGCACAATGATTGCAGCGGGTTACCTGAAAGTTTCGCGTGACGTTCGGATAGAGGCCCGTCTCGACCGTCTTCACCCAGGTGCGATTAACGCCCAACGGTACTTCGTTCTCGCTCTTACAAGCGGTTGTACAGGCATGACAACCGATGCAGGTGTCATTGTTGATAAGAAAGCCGTAGTTCATCCGAGGAAGATTAGGCGGTTCGGATAAGGTAACTGTGCGCAGAATTGCTCGGCGAAAGATCCTGATGATGTAACCGGATTCGCAAGCCCCTGCGATAATTCATTTTACGATAGGTCATCTGGATGATTGATGTTACGTAATTCGTCGCTCGGCACCTCCAGTTCGACTACGTTGGATACAGAATCGATAAACCGGTAAACACCAAATCGTTCCTCTTTGAGAGCGGTCTCCAGGAAAGGCACGAGAGAACGATGATAACAACCGCAGAGCGGCTGAGTCTGACCGTCTTTTGAACGGCACATGATAATCTTGTTCGGCTCCCTCGCAAGTTGAATCAGTTTAGCGAGCGTTCCGGTCGTTATGAATGGCAAATCGCAGGCCATGATGAGAAGCCATTCATTGGATGCTCTGCTCAAACAGGCGCGAATTCCTTCCAGTGGCCCCGCACCCGCGATCTCGTCAAGTACGGCGTAATCATACGGCAAACCGATGTTTTTTTCTTCTGAGCCAACCGAGACGAGGATTTCATCGACTAAATCTACCGCCGCGCGATACACGTGCTGAACCATTGGTATTCCATTCAGGTAAGCCCGGTACTTCTCCGAGCCGAATCTTGTTGATTGCCCGCCAACGAGAAGCCCTAAAGACACCTTCGTTTTCTGCTGAACGTTCATAGTCGAAGATAGTCGGATCTGCGCTTTTTATTTGCTGCTCGCGTAGGTTCGTGTGCAGTTCATCTTCTGCAGAACATCCTTCTGAACAACATCGAAATCTACGGTTGACGTGTTTTATTTCTACGCTGACAAAACGGGCAAACTCGAAGAGCGAACGAAAGGCGTCCCGCTTCGAACGAAGCGCTTGTTTGCTGACCTTCCCTCCGCGCTCGAAAAGTCGCCGGCGCGAGTCCTAATCGTTGACACCGACGCGCTCCCCGCGACCCCGACCCGGACAAAAGTGGGAGAAGTAAGTCTCTATGAGGCACTCGAAAAGAAGAAAAAGAAGGAAGTCGTCGTTCCTCGTGATGCGATCCGTAACCTCTCTCCGTATCAGAAACCGGTGGAGATTGCAGCAGGGGGCGGGATCATAATACGCGCCAAGAATGAGAAGCTGCAAATTCTTTTGATCCACCGAAGGGGGGTTTGGGATCTCCCGAAAGGAAAACAGGACCCGGGAGAATCTATCAGCCAGTGTGCCAAACGAGAGGTCAAAGAAGAATTGGGCATTTCCCGAATCAAGATCGTCAAAGCACTCGACGTGAGTGTTCACGTGTACTCCGAGAACCGGCGGTTCAAGGTCAAAACGACCCACTGGTTTCAGATGAAAACCAGGGACAGGAATTTTACTCCTGAAAAAAGGGAGGGAATCAAAGAAGTCAAATGGTTCTCATGGAGCAAGGCTGAAAAAATAGTGGGTTATAAAAACCTCAGAAAACTCCTTCAGCGGACGCGGCCGCTTGTAGAATCGGACACCGGCTAGCCCGGTCCCTACTGACCCACCAGGAAAACGGCATTCGCCATCAGCAGTTGGCCCGAGTACCAAAATCCTCTAAACAGAGGGTTGTCAATCAGGTAAACAATTGAACCCTTTCCCATCTGCTGGACGCCATACGCCAGGCTTTCCTCGATCTTTTCTTTTACTTCGAATCCGACCTGCCCACTCACGAGCGAATGGACTTTAAGGACGCCAACGTTCCATGAGCCCGACCCACTCAGATAGGCCGGCGACACCGTGCCCCGCTTAAGGACGAAGGACTCTTGCCCGAATCCAAAGGCAAGCGGATGCGTGTTGTCGACGGAGACCTGATAGATGGAACCCTGGTTCCGTTCTGTTTCCCGATCTCTGTCGCGCTCGCCGTAAACTTTTAGGGTGTCGGAATCAGGACGGTCTTCGTTATCCTCTTCGTCCTCTTCATCCTCGTCTTTCTTTTCTTTCGGTTTCTTTTTGATTGCGAAGTTCTTTTTACCCATAAAAAACGACGCGGCACGACCCACAGCGATTAAACGACCACCCGCTCTGATCCACGACGTCAATCGTCCTAATCCGTCCTCGTTTAGCAGTTCTGAATAGGAGGCTTCTGGCAACACGACCAACTCGTAGTCACCCAGGTCGACGCTTTGGAATCGCTCGGGGGTCATCATCGTGACCGGATACCCGATCTGCTGCTCAAAGAAGTGCCATATTTGTCCTGACGACGCCCAATCGCCGCCATTACCACGCACGACAGCGACCTTCGGGGGTTTAATATAATGCACGTCGCTGGATCCGAAATCCGCGCCCGAATCGACAAAGCCAGTACTTACTGCCGTAACCGTTTGGTTGTGACGCTGAGCGAGTTCGCTCAATACATTTCCGAGTTTTTCGCCAAACATCTCATTCCCCGTGCGGGTCACGATCAGGGTGCCCGCGTCATACGAGCCCCCTTCGATTTCGAATGCCTTCTCTGCGTACCGCACCTTGATTTTTTTCTGCAGGAGATCGGAAAGAAACTTGGCGTCAGAGACATCCTTCCACCGAATCAAATAGGCATAGGACTGTCCGGAGGCTACAGAAACATTCCCCTCGGAGCGTACATACGCACTGTCTGGTTCGATGCGCTCGGATGTGGCATACGCGTCGACGTCATAGGCATAAGGCAGCGCCCAGGCCGTAATGTCGTATGTGACCGAATCCGGAATGGACGAGATCGGCTCAAACAAAACGTTTAGCATGGTGGATCTCGGCTGGTGAGCCGAAATGACCAGGTCGCCGGGTGTGACACGAAACGTAGTATCGTCTCCGGACCTGTAGCTGTAACCGCTTGCGCGGCGCCCCTCCGAGACCGTCCCGACATGTATTCCCAACTCCTGAAGGTGGAGAGCCATGGCATCTATCCTTCCATCCTCGGGATCCGCCTTCACCACATATGATGCGAATTCGCCGCCGACATTGGAGTTCGCACGATCGAAATACGCCTTGAATTCGTCTACAACTCGGTCGTGATGAACCGATGCCATCTCTACGGTCGAGAGACCGGTCGTGTAGTGGTGAGCGATTCGACCGGCGAGCGTCAACGTATCTCCTTCAGCCGTGATAATGCCGAGGCCCGCGCGCGCGCCCCCACCCTGTTCGTACGTCATCCCGATGGCGCCGTTGTACATGGGGTACGTATCTCCATATCCCGGGTAATAAAGATCGAATTGCTGCTTCGTAAAATACAACCACCCTTTCTGATCGAAATACCGTGCGTGGTTGCGACCGATAATCGTCTGAAATTCGACCTGCCAGTCTGTAATCACGGCGTGCAATGGCTTCGCCGCCGGAGCAAAATAGTAAGGACTATCGACGCCTTGCTCGTGAAAATCAACGTGAACGTGTGGCATCCACTCATTGTAGATTCTGATTCGGGCCTGCGTCTCCTTTTGCGTCAACCAGGACCAATCTCTATTGAGATCAAAATTGTAATGATTGGTTCTGCCACCTGGTCCCGGTTCGCTGTGCTCCTGTGCATCCGGGGTTACGTTGTTTGTCGCCCCCACCGCTTGGTTATACCAGTTGACATACCGGTCGCGTCCGTCCGGATTAATCATCGGATCGAGGAGGACGATCGTGTTTGCAAGCCACGGCTGTGTTTTTGGATCGCTCGGATTCGCTAGATCATACAGGGTCGCCATGGCCGCCTCCGAACTGACGGACTCATTTCCATGGACATTGTAACTCAACCAGACGATCGAGAGCGCCTCGCCAACCAGTTCGCCATCCATCAGACCCGCAAGTTTCAGGTTATTCGTCCGGATTTCCTCCAGTCGGGCCAGGTTTTCGGGCGTCGAAATAAATGAAAGCAGCAGGGCGCGGCCTTCATTCGTTTTACCGTACTCGGTCAGCACGACATTGGGAGACGCTTCAGAAACATGCTTGACGTAGCCCGCTACCTCGTGGTGCCTCGTAAACCGCTCGCCCAGCTCATAGCCTAAATAGTCGGCCGGCGTCAATAGAGTTTGCCGAGCAGCTGCAGGAAGAACTGTCGTCAGAAACAGACAGGCAATTATCAATAAGCGACGCATAATCTGAAACGGTTTGACGAACTCGCTGTAGGAAGGATCTGAATCCGATCCTCGTTGGGGGCGATAAAGGTAGCACTCGAAATGTAGATTCCACAGGATTTCGGGACGGTTTCTATCGGGTTTCAAGAATGATTCTCCAAGAACAAGAATCTCTCAGTTTATGACGGAGACGCACCGGCGAATTTTTTACGGGAGTCTGTTGGCGATTTTGGTCGCCGCCGGGTTCGCCATCACGCAGACTTCTGGCCTTCTGCAAACAAGTCTTTCTTCGGAGACGCCACATGAAGACGCGGTGGCCGGATATCCAGATCTGTTCGCGGAATATCTGAACGACATCAAGACAGCCGCCTGGGAGAGTGAGCCAACTTACCCGCAGAACTATTTAATGGATGCCCTCTCCGCGGCCAAGCGTGGGGCAAAATCGGGTTCGGTGATTCTTCCCTGGGTTGAACGAGGTCCCGCAAATGTAGGGGGGCGCACGCGCGCGATCGTGGTTGATCCAGACGATCCCTCACACGACACATGGTATGCCGCGGCTGTCTCTGGAGGAATATGGAAAACCACTGATGCAGGGCTTTCTTGGACAATGCTGACGCCAGATCTCCCCAATCTTGCGTTTTCGACGCTGGTACAGGCCGCATCCAACCCGGAGGTCCTGTATGGTGGAACCGGGGAAGGGTTCTTCAATGGAGACGCTGTTTCAGGTGCGGGAGTGTTTAAATCGATCGACCGAGGAAATAGTTGGATCCAACTTGCTACAACCGCTTCCGACTTTGATTTCCGATTTGTCAACAGACTCGTCGTTTCTCCAGCTGACGAAAACCTGCTGCTTGCAGCCACCCGAGAGGGCATTTTCCGTTCGGACGACGGAGGTGACACCTGGACAAAAGAATACTCGGCGACCAGTACGCCCGGTGTTCTTCAGATTATTGCCGACCCGTCCAATTTTAACCGCCTCTACGCTTCTGAAAGTGGAATGGGTGTCGTTCGTTCGACGGATGCCGGTTTGACGTGGGGCATGGCGTCTGTTGGCCTGTTCGGTTTGAGTGACGGGGGGATCTCCTCAGCGGCGCGGCTTGAGCTGGCCATTGCTCCTTCCGATCCACAGCGCCTTTACGCTTCGGTTGAGGCGGAGGAAGAGACCGACAAGCTCTTTATGAGTCCTGATGGAGGAAATCTCTGGGTACCCGTTGTTCCGGAAGCGGGCACATTGAATCCTGACTGGACAGGAATCCAGGGCTGGTACGACAATGCGATTGCCGTCGATCCATTCGATGAGAACCGGGTATTCCTCGGTGGAATTGAATTATACGAGGTGACATTGGGTGGTACTGCGACAATTGCTGTCGTCAAATCGCTGGATGAGGAAAACACCTTCCTGTTCCTCGACTTTGTTTCCTTCGTGTCGGCCACTCACTTTGACGGAAGAATGAAAACAGGGTTGTCTGAGCCCGGTGCTACCATCACTGAAGAGGAGTTTGTATCTGTTGAAGTTCGTTTTGGGCTAGGCCTTTCCCAAAAGGCGCATCGGTTCATTCCCCCCGATGGACCGGGTATCCTTTTTTCTACGTACCCGTACGCTGACTACGTTGACGTCCCGTTCGAAGTGTGGGATATAGAGAACAATCGGCAGCTGGCGGTCTCATTCAGGGACCGGCTTCATGACGGAGCGTTTAATCTCATCCTGCGTGACGAAGCAAATCTCGGAAGAGAATACCTCTTGATTCATGCCGAGACCTATACCCCGGCCTTTCCAAACCCTTCCATTGCGCAGACCGGTGGCCCTCTCCACAAACTGCTCTATTTCTTTTGGCCGATTCTGGCAGACGAAGCGATCTGGAATCCTGAGAGCCTCCCCCTTTCGACGCTTCGAATAAATGTTGAAATCGTTGAGGGTTTGACTCGAACCACGGTCCTGGTGGCAAACTCAAATACACTTCACGTAGACCAACATGCGATCATACCCATCGTTGAAAGTGAGGAAACACAGTCTTTTGAACTCCTCGTGGGTAATGATGGAGGAATATTTTACTCCCCTAATGAGGCCTCGAACTTTATTGCGAGACACCGGACCTACAACACCAGTCAATTTTATGGTGTGGATAAGAGACCCGGTGTCACTCAGTTTGTCGGTGGAACCCAGGACAATGGCACCTGGCGATCATTCGGAAACCCGAATGCACGTCAGGGATGGTTACCGGCTTTCGGCGGCGATGGCTTTGAGGTCGCGTGGAATCAGGACGATGAACAGCTTGTTCTGGGCTCCGTCCAGTTCAACGATATCTGGAGGTCAACAGACAAGGGGGCCAATTGGATTTCGTCTCATACCGGATTGACCGACGTGGGAAGCGACGGTGGCGGTCAATTCATCACGTCGTTACACCGCTCGTTCCACAACCCAAATCATGTATTCACGATTGGTGAATCCGGAGTCTGGAAGTCAACCGACTTTGGCGGAAATTGGTCGCTGCGAGCGATTGCGCCTGAGGACTGGGGGTTTAGCGGATCTGGAAAAGTGAGGGTTTCGCTCGCAGACGGGTCTATCGTTTGGGCAGGGTATGAAATGGGGCTCTCTTTCGAAACCGTCTCCGGCCATGTACACGTTTCCACCGACGCGGGTGAAACGTTCACCGCGGTCCCAACTCCGGAAGACCTCTCATCCGGAAGAATATCCGCCATCGCAACGCACCCGGCCGAGCCGGAAACAGCCTATGTTCTCTTCTCGTCGTTTAACAATCCAAAGATTCTTCGAACTCGCGACCTGGGACAAACTTGGGAGGACCTTTCTGGTTTTGCGAGCCCCGCGGGTAAGGAAAGTGCCAATGGTTTTCCGAATGTCGCCGTGCACGATCTGCTGGTGCTTCCCGATAATCCGTCCGAAATTTGGGCGGGTACTGAGGTTGGATTGTTTATTTCCAGAGATGATGGCGAAAGCTGGGAATTCGCAGATAACGGCTTGCCGGCAGTTTCCATCTTCCGCATGCGGATTGTAGATGATCTGCTTATCGTTGCCACGCATGGCCGTGGCGTCTTCACCGTTGACACCTCTGCGCTCATTACATCTATCGCCGACGACGACGCAGGGCTGCCGGCCGTGTTCAATCTGGAGCCGAACTATCCCAATCCCTTCAACCCGTCTACAACGATCGAATACTCGCTTGCCCACTCCGAGGATGTGCGGATAGAGATATTTGATATGATCGGGCGGCGCGTCGCCGTTCTCGTTGACGACCGGATGCCTCTCGGGGTGCACCGTGTCCGGTGGGATGCTTCTGGTTTTGCCAGTGGCGCCTACGTTGTCCAAATGACGGCCGGATCGTTCGCAGAATCCCGGAAAATGATGTTCCTCAAGTAACACCTGGGGCTTCTCTGCGATTGAAACGGTGATGGAGCGACTACTTGTATTAGCACGTGATTACAAGTCTTCTCGGTTTGCGCTATCTTCTGGAAACACGTCAATACTTTACTAGCCGCACCACCATGGACGAGTCCTTAATTCCCCTTAAATCGGGAAGTCCCCGACATGAACAGATCAGTTCATGGATTCGGGATCAGATCGAACAGAAAATATTGGGGGCGGATGATCAACTTCGTTCCGAGAAGCAGCTGGGGCAACAATTTTCTGTAAGTAGAATAACTGTCCGCCGCGCCCTTCAGACTCTCGAGTCAGAAGGGCTCATCTATAAGCGGCAGGGCCTGGGTTCATTTGTCCAGGGCTCGCGGGTAAGGCCAGGCCTCGTACAGTTGACAGACTTCGTTGAAGAAATGACTGCGGCCGGCCTGCGTGCGCACTCGGAAGTCCTGCTTTTTGAAGCCGAACAACCCGCCAAAAAGGTTATGCGCGCGCTTGGCCTGACGGACGGTCAGAAGGTCCTACGGCTTGATCGGCTCAGATTCGGCGATGGCGAACCCATTGCCTTTGACCGCACGTGGCTACCGGCCATGTATGCCCGATTACTTGACGATAGTGATCTCGCATCCGAGACCATATATACTATCCTGGAAAGAGACTTTGATATCCCGATCAAGCGAGGGCGCTTCCGGATTGAAGCGGTTAATGCACCCAACGACGTCGCCGGGCATTTGAACATTCCCTGGGGCCGAGCCCTACTTGTTATCGAGCGAACGTCGTATTCAGAAAAGGGACAGCCTGTCTATTTCCAACAGCGATACTATCGCTGTGATCGGGTCGCATATGAACTGGAAGTGGATAGCGGACAGGGCACGGATCGAAATACCTCCTTAGGATACCCGTTAATGCAGTTTGAACCCGTATTCAAGAGAGCGTGAAACGGGGCTCACCATTCGAGCGCCTCGATCAATACGTTGGTTCCTTCGTCCGGATTTTCCATGTCTTCGGGTAAGTGGATGATGCAGTTCGCTTTCACGACTGACGAATACAAATTTGAGCCTTGGGGCCCCGTGTCTCGAACCTTGCGAACACCCTTCGCCCCTGCATCCTCCACAATACCTCTTGCGAAGTAATAGAGCCCTTCTTTCTTTTTCATCGGGTGAGAAAGAATAGCCGCTTGAAGATCCCGAAAATCCTTGTCTCGCTTTAACATATGAGCCAACACAGGGCGGCAGTACATTTCGAAACACATGGCCGAACTAACGGGATTTCCCGGAAGTCCAAAGAGGAGCGTGTCTTTAAAACGTCCAAACACGAGCGGTTTGCCGGGCCGCTGTCTCACTTTCCAGAAATCCCATGTAGCACCCATCGCCTCAAGTTCTGTGCGCACAAAGTCATACGCTCCCATAGAAACGCCTCCAGAGAATAGAAGAATGTCAGCGTTCGTGCCGGATTCAATCGTTTTTCGGACACCTTCGGGCGTATCGGGTGCATGTAGCACGGCCGTGGCGATTCCGCCTGCCGATTCCACTTGCGCGGCCAGGGCCGGGCCGTTCGAGTTTCGAATCTGCCCGGGTCCGGGCATTTCCGACGACGACACGATTTCATCACCTGTTGAAATGACCACGACGCGGGGCTGCTTGACAACGGACACGGGGTCAAACCCGAGCGTGGCCAACATCCCAACAACCGGAGGTGTAATGACGATCCCGGAAGACAATACCTGGTCGCCACTCTTAATATCCTCGCCGGCTAAACGGATATGAATTCCCTTAATTGGCGCCTCATCAATCCAGACATTCGGTCCGTCCGCCCGTGTTTTTTCAACCGGAACAATAGCATCTGCGCCCGCAGGAACGGGGGCACCCGTCATGATCCGAGCGCAGGTTGTGGTGCGAATTTCTCCGTCATGTGGTCGGCCTGCGGGAATGTCAGCAATGACTTCGAGGCGCACGGGGGCGCCTGTACAATCGTCGGCAATAACAGCGTATCCATCCATCGCCGAGTTATTGAATGGCGGGATATCCTCGGAGGACACGACGCCCTCGGCCAGGGTTCTACCCGCAGCGTTTCGCAGGGATACGGATTCATTTCCGAGCGGAACGGCGGCCGCCATGACCGTCTTACGGGCTTCCGCAAAGGAAATGAATGTTCGCATTGATACGGCAGGCGGTTGTACTTTTTAATGACTCAAAGATACGCTTCTTTACTTCTTTCCAGATATGATCTACCTCGATCACTCGCGTGTTGACGCGTTTCTTGACGAAAAGAGTTGGAAGCGCTTTTCTCCTCGTGTCGTTGCGGCTCACAAGACGCTTACCCTTGGCTCCGGGGCAGGCAGTGAGTGGCTCGGGTGGAGGCGTATCCTTCAGGAGCCGAATGATGCCTTGCTGGAGGAGATTTCCCGAACCGCATCGTTCATTCGTGCAAAGGCGGATGTACTCCTTTGCATTGGAATTGGAGGATCGTATCTGGGGGCGCGAGCGATTATTGAAGCGCTGAGTCCAAACTTCCCGATATCTTCGGAAGAGCAGGAGGACATGTCCTCCACGACACCCGAAATCATTTTCGTCGGGCATCATTTGAGCGGCGCATACATGCGTGAGTTACTCGTCTATCTGGAAGGCAGATCGGTGTGCGCGGTCGTCGTCTCCAAAAGCGGTACGACCCTGGAGCCTGCCATCGCGTTTCGTTTTGTCCGTCAGTGGATGGAAAGTCGATTTGATGATACCGCCCAGCGAATAATCATCATTACGGATCCTGAGTCCGGAGCGCTAAATGCATTCGCCGATGAGAAAGATTACCCGCGTTTCGTCATTCCGCGGGATATTGGTGGGCGTTTTTCCGTGTTGAGCCCTGCTGGATTGTTACCTATTGCTGCAGCCGGAGTGGACATCCTGTCTCTCTTTTATGGCGCTGTGGCTATGCTATCGGAGCTTGCTGAGTCGGAAGGAAATATGGCCTTGTCTTATGCCGGTATCCGCCATTATTTGTTGAACGAAGGGTATACGACCGAGGTTTTGGCCCACTTTGAGCCGCGCCTATCGGGAGTAGCGTCTTGGTGGCAACAGCTGTTTGCTGAGAGCGAAGGAAAGAACCACAACGGTATTTTTCCCTCTATTGCGGCCTATTCGACCGATCTACACTCTATTGGACAATATTTACAGGACGGCCGTCGAGACCTATTCGAGACGTTTCTGATCGTTAAGGATGAAGAAGTGGTTACGATCCCACCTGATCCCGGCAATCTGGATGGATTAAACTATCTCTCCGGACAATCTATTTCGGCGGTCAACGAAAGTGCCTTCCTGGGGACATCCCGGGCACATGAAGAGGGAGGCGTCCCGAACATGACTCTGAGCATGGACGTACTTTCGGAAGAAAACCTTGGAAGATGCATCTACTTTTTCCAGCATGCGGTTTCTGTGGGGGGCTATCTCCTAGGGGTTAACCCGTTTGTACAGCCGGGAGTAGAGGCGTACAAGGCGGAAATGTTTTCGCTCTTGGGCCGACCGTAAGAGCGTTTCTAGCGCTGTTGAAAAGTCGTTCGAAGATTGTAGACGAATTATTTTACGACAGAGTCTTGTGAAGACTTGTTCAGAACTGGTAGCTTTTGGACATACGGTCTACATTTTATCCACACGCAAAGCGATGAGAAAAAGCGATGGGGAAAACATGGCGCCTTTCAACAAAGCGAAAAAAATCACACGAGCACTCCCTTTTGTTACGATCGTGTGTGGACTTCCTGGACCAACTTTGTTTGTAAGTTTTTCTGCTAACAATTCCACACGACCTACTACGATATACAACAAATACTCTTTCTTTATATAATTATTGGATCTCTGTTGAGAAGAGCTTTTCAAGCCTTTTCGTCAGTTGTCGCCTGTCCATTCTTCCATTACATTTGAGTCGTTCCATCAGACTTCCAGTTCGTAGACCCGCTCAAATGATTAGAAGAATTCTAGTTGCCCTAGACCTCGACTCCGATACGACCGTCGCTACGCGGTACGCCCTGGAGATCGCGCGTCGTTTCGGTGCTCGTGTGACCGGTGTCGCCGTTGTTGATATGGGCAGCATTGAGGCCAGCGTGAAAGGAGGTGGAATCGGGAGTATGTACTACGCCGAAAAGCTCCGCGAAAACCTGACGACGGAGGCCCGCGAAAAAGCGTTGTTGCTTACCGAGTCGTTTCGCAAAATGGTTGAGGCTACAGATGTCAAGCACACAGAAGTGGTTGAGGAAGGGGTGCCTTTTCAACGTATCGTTGAGGATATGAAATACCACGATTTGCTGGTCGTCGGGAACGATCCTCATTTTTTCTACAGTCACCCAAAGCAGCAAACGCACACGATTGCACGGATTGTTCAGAATACGATAGGACCCAGTCTGGTCGTCTCGAACGAATACCGCGAAGTAAAACGAGTCCTTATCGCCAACGACGGAACCAATGAATCTGCTCGTGCTGTCCGAAGATTTATTCATCTTGAGCCGTTCGGAAAGGACCTGGAAATTAAGGTGATCAATATCCATGACGCGGATTCACCGGAATCGGAACTCATTCTCCAGATGTCCAAGTCGTATCTCGAGGAGCACGGTTTCACGACGGAGGTGTTGAGCGTGGTTGATTCTGATCCTAAAACGTGCATACTTCAACATTCGCAGAGCCATGAGGTAGATCTGATCGTGATGGGAGCCCACACTAAAAAAACATTTACGGCAGAAAAATTGGGAGATGCCACGTCACATCTGCTCGATCACTCCGAAATCCCGCTCTTTATTGATCACTGATTTTATTTGCCTTTATCTCTTCGCCCATCGAGATCTCAAGATCAATATCCCGTCTGTCGAAAGACTGATTCCTCCTTCGAGCGCCGTCGTCGATACGTTAACACCCGCTTCTCTCCATCGTTGAATGACGCGAGGATCCGGGTGTTTGAATCGATTTTTTCTCCCTACGCTGATTATGGCGTTTCTCGGGGAGGATCGAAGAATAAACGAACGAGAACTGCTCGTATCGGAGCCGTGATGGGCGACCTTCACGATGTCGGATTCGAGAGCACTTCCGAAGGCGGAAATCAGGTCCGTCTCGATGGAGCGCTCGGCGTCGCCGGTCATTAAGAAGGAATGCTGCCCATAGGTAATTCTGACGACCACGGAAGATTCGTTTTCGGAACGAGTGGAAAAAGCAACGGACGGAGCGAGCACTTCGATGAAAACCGACCGGTCTACAAAGAGAGTGTCGCCTCGAGTTACGGCTTCAATGGGACGAGTATATTTTTCATGGCTTGAAGGCCCAACGATTCGGCTGATGGGGATTTCTCTCAGCAAGCGGTCTAAACCACCCACGTGATCTGCGTGGAAGTGAGAAATGATGAGCAGATCAATTTTTTCTACACCACGACCAGCAAGATGGGCCCGGATGCTACGGACGCTCGAGTATCCGCGGCCCGTGTCTACCAATATAGATTTACCCACCGGCGTGAAAAACAGTGCAGCGTCACCTTGACCTACGTCAAGAAACGTAACCGACATGTAGATGGATCTCGTACCAAAAGGCGTCAAGCACAAAGAGATGCTCAGAAGGAACAACCATGATTGATTGCGCCGGACGGGGCTACGAAAGGCCAGAAGGAGCGATACCGGTATGAACGACACGGGGTAAAGAATGCCCTTTGCAACGGTTAACGACGTGCTTTCGAGCGCTTGAGAAGCGGCTTGTGCCAGGGAAAAAAGCAGAGTGGCAAGAAAGTCCGTGGCGTCAACAAAAAAAAGGGCGCTTCCGACAGCCGTAGAGATAATCCCGGATAAAAGAAGGATAGATGTCAGAGGAATCGCTAGGATGTTTGCGAGAATCCCTCCAAGAGGAGCTGTTCCGAAGTGGTAAAGAAGAACGGGTAGTGTCGAACACGTGACTGCGATAGAAATCTTCACCGTACCCGAGAGAAATCGAATAATCTGCAGCATCGCTCGAGTGCCGGGCACGGATAGAGCGTCGCCTTTTGGCCACAGGAAAATCCCAGCGACCGCAGCAAACGAAAGCTGAAATCCAGGCGCGTAGATCTGAGATGGATCAAAGGCGAGCAGGAGGCAACCGGCTATTCCTAACATATTCCAACCAGACACCTCTTTTCCGAAGGCCGCGCCCAGAAGAAACACAGTGGCCATGACAACGGCACGCTGAACGGACGTGCTGCCTCCACTTAGGAGAACAAAGGCGATGAACATGATCCCCGTGAGCGCACTTCTCGCTGCCTTTAGGCGAAGGAAACCAAGATTCATCCGGGCTAGCCAAAGACCCACTAAAAAGTAAAACGACATTCCAATGATGCCGACGTGTAAACCCGAGATGGCCAAAAGGTGGGACAGACCACCTTCGCGAAACGCCGTCCGGGATTCATGTGAGATGCGACTCCGGTCACCGAGCAGCAGCGCAGGGACAACTTCTTTCGACGCAACAGAATGATGGATACGGATGATTCGAGCTCCGATCATCATCCTTAGATTCTCGAACCCATACAATAGACCACCGTGTCGATGCTCGACGAGTTCAATATCTGACTCGTCAACTATGAGTTCCGCCGATACACCCAGTCGTCGATAATACGCGGCCTCGTCGAAATCGTATGGATTCCTTTTGCCACGGAGGCTCTGTAGAGAGCCACTCAGTCGAACGACATCACCCGGATGAACATTTGATTCGAGCGGAAAAGAGCGGATCCGGACACGTCCCCTCGATTCCCATCTGACAGAAGCATAGACAAAAGAACTCACGTCAATTTCGGCTATGCCCACGGTATTGCGCCCATGACTGAGCCGACGAATTCGACCCTCCAAGATGACGGGAGGCCCAAGAGCAGCCCACTGAGAAATCCCTTTCGGATCCGGGACGGACCGAGCCAGTGTGTTTAGGACGCTCGACCCAACGATCCCGAACAAAGCGGCGGCGGTATACAACACAGCAGCGCAAGTAACGACCCTCTTGCTCTCCACTTGCCGGGCCCGCAAGTAGAATAAAGTTGCAAGTCCGAACCACGAAAAGCCAAGAGGAAGCAGCCATGTTGACGACGCTTCCGCAAGAAGGACACCTAGGCCAATCAAGAGAGCGGCGAACATCGCGGGATACTTCATGAATGGCGCGGGCGTTTCATAGAATCCGTTCTCTGAAAAGACACACCGGTCTAATCCTCGTAACTGCTCTTCATCGCAACGGACATAGGAATATTTGGTGACGAATTTGAAAAGCAGCGCAAACTGGATTATCCTCGGGCTGCATCACGAATTATCCGCCCGAAATAGGTGGATTTCCCCACCAGTTATTTGAAAGACCGCGTTCACAATGAGCAGTAGGCGCGAAGCGCGTGAGCGCACCATGCAGGCCCTTTACGCTTTTGAGTTGGGCAGTGGGGATGCGCAACATGTCCTGGAAAACGTGATCAAAAAGCATTTCGAAAAAGATCCCGAATCCTTGGATTTTGCTACGAACCTATTTCTGCGCACACTTGATTTCACGGAGGAAGCGGACGAAATAGTGGTCAAATACGCTCAAAATTGGGATATATCACGCATTGCTCTCGTTGACCGCATTCTACTACGGCTTGCCATGTGCGAGATGCTGACGTTTGAAGATATTCCTCCAAAGGTCACGATCAACGAAGCGATCGAGGTCGCCAAACGTTTCAGTACTGAGAAAAGCGGGCAGTTTATTAACGGGATACTGGATTCAGTATTGACTGACTTTCGCGGGTCAGGCCGGATGAAAAAAAGCGGCCGGGGTCTGGTTGAGACGGATACCGTTGTAGAGAAAGAAGAAGAGAATGAATCGAATTAGCGGGTGGTTACTGCAGGGTTTATATAAGATGTATCTACTTGCCGTAGCCAGATGGGACTAATCGCGATAGGAGATATTCACGGTTGCGCAAGAACGCTGGATGGCCTTCTCAAGATTTTGGATGTCCAAAGCGACGACCACCTGATCTTTATTGGTGATTACATTGACCGGGGACCCGATTCAAAAGGGGTCATTGACCGACTGATCGCTCTCCGAGAAGAAAAGACCTGTACATTTCTCAGGGGAAATCACGAAGATCTGTTTCTTGGATATCTTGACGACGGCGAGTATGACATCTTCGCCATCAATGGAGGAATCGCAACGCTGTCGAGCTATATGGATCCTGGCGGGGAAATGGTAATTCCTCAAGAACATATCGATTTTGTTCGAAACACAGAGTTTTACTTGGATACAGAGGACTTCTTCTTTGTCCATGCCGGTTTGCGCCCCGACATGACCATAGCCGAGAACATGGAAGAGGACAACCATGACGTGTATCTCTGGGAGCGGTCGCATCTGAAGACCGAGACCCTATTGTGGGAGAAAACGGTTGTCTGTGGCCATACTCCGGTTCCGGAGGTCGTCAATAAGGAGCAGCTCATTAACATCGATACGGGCTGCGTCTATCATACCCATCCGGCGATGGGATTCCTGACCGCGGTGTCTCTACCCGATCGGCGCTTTGTTTCCGTACCCTATATGGGCTAAACGCATGCCAGAGCGAAGATGTGAACGAGGAAAGTTGAGTAATTCAACTTGTATATACCGACTGTCAGAAACAATACCTGGACGACACGATATGTCCCGCGGTCAATCCCCGACCACACTCAAGACACGAGTAAAAAGAGAAAAGCATGCCTTTACGGGCTGGTATTGTAGGACTCCCCAATGTTGGGAAATCAACCTTGTTCAATGCGCTCAGCCAAGCCGGAGCCGCATCGGCCAATTACCCGTTCTGTACGATTGAGCCGAATATCGGGATGGTATTGGTGCCCGATGCACGCCTACAACAGATTGCAGAGGTAACCGGATCTCCCAAGATCACTCCGACGACCGTCGAATTTGTGGATATCGCCGGACTCGTTGCTGGTGCCTCTACAGGGGAAGGCCTTGGGAATCAATTTCTCTCCCACATTCGAGAGGTTGATGCCATAATTCATGTTGTTCGATGTTTCGTAGATGACAAGGTCACCCATATTGCGGAGACCATCGACCCCGAGAGGGATATCGAAATTATCGAAACCGAGCTCATGCTGAAGGATCTCGAATCGATTGAGCGTCGCGTCGAGAAGACAGAGAAAATGGCCAAAGGGGGAGACGTCAAAGACCGTCAAGAACAGAAATTTCTCGAAAGACTGTTGGCTCATGTTTCGGGGGGTATTCCGGTTCGACGTCTTGAACGAACCGACGAAGAGCAAATCTGGCTTCGAGCGCTCTCGCTCCTATCTGTAAAACCGGTTCTGTTTGCTGCGAACGTGGGGGAAGACGACTTATCGGAGGGCAATGAATATGTAGATCGAGTCCGGGCCGTAGCACGGGAGGAAGGAGCCAGGGTTGTCGTTGTTTCGGCGGAACTGGAAGCGCAGCTTACAGAGCTGGACGAAGACGAGAGCGTATCATTCCTGGAGGATATGGGAATTGACGAAGCCGGGTTGGACCGCCTGATACACGCAGTTTATGACCTCCTGAGTTTAATTACGTTTTTCACTTCGGGGCCGAAAGAATCGCGAGCGTGGACAGTAAAGAGCGGCACCATGGCCCAAGACGCCGCGGGTGAAATCCACACCGATTTTGCCCGAGGTTTCATTCGGGCGGAGACGATCAAATTCGAAAAGTTTTTAGACCTGGGTGGAGAAGTAGGTGCGCGGGAGGCCGGTGCCATGCGATCGGAGGGGAAAGACTACATCGTTCAGGACGGGGATGTCATCCTTTTCCGGTTCAATGTCTAACCGAAAACGTAGAAGACGCGACCTCCGGAACACACGTCAAAAAAGCTTCCCAAAACTCACTAGAATAACCGGCGTGCCGAAGAAGTGGCCGGGTTTGCGGATGCTGGGTTCCAGCAGGCTGATCTTGTCCAGGAAATGCGTAAAGGTATATCCGATCCGCACGCTTTGAACGATGCCCGTGGTTGCCCCAAAATAGGCCCCCAATGCAAACGTACCTCCGACGCCCAGTTCAAATCCGCCCTTTGGTAGCGCACTGAAACCATCGTACGTTTTTTCCCCGCTATCCAACATACCGTTGCCATTGTCGTCCCTGAAATAAGGGTAGAGCCAACCCACGGTCGGGCCAACCGTAAGGTGGAGAAAGGGTCTGAAGTTATCTTCGATTTTCGATCGGAAGAGACGCTTTTCAATACCGATTTGCACAGGCATCATAAGCAGGTAATTGGCTTTGTTGGGAAGATCGCGCCTTCCAAATCGATCGATGAACGCAACTTCCCGCTCATCTTTTCCACTTCCAATGCTTAACTCGGCAATGAACGAGACGTCGCGGCCGAGCGCCCGCGTGTAGTAACCGCCCAGAGCGAAACCGCTATTGGTTAGCAATACCTGGCCGCCCAGGCCATTCGATGGTTCACGTGGATCGACAAACGAATCATCCTGAGCGCGGACCTGTGTGGCCCAGCTGATCAAAACGAAAAACAGTATGAAAGTGAACCGGCTATTCAAGACGCTAAAATCGTGTTATTCTCATCGAAAACCTCCCAGAAAGCGGATTGTTCGAGTAAACACCTATTTTTGACCTAGACGGATCTTTTTTGGGTCCATTCTGCTATTACAGGGCATTATTACACTCAAATTGCCATCCCTTTGGACTACCGGTTCCAGATCGCACGCAGGTATCTCGTAAGCCCCAGGTCATTCTCTCTGATTTCAAAAATAACGGGGATATCGGTAGCGGGAGTTTCGCTGGGAGTGGCCGCGTTGATTGTCGTTCTCTCCGTGTTGAATGGCTTTTTTGATTTTGTGCGGGACATGCTGGTTTCATTTGATCCGCATGTGCGAATCGTATCCACATCGGAGCGGGGAATCCAGAGCGTCGACTCGCTCGTTGGGATTGCATCCTTGATGCCATCCGTGAGATACGCAGCTCCATACGTCGAGGGCAAGGCGCTACTTCGGCACGACGGAGCGTCAGACGTGAACAAAGTTGTGATTGTGCGCGGTGTTGATCCGACCAACCTCTCAGAGGATTCGGGTGTTCTGGCGGGTATTGTCTTTGGAGGATTCGACTTATCGAACAAGGACGGAAGGCCCGGTGTCGTGCTCGGGCAGCGACTTGGGGAACGACTGTTGCTGATTCCTGGGGGAGGTGGTCAGGCGGCAAGCCGCGTCGCGCTGCTCTCTGCGCCGGCCCTGGAGCGCACGTTTACGCGCGTGTTGTCTGGCATCCCATTTAGACAGTTTGAAGTTCGTGGACTGTTTCAACTGGAGGCGGTGTACGACGAAAGTCATGTCTTCATTGACCTGTCCGAAGCGCAGCGACTCTTTAGAATGGGGCCGTTTGTTTCTGGACTCGATCTTCGACTGGACGATCTGGAGCGAGCCGGGGAAGTAAAGGATTTGCTCAGCGAACAATTGGACCCGGCCCAATTCACGGTTCTGACGTGGTATGATCTTCAGAAATCACTGTACGACGTGATGCGACTCGAGAAATGGGGGGCCTCTCTGGTACTGATTCTGATTGTAATCGTCGCGGTATTCAACATTTTAGGATCGTTAACGATGATCGTGATAGAGAAACGACGAGATGTGGGCGCCCTGCGCGCGATGGGAGCGACGCGGAAAGACATACGCCGCATTTTCCTGATAGAAGGACTCCTGATTGGTGCTCTTGGCTCAGGTATAGGACTGGTCCTGGGCCTCGGTCTCGCCCTAGCCCAGAAAAAATTTGCCCTGGTACCGCTGGCAGGCGCGGAGTCGTTCTTGATAGATGCCTATCCCGTTTCCATTCAGACCTTTGACGTGGCCGTGATTACGCTTGTGGCGCTTGGGTTGTGTGTTGCCGCGGCGGTTTACCCCGCTAACCGGGCCACAAAGATCGAAATCGCCGAGGCCGTGGCCGTTGAAGGCTAGTGTTCGATCAAAACCTTCACAGAAATTCGGCGGAACTGAGACTTTCCGGAGTGGTTGGTTGGTTGCTAAACGAAAAGGGTCGGGCTATCTTAATCAGTCTTTGCCTTTTTAACGATATTTTTTAGCGATTCGTTTCCACACCGAAACGGTGAGGATTTAGTAAGATTCTACGATGTCACGTAAAGATCAGTTGACCGGAAAAGGTCCAGTAGCGGGTAACCACGTGTCGCATGCGCACAACAAAGCGAAGCGGACGTTCGCCATAAACCTGCAGAAGAAACGATTCTATATTCCGGAAGAGAAGCGGTGGATCACACTCCGCGTATCTGCCAAGACGATCAAGACGATCAATCGGAACGGAATTACTGCGGTACTCAAGGCGGCCCGAAAAAAGGGCGTCAAAGTTTGACGAGGGGAGGGTAACTAGAGATGGCAAAAGGAAAAGACGTTCGCATACAGGTTATTTTAGACTGTACCGAAGCCCCGGGTACATCGCGCTATTCAACGATGAAGAACCGACGCAATAGCCCAGATCGACTGGAGCTGAAGAAATACAATGCGAAGCTACGCAAGCATACACTCCACCGAGAAACCAAGTAGCGAAGCTGCGCTCACGACGAGAAGCTGCAACGAGTGGCGCTTGCTCAAACCCTGATTAGAGATGGCAAAGAAGCAATCATTTAGCGATAAGGTTCGGAGGCAGAAAGTCCCATCCAAGCGTATGGCGCAGCTCGTCATTTCCGAAAAGAAGGCCAACGGACATTTCCGCTTCAAGACGAAGATGGTAGAACTTAGCCAGGTCAAAGATGAGCTGGCAGCGGCCAAGAAGTAGCCCTTTTCGATTCTTTCCAGGAAAACAATCCGAATTTCCAATTCGGGGTGTAGCGCAGCTCGGTTAGCGCGTCTGCTTTGGGAGCAGAAGGTCGCAGGTTCGAATCCTGCCACCCCGACTACAATCCAGACTTTCGAGTTCGGAGCTGTAATCTGTTGTGTCGAAATGCACTTCGTTCTTTTACTTCCTGCGCCCGTAGCTCAACTGGAGAGAGCGGCGGACTTCAAAAAGGAGCCTCTGCAGAGAAACAGGAATTTGTAGAGTGGACGGCGCTGTATCGGGGAAACCTCAGCGAACTTGACGGTGGCAATCCCGAGGAAACCTTCGCGGGGATCCGTAGAGGCCATACGCGCCGCACCTGAGACGGTGAAGAGATGGTCCAGACCACAAAGCCGCGTCAGCGGTGGCGACGAAAGTCGTAGTGGTACGCTAATCCGCAGGTTGCAGGTTCGAGTCCTGCCGGGCGTACAGAAACTCCGCCATGGCAAGATGGACATGACGCCACGAAAGGGTGACGTGGCCGAGTGGCTAGGCAAGGGTCTGCAAAACCCTGTACGACGGTTCGAATCCGTCCGTCACCTCAGCTAGACACGGTGGCAATAAATGACCATTCATGTCCAAAAACAGCCTTTCTGACCACTTGTTGGCCAGAAAGGCTTTTTAGTTTTTGATCACCTCGGCCATGTCACCAGATAGGTTAAATGCAATAAGTATTGAAATAGTATTGCATCAGACGACCTTTTTTGCACTTCCGCCTGTAACCCCGTTTCTTTAGGCGAACTCACCCGGAACTGGAATGGTCGGCAAGAACTTATCCCACTACAAGATCCTCGAAGAACTGGGCCGCGGCGGCATGGGGATCGTCTATAAGGCCGTGGACACGAAGCTCGACCGCACTGTAGCAATTAAAGTGCTACCATCGGCAGCCTTGGCGAGCGAAGACGACAGGACGCGATTCTACCGCGAGGCGAAGGCCGCAGCCCAGCTTCACCACCCGAATATCGCCAGTGTTTTTGAGATTGATGAGGCGGTGCCTTCTGATGCTCCTCACGGCACCGAGCCGAGCCCCTTCATCGCCATGGAGTTCATCAGCGTAAATCGGCCCAACCAGGGCTGGGCACGGGCCCATGAGTGTAGGCGATTGAACGGTTCGGGAAGAATCGACGGGGGCGGGGCATTCATGTCTCTCAACGTTTGATACGAATCGGGAAAATCCTACGCCAGCCTCGGGCCCCCGGTTGCGCCACTGGCCCATGTAGACCAGAGACTTTTTGATTTCCAGATGGCTATTAATCGATTATCTTAATCGCACAATGAACTTTCTCTCACCAAACGAACCAGCGCGATGCGATATCTAGTACATATTAATTTTCCACACGAACCGTTCAATTCATACGTTCGAGACGGAAGTGCCGGTCAAAAAATTGGGCGCATTTTAGAGGAAACCAAGCCGGAGTCGATTTACTTCACAGAAGAAGACGGCACACGGGGCGCAACCGCCGTTTACAATATCGACTCGGCATCAGACATTCCCTCCATCGCAGAACCTTGGTTCCTAACATTCGAAGCTGATTGTCGTTTCAGAATAGCCATGTCACCCGAGGATCTGCAAAATTCTGGATTGGACGAACTCGGCCAGAAGTGGGGCTGAGTACCTGCAGCCGTCAAGTTCTCAAGGGAGGAAGACAGTCAATTGATGAATCCATCGAATGGGACATTCAGGAAGCGGGGAGTCGATTATCCGGTCCCTGAAGAGATGTTCACGCTCCCGGGTGAATATTATCATTCGGAAGACATCTACCAACAGGAACTTGAAAAAATATTCTATCGACGCTGGCAGCTTGCGTGTCGGGAGGAGCAGATTTCTAGGCCAGGCGATTTCATTGTCGTGCCCGTTGGTAACGAGAGCATTATTGTTTCTCGCACGAAGAGGGACGAAATAAAGGCCCACTTCAACGTATGTCGCCACCGTGGAACACGGATCTGCATGGAAGAAAGGGGCCATTTCGAAAATGGTGTTATTCAGTGCCCGTATCATGCATGGCAGTATGACCTGGACGGTGCACTGAAAGGAGCTCCGTTGATGCGCGATGTATCCGGGTTCAAAAAGGAGGACCATTCCCTTTATCCGGTAAATGTTCGCCTCTGGGGTGGGTTTGTGTTTATCAATCTGTCAGAAAACCCAGCCCCGTTCGAAGACGAAATGGGTGCCCTATTCGAGCGGTTTGAAGCGTGGAGACTCCCTGAACTTCGTATAGCGCATCATCTTCCTTACCGGTTGAAGTGCAACTGGAAACTCATTCTTCAGAACTATCAGGAGTGTTACCACTGCCCCGGCGTACATCCTCTTCTTGCCGACTGGACCCCTTTTCAAAATGCCGTGCACGATTGTATGGAGGGGGCCGTAATCGGAGGATACATGGAATTGACAACGGAGGGGGGAAGCATGACGATGGATGGCCTCGCGGCAGCTCCTCCCGTTTGCGACGTCTCTGGAGACGACCTTCAGCGCGTGTATTACTATTCGGTGTACCCCAATCTGCTCTTGTCGCCACACCCGGATTTTGTGCTGTATCACCTCATTCGACCGGTTAACGTGGGCGAAATCACGAATGACTGCTACTTCCTACTTCATCCCGAGGTCATGAACGATGCAAAGAAAATGGAGCGATTTCAATCCGCCATTGAATTCTGGGACATGACGAATCGCCAGGACTGGGCCGTGTGTGAGCAGATGCAGCTGGGAACGAGCTCAATCCGATTCACGGGGGGTCGCTACGCCCCACAGGAGGATATGCTATACGCGTTGGACAAGGAGTTACTGAAGGCTCTCGCAGAAAAGAAATGAAAGGCGAAGAGTATCGAATGGTATTTTGCCGCTGGTCGTTGTTAATGTGACATTGATCCGCTTTTTGATTGAATCGCATGCGACACTCCCCCAAAGACGCATCAGCCGCCTGACATTAGACTTGGACATTTACCCCCGGAGATTCTCATGAAACGTTTTTCTTTAGTCGGATTTATGGTGCTGCTTGCTGTGACCATCGCCCCGCAGGCCTCGGCCCAATGGACACCCGAAAAGCCCGGTAGCGACAACATTGAAGTGCTCGGTCACCTCCCCCTCGGTCCACAAATCAGCCTCGCTGACCTGGAGATTGAGCAGGAAATGAATCGTCCGTATGCCTACGTGGCTCGCGTCAGATACGGCCCCGAATCTCCACGAGGCACGGATATTATTGACCTTTCGGATCCCGCAAATCCACACGTGATTTATGAGTGGCGAATCGAAGACGACGACCTGCATGTGGGTACAGGGGGCATGGACGTGAAGCATTTCAAGTGGCAGGGCCGGTATTACATCGTTCAGTCACTCCAATTTCGCTCGGCAGGACCGGACAGCGATCTAGGTGCGGTGATTCTGGACGTGACCGGGCTCCCGGATCCGTCGACGGTTCGCGAGGTGGCACGTATTCGCGAGCCCGAGCTTCCGGGAGGCTTCCACAATATATTTATCTATAAGCATTCGAGTGGTCGGGTTCTTCTGGTGACCACGATTTCAGGTGCGGGCTGCAATGTTTACGACCTTGGTCGCGTGGTTAGCGGCGACCTGGAAAACGCCCTGGTTGGCAATATTCCGATTCCGGTCGACAATCCGAATGCGAGTTACCATGATTTCTATCTGGGTTTTCATCCGGATACCGGTCAGGACCGATTTTACGGCGGAGGAACGGGAGGCTACTACATCTATGACGTCTCCGACATCGAGAATCCCGTACTGGAAATCACCCTTACTGGAATCAGCGGCGTAAGACGCGGTCATACGTTTACACCGGGTCCGAACGGACGATATGTTATCGCTGAGACGGAGTATCGATATGCTCCCTTGAGGATCTTCGACCTCCAACCGGCTCTAGACGGCGACGTCTCGAATATTTCCCAACCCATCTCTGCCTGGACGGCCGACTGGGAAAACCTAACGCATAACCACGAAGTCCGCTGGCCGTACGTTTTTGTCTCTGGCTATCACGATGGGCTTCAGATTTTCAGCCTGCTCGATCCGACAAATCCTCAAACTGTCGGATACTACGACACGTTTTCCGGATCTACGGACGACGGAATTATGGGAGGAGTCGGTAACGGTGCCTTTGGCGTGGATGTTCGCAATGCGGATGGACTTATCATCATTTCTGATATGACCACAGGATTCTGGACCTTCAAGATGGAAGGGTTCAATGGCTGGAACGGTGCGGATTGGGGAGTTCCGGACGTGTCAAGTGCGCAGAAGTGGGATGATGAGGACGAAGGAACGAACTGACCTGAATGAATCGAACGGTTCGACCGAGAAATACTTCGCGGAGGCCAATCAAAGTGGCGATTCCTAAGATTCGGTAGTCAGATAATCCTCACCTGGGTTGATGAAGAGATTCTCCTCCCACGTGTACTGGTGATCATGTAGCTCCTTGTACCGTCCTCCGGCCGCCATCAGTGAGGTGTGAGTGCCTTTCTCGAGGATTTCCCCCTTCTCAATCACGAGAATCTGATCTGCGCTACGAATGGTCGAGAGACGGTGAGCAATCACGAATGTCGTTCTCCCTTTTCGAAGACTCTTGAAGCCTGCCTGGATGAGGGCTTCGCTTTCACTGTCCAGGCTGGACGTGGCTTCGTCTAGAATCAGAATTCTTGGATCCGCGAGAATGGCTCGGGCGATGGCCACACGCTGACGCTGGCCTCCGGAGAGTTTGACGCCTCGTTCGCCCACGACGGTGTCATAGCCGTCCGGGAAGTTCATAATGAAATCGTGACAATGAGCCAAGCGGCTCACTCGTTCTACATCCTCTGATGTTGCATTTGGTCGCGCGAATCGAATGTTTTCGATAATTGTCCCGTCGAAAAGAAAATTTTCCTGCAAAACAACACCGAGGAATTTCCGATAATCTCTCAGTTTTACTTCCGCGAGATCCTGTCCGTCGACGAGCACACGCCCGGATGTTGGACGGTGAAACGCCATGACTAAATTCGCAAGCGTGCTCTTACCCGATCCACTCGATCCGACAAGAGCCGTGGTCGAACCCGCCGGGGCAGTGAATGTGATGCCGTTTAGAACCGGGACGTTTTCTTCGTAGGCGAAATGAACGTCGTCGAATATAAGCTCGCCTGTAATGCCATTGAGAGACGCGCGTTTTTCATCTTCCTCCTCCTCTGTAACATTCGCAAGCAGTTCCCGGATGCGATCGAGTCCGGCAAAGGCCTCGGTTACCTGCGTCCCGATGGAGGCGATCTGTATGATCGGAGCTGCCAACAGCCCGATCAGGAAGATGTACATTACGAAATCTCCCATCGTCATAGTGCCCTCGATAATAGCTTCCCCCCCCACTATAATCATCACCATGCCGACCCCTCCGATAATGAGCCCGGCAAACGTCGAAATGGCCGATACACCCGTGATGGATTTCTTCACATTCAAGAACAAACGCGAGATGCCGTCGGAGAACACATTTTGTTCACGTTCCTCCACGCCATAAGCCTTGACGATCCGGATGCCATTGAGTGTCTCGTTAAGTCTACCTGTGATCTCAGCATTGATTTCTCCTCGCTCTCTGAAAATGGGCCTAAGCCGACTGAAAGCCAAGGCCATCCCCGCTCCAAAGACGGAGAGAAGTCCGAGAGTAATGGACGTCAGTTTCCAATTCAGATAGAAAAGAAGGGTCATAGCGATCACGGCAGTGAAAACGCCACCGACGAGCTGCACGATACCCGTGCCGACCAAATTTCGAATGCCCGTAGCGTCCGTCATGACGCGAGAGATCAGCTCCCCCGTTTTCGTCCGATCGAAATACCGTATCGGGAGTCGAGTAACGTGTGCCTGGACTCTTCGGCGCATATCCATGATGGCTCCCTGGGCGGAAATACTGATAACCTGTGAAAGAGCAAAAGTCGTTACTGCCCCAACGAGTGTGGCTCCACCTATTGCCGCCGCCAGAGTGAGCAGTGCCTCAGGTTGACTTTCGCCGATAATGTCATCAATCAGATACCTTGACCCTAGCGGGAGGACAAAACCACTCAGCCGATTGATTACCATCAAAAAGAAACCAATCCTTAATGTCCTACGGTGGGTCCAGATGACGGCACGGGCCTCACGCCAAGTCGCAGATTTTCGAAGCGGGTTGGGTTTCTTGACGGGTTTATCGGACATGCTCCTGGGCGGCTTCTTCGATGACGTGATTTTCGTCGTCGGGACAATCTACCATGATGATGCCTACAAAACGAGATTGGCGCGTTGAAAAAACATATCTAAACGCGAATCTTCTCGAAAGGTCCCAATCCGGGGATCCACACCCATATATCCGATCCAAGGCGATCGCTCATCAACGGCCCGATCCAACCAGGCGAAGGCCTTATCTATATCAGCGAGGGCTCCAAGAATTACAGCAACATGATAAGCCGAGACATGTCGGGTAGCGCGTTCTTTATCCAATTGATCGAGTATCGCTCTCGCTTCTTCCGTCCGACCCGCGATGGCATAAGCGTGCCCCAAAGATGCGACATACAACAGATTTCCCTCAGAAATATCAATGGCCTGCTGGGCGTGGGAGATGGCTTCATCATAGCGCCCCACCTGCTCTAGCACCCACCCAAGATGCCAATGACCAGGAGCAAAATTCGGGTTCAGGTCAAGGGCTGACTCGTACTCTTGAATGGCGTCGTCGAATCGTAAAGCGAAATAGTGAGGGCATTTCCCAGGATCGCCGCATAAATTGCTTTCTTTCCTTTCGCCATTCCTCACTCTTTTTGTATGCGGATTCTCGGTGACACTCGACGACCCAGTCGAAGAATAAGGCGCGACATTACGCAGTGACCGTTCCGTGTGTGTCATAGGATAAAATTACCGAAATCCGACTATGCATTCGCGATTCGAATCGGCAATAGCCCGGACGTTAGCCAGAAAACGGACGTCCACCTACATCGTTGTCCTCCTTATTGCTTTACCGGCCTATTCGCAGGCTCCGCGAAATTCATACTCCTTTTTCGTAAAGGCCAAGGCGGGGCTGTCGAGCTATCTGGGGGACAACAACACCGTCGTCTTCAACCGTCGCGCATTTGGTGTCGAGAACAAGATTCCGTACAGCGCGGGTGGCGAAATAGGATATCAGTTTGCTCCGGCATGGAGTCTGGCACTCGGGATTCAGTTTGCCGACTATCCGTTGATAACGCGATTCTACGATGATCTGGAGATCCGAAACCACCCGACAAAGCGCCGTACCCATCAGCTTATGTTACGGTATCAGCCGGGCCGGCGAGTGCTCTCGCCGTACGTACACTTTGGATATCATCTGACCTTCGGCAAGGTTATCATATTTGACTCACTTGTTCTTGATGCCGATCAAGAGCTGTATTCTCGCAAACACTACATCCACGGCCCCGTTTTGGGCGCCGGTCTTGAATACACTCTGAATTCAAGTCTTTCATTTTTTGTCGAGTCGACGTCCCATGTTGCACTCATGGATGATTCTGTCGATGGGCGGCTTCCACTGGGGCCACCCCAGCCCTCAAATCACCGCGAAACCAACCGATTCGGCACCTTTGACCTGTTGAGTGCCGTTGGGGTAGGAGTTATCGTTCGCCCGTGGTGTAGCGAGCGATGCCGTTCGGAAAAAACAGGTGCGATTCGGAGCGAGCGAATGGGCGGCACCAGCATGATCCGGTACTCAAATTCAATCCAAGGCTCGGTCAAGGCAGCTTCCTACCACTACTCGTTTCCTAGTCGACCGTCTCTCTTTTTCGGAATCGAGGCTGGACTGGGCCCACGAAGGATTGCCGTCAAATATCGTTTCACAGACGGCCAGGTGTCTTTGGATCAGATTCCCTTTACAGGTGCATTTATTGGCGCATCTGCCAAGTGGTTTTTGCTGACAGGCACTTCCAAGAAAGTCCAACCACATGTTGGTGCTGGCGCCTTCACACCCTTCCAAATACACTCGATTGCAGGTGTTGATTTCCTTATCGGACCGGGATTGAGCGTTGGAATTGAGGGGCGTTACGCGTTTTGCCCAACAAGACGTCAGGAATTTGACATGGAACTCGACTATCAAGGCGTGACAGAACAGATTAATTACCAGATGACGCGTGCGTGCGAATACTCACGCGGTTTCGCGGTGACGATGGGGTATCGTTCCCGATAAATATTTATCGACGCAGTTATGAGATGGACTCTTTTTATGGCTTGCTTGCTCGTTCTCGCGGCGTGCGATACGGTTCGGCCCCATTCGGATATTGAATTCTTTGGAACTCCGGTGCCATTGAACGCGACTCAGTTCCCAGCGACGATTGAATTCTCGAATCCGCTTTTCCCACTCATTCCAGGTACGGTTAAACGATTCGAGAGCGATACAGTTGACGGCCAGGTATTGATGGTCGTTGAAGTCACTGACGATAAACGAGCGATTAGTGGAATCAACGCGACGATTGTTCGGGAGCAGGAATGGCTCAACGGAGAACGGTTTGAAGAATCAGAAATCTTGTACGCCCAGGATGTCGATGGCAATGTATGGTACTTGGGCGAGGTCGAATGGGCTATTGAGAACGGAGTGATCGTTGCCAAAGAAGAATCATGGCAGACCGGGCAGGATGGAGCCAGTGCCGGAATAATAATGTGGGCCAAACCCAAACTCGGCTCAATTTACTATCAAGAGTATCTTCCCGGAATAGCAGAAGACGTAGGAGAAGTGCTGAGCCTGAACGAGATCGTCGACGTACAATATGCCGTGTTCCAGAATTGTATCATGACGAGGGAATTTTCCGCGATCGAGCCCGAAGAAATGGAGCACAAATTTTTCTGTCCGGGAATCGGCCATGTATTGACCACCGACGGGGATACCCGACTAGAGCTCACAGAGGTCTCAACCCACTAAGGAGGATTCCTCCATTCATGCGTAACCAACCGAGAGTGCGGCCCGAGATTGCAATAATTAGCACTGCGATATGCTTAACCATCTGCTCAATCGACGTCGCGGCACAGGAACCCGGTCGATTCGGCCGCTGGCTGTCTGAGGACGCGGGAGCCTTCGTCGGCCACGTGGGACCGAGACTCCCGCTATTTGCTGCCGGTGGGGCCGTACTTTTATTACCTACCTCGAACTTCGATCAGACCGGGCTGGATCGTATTCAAGCGGGTTACCACGGCACGTGGGGGAACTATCTGGACGTTACGAATGAGCTGGGTGATCCGCTCGTCGTAGTCCCCATGGTGGGAATTTTCGGGGCATCCCTAGTCGCAGGAAATGAACGGTTTCAGGATGCCGCCTTTACGTCTCTTCAGTCCTGGCTCTTCGCCGGGTCGTTGTCGACCCTCTTCAAATTCGTATTTGGAAGATATCGACCGAAAACGGGGTCGTCGCCTGAGCGCGTAGATATGTTTTCAGGCCAGTCATCGTTTCCATCGGGGCATACGACTGCGGCCTTTGCCGTCATCACGCCGTGGGTACTCTACTATCCCCATTTGGCCACGTATGGCCTCCTCGTTCTGAGCGCTTCCACGGGAATTGCACGAATTGCTCTCGACCAACATTGGCCAACCGATATCATTGCGGGTGCGACGCTCGGATTATTTACAGCTCGGTGGTTAGTGAAAAGACACAAGGGAACAGGCTCGAATCCTCGATCGACGATCACGCCTATCGTCGGACCCGAAGCCGCCGGCGTTCAATTCAGCTATCGTTTTCGCTGACGGCGAACGCTCGGTTACAGGGCGTCGTAGAATTCCTCCATGCGCATTCGGAGGCTTGCGACCGGAAGCTCCCCCGTTGCGGCTCCCAGATTGTCCTCCAGATACGCCATCTTATACGTCCCGGGGATCGCGCACGTCACGGCCGGATGCGATACAATGTATTTCAAGAAGAATTGTCCCCAAGTCTTCGCGCCAAACTCGGAAGCCCATTCCGGAAGCGGTCGATCTCCTACGGCCCGAAAAAGGCGTCCACGGCCGTATGGCAGATTGACCAGGATCGCCATACCTCGGTCCGCGGCAAGGGGCAGGATTCGCTCGGCGGCAGACCGATTTGCGAGCGAGTAATCCACCTGGATGAAGTCGAGATCTTCCGCTTCCATCATGGCGATAAAGTCCGGATACTGACGATCCGACGACGTGGATGCGCCAATGTATCGGAACCGTCCGTCTGTTTTCCACTCGCGCATAATCGGTAACATCTCGTTGATGCCCACCAGATTGTGGACCTGCATGAGATCGATGACGTCGATCTTGAGCTTCCTGAATGAGGCTTCCATTTCTAAGATTCCTTCCTCGGCAGAGGACTTCCTGACTTTGGTCGCCAGGAAAAGTTGATCTCGGTTTCCTAAATCGGCGACGAGGTCTCCCAACATACTTTCAGCCACTCCGCGACCGTATCCGGCTGCCGTATCGATCAGCATGCCACCCAACTTGGGAAGCTGTTCAATCACCTCCCGCCTTACGAGCATCTCCTCGTCGGTCACCCGGGCATCGAAATACCTGGCCGTACCAATACCCACTACCGGAATCATTTCGCCGGATGACGGAATCGGTTTGGAGATGAGCTCGGCCGCATGGGCGAAGGCGGGAATCTGGCCGAATGCAAGTCCTGCACTCGCAACCGCGCCGACCTTGATGGCGTCACGTCTTGTCATTCCGGGCTGTAAATCTTTCATGACGAATACCTCTGCTATGATCCTTGAATCGAAGCCTTTTAGCCGCGACGAGTTCCGCGTTTCTCCTACCGAGCCGGAAGGAGACCCATGCCCAAATTCCCGCGAGTGGAACGGCTACAAAAGCAACTCCGGCCAAAGATACACCTATGGCGCGAAGTCCCGTGTAGGCCCACGCGCTTACGGCATCTCCACCTCGATATACAACGGTGTCAATGAAGTTCTTGGCCTTGTATTTCTCTTCTTTGCCTAGAACAACGTAAAGCATCTCACGAGCAGGCTTCGTCAGGCTGAAATTGCCGGCGCGTCTTAACACCTGCATCACCACCAAAACACCGAGCACCGGGGCCAGGCCAAGAACAAGAAAACCAACCGCCACACCGAGGGGAATCAGGGCGAGTGTCCACGCCAGACCCAATCGCTCAACGATTCGCGCCGTAAGAAAGACCTGGACGAGAATGGTGATGGCGTTGGTTGAAAAATCAATCCCTGCAAAGAGCGCAACCCTTTGCTCCGGTTCTGAGAAGGCGTTTTCTACCAATGCTGCCTGTTCGAAATAGAGAAAGGTAGCAAGCGTGGAATAGAGTAGGATAAGTGCTCCGATGCCCAGTAGGTAGGGGGACCTCAGGACGAGCGGAATGCCAGCAAAAATGCTTCCTCCCATCGGTCTGTCTGATTCGGCTTCTTTCTGAGGATCTCGATCGATGCCGGATTTCTTTGTCCATCTGGCTAGCCCTTGAATACACAAAACCGGTAGGGCGAGCAATCCTGCAGCGATCAAGAGGAGGTTGTTCACACCGATGATTCCGACCAGGCTGGCCGTGAGCACCGGACCCGTCAGCGCACCGATGGTACCTCCGCCTGCGATAAAGCCAAACAGTCGCTTCGCCTGTGGGTCACTGAAGATGTCAGCCATGAAACTCCAGAAGACCGACACTACGAACAGGTTGAATACGCTGAGCCAGATGAAGAATGCCCGAGCCACGTACGCATGCTTGATGTCCGAAGTAAACAGTGCATAGAAAATCAGAATATTCGCAAGAAAGAAGTAATAGACGTATGGGAGGAATTGCTTTCGGGGATATCGGGCCGCTACCCATCCAAACAGAGGGACCAGCGTAAGCATCGCAACAAACGTCCCCGTGAAGAGCCACTGAAGGTTGTCCACCCCGCCCGCGATCCCCATTTCCTCGCGTATGGGGCGCAGGATGTAATTCGTGCAGAGAAGCGAGAAGAAATAGACGAAAGCCAGGACGACCGCTCCGATTTCGGATGGCTCAACGCGGACCCACCGCTTGAGAAATCGATGGAAGCCAGACGGTTCGGAGCGCGGCATGGAGGACGAGGGCGGGTAAAAGGTCACTTCGACGGCTCACCTGGCTCATGCATTCTCGCCAGGTTTGTGCGGAAGAGCAGTATCCGAATCAAATGGTTTGTTTACAACCTCGTCCCGAAAGCAAGAAAAACCATTCTATAATGATTGAAAAGACGAAGATCTTTTGTTTTGTGCCTTCAAGAATCCTGGAAAACCGCCGATAACTTCATTGTGAGAGCCCCCTTTCACGATCAGCCAATGAAAAAAATCGGCCGATAACGCTAAGCCGAACCTCATAAAGAAGATGAAGCTGAAATTCCTCTTGGTTTTTTTCTTCCTTCTCCTGGAGATGGGATACATGGCCGTGATGGTCGTGAAGACAGACAACCCGGTTGTCCTCGAAAAAGTATTCCAGACACCGATACTTGGCGAGTGGGTCTACGAGCGACGCATTTCGGAAATTCGTTCGAAGGCGCAGGCCGGAGATGTTCATGAGATGATGGCCTTGTACTTTGAAGCGGATGCACTGGGAAACGACACGGACAACGATCTCGCCCTCAAACTTCTCTGGAACTCCGGTTCCGCCGCAGCGCAGGTGTTCCTTTTTGAGGAGGCAGGTGGAGAGGTCGAAAAGATTCAGACTAAAGAATTTATGCTACTGGTCGCACGTGCAATGAGAGAAAACGTGAGGCCGTATCTACTGAAGGGAGACATCAACCAGGCGTATACGCAGCAGTCACGTCGGTATGCAGTCGCCATTAAGGAGCTAGAGGAGAGAGCGGCGAAAGGTGACGAGGACGCCCGCTGGGTAATCCGGAATCTATATTCCGACGAGAGCTGAACCGCTCTAAATCAAACGTGATCCGGGGGCATGATTCTCTCGATTTTCCCGCTTTGAAGCTTTTCCTGGTATATCCGCCAAGTGATCGACGGGATCGCTGATTCTTTCTCAACCATGGTGATGCACGTACTTACGGGGCAGACCAACGAACATAGATTACACCCCACACAAGTTTCCTGATTAATATCAAAACGATTCGCGTAGCCATCGCCGACACCTGCGAAAACCGTCTGTCCTCCGCTGAGGAAGGACGGCAATGAGGGATCATCGCTCGAAATAGTCGAGTCCTCGATCCGGGTCATATCGATGGACTGATGCGCACCGTCTTCGCAGGCGATATAACAGAGGCCGCAGTGAATGCACGTCTCCTGATCGATCTCGGCGACGACTTTGTATCCGAGGTCCAAATCTGCCCAATCACCTAGTTTTCCCGCCGATAATCCAACGAAATCGGACGTCTGCGCATAGTTTTTTGAAGCCATCCAGTTCTCGAGGCCGCTGATCAGATGTTCAACAATTCGAAAGCCGTAGTGCATGACAGCCGTACACACCTGGACATTGCCAGCCCCGAGCAACATGAATTCGATCGCATCCTGCCAGGCCTGAACACCGCCCATTCCCGATAGCGGAAGGCCGACTTCCGGATCGTCTGCGAGCTGTTGCACCATGTTTAGGGCAATCGGCTTGACGGCCGGTCCGCAATAACCGCCATGTGATCCTCGTCCGGCCACGTGGGGTTTCGGATTAAAGGAATCCAGGTCTATCCCCATGATTGAGTTGATCGTATTGATGAGCGACAGGCCGTCAGCTCCACCTGCTTTTGCAGCGCGCGCGATGTACCGGATATCCGCGACGTTTGGTGTCAATTTGATCAACACGGGAGTCTGGGCGATTTCCTTAACCCATTCCGTGACCATTTGCGTGTACTCGGGGACTTGTCCAACGGCGGAGCCCATTCCGCGCTCACTCATCCCGTGCGGGCAACCAAAATTCAGCTCGAGTCCATCACAACCGGTGTCTTCCGTTCGTTTCACCACGTCATGCCAGGCAGCGCGCGTAGACTCTACCATCAACGAAACCACGAGAGCGTGGTCAGGGAATTTCTTCTTGACGTCAGCGATTTCCTCAAGATTGGTCTCGAGTGTTCGATCCGTGATGAGCTCGATATTGTTGAAACCCATCATTTTTCGCCCATCGTAGTCGATACTACCGTAACGAGAGGAGACATTGACAATTGGATCGTGACCAATGGTCTTCCACACGGCGCCCCCCCAGCCAGCTTCAAAAGCGCGACATATCTGATAGGCGGAGTTCGTCGGTGGGGCGCTCGCCAACCAAAATGGATTGGGCGACCGAATGCCGGCAAGCGTAGTTGTTAGATCTGGTTTTTGCACGGATGAATCCGTCAGTGTGTTATAAAGACCCCAGCCCGCCAAGGTACACGTCGATTCCGAAGGCGGCAATTTTCCCGTCCTGAACGGCATCCACGATTTCGGCGCCTTTGTTAGTGCAATCTCCGCCTGAAAATAGCCCATCTACTCCGGTTGCCCCGGTTGAAGCGTCAATGCCCACCTTCCCACCCTCCAATTGCAGGTCGGCTGCTTCTGAAAGAAACGGCTCGAGAGCAACCTGCCCCAAAGATTTGATAGCCATATCGCACGCAATATCGAACGTGCTATCCGGAATCACTTGCAACATAGCCCCACGACCTTCGCCGACGAGTTCTAGACGCTGCAAGCGGAGGCCACTCAGCACTCCATTTTCTCCAAGAAACTTAATGGGACGGACGAGCCATTCGAACTTGACGCCGTCCGCTTTCGCAAGTTCGTATTCGTAAGCGAAGGCCGACATTTCGTGGGACGTTCGTCGGTAGACAATTAATACGTTCTCGGCGCCGAGTCGGACGGCTTCGGTTGCGACATCAATCGCCGTATTCCCGGCACCGATTACAACGACATTTTGACCCACTTCGCACTCCTCAAACGGACCCGTATGCGTTTGTGCGATAAATTCGAGCGCTTCGGTAACGCCGCCGAGATCTTCTCCCGGAATCTCCAGGTTGGCCGTCGGGCCGAGGCCAATTCCGAGAAAAACCGCATCATACGAGGCTCGAAGCTCTTCAAGGCGCACTGCGTCGACGTATTCTCCCAGGCGAATCTCGATATCCATGGCCTGAATGGCATCGATTTCAGAGAGTGAAAATTCAGTCGTGATTTTGTAAGCAGCGATTCCAAGCGTATTGAGTCCCCCCGCGATATCGGAAGCTTCAAATACCGTAACAGCGTGCCCCAACCGCCGAAGCGTATACGCGCACGATAGACCCGCCGGTCCCGATCCTACGACAGCGATGCGTTTGCCTGTAACGGGGCCGGGAGTGAACGACGCCGGCGTCGAATCCGTCGCATAGCGCTGAAGCCGACCGATCTGTACGGGTTCATTCAACAGCGTATTGTCAACGCATGCACCTTCACAAAGGACTTCAGTCGGACAGGCTCGCGCACACGAGCCACCGAAGATGTTCTCCGAGAAGATGGTCTCAGCAGCCCCCGCCATATTGTCGTGCAGGATTTGACGAATGAATCGGGGTACGTCGATGTGTGTCGGACAAGCCCGTGTACATGGTGCATCAAAGCAAAAGAGACACCGAGACGATTCCGTAACCGCTTCATCCCGGGGATAGGCGGCATGAAGGTCGGCGAAATTCTCGGCCAGTTGATCGGGCGTAAGAAGTGTCTTCTGAATCATAGAGGACCGATGCTAGTCGCAGATTATGACATCCAATTACTCTTATCCTGATCCGACCATTTCGACGTGATCTTCTTGGTCTTCGACCAGAAATCGATGGCAGAATCACCGGTAATGTCGCCACCGCCGAAACTGCTGTCGTTCCAGCCACCGAAGGCGAAGGGTTCGCGAGGAACGGGAACTCCAATGTTCACTCCAACCATGCCGGCGCTCACCTTGCTGGTGAAATACTGCGCCGTTCCTCCGGATGATGTATAGATCGCAGCGGCATTTCCATACGGGTTCGCATTTTCGATCTCGATTGCCTCGTCCAGGGATTCACATCGAATAATGGTAAGCGTGGGTCCGAATATCTCGTCGCGCGAGGCTTCATGGTCGGGCTGGGCCTGATCAATGATGCAACCGCCGAGATAACGGCCACCCTCAGGAACGTCATCCGCTACAGCATCTCGTCCATCCAGAATGAGAGTAGCGCCGTTCTCCTCAGCCCGGTCCAGGTAACCCGTGATCCGCTCGTAGGCTGATTCATTAATAATAGCACCGATGTCACGACCTGCCACTAACGCCCCCATTTTTTCGCGAATGAGATCAACAATATGATCAGATTCCCCGACGGCCAGTAGGACGCTGGCAGCCATACACCGCTGCCCGGCACAACCAACCACTGAGGCGACCACATTCGTGGCTGTCATCTCCGGATCGGCGTCCGGTACAACAACGAGGTGGTTTTTTGCACCACCAAGCGCACAGACGCGTTTGCCAGTCGCTGTTCCGCGTTCATACACGGTTCGAGCGACGCGGGTTGATCCCACGAATCCGATGGCACTGATTCCGGGGTGATCACAAATCGCCTCGACGATTTCGCGATCTCCGTTGACCACTGAAAAAATGCCGTCAGGTAGCCCCGACTCTTTCAGAATTCGCGCGATTTCAATGGCACTGAGGGGCGTTTGCTCAGAGGGTTTGAGTACGAATGCATTTCCGAGGCCGATTGCCATGGGCACCATCCAGAGGGGCACCATGAATGGAAAGTTGAAGGGTGTAATTCCAGCGACAACGCCCACAGGATGTCGACTCGTACGACAATCGACGCCCTTACTGACCTCTTGAATCCGCCCTGAGGCAATCTGGGGAAGACTGGCTGCATACTCGATGCATTCGACGGCGCGGAGTACACTGCCCTTCGATTCATCACGCATTTTCCCGTTTTCCCGCGTAATGACTTCGATAAGATGATCCAATTCGTCCTCCACGATCGTCTTCATCTTATAAAAAACCTGCACTCGATCTTTCAGCGGACGAGCCGCCCATTCCTTCTGAGCCTCCGTTGCCGCGGCGACGGCCAGATCGAGCGTAGCGGCATCCGACATCGGAACTTCTGCGATGATTTCTCCGGTTAGCGGGGCCGTCACAGGTAGGCTTCGCCCGGAAGAACACATTACATGCTCTCCACCAATCACATTGGGCAGCATTTCGGCGGTTATTGTTTCTACCATTTCGGAGTCTATATTTTATGCTTCAGACATTTTAGTTTCGGACTCGGTGCGCGCCAATCCGGCCTTCTTCCGAGGGAGCCACTTACCTCTGCCAGCTTTTCCTACGACTCGATAGTCGTCTACAATGACATCGCCGCGCGAAAGCGTCGTTCGGGAAAACCCAGCCAAGGACCAGCCTTCATACGGCGACCAATCGGCATTGGTCTCCATTTCGGCCGGATCAATGGTGATTTCGTGAGTCGGGTGAACAATGGCCAGATCAGCATCCGCGCCGACCTGAATCGCCCCCTTCTTCGGAAACAGCCCCATGATCTGCGCCGGGTTGGTACTGAGCAATCGACACATTTCCTCGATGGATATTCGTCCGAACCGTACCCCGTGGGTGTAAACGATCGGTAGTAGGGTTTCCAGTCCGGGAAGACCCATCGGGATCTTGGTCCAATCACCTTCCCACATCGCTTTTTGTTCGCGCGTAAAAGTGCAGGTGTCCGTCGATACGACCGACACTTCGCCGCTTCTCATGCCTTTCCAAAGGCGAAGCGAGTCCGTCTGTTTCTTGACCTGGGGACAGCACGCAAACAGATGCCCGTCCTCCTGATCGAAGACGGAATCGTCCAACACCAGATATTGGGCACACGTTTCTGCGAGGACGGGGACGCCTCTCATCTGGGCGGATTTTACGAGCTCGGCTCCTTCTTCGGTGGACATATGAACGATATACAGCTGTCCGCCCGTAATCTCGCTCCACATGATAGCGCGCTGAATGGCTTCAGCTTCGATAAAATTCGGTCGCGTCATGGCATGAAGATTGGCGCCATGCTTCGCCATCAGCTCCGGCGTGTGATGCCGCTCGATGAGTTCATCCAATACCCGAGCTGATTCAGCGTGCACCAGCAGCATAGTGCCATGCTCTTTCATTTTCTCGAGTGTGCCGAACAAGGCTCGATCGTCCGATTGCCAGCCTTCCGATTCATAGATCATGAATTCCTTGAACGTAGAGAAACCGCGTTCGATCATGCCTTCTATCTGATCCTTGTGCTCGTCCCAACGGGTGATGCAGATATGAAACGTGTAGTCGATGAGGGACTTTCCTTCGGCCCTCTTGTGCCAGTTATCCGCGGCATCACTGAGGGAATCGCCCTCGTACGGAATGGCGAAATCAACGAGTGTCGTAACGCCACCGCGGGCGGCAGCGCGGGTACCGCTTAGATAATCATCGGAAGAAACGGTGCCGCAAAACGGCAAGGCGAGATGCACGTGGACGTCGAGAACCCCCGGAATGACATAATGTCCGGAGGCGTCGATCCGGGTGGCACCGTTTGCTGCCGCGCCTAGATCTGTTCCAATGGCTTCGATTTTTTCTCCAACGATGCCGATGTCGGCCACAACGGTTCCACTCGGCGTAACAACGGTGCCGCCAGTAACGACTTTATCGAATTTCATAGTGCCTACCACACTCTAGTTATAACGCGGCCGCGACCGTGAGCGAGCGATCGAGCACGCCCACAGCGAAGTCAACGTCGTCTTCGGCAATGCACAAGGGAGGTTTTATCCGAAGAACATTACCGTACAACCCCCCCTTGCCGAAGAGCACGCCCAACTCTCGGGCAGCCTCCAGTACTGCGGCCGTCTCAACCGGCGCTGGTTCTTTCGTATCACGATCGCGAACCAGTTCGACTCCCAACATCAGACCCATACCGCGCACATCGCCCACTAATTCGTGCTTGTGCATCAGGCCCTCTAGACTCGCCTTGAGTCTCGCACCTACATTTCGAGCATTTTCCTGTAGTCCATCTTCTTCAATGACATCCAGGACGGCCAGGCCGGCAGCCATACTGATCGGATTTCCTCCGTATGTATTGAAGTGAAGCCGATCCGTAAAGACGTCGGCGATTTCCCGAGTCGTGGTCACCGCCGCCATCGGCATCCCGTTTCCAATGCCCTTGGCCATGACGACCAGGTCGGGAACCACATCATACATTTCAAATCCCCAGAAGTGCTCGCCGAGGCGACCGAATCCCGTCTGGACTTCGTCTGCAATGCACAGTCCCTTTGCCTCGTGAACAATGGCGTACGTTTCGCCAAGATAATTGGATGCACCCATGGTTACACCGCCTACTCCTTGAATCGGTTCACAGATGAACGCTGCGACATTCCCGGACGTCGAAAATTTGATCAGTTCACGAATATCCTCGGCACTCTTGTGCGCAATCTCTTCCGGCGTTCCATCGAACACGCTGCGATAGGGATCCGGGCAGACGGCGTGATGGACACGGGCGCCGAGCGGAATGTCATGTCGCCAGGTGTGGAGGGAAGTCAAACCGGCTGATGTTGAGGACATACCGTGATAGGCATTTCTCAGGGCGATCACGTCGGTATGACCGGTAAAAACGCGCGCCATATTGATGGCCAACTCGTTCGCTTCGCTCCCGCTATTCACGAAGTACGTCACATCCAATCCATCCGGCAACTTGGCGGCCAGTTTCCTAGCCAGTAACGGTAGATTGGGATGAAGATAGATGGTCGTTGCGTGCTGAAGGCGAAGCATCTGCTCCTGCACGCGGCTTACGATTTTCGGATGGCAATGGCCACATGACACCGTTACGATCCCCGCGAGCATATCCAAATAGCGCCGCCCGGTCTCATCGAAGAGCCACTGCATGTGCCCATCCACAATCATAATAGGATCGCGGTAGAGCGTAAAGACCGACGGGTGAACGAATCGTTTTCGATCTGCTAGCGTGTCGTCCCGCGAAGGTCCTTCATACGGTGCCGGCTCATACTCGCAGGCCGGAATCCGCGGATTTTCTACTGTCTGTGTTTCACTCATGAAGTTGAAGGCTCATTTTCGATATCTGGCTCGTGCTGTTCAACCGGAAAAGCGCGCATCAGGACAAAGTAAACAAAACCCGCTAAAAGCAGACTCACGAACCATGCATACGTATATATAGAATCGAATAGCGCTCCCACGTGGATCGAACCATCGGACGCCTGCGAAAGAAATCCCGGGACGTTGGGTAGAATCCCCGCAGCCATCGCAACAAGGGCACGCCAATTTATTCCATGGCTTCCATATTCGTACGACTTGCCACGAAGGTAGAGATCCCTGGTGATCAGATTCATTTTCCTAATGACGAAATAGTCGCAGATCATGATCCCGGCAATGGAGCCCAGAAGTGCACTATACCCGATGAGCCACGTAAAAATATAGTTCGATAGATCGGTGTAGAGCTTCCAGGGGAAGATGAGAATGCCGATGACACCGGTAATCAGACCACCACGTCTGAAGTTGATCCGACGCGGCCACAGGTTGGAGAAATCGTTGGCTGGCGACACGACATTGGCCGCAATGTTGGTCGAGAGCGTTGCAATCGTCAGGCCGAAGAGTGCAAAGGCGATGATCATGGGACTTTCAAATCGTCCGAGAAGAAGGACCGGATCCCAGATAGCTTCACCAAAGATGAGGACGGTGGCCGAAGTCACCGTAATACCGATGAAGGCGTAAAGCGTCATCGTCGTTGGAAGACCGATAAGCTGACCGAGCATCTGATCGCGCTGCGAGTAAGCATAACGTGTAAAGTCGGGAATATTGAGCGAGAGGGTCGCCCAGAATCCGACCATGGCCGTCAGATTGGGCCAAAACGTGGCCCAGAAGTTGAACTCCGTATCCAATGATCCCCGTACACGGGCAACGGTGCTGTCGGAGAGAACCGCCGAAAAGCCACCCGCGCTCGAGACGGCCCACCATAGGAGTCCCAAGCCGAGCACCAGGAGAAACGGCGCAGCCAAGGTTTCGAGTAGCTTGATGGAATTGATCCCCGCGACGATGACCGCAATGTTGATGGCCCAGAAAAGAAGAAAACACGTGAGCTGGCCGAGCGAAAGACCGATCAACGGAAGGACATCCGCGGCCGTAGCCGGTTCAAACCCGAAAATGACAGAAAACAACGTGTATATGGCCGAACCACCGATCCACGTCTGAATTCCGAACCACCCGCATGCCACCAGTGCGCGCATTAATGCTGGAATATTGGCGCCGATCGTGCCAAAAGAAGCACGGAGGATAACCGGGAATGGAATGCCATACTTGGTACCGGCATGGGCATTTAGAACCATCGGGACGAGCACGATCAAATTTCCGAGAGCGATGACCAGCAGCGCCTGCCCCCAGCTCATCCCCTGTGAAATCAACCCGGCTGAAAGCGTATAAGTGGGAATATTGACGGCCATTCCAACCCAGAGGGCGGCTATCGCCCACCGTCCCCAGGACCGGTCCGCCATCGATACGGGTGCCAGATCCTCGTTGTAGAGACTGGATTGGGTAATGTCGGTAGTCGTCATGGGGCCTCGGCTAGGGCCGTGCAGTTACGGTCGAACATTCATGGTCGGCCAATCATGGTCGGCCAATCACGGTCGAACAATCATGATCGGCCAATCGCGGTCGGCCAATCACGGTCGGACAATCGCTTTGTACGTTTCCGGTCGCCGGTCCCGATAAAACTGCCAGGTGTTGCGCACCTCGCGGATCATATTAAGATCGAGATCAGCGAGGACAACGGCATCTTCCGATCGAGGACCTTCTTCAATGATCTGTCCTTTCGGATTCACGAAATAAGACGTGCCGTAAAACTCGCCGATATTCCAGGGGGCCTCCGTTCCTGGACGGTTGATTGCTCCCACGTAATAGATATTCGCGCAAGCCGCGGCGGGTTGTTCCAGTTTCCAGAGATACTCGCTCAAGCCGGCGACGGTCGCCGATGGATTAAATACGATTTCAGCGCCATTCAGGCCCAATTCTCTCCAGCCTTCGGGGAAGTGGCGATCGTAGCAGATGTAGACCCCAACTTTCCCAATCGCGGTATCAAAGACCGGATACCCCATATTTCCTGGACGGAAATAAAACTTCTCCCAAAAGCCCGGATAGCAGTGCGGAATGTGGATTTTTCGAAACTTGCCCAGGTACGATCCATCGGCATCAATGACGGCCGCCGTATTGTAATACACACCCGTCAGGTCCTCTTCGTAGAGTGAGATGATGAGGACCATCTTGTGCTTGGCAGCCAGATCTTGCATCAGCTTCGTGGTAGGGCCGTCCGGGATCTGCTCCACCATGTCATACCACTTGGGATTTTGTTCGGCGCCGAAATACGGACCGTTAAAAAGTTCTTGTGTACAGAGCACCTGCGCACCCTTTTGCGCAGCCTCTTCGATCATCGCAACGGTTTTATCCGTCATCGACGACTTAATCTTTTCGGTGGGTGAATCCGTGCTTTCCGACAGGGTGGCCTGGATAAGGGCGGCCTTTACGATACGATCGTCCACAGCTGATTCCGTTTTTCGTTGATTGATTGGTGATACGCCTAAATGCTCTGAAAAGAAAAGATGTTCGTCGCAGCGCGTTGCCTGGTAACGAAACCGAAGACATCAATTCTGCAGAAGAGCCCCAAACAGGGCCAATTTACCCGGACTTGTCAAAATAGCAAGCCGGCGGGCCGGACTTACGTTTTGCTGCGACTAAAGACGACCCCGGCGGCGAGTGCGCAAATCACGGAAGGGGCCATTTCTCCCATCAACTCGAAGTAGATTCCGATTTCCGGAATGGCAGGAATTGCAAATTTGAATAGGGGAATGGAAAAGAATCCGGTGATCATTGAAGCGATCACACCGCGTACGGTATATCCCTTCCAAAAAAGCGAAAGGAGCATCACAGGAACGAAGGTGGCCGCGATTCCAGACCATCCAAAAATGACAAACCAGAAAATCGTGCGATCAGGAGAAAGAAAAGAGACCGTGAGGGCGAGCGCGAGCGCTGCGACAGCCATGGCAAGCGTGACGATTCTCGAGCGTCTCGTCAGCGATTCATTCGAGAGTGTGGGATGGTAAATTTGTTGGTAGAAGTCTCTTGTTACCGCGCTCGAGGCCACAACCAACAGCGAATCGATCGTCGACATGATGGCCGCAAGAACAGCGGCGATGTAGATCCCGACGATGACCGCGGGAAAGAGATGTTCGACGAGCATGGGCAGTACACTCTCTGCGGCGCCGCTCAGAACCGCTTCGGGATCTCGTCCGGGGCCAACCAAGAGATATCGACCGAGAATTCCGGTAAAGACAGCCCCCAAATCCGTCAAAAGGGTAAAGACGATTGCTACCCATCTCCCTTTGTTGATTTCACCTTCTCCTCGAATGGACATGAATCGGACAAAAACCTGGGGAGACCCTAGAAATCCAATCCCGATCGCCGCGTAACTGACAATCAGAAGGACGTTTTCCAGAGAGAATCCACCCAGTCCCCAGAGATTAACTAGACCCGGGTCAATACTGCGAAGTCCTTCGAGCAGGCTCTGCCCGTCGGGAATCGAAATAAAAGCGAATAGTGGCACGGCCACAAGCCCGAGTAGCATCAACGAGCCCTGAAAAAGATCGGACCAGGCTACAGCTACAAATCCGCCACTAAACGTGTAAACGACGACGACGCCGAAACCGATCAGAATTCCTGTGTAATAGTCCCAGGACAGAAAACTCTCGAAGGCTTTTCCCGTGGCATCGATTTGGGCGCTGACGTAGATCGTCACGAAAATCGCCAGGGCTCCGGCGGAAAGAATTCGAACCAGACGGGTCATTCGTGCACCGTCCTCCGTGCCGTCGTCGAACTTGGAAACCAGATAGTCTGGTATGGTGATCGAATCAAACGCGTCGGATTCCCTCTTGAAGGGTTTGGCCATATAGAACCAGGCAAAACCAACCCCCAAAACTTCACCGGCCACGACCCACAACCCACTGAGACCGACCATGGCGCCGAGCCCCGTCAATCCGAGTAGCAGCCAGGCCGATTCACCGGTCGCCCGGGCAGAAAACGCTACGACCCAATATCCAAGGCGCTTCCCTCCAACGAAATAATCGCCCAGGGTTTTAATGCGCCTGGACGCGAAGAACCCGATTCCAAACAGCGTAAGGAAATACGCGAAAAGGACAACGTAAAGCGTCGTCACGGAAGGGCCCTGATTAGCTCAGAGATGCGTGCGAGATGATGATCGTCGTGTTCTGCCACGAAATGGGCCAGATCGATAACGCGCATGGGCTGATTGAGTCGCGGATGAAGGGATACGTTACTCCGGAAGGATTCATCCGCGAGGTCCAATTTTTCAACCAGCTGTGACCGCTCCGTACGAAATCGCGCTAGCAGCTCGCTCAATTCGGATTCGTTATGATCGGCATCATGCGTCAGGCGATTCTCCAGATCCGCGTGCCGCAGCATTTCGGCGCCATTCTCGAAATCCTCGACACGTCCGTACCAGAGCCGCTCCAGATCCCATAGATGACCTATGTTCTCCTGAATACTCCAAGACGGATTCATCCGATCTGTAAGTACGTTCTTACTCAGGTCGCGTGATAGTTCCTCAATCCTGGCCGGCGTTCCGCGCAGTCGCTCAACGATATTCGGGTAAAGCCACAGCGGGATTTCAAACGAGAAGTTTCTATCGAACCATCTCATGACAGCCTAAATACGGTTAAACATCTTATTCTAACAGCACAAACCAAAAAAAGAACTCCCTGTTGAATGATTTCTGAATTTACCGCGTTCACGCTCGTGAGTCTTAGTGGTCGAACAACGTGAATTCGCTTTTAAGCTCTAGAACTCAACTTGTTTATGCGCCTATGTTTTACGGGAAGCGCTTCTTGATCGTTCTAATTACACTTGTTTCGGCGATCGTGTGGCCAGGGTGCTCTGATACGGTCATTGACCCGTTTTCTAACGATGGGAAGTATTACACCATCTATGGATTTCTGGACGTTCTCGAGACCGAACATACGGTGCGGGTGATACCGGTGACGCGGCATGCCGAACGAATCGGTAGGCCGTCTGACCCGCAGGCGGATATCGACGCCCAGGTCTTCTCTACGGATCTTCGGACGGGATACCGTAGAGAATGGACGCACAGCCTGGTACAACTGGAAGACGGTTCGTACGGACACATTTTTAAATCGCAATTCATCATCAACCCGCTGCGTACATACCGGCTTGAGGTGGTTCGATCAGATGGCAAAATGGCGACTGCCGAAACAACTGTTCCGTACATCCCGGATGCTGCTCTGTTTGAAAAAGGGCCGGAAGTGTTTTCTCCCGATTCCACCGAATTGTATCAGGATATCTATATCCCCAGGATTGCTTCACCGTGGGAAATTCAAGGAATTTATCTCTGGGGTGGTGGGGGAACGATTAATCGCCGGGTGTATGTCCAATACGGGCGATCGGGATATCGAACCGCGGACGGGGGATGGCAGATGCGGCTTACTATTTCGGAAGATCAGGCCGTCGTGCGCGAGAACATTCAATCGTCGATAGACACCGGCGACATTACCGATGCGACGTTGGTCGGAATCTCCGCTTTGGGTGTCCAGCTCAGGATTCTCGATCAGGATTGGGATCCTCCAGCCGGCGTGTTTGATCCGGAAGTCCTTTCTGTTCCGGGTGCCTTCTCGAATGTCATCAATGGATACGGAAGATTTGGCTCCATCGGCCTGTACATTCAGGAGTGGAATGCAGATCATTTGTCCGTTGCATTAGGATATGACTTCTAGTCGACCCCGACTATTCGTTGCACGATCTGCATCCTGGTGCCGGGCGTTCCGTAGAATCGATGCATTCAGATGGAGAAACGGACCATGTCATTCTGGAAACAATTCAAGAGAGCGCTGAAAGCCCGGCTGTTTTTTTGGCGGCGATAGAGCTGAAAAAATTCGGCATCGTAGCCCGCTGATCGTCGGCTATTCATTCTCGAATACATGGAATTTCGTGAATGCGAACTCTTACATGCGTATCGTAAAGGGTTGAAGGCCCACTTTCTCCTCTTCACTGAGATCTTCTCTTCGCGATGTTCGACTGGCTTTCTGATCCGCAGGCGTGGATAGCCCTCGGCACGTTGACGGCGCTCGAAATTGTTTTGGGTATCGACTAACATCATTTTCATATCGATCCTGGCCCATCGACTGCCAAAGGATCAGCAGAACACGGCTCGACTTTTAGGATTGGCGCTGGCTCTGTTTGGGCGGGTTGCGTTGCTGTTGTCGTTGACATTCATCATGCGCCTGACCGAACCCATCTTTACGGTGCTCTCAGCCGCCATCTCAGGAAGGGATATTATCTTGATGTTAGGCGGACTATTTCTGCTGGCCAAAAGCACCCAGGAGATCCACGAAAAGCTTGAGGGGGAAGAAATAAAGGGGCATGCGGGGAAAGCGGTGTCTTTCGGATCCGTTCTGGTTCAAATACTGATTCTAGACGTCATTTTTTCGCTGGATTCCGTGATAACCGCGATAGGGATGGTTGATATCGTCCCCGTCATGGTTGCAGCGATTGTCATCGCGGTTCTTTTTATGATGTTGAGTGCTCGTGCGGTTTCTGAGTTTATCGATGATCACCCGACCATTAAGATGCTGGCGCTGGCGTTCCTGCTCATCGTAGGGGTCGCCCTGATTGCTGAAAGTTTGGACGTACATCTACCGCGCGGGTACATCTATTTCGCGATGGCATTTTCGGTGTTCGTAGAAATGCTCAATCTGAAATTGCGAGACAAGAGCGTGAAACCGATCGAACTGAGAGGTGTGCCGACAAAAGACGATCTTTAGATCAGACTACGGATCACGTTTGATGACCACGACCGTAGTGTCGTCATCCAGGATATCGGATTCATGGTGGAGGGCGAGCGCTTTCTTAAATACGCAATCCACGAGATCGGCGGCGGAAAGATGCCGGTTAGTCTGAATAATCTCAATGAGGCCCTCCGTCTCGAGCGGTTCGTCCGAATCCGTTATGCGCTCGGTCACCCCATCCGTAAATAAGACGAGAATTCCACCCGGTGGAAGGTGGGCAAACGCTCGGTCTAGGGGAACATCGGCGAGAGGTCCCAAAATCATCCCCGTCGGTTCAAGCTGACGTACATCGTCGCCGTCGAATATGAGGCCTGGCATGTGTCCTGCGTTTGCATACAGGAGATTTCCGTTCTTCTCCAATTCCGTATAGAGAACAGAAATAAACCGAGTTGAGTAGGTCGTCCGATGAATCTCCCGATTGAGTTTTTTCATCGTGTAAAGCATTCGCAGGTGCGTTCCCATCCCCATGCGAAGACCCATGATCACGTCCCGGACGAGAAGCGCAGCCGGCAATCCGTGTCCACTGGCATCTCCGACGACGATACCTATAATGTCGTCGGACATGGAGATGAAGTCGTAGAAGTCTCCGCCCACGGCTTCAGCAGGTTTCATGCGCGCTGCTATATCATATCCCGGAAATGAAGGAGGCTTTGCAGGCAGCAAGCTTCTCTGGATCTCGGCGGCTTTCTCAAGATCGCTGAGTGCCACTTCCGCTCGCATCCGGTAATTCAGCGCGGAGCGAACGCTATTCAGCATCAAGGCAATTTCTTCCCGATTCCAACCCGGTAATAGACAATAGACAAACATCCATCGTCGAAAGGGGTAGAGCGAAACGATGAATGCAGCAGGGGTTGCAAGGGCTGTTTTTCTGTCCGCGTACAGCTCCGGGCTCTCTTCCGGATTATCGAAGATATATCCGCCGTGTTGGTTGAGAAATTCAGTGGTAGCAGAATCGACAGGAAACGTGGATTCCAACGTCGCTTTTTGATCGGTATGTGCGAGAAGAACCCAGTTCTCACCCTTCTCCTCGAATAAATGGCCACATCCGATGTTCATTTCGTCTCCGAAGGTTTCCTGAAGGGCATTCAGGATCCCGGGGAGAAAAGATTTGTCGTGGTGCCCCCCGGCGATGTCGCCGAAGAGCCGATCCATCTTCCGATAAAATGATTTTGGGTCGATCATCTATAGTATTCTATAAATCATTGATAATAAATATTTTACGCAAACTGATACTTGGAATTAGTAACAAGAGGGTAACATAATCTGTAAAAAATATGCATTTTCAAGCGATCGCAACGAAAACTACAGCCGCCGTCACGATCCGCCATACGAAGAATTGGTATGCAATAGTTGAGCTTTTCTAAACAAGAACTAACTCAATCCCAATTTGAACACGAGCATTCTAGAAGACAAGCCGATTCCAACTCTAAATAATGCTTCATGCTTGCAAATCCTCATATCATTGGTTAACAAGTCGACATTCTAGCTCCCACCGCTTGAAGAAATGACTGTACGCATTGCATTGAGCCTGGCGAGTCTCTGGCTCGTCTTCGTTCTTCCCGTCAAAGCTCAATTTTGGGAGGCGACGCCCGCGATACTTTTTGACGACGTCGAGGACCTGTTAGTACTTCCCAACGGTGATGTCCTCGCCATCGTGGATGGAGACGGCATTTATCGCAGCACAGATAGCGGAACGTCTTTCATCAAAGTATTTGACGTTTCGTTTTTGTTCGAAATGGCTCTTGGATCGAATCGAATTTTTGCAGTTGGTTTGAGAGGCACTTTCATATCGGATGATAATGGGTTGACGTGGAATCAGCTGTTGCCGTCGGACGCATGGACTGTAACAGCAATTGGTAGTGATATTGCAGTAGGCGGTACAGCCTCAATCTTGTTCAACTCAACGGACAATGGGGCGACGTGGACGATCCCGAATGTAGACCCAATTCCATACTTGGAATCTACAGCTGTCCTTGCCGTCGTTCGTATGGGGGATCTAATAGGGTACAAGACTATTTTCAGCGATTTTATGGTGTCGACAAATGGGGGTACAACTTGGTCAACCGTAGACGTAATCGATCCAGATAGACTTCACTATATCGACGGCCTTTTTTACGCTGATCGATTTGATGAAGTGTGGACGTCAGTGGATCTTCAAAACTGGAACCAACTTGGAGCTGACATAAGGAGAGTTTGGTCTTGGCCCGTGAGTATGAAGGGAGTAATCCGTATGCTATCATGACCGATGGCAATGACCATCGTGAGGGAGAATAGGATCGCAGCTTGATCTGACAGACAACCGCCCGGGTAGGGTACCTGTGCGCGATCAAGTACCAACTTCTACACACGTTTAGAGGAGGATTACCATGGACGCTCTCGTCGACATACTAAGTTCCTATCTTGAAAACCCTTGGAGTCAGTCGTTGGGGATCTTCATCCTTTCACTGGTGCTGACTGTCGTCGTGCGCTGGATCCTACGATTTGTCTTACTCGGGTTGGTCCAAAAGACCAAGACCGAGGTGGATGATATCGTCATACTGGCGGTCAAGAAACTCGTAACCTATTCGATTCCGGTCATCGGTCTGATGGTGGCCCTCACGCCTCTGGCTCTGCAGACCCCCATTCCCGAGCGGATACTGTTCTCTGTTCTTGCTGTGCTGATAATGCGCAGTGCAATCAACGTGGTTGACGACATATCAAAATGGCTGGAAAAGACCTGGCTAGAACGAACCGCGTCTACCATGGACAAAGGCCTGGTGCCCCTCTTGCGCAAGGCCGTAAAGATGAGCGTTGTCATCCTTGGTGTTCTGATCATCCTGGGGCAATGGGGCGTCCAAATCGGCCCCCTACTGGGCGCCCTCGGTATTGGCGGTCTGGCTGTCGCCTTGGCCTTGAACACCAGCCTGTCCAACGTCTTCTCCGGCATTCAGCTCATATTGGATCGTTCTGTCAATGTGGGTGACAAGGTCCAACTCGAGAGCAACGAACTGGGAGTGTTGCTGGACATTGGTCTTCGCACCACCTTGATGCGGACCTACGACAACGAAGTGATCTCCATTCCGAATTCGCAACTAGCCAATGCACGGGTCAAGAACTACACCAAACCCGATGCGTCTATCCGGGTCAGCGTGAATTTCGCGGTGGCCTACGGCAGTGACGTGGCCGAGGTCAAACGGATTGTTTTGGATGTGATCAGCCGGCTGGACGACATTTTGCAGGAGCCTGAACCCCAGGTGCTCTTCTTGAATATGGGCGATTTCTCCCTCGACATGCAGGCCCGGGTGTGGGTGGACGATTATGGGAAGCAATTTGCCAGGAAGTTGGAAATGACGGAGCTGATCTACAATACCCTGAATGAAAGTGGCATCGAGATCCCGTTCCCAACACGCACGGTGCATATGATTCAATAGCAGGCACCCTCCGTCAAATCTCGATTTAGGGTTCTACCCCGGTTTTGCGGACACTTCTTTTATCGGCAGACAAATCGAATCCGTCCAAGATGCTGCATCTCCGTATCAGTCAATTGTGGGCGTGGGGGCAGTCTAAAGCTAGCAGACTCATGGTATGGAGCTGCATGAAGTGTCAAGCCGATCCCACAAACCAGGATCCAGTGATCCGTAAGTATTGGATTTATATCAATTCAAATGCACACTCATTCATGAGTACATAGC
>JADFHF010000086.1 GCA_022567305.1 Bacteroidota bacterium | reverse complement strand
GGGGCTTTCGCGATACCGTCTTCAGGATAAATTCCAGAGGTAACGTCGAGCTAACGGGCGAGCGGTATTACTTCAGCGGGATAGAGATGCCTGCCCTGCTGCCATGGATAAGCGGCATTATGGACGTGGATATCCGACCGGAGGAAACTAACCCCTCTAGCTACCCCCCTGATATTCCGGAGGCAGTGGCGAATCCCGAGTTTCTGCGTGAAGTCAGGGAATTTCTCGAAGAAGATCAAATCACCGATGATGCTCAACTCAGATTACGCCGCGGTCACGGGCATACTCAGGGGGAGATGTACAACATCAAATACGGCGTCCTGGGGCGGGTACCAGATCTCATAATCTACCCTGACAATGAGGAACAGGTTTCTGCGATCGTAAAAGCCGCCCTGCAACACGACGTCAGCCTGATTCCATACGGCGGAGGAACGAACGTCACCGAAGCCCTGCTCTGTCCCACCGACGAGGAGCGCACCATAGTATCGGTCGACATGAGCAGGATGAACCGCATTCTGTGGATCGATTCTACCAACAGAATGGCTCGCATCGAGGCGGGTGCGATTGGCCGCCATATTATGGAACAGCTCGAAATCTACGGCTTCACCATGGGCCACGAACCGGACAGTGTCGAGTTTTCCACATTAGGAGGCTGGATCGCTACATATGCAAGCGGCATGAAAAAGAACCGCTACGGCAACATCGAAGATTTAGTGTTAGACATTAACGTTGTGACCGCCAAAGGTATGCTGACGCGCTCGTCTGTTGCGCCGCGTGAATCTATAGGCTCTGATCCCCGGCGCTGGATTTTCGGCTCCGAAGGCAACTTAGGCATCATTACCAGCGCGGTTGTGAAGCTGTTCTCGTCACCCGAGGTTCAACATTACGGCTCAATCCTTTTTCCGAGTTTCGAGGATGGCGTCTCCTTCATGTATGAGCTGACCCAAGAGGGTGTTCCGCCCGCAAGCATACGGTTGGTTGACAATCTTCAGTTCCAGTTCAGCATCGCACTGAAACCCAAGTCCGAAGGCTGGAAAGCCCTCAAAAGCAAGCTGGAAGCGTGGTATGTCACGCGCCTGCGAGGTTTCGACCCTGAGCGCATGGTTGCTTGCACCTTTGTGTTCGAAGGCAATCGCGGGGAGGTACGGATTCAGGAGAAGTCTGTCTACAGCATTGCGTCCCGATACGGCGGAATGAAGGCCGGCAGTGAGAATGGCGAGAGAGGTTACCAGCTCACTTTCGGGATAGCCTACATCCGTGACTTCGTCATGAACCACTACATCCTCGGTGAGTCGTTTGAGACATCGGTGCCGTGGAGCAAGGCGCTTTCACTCTGCGACAATGTTAACCGCCGGATATGGGAGGAACACCGGAAACGCAAACTGCCGGGCAACCCCTACATTTCAGCTCGGGTGACCCAAGTTTACCAGACTGGTGTGTGCATTTACTTCTACTATGCTTTCTACTATAAAGGGTTAGAGAATCCGAGCGAGGTATATGCAGAGATAGAACGAGCCGCGCGCGACGAGATCCTTCGATCCGGTGGCTCCTTGTCACATCACCACGGCGTCGGTAAGCTTCGTCAACGTTTCCTCCCAGACATCATGTCTCCGGCCGCCATAAAGTGGAGTCAGCATACGAAACTCACCATCGACCCCAATAACGTCTTCGGTTCCGGAAACCAGCTAGTTAACCCGCATACAGATGGATCTCATGACTTGCCCGAGGAGATTTAAATCCCCCAGGACGAGAACTGACCGTTGAAGTCCTCACTGGCCAAAAAGAACGAACTCCTGCTCACGGGCGTCACCGGTTTCCTCGGAAAGGTCGTTCTTGAAGAGCTGCTCCGTCGCCGTGAAGAGCTGAGTATCTCAACAATCCACGTCCTGATCCGCCCCAAGAAAGATATATACGCAGAGGAGAGATTTCACTCCGAAGTCGTGTCATCTCCGTGCTTCTCCATGTTAAAGGAAGGATGGCAGGAGCGGGTCGAGATACTTGCCGGAGAGCTGACCGATGATGGGTGTGGGCTTGACGAGTCGACACGGACCCGGCTTGTTGATAGAGTAACGCACGTGATCAATTGTGCCGCATCCATCAATTTCGACCTCCCGATAATCGAGGCGGCTGCGGCGAACATTACCAGTTGCCTCAATATGCTCGAGCTGGCACGTTCTTTTCGGCGGCTCCGGTCGATGGTAAGCGTCTCCACCGCATACGTTACAACGCTTTCGGATATTGGATCTCCAATAGAGGAGCGCCTTGCACCGCTGCCGCGCTCCGCCGAGTCGATCTATCAGTCGATCATCGATGGAACTGCACTCAAGAGTGAACTGCTGGAGGAGACAGGTCATCCCAATACCTACACCTTGACCAAGTCAATTGCGGAGCACCTGCTGGTCGAGCGCAGAGGCGAAATCCCGCTCACTATCGTAAGACCGAGTATAATCTCGGCGAGCTGGCGTTATCCCTTCCCAGGCTGGGTCGACAGCTACGCAGCCTTCGCAGGTGTCGTTAGACTTATCGGGGAAGGACGTCTGAGGACTGTTGTCGCAAGGTCTTCCGTGCGCTCAGACGTGGTACCCGTCGACGAGGTCGCTGCTCGCGTTATCGACAGTGCTTTCGGGGAGAGTCCAAGCGGAGCAGATCAGCCATACATTATCCACGCAGTAGCCGGTCTGAAGAACAGTTTGCGTATTGACACCTGCGGCAGGGTAATCACAGACTTCTTCACATTCCACAGGGTTGGCAAGATCCCCCGGGTGAGGTACATCAGCCGAAGCAGCCCACGACTCTGGATTAGCCGTATGGTTCCGGTTCGTGCGCGGAATTTACTCTGGAAATATGTGGATAAGATTTGGGGAAATAAGCCAGCGAAGCAGCTAAGAGAATATCTAAACTATATCAACCAGACGTTTTCATATTTTTTTAACAACACCTTTGATTTCCGTTCCTCTAAGCCACTCGATCATCCATCTTTCGATGCGGAGGAATACATCCGAACGGTTTGTCGTGGGATCTACCAGAATCTGCTGCGGGGTGATGATTCTGAGATCATCTTTGCCGGACACCGATACTGGGAAGCTAAGAACGACTTTCGCTCAGTTATGCGGAAACCGGGGGTGAACATTGCCATCCGTATAGCTGGCTACGTGATCACGAAGGCCTTGAGAAGGTGCACTGACAAGGTCACTTTTGATTGGGAGTCCTTCGAGTTCGCGAGGAAGTCCGTCCCAGATGACAGTCTGCTGGTATTAATACCGTCGCACAGAAGCTATATGGATTTTGTCGTCTGCCCCTATCTCTTTCTAATGAGACCGGACCTTAACATTACTATTCCGCATATCGCCGCTGCGGAGGAGTTCGGCCGCATTCCTGTCATCGGCAAACTTCTCACGATGCTTCAAGCATTTTATATAAAGCGCGGTGTTGGCCGGGCGGACAAGGAGCTGCTTAAGAAGGTCAATGATCTGGTCGAACTCAACCATACATTACTGTTCTTCATCGAGGGGACAAGGAGCAGGTCAAGGCAATACCTCAGACCTCGCACTGGTCTGCTGAGGAGCCTGCAGTCGACTGGGAAGATATGCACGATCCTGCCGGTTGCGATCACCTACGACCGCGTCCCAGAGGAGAAAACCTTTCTCGGCGAGCTTCGCGGTGGGCGCAAACCTAAGATGCAACTTCGCTCTCTCCTTGCTTGGAGCTTCCGACTCTTTCTGGGGAGAGTCCGCCTCGGGCGGCTGCACGTAGCCTGCGGCCAGCCAATTTTACTCGATCCCACGAAGGAGGTGCACGCTGTTGCCCGACAGGTTATGGGAGAGCTGCAGGCGCATATGGCAACCACAACCCATCATCTACGCTGCTTTCTGAAGCAGAACCAAATTGACGGCATCGATGTTCAATGGCTACGGCGGGCACTACGTCTTCGTGGAGGCCACGTCATCGACACTCGTCTGAGAAGTGAGGATGCAATTGACCCCATCGTGGAGCGCGGAATGCGATACCACTGGATTCACCTCTTCTATCCGGAGGCAGTGGCTGCCTTCCCCAATCAACCGGCGATAAGACACCACATCACACTGAACGGTTATGCGCCCCGGGATCGCATAGATGTCAACGCAGAGTTGAAAGACCCCAAGGTGAGAAAGCTGTTGACCTCCCTCTTCAAGCCGGTATGTCGCGATTACGAGATTGTGGCAGAGTCGCTCGGTGAACCAATCGTGCCACTCAATTCCCTCACAGCCAAGTCGATTGTAATCCGCCAACCCGAAGCGCACCTCCCCACGCTGGAAGCCGCATTTGAGGACCTATTGCATCGGGAGATTCTTGTGAGAGCCGATGAGGGCGATGGCTTCGCTTGGGGTCCACAAGCAGAGGACATCGGTGACTACAGAGCGCTCTGCCGTTGGTCTGATACACCTTAGAAACCAGAATGTCATGGGCTTCCACCGATACTCCTACCTAAATTCGCATGATTGAAGGATCGTTCCTGGTTACAGGAGCTACCGGATTCCTCGGCAGGCACGTGCTGACCGCGCTACATGCTGCTTCTGAGTCCTACCAAGCGGTGGCTCTTGTGCGCGACGGGGATACTTGGAATAGTTACGACTGGACACGATCCCTCCATCGGGTGGAGACGCTGCGCGGATCGGTCACCGAGACGGCCAGCTGGACGTTCGATGAACGGCTGAATGGTTTAAGCGGTATCTTCCACCTCGCCGCCGTGGTTCGACACAGCCGCGTCGACACAGCCGAGCTCTACAGGACCAATGTCGATGGGACACTCAATATGGTCCGCCTTGCTGCTGACCACGATTGCAGAATGATCTTCGTATCGACCACGGGTACGGTCGCCTGCTTTCGCTCCCAAGACTCCAAAGCCGACGAGAACGCTCCGTTTTGTGAAAGCGAAGTATCGTCATGGCCCTACTACCACTCGAAGATCCAGGCGGAGCGGCAGGCGATGCAGCTGGCGGAGGAGCTGGGAGTTCAGCTGGTCATTATCCGTCCCCCGGCTCTTCTAGGACCCGGTGACCATCGGTTCCGCTCAACGAGCAACATACTTCGGTTCCTGCAAGGGAAGTTGCCTTTTCTCATCCGGGGTGGCATCCACTTTGCCGACGTCCGTGACGCCACGAAGGCGCTACTGAGAGCCATGATACTAACCGAGGTGCCACGACCGGTCTACGTTGTGGTACACGCGAGCTGTCCCTGTGCAATGGTTCTCTCACCAAACTTCGTGCCGAAGACGGACGCAAGATGGGGCGGCGATCCGGACGCGCGGACACATTTGCTCTACCGCCTCTCTGAGCCACTAGCGGAGACGACGTTGATTGATCCGTGTCCGTCGGGCAATGAGACGCCCGAAATCCTCGCTTTCCGTGTTCACCCTAACGGGGCGGCTCGTGATGTCCAGCGGGCCGCGAATTTGTTGCAGCCGTCTGGTGGTTGGCATGACGTGGCTAAGCGTCTACCCGACGAGGTCGCTCAAAGGATGTGGGAATGGTTGGCGAGCGTGCGGTGACCGCGAGGTTGATGAATGCACGTTCTTAAGAGTTCCGGGCAACGACTGAGGTTCGATTCGAGTAGACAACGAATGATCACTGATTCACGTGTTCAACAGCTCACCCTCTTCGTCGAAGGACTCATCGAGCCATCTGATTGGGTCGAGATTCGCCGCTTGCGGCCTGCTCGTTCGAGCTGGCATCACGCGTCCGAGCTTCACGAAGTCGCCGACGGATTTGCACGCGACAATCGCCTAGGCGTCGGAATCTATGTCGGCGTCAATCCACGACGAACCGTTGGGGGACAGCGAGCTGGAGATTGCACTCCGGATCAGCCGCTGTGCGGTAAGTGTCGACACTGCGTTAGATTGGCCCGGGCAATCGTTGCTGATTTTGATGATACCGCGCCCAGCACCGCGACTGATCGTGCAGCAAATGCGGGCATGCCCTGCCCCACGATGGTGGTCTCCTCGGGCCATGGGGCGCATCTCTACTGGCGATTTGCCGAGCCTCAATTTGATTTGAGCTTGTGGACCGAGCTGCAGAAGGATGCCGCGGCCCTTCT
>JADFHF010000085.1 GCA_022567305.1 Bacteroidota bacterium | reverse complement strand
ACCGGGCTTGACCTTGCCACCCAGGAAGAAGACCGGGCCGGCGACGCCGTGGTCCGTGCCGCGGCTGCGGTTCTCGGAGAGCCGGCGCCCGAACTCCGAGTGCACGATCACGCCCCGCGCCCGCCGCACGACCTCCACGGGCATTTCGAAAAGTTCCGAAAGCGGCCCAGAAGCCAGGATTTCTTCCTTGGCGCCGTCGTGAAGTTTGTTGTATTCCAGATCGGTCAGGTAAAACACATCGATGACGCCGTAAGCCTCGGTTGTCAGCATGGCGCGGTGAATATTCAACTTGTGTTCATCGATGATCTTCGAGATGTCATAGAGCAATCCCGGTCGATCGGTCGTACGAATTTCCAGAATTGTAAACTCCTGTGAAATGTCGTTGTCGATGCGCAACTCCGATGGCCGGCGAAATCGATTGTCCTGTCTTCGCACGGCGTGTTCGCCGTGACGGGCGAGAAGGTCCTCCATCGACTTTTTGCCGAGGAAAACCTGGTTCAAGTCGTTTCGCAATCTTTCGAGCCGAAACCCCTGGGGCAACGGCCGCCGGCTCAGATCGGTCATCTGGAAGCGGTTGATGGCGTAGCCATCGCGGGTCGAGAACACCTGAGCGGAGAGAATGTTAATGTCCTTGGCCGAAAGGGCGCCGCAGACCTCGCCGAAGAGAATCTGCCACTGGCTGAAAAAGGTCTTCGCCTTGGGGTTGTCAGTCTCGTGGATCAGGTCGTGAATCAACCGGACGCCGTCCCGTGCACTCGTACTTTCGGAACCGAAGTGGGCAGTCAGGTTCTCGGGAGTGAACGAAAGCCCACGCGCGCCCAACGAGACAATGGCGCGTAGCAGGCGCTGGACGGTGTGTGGTGTGACCGGCTGCGGGTCTTCCACATCGATCTTAGCGCCTCGCATCCGTACAAATACAAATGTGTCGCCGTCGCATCCCACCCCGAAGATGCGCTCCATCCCGACCTTTTCTTCCGCCTGAAAATCCTGGAAGCGTTTCTTGATCTGCTGTACGACGGCCTTTACGCCCGGTGCGTTCTTGTTCTCCGTGATTTTGCCAGTGCCCTTTGGGTACTTGTATTCAATGACCACGCCACCGTATTTCGAGTCGATGCGGCCGCCTGCTAGGCCGTATTCATGTCGGCCTTTTACCGTCAGCCCCGCTTTCTCAATGAACTCATCGATGAGCTTGTTGAATGCATGGCGAATGTCTTCCTCCGACCCGGCCCACTCGACAGCCTTCACCATCTGCTCGGCCATAATGTCAGAGTGATCGTCAATGAGTGCTTCGAGGTGTTGACTCATGAGGTTACTCGCTTTCCGAAGAAATGATATTTCTCAACAGCCTGTCACGCGAATGCGGTTTCCCGATCTTCAGCCACGGCGTCCGCCTATCGCCCCAATTGATTTTCCATGAGTGTAGTCACTTCATCTGACGAGAGCAAGAAACGGATACCACAAGGACGCTTTCGGCCAGCACAACGCACGCGTTTTATGGCTCGTTGATTCAAGGTATTCCGGTCTAAAACGACTTGAGAGCCTCCTCGAAATGAACCGACAGCTCACAGGGGGAAGGGGATCGCGTGCATTTCTCTTCGCTCTCCGAGAACCGCTCATGAACTCGCCGGACATCCGGAACGCACCGGTAATAAACGGAAAAGGAGAGTTAGTCAGTCTAATTGACTGAATCGCTTAACCCCACGGTAGTATAGGTACACCCCGAGGAAAAAAAGTAGAGGAACTCGAAAGGCTCTCTTCCGATAGACTTCCTCGTCGCTGATTTTCTTGACCTCGTAGACGTGGAAAGGCGACGTACTGTATTCGATAGCACCAGAGCGTAGTGTAATATTGCGACCGGTTTCTGAGGCACTCCAAATCTGCAGACTGGTAGACAAGCCCAAAATGAAAGACAGGGTCAAAATCCATGTCCACGTCTTCTTGACGACCCTCTGGCTGATCGCTTTACCGCCATAAATGAGTGTGGGGAAGTCTGCTTCGTTTCGCCGTATACAATCCACTAAGATATACACGAACAGCAAAATAGTGAGGATGCTAAGCCCAATTCCAATCGCCACTATGACTACCATAACTTATCTCCTCCTTAGATTAGAATTATTCTGATCCATAGCAAACATCTGCTCAACATGTACTCTGCGGACGATAATCGGCGAACGCTTAATGTGCGTACGCATATATCGCTCCACCTGATTATCCACTTTCCGGCAGTTCTTATCTCTCGCTGGCAGACAAACTTGTCTCCAGGGCATCGAGTCGCTGCGACAAGGTCTCCAGCTGATTCTCAATGGGCTCGACCGCGCCCGCTATGGCATCCTTAATAAGGTCCTGTATTTCAGAGAAGGGGACGGTATCCGTTGTTGTGGCCGAAGGCGCTTTTCGTGCTCTTTGCCGAAACAAATAGAGTAAGAACAGGGATATCCCCACGGCCAGAAAAAGGAAGATGATGACGAGCTCTGGGGCTCCAGTACCACCCATGGTGTTACCTCGTTGGGCAAAGCAGAGTCAGTGAGACATAACGGGTCTTCTACTGATCATCATTTCCAACTCGCGATGTGTTTGAAATGGGATCAGCGACGATAATAGTAGTGAGTCTAAACAATTCACTGAGTGAATGCAATGAGCGGTTAGCATCGATTTCGGAGATTCACACACCGGTAATAAACGGAAAAGGAGAGCGCGTCAGTCTAATCGACTGACTACTAGTTAGGCCTCCAGAAGGTGTTTCAATACTTTCTCTTGATTCGCTAACAACGATGCTTTGTACTCGGCTCCGATGTGCTCCGCGAGCGTGTCGCCCAGACGGTCCAGACAACATAGCCAGCCACTAGCAAGTCAAAGCTGATGCACGCGGAGGGGTACCACGCCGGTACGACCACCTGCTGCCTCGCCAAATGTAGACCGACGTCCCAGCCGACGTGCACCGTCCACCCAAGCGCCAGCAAGAGCGGCGAGTGCCGCAGACCAGCATAAGCCAGAAGCACAAAAAGGCCGACTCCAGCCGCCTCAAGCGCGATCCACTCAACGCCGTCCGCCAGTGCGAAACCCACGTAGATGACCGCTGCAACCACCAAGCCGACAGCGAAGAAGCGCAGCTGGCCGTCGGGACTTCGGCTCCGTGCGAACCTGATGAACAGGGCACCGAGAATCGCACCGAGACTCAGCCAGAGGAACATAGGACTATCCGTGAAGCTGCCTAACAGATATTCTACGGACCGCTAGCCATCAAATTTTTAAAGAGCGTACGATCCTGAGTTGGTAAAAGTGTAATAACCACAACGGCTTGGTGCAAGAAGGAGAGGCTGCAATTCGGTTCCAGTCTAGGCATCATTAGTCGGCTAGTCAGCCGTCTGCGTATCCATCCCCATGCCACCGCGGCCCAGTTCTTCGAGGATCTTGTAGTGGGATAAAGACTGTCCAATCATGGTATCAGAATCGGATTAATCTTCACTCAACTGTCTCTGTACGTTCTCAAGCCATCCTGTAGCCACTTCAATTCGATTACCTGCAGATACCAGTTCCACTCCCACAAACGCGCCGTCGGGTAGCAAATCGTACTGAAATGAATTCCCATGATCATAGACGAGACGAGGCGGGCCGAGTTGTCGAAATCCAGACTCTATTGAAACAGGAATCTCATAAATGCTCTGTTCGCTAGGATCGTTTTTGTGGTACAGTTTCGTGCCGTCCGGCGACCACCTGATGTCGCTAATATCGACAATAGAAGGGATAACCCAATGACCGGGCCCGTCCAGATCATCAATTAGAATATCCTTGCTTTCCGGAATATTGTCACTGGCTACATATCTACCGTCGGGCGACATGATAGGACGGCTTCCACCATCCGCGAGGATATGCGTAATAGAATTGGTACGGCGGTCGTATATCCGCACACGTTCTTGGTTGCCATTAAAAAAGGCTAACCGATTACCGTCTCTTGACCAATCGGGCCAGCCAATAAAGCTTGTTGACAAGAAGAGCGTCGTATATGAACCACTTCCGTCGGCAGAGCGTTCTCGGAGTTCAACGGTCGAATCCCCAAACGCTACATACGTTACTCGTTCACCATCCGGTGTCCAGACCGGGAACTGATTGTTTCCTTCACCCGTGAGGTGCGTAAGATTTCCCGTCTCAAGCTCAGCAACAACAATCTGTACCGATCCACCAGCAGAACGGTCTTCTATGGCAACCTTTCGTCCATCCGGTGAAGATCGAATTCTATTCCAATTTCTACTTTCTATAGGAAAGTCAGAGCGAAGGCCTTGACGTACAGAAAATATTTTTGGTTCGTTCAGAGCAGGTGAATTTCGCACAAGCACGCCGTTTGAGCTCACAGCCAGCGTTCTCGACATAGCGGGCCCCCCCGAACCAGCGTGGGCTTCCGCTGCCCAAAGCGGACGTGGGGTTCCAATAAGCTGACGATTCTTAAAATCAATCGACTGAATGGTCCACTGTGCCGGTAATCTAGAGTTATCCAAGTAGATAAGTTGATCCTGAACTGAAATCCCGTAGCTCGCGTCGGAGACTAAGAGGTGCGACGATGCCTTTCTCGCATCCAATACGTGAATTCCTTGTCCGGAAGAATCGACACCCACAACGAGTGCTAATTCATGCTCCTCGATCCACTCTAAATAAAAATTAACAGCTTGAAGTTCACCCTGAATCGCGTCAAAACTTAACAGTATTGTCGGATCTGCCCCGCCTAAGGAAGAGCTACGCAGCCCTCTTTCTCTGTAAACAAGATTACCGTCGGTTGTCCATCCTATCGTGTTGTCAAAAGTAGGCGTCGGTCTCACCACCTCCGTACCGGTCATAAGGTCAGGCACGCTCACGACAAAGGACTTGGTTTGATCGACCGAGTAGAAAAGGTGATTTTCATCAGGTGAGAACTGAGTTCGAAGTGGTGAGAATGCCTCGGGCACGGCGACGTCTTTTCGGGTTTCCAAATCATATATATAGAGTTGTGACACACCTAAAGTCGATTTGACGTACGCAACGTAGCGACCGTTTGATGAGATCTCCGGGTTTCGACCCTCCACGGGAAGCGTATACCACCTCAACGAGGTCGGGGTATCAGGTGGTCCGATAAGAATCTGAGCTGAAAAGTAACCGACGGCTAGAAGGAGGAGTGCTACTAAAGGGAGGGAAAATCGTCTCCAGATTGGCTGCTCAACAGAGATCGGTTCTTGGACGCCCGACATCGCAAGGGACGCAGATGCCGATGATCGTTTCTCCAGATCAAGTCGCTTCAGATCGACGAGCAGTTCAGCGCAACCCTGGTATCGAAGGTCGGCGTTTTTGGAGAGGCACTTGCTGACGATCTCTTCGAGTGCCATGGGAACGCCGGTTCGAAGAGCAGTTAGCGGTTCCGGTTCCTGATTTAGAATGCTATAGACAACGGCCTGCTGGTATTCTCCAGGGAATGGATGCATGCCCGAGATCATTTCATAGAGCACGACACCCAAAGCCCAGATATCTGTGCGCAGATCCACCTCCTCGCCGCGTGCTTGTTCGGGACTCATATAGGCGATAGTGCCTAACGTCGTGTCCTGGGCGGTAAGCTTTGTCGAAGCTGCAGTCTGAGCGAGGCCGAAGTCCAGGATCTTGGCCCGACCTGTCTCGTCGAGCATCACATTGGCGCTTTTGATGTCTCGATGGACGACATTTTTCCCGTGAGCCATCTGAAGACCTTCCGCGACCTGGGTAGCGATCTCAACGGCCTCGTCAAGTTTCAGGGGGCCAGACTCAACTCGATCTTCAAGCGTCTCGCCCTGGATGAATTCCATGGCGATAAAGGGACTCGGCTCCGTGCCATGGGGGGCATCCGACGGGATGGCTTCATCTATCTGATACACACTCGCGATATTCGGATGATTCAGCTTCGCTGAGGCCTTCGCTTCCCGGTAAAACCGGGCTCGATCAATTTCAGATGCCAACGCTGAGGCAGGCAGTACCTTAATAGCTACAATGCGATCCAGACTGACATCCTCGGCCTTATAGACGATCCCCATGCCGCCACGGCCCAGTTCTTCGAGGATCTTGTAGTGGGATAAAGATTTGCCGACCATCACGCTTTCAGGAGAATGAGCCTAAAGAAACGGGGTTAGAGGCGGAAGTGCAATTGGGATTAGAAAACGATCTGAGACGATGTCCATTCGATCATTTCTGAACCGTAGGCTACGACGCACTTCCAATTTTGCTCTCTCTGCATTATGCGAAACTCAACTCAACGCCTTTGTCAAATCCCGTACGCGGTACAAGGTCAAGCCCTTTCTCTAACTCCCTGCCTAGCAGGGAATTGCGGGGAGGGCTTTTCTTTTGTTCAGAGTCGGTTCCCCATAATCTCCCCAAAGCGCCCTCACTATTATAGCGATAAATCCTATAA
>JADFHF010000043.1 GCA_022567305.1 Bacteroidota bacterium | reverse complement strand
TTCGAAGATCAATCCCTCCAAAGAGTCCAACGATACCGAATCCCAGTCGAGTCGCCGCATGAAGACTTCTAGGTATCAAGGACGGTGGAGCCGGATCAACGAAGATTCCCAAGGGTGAACGGAAATCAACGAACACACTAACCGGAACGTCTGGTGGCCCGCCACCGAGTCCTGAAACGAGATAAAGTCCTGCTTCCCCAAATCGGTTGTCGGCAAGCTCTACCTGAGTGTGACCAGAAAGTCTTTCAATAAAAGGACCCACGGCAGGGCTTAAAGCCAGAAGCGTATCATTTCGAAGGAGGAAGGACCGGATATCGGCACGCGTTCCGAGAAGGGGCTCCGGTGTGTACAATATGTCCCCCGTTCCTCCGATCAGCTCAACAATGGGCCCCTGAGGACTGTCTCTGTATAGGGCCGTGTGATACATTCTACGGATCGGGTCGCCCTCAACGTGGAGAGGTACGAATAGACCGTCTTCGATGATATACATTTCTGCCGGCTCTACCAGTTCATTTACAGAATTGATCTGAGCGGAAGATCCGCCTCCAAGAATGATAATCCGGCCATCATTGACCAGCGTCGCCGAATGTCCGACTCGGGCTTCGAGCATAGACGCGGCGACCTCGGTGAACGAATCATCTCGAATCGATGGAAGGAGCAGTGCACGGTCCTGAGCCAGACCCGTTGTGCTCTGTGAACCCCCGGTTGCTAACACCCCGCCCCCCGGTATGGGCGTCATCGTATGCCCGCCCAGACCCAACCGCAATCGGGATCCCGCGGTGGTCACCTCAAATGGCATATGAAACAAGTCAATCGTATCCAGTTTTGGTGGATCTATCTCGCCATAGGACCTGACGACGAGTCGATTTAACGCTCTGTTCATCGTGATCTCGGCCACCCAGGTATCGCTGATTGGGTCGAAACTCATTGGAAACGCGCCAAGATCTACCCGCGTAACGGGGTCGCCAGACAACAGCTTGATACGTACGGTGACCACCGGTTCTGCATGCACGACGGAAGCATCCGGTTCAATGAGTTCGATTCCTGAAGTCTCCAGATCAGCGAACTTGCGCTCACAGCCGGCGAACAGGAATGCGAAAGCAAAAGCCGAAACACGGACGACTAGCCAGCTTATCCGGGTAGGAAATCGTACACGAGAGGTCATGGAAAAGGGTGGGTGGTTGCCAATTTCGGGGTCTATAACGCAACGCTGATCCTTCGGTGCCTCGGGGTCCCGAAAATGACCCTATTTGAACGAATCGTAAACGACCTCTTCCAGAGTGAGTCCTAGGGCCGGAGCAGAAAAGCCGGCATTCCGTCGATCCTCGCTTTTCAGCAGTGCCGGGATGGAGCCGACGTCACGATTTCCATGTCCAATTTCCACGAGCGTACCCACGATACTCCGGACCATGCCATGAAGAAATCGATTACCAGTCACCTCAAAATACCAGGTGTCTTGGGCCGTGTCGTCATGCCACCGGGCTTCGAAGATCGTGCAAACGCGGTTCTTTGTCTCCGAATTCGAAAGGCAAAACGCACTGTAGTTGTGTTCGCCTATGAGAGCATCAGCAGCTTGATTCATGGCCGCAATGTCTGGCGTAGGTGACACGAACCAATGATATTGTCGTCCGATGGCCAGGGGAGTGCAGCAGATCCGGTATCGATAACGACGTTTCCGGGCGTCATAGCGAGCATGAAACGATTCCTTGACTAAAACGAGGTTCCGAACGGCGATCGTGTCAGGAAGAATCCCGTTGACGGAAGCGAGCAGCCGAGCCTCGTCAATATTCTTTTCGGGAGTAAAATGGGCAACTTGGCCGCGGGCGTGGACGCCGGAATCGGTCCTTCCCGAACCCACGATCGAAACAGGGAATCGTAGCGACGTGGTTAATGCCGACTCGATGGCATCCTGAATCGTTCGGTCATCCGGCTGCGATTGCCAGCCGTGCCAGTCAGTCCCATCGTATTCAATATCCAGTCGGTAAGTCGGCACGATCGACGACTATTTAATATTAAGGACAATATCTTCTTTTCTGTCTAATGGCAGCTTACGCACTGCGAGTCGTCCCGATGCAAACAAGTTCGCGAATATACCTCACAGGGTTTATGGGATCCGGAAAGTCCTCGTTGGGACCGCTCCTGGCGAGTGCCCAAGGGTATTCGTTTGTCGATCTGGATGAATACATCGAAGAGAAGGCGGGTTTGACGATCCACGAAATATTTGAACAACAGGGCGAATCTGAGTTTCGCAGAGTTGAGAAGGCCGCGTTAACGGAATCGTTTAATTGGACAGATACCGTGATCGCCCTCGGCGGTGGAGCTCTGGTGACCGGACACTCGATGGATAGTGCGTTACGAAACGGCCTGGTTGTGTATCTATCCGCTTCAGAAGAGACGTTGATCGAGCGGATAGAACAGTCGGGCTACGAGCGCCCACTATTTAGTAACAGGGATCAATTGAAGGCGCTCCTCGCCGACCGAGAGCCGACGTATCGACGGGCGCAGATCGTTTTTTCAACGGAAGGCCTGGACGTATCTCAGGCTGTTACAGGCTTGCTGGCGGCTATTGAATCTTCAAGACAGACGAACCAGAAAGAATAATCATTCGGCCATGATCCGGGCCGAACAGGTGCTCAAGCGCTACTGGGGATACGATAATTTCCGTTCTGGTCAACGCCAGATTGTGGAGAGCACTCTGTCCGGGTGCGATACGCTGGCAATCCTGCCTACAGGAGGCGGAAAGTCGATTTGCTTTCAGCTACCCGCACTTTTACTCGGGGGTGTAACTCTGGTTATATCGCCGCTTATCTCCCTGATTCATGATCAGGTTTGCGCGCTGAACAAACGTGGAATTTCTGCTGATTGTCTAACGTCCGAGCAGTCGAGACTGGAGCGAACCGCAATACTCTCCCGCGTAAGGAACGGGCGCGGTCGCCTACTCTATTTGGCGCCGGAGCGACTCCAAAGCCTGGAATTCGAAACGTGGGCGCCACAGGTACGGTTTTCTCTACTCGCTGTCGACGAGGCCCATTGCATCAGCGAGTGGGGTCATGAATTTCGACCGTCCTATCGACAGATCTGTCACAGCTACAGCTTGATGGGTCGACCACCGGTCATTGCGTTGACGGCAACAGCTACACCGGCCGTGAGAGAAGACATCTGCCGGAGCCTGAAACTGAATCAACCCACAAAAATTATCGGCGGCATCGACCGGCCAAACCTGGTCTTCTCGGTCTTCCGTAGTTATGGGAAACGCAAGCACCTGAACGAAATCCTAAAGCGCGTTTCGGGATCGGCTGTTGTGTATGCACAAACCCGCTCATTGGTGGAACGATGGGCGGAGTATCTCGCTATCGATGGTCACGCGACCTGTGTATACCACGCAGGGCTATCCGCCCGCGCGAGATCTGAAGCTCAATCCCAATGGCTATCCGATGAGAAACGGATTGTCGTAGCTACCAGCGCCTTCGGGATGGGTATAGACAAACCAGAGGTACGTTCCGTAACGCACGTAGGGCTCCCTTCTTCTCTCGAGAGCTACTATCAGGAGGCAGGTCGGGCCGGAAGAGACGGACAGAAATCGTACGCTACTCTTCTTTTCGGGACCGAAGATGTAATTCGTCATCGTTATTTCGTCCGACAGATTCGATCTGAACGAGGATCTCCACAAAGCAGACGACGGAAATGTTCGACTCGGCGACTCCTGGACCTGCTCAAATACGCCTTGAGTCATTCGTGCCGGCGCCGTCAACTGCTCGCCCATTTTGGAGAATTCAACGCACCGAATTGTGAAACGTGTGACGTGTGCCTGCGTCGACACCGGTCCTTCGTACCGAATCCAGAACATGAGCACGAATTACGAGAAGTGCTGCGTGTATGCAGCGACGGTCTTTTTCCGCGAAATTGTATCGCACTCAGCGGGATCCCGTGGTATCGAATCGAGCAGATGACCCGGTGGCTCGCACACCGCGGATATCTCGACTGCCCGGACGACCTTAACGCTCTTCCAATTCTGACACCTCTTGGAAGAGGTCTCGTCGCTGAAGATTCAACCGATCCAATACTCGGCTATACAAGGCGACGAATCGGGATGGGTCTTCGATATACGGCTCAAGAGCCTGATTGAAGGTCTCTTCCGTCAGATGATGCATCTCGAAAACCGAGTCTCTGCTCGCTTTTTCGCTACCGTCCGCGATGGATGCAAGGAGCAGACTGTCGCGCAACGCCCCGAATTGAAGTTCCGCACCGGCAAGGTGCAGATCGGCAAGCACGAGGGCGAGAACTGAATCGGGCAGAACGTCGTCATCCCCGGACGGACCGGTGCACCCCGGAAGCAGTCCCGCGCTCAGGAGGCTGAAGATCACGACTAAAATCGGTGCGGTGCGACTAGACTGAATTCGTAGCATTAGGCTCGTGGTGATGCAGCGGGTCGTCTCCGGGCAGTATTTCAAAGAAGGCCTGGCAGCGGGTTTCACCGCTGGTCTCGCAGCAGGTCTCGCAGCAGGTCTAGCAGCAGGTCTAGCAGAAAATGAACCAGACACTTTAAAGCCCTGCCTGGGCCTCCGTGCGGGCCCGACGGTCTTCGTCGTCTTGTGTGCGGAATGTGTGGGCAATGGCTTCCATGTGTCTTAAAAACTCTCTTTTACTATAGCCCGGCGCGAAAATCATTCCGTCAATAAGGTAAATACGTTCTGATTCCTCGTCGTAAAATGCATAATTGACAAACGCACCACCCATTCCATAATCGATTCGGTCTCCATTTCCGTCGACGCCAACCATATGCCAGAGACCCCGCGTTTCAAAACCGTATCGACCGAGAAAATCGATGTTCTCTGTCGTCAGCTCTCGCCGAAAATCGATGGCCACAAAGCCACCCGTGTTTCCGGTGATCCAGCTCTGGGTCAGACGTTCCCGGGCTTCATAAATCCACTCTGGCGACAGCGAATTCGGGCTGGCATTGTCCACGTAAGAGACGAAGAGACTTCTCCAGGAATCTCTACTGATGATGCGCCTTAACCATACGAAGTTGGTGGTATCGATCGCGACCATGTAGTCGTGCTGGGCATTCACGGCGAACCCGTGATTGCGCAATAAGCGCTCCTCGATTTCGTGTTGTCTCCCTTTCTCGAAGAGATCCCGTGTGGTACGATCACGGGCAATCTCATTGAACGCATACCGAAGGCCTTCCCCGTTCTCTTCAAGCAACTGGGCGATACCTTCTGGAGTGGCTGACATGAGGTAGTACACCTGCTGATACCGCCGCCACAGATCCCGACGGTCGATAACCGCATTCCGGCCGTTCATAATGGACTCCAGACCGGCTTCGTCTAGTCGGCTTCGTATGAATCTCGCTTCTGGCGTGGAATCGCTCAGAGGAGAGGCAAAAACGATGTTTTTCTGCTTTTTGATGGTTTTCAGGAATGCTTTCGACGTGATGGAAACGCGTCGAAGATCAAAAAGCGGCTCCGGCGCCGGTAGGGTTCCGACAAACGGACCCAGGTGTTCTCGAAGGGCATCTCCGAGGGGGCCATCCCAGTTCAGTGAGTCGATCACAATCATGATTTCACCCTCCGGACCGATCGCCTCGGGACGGTATTGAAGGGTTTCACAGGCGGAGAACAAGCTGATAGCCAGTACGCTCGCTATGAGTGTACCGCGCATTAAAGATAATGATCGGGCTTTCATTTTCGTGAATCGGGGTTCCGGGGAGAATTATGATGCCCCATTCTTTAACTCGTGAATAAATGATTGGATGCTTTCTAGTCGCTCAGACGAGGAAAGCTGCGAATTCGACCATAGATGTTCGATTTTATTAATCAAGGCTGAGCCGACAATGCATCCCTGCGTATGGCGACTAAGCTCAACGGCAACATCATGGGACGAGATCCCAAATCCCACCAACAGAGGGTTTTTGACTACAATCGTCTTCACTCTTTCCAGGTATTGTGTCACGGCGCCTATTTCATCAATCTGGTTTCCAGTAAGTCCCGTGATGGAAACGGCATAGACAAACCCGGAAGAGAGGTTATCAATTTCTCGAATTCGATCTTCAGGGGTGGTGGGGGCAATCAGAAACACTAGATCTACATCTGCTTCTCTGGCGGCCTCGCGATACGGTGCGGATTCCTCAGGAGAAAGATCCGGAAGTATGACGGCGTCCACTCCTGAAGAGTGAGCAGTCTCAAAAAAGTTGCTGATTCCGTAGTGAAGTACGGGGTTCGTGTAGCCCATCAGGACGAGAGGGGTGGCACTTTCCTTTCGAAAGTTGCGGGCTACGCCAAACGTGTCGTTCATGGTTATGCCGCCAAGGAGCGCGGCCTCACTGGATCGCTGGATGGGAATTCCTTCAGCGAGAGGGTCACTAAACGGCATACCCAGCTCGATAAAATCCGCACCACCGCGATCAATCGCATTCAGGATGGGAAGTGAAGCACTTTTTTCAGGGAAACCGCATGTAACGAATATGCCCAGGGACTTGGTACCGGCCTCGTGATTGGATTGCAGTTTTCGACGAAGGTTGGACACAGATTCTAGAGATATTCAGCGATAATACCCATGTCTTTGTCTCCCCGCCCCGAACAGTTCAATACAATGACCTGTGCTTTTGACATCTTACCTGCGATCTCGGGTAATCGAGCCACCGCGTGCGCGGTTTCCAAAGCAGGAATTATTCCTTCCAGACTGGAAAGCATTTTTACACCGTCCAACGCGTCCTGGTCGGAGGCAGTCAGATACTCCACCCGGCCGCAGTCTTTTAAGAAGGCATGCTCCGGTCCGACTCCGGGGTAATCCAGACCGGCAGATATGGAATGGGCCAACTGAACCTGACCGTCTTCATCCTGCAGCAGGTAGCTCAGTGTGCCGTGGAGCACCCCCGGCGAACCTCTCGTGAGCGTGGCCGCATGGCGGCCCGACAATCCTTCACCTGAAGCCTCGACGCCGATACAACGAACTCGCGTTTGATCCAGGAATGGGTAGAAGAGTCCGATCGCATTGGACCCACCACCAACACTCGCAACGAGGACATCGGGTTCGGAGCGGCCTTCGTGGAGGGAGAGCTGCTGCGAGACTTCGCGACCGATAACGGCTTGAAAATCTCTGACCATGGCTGGATAGGGGTGAGGCCCGACCACCGATCCGATGATATAAAACGTGTTCTTTACGTTGGTTACCCAGTCTCGTATGGCTTCATTGGTCGCATCTTTCAACGTTTTGCTACCGCTCTCGACCGGTCGGACTTCTGCCCCGAGGACGCGCATGCGGTGAACGTTCAAACGCTGTCGTCGCACATCTTCTGTGCCCATATACACGATGCAGTCGAGTCCAAACCGAGCGCAGACGGTCGCAGTAGCCACACCGTGTTGCCCTGCTCCGGTTTCAGCGATGATGCGCTGCTTGCCCATGCGGATGGCGAGTAGGATCTGGCCGAGTGTATTGTTGATTTTATGGGCGCCTGTATGACAAAGGTCTTCTCGTTTCAGATAGATTTTGGGCCCTCCAAGCGACTCCGTCAGCCTCTCGGCAAACGTTAGCGGGGTTGGACGTCCAACATACGTGCGTAAGAAATCATCCAGCCGACTGCGAAATTCGGGATCATGGTTGGCTTCACGGTATGCCGTTACCAATTCCCGAAGCGCGGGAATCAGTATTTCAGGCACATAAACACCCCCATAGGGTCCAAAATGGCCTCCATCGTCCGGTAGGTCGTACGGCTGAGGGCCAAATGTCACGGGGTTTTCCTTTTCTTTGTTCACGTGGCCGTCCCGGTTTTTTCACTTCGTTCGAGCGAACGAAAAAATGCGTCGATTATTTCAAAATCCTTCTTTCCCGGTTCGCTCTCCAATCCACTGGAAACGTCTATGCCCGCGGGCTGAACGACTTGGAGGGCATCGATCACGTTGTCCGGGTTTAGGCCTCCGGCCAGGAACACGGGAAATTCGGCTGCCAACGACGCCACGAGGTTCCAATCGGCCGTCTTTCCGGTCCCGCCAAACTGGGTCGGGTGAAACGCATCGACCAGGAAGTATTCGACTACCTCGCGATAGGCCGACATTTGTTCTTTGAGATCCCCTTCATTTATGTCCATTGCAGGCCTGAATGCCTTTATGACGGGTCGATCGATGGCCTCACACATTGCCACGGTCTCATTGCCTTGAAGCTGGATCAAATCGAATCCAGCGGTCCGGATGGATTCATTGATTGTGTCGACTTCCTCGTTTACGAAGACCCCGACACATTTTGGGCCGAACACCCACTCGATAATCTCGCCGGCTGACGCGGTGGAAAGATATCTCGGGCTTTCCGGGGATTGGACGAAACCGAGGTAATCGGCACCGGCAGCCGATGCATACCGAGCATCGGCTAGATTGGTAATACCGCAGATTTTGATTTCCATGGGATTCAATCCGGCATTTATTCAATTACAGATGCATCTGCATCAATCATCTTTAACCGACCTGGACGTGAACCCTTTTCGAAGCTCGACGAGGCATTCTCCGGGATTCTCTGCCCGCATTAGCGTCTCACCGATTAGTACCGCGTCGATGCCGGCTTGATGCACACGGCGCAGATCTTCACTCGACTTAAACCCGCTTTCCGCAACGCGCACGATGTGGCTTGGCACGCGAGAAAGTATGCGCGATGCCCGATCGATGTCGATCTGGAAGGTTTGTAAATCACGATTATTCACACCGAGAATTTCAACGCGATCCATTTCTACACGCTCGAGCTCTTTTTCCTCGTACAGTTCGACCAGACACTCCAATCCACACTCGTTGGCAGCAGTCCACAATTCGTCGAGCTGGCTCCTGCTTAGAATCGTAGCAATCAACAATACGGCGTCCGCGCCGTGTGCTTTCGCTTCAGTGATCTGATACGGATCGATGATAAAGTCCTTCCTGAGTAGCGGGACATCTACTTTATTCCGCGCTATCTCGAGGTGGGCGAGCTGTCCCTGAAAGAATTCGGGTTCGGTCACCACGGATATCGCTTCTGCGCCGGCCTCAGCATAATTCGCAGACAGCTTTTCCGGATCAAAATCGTTCCGAATGACTCCCTGAGATGGAGAGGCCTTTTTCACTTCGGCGATAATGGAGAGACGTTCCTGTTTAATCGCACCTGCCAGGGAAAGCGTCTCACGACTGAACATAGGGCGGTCTTCAAGATCCGAACTGCGAATTTCAATTCGCTTTATGGAGAGGCGCTCTCGTACACTTGCGACGATCTGATCGAGAATGGGTTGGGCCATTTTATTCTTCCCCCGGGGCATCCGTATCCGCATCGTTTGACGCGTTTATCAGGTGTTCAAGACGCCTTCGCGCATTTCCTGAGTCGATACTTTCCGTTGCCCGATCAAGTCCCTCTGATACCGACGAAACCATTTCCGCCGCTAATAGAGCGAATGCCGCATTCAGGACGACAATGTCTCTGGGTGCACCGGAAGAACCGTTCAGAATGCTAGAAACGATTTCCGCGTTTTGCACAGCATCACCACCCACCACTTCCCGAATCGGATACTGCGAAAGACCCAGCTCCGCAGGAGATACGGACTCGCATTCAATTCCATCGCCAGCGTACGTGAAGACCGTACTCGGGCCGCTGATAGACAACTCATCCATGCCCTCGTCTGAGTGGACTGCAATAATCTTTGACGCCCCCAGAGCAGCCAGAATCTCGATCATGGTCCTGGCCATCTCTACGCTGAAGGCCCCGACCAGTAGATGGCGAACATTGGCGGGGTTGCAGAGGGGTCCAAGAATGTTGAAACAGGTACGCACGGCCAGTTCACGACGCACCGGCATCACGTATTTAAGGGCGGGATGAAAGAGGGGGGCGAAGATGAAGGATAATCCTACTTCCCGAAGACAATACTCCACGCCTTTCTTACCAAGCGTTGTCTTGACACCGAGTTCTTCCAACACATCGGAAGACCCGCACTTGGAAGACACCGATCGATTGCCATGTTTGGCCACCAGGGCACCCGCTCCTGCGCAGACGAATGCCGTCGCCGTGGAAATATTAAAAGTCCCCATCCCGTCACCGCCGGTACCAACGATATCGAGGGCATGATCGGCACCGACCTCACCGCTGGACGGGTTGATGTCCGGTAAATCAACCGGTACGGCGTGAAACCTCATCACGGAGGTGAATCCGATGAGTTCGTCGAGGGTCTCACCACGGGCCCGCAGGCCCATTAAAAAGGCTGCAATTTGCTCATTTGATGCCGATCCGGTCAGAATCAGATTCATCGCGCGCTCGGCGTCGTCACGCGTAAGAACTTCTTGTTCGGCTATTCGGGTAAGTATCGCTTGCATGGGCATCTAAAGAGTTCCAGGGGGTCAGTTGGATACCACTCCCAAGCTGGCCACCCAGTTGGCGATCAGTTTTGGCCCTTCAATCGTTAGCAGGCTCTCTGGATGAAACTGAATTCCCTCAACCGGAGATTTTTTGTGACGAACCCCCATGATGACACCATCGGAAGTTCTGGCCGACACTTCCAGACAGTCCGGTAGGTGGTCCGAAGAAACGACCAGAGAGTGATATCGCGTGGCGATGAACTCTTTCTGAACGCCCTTAAAAATAGACCGTCCATCGTGTATAATCGGACTTGTCTTTCCATGCATGAGTGAGGGTGCGTACGTGATATGTCCACCGTACACCTCACCTATGGCCTGATGGCCGAGACACACACCCAGGATGGGGATACGGTCTCCGAATTTCTGAATTACGTCGCAAGTGATTCCGGCGTCGGACGGGCGTCCAGGGCCCGGAGAAATCAGGATGCCCGAGGGTTTGAGCGCCCGGATCTCTTCCAGCGTGATTTTGTCGTTGCGGTGGACTTCGAGCTCTGGCGCGGGGCTGGTCTCATTCTGAGCAACGCTCTCAGCAACCAAATGCACAAGATTGTACGTGAACGAGTCGTAGTTGTCGATAATCAAAATCACGCCGCGCCCTCATTCATAGGTTGTGATCAACCCGGTCGCAGACCGGACGCGTTCCATGATCTCGCGGGCTTTCTCGCGACCGCGTCGACCACCTTCCCGAAGGACATCCATCACGAATTCCGGTCGCGCTTCTAATGCCTTGCGGCGTTCTCGAGCGTCTTCGAAATACGCACCGATCAGCTCCAGCAGTTCCGTTTTCGCATGTCCGTACCCGTATCCACCGGCCCGGTAGGCCGCGGCAATTTGGTCCACCGTTTCCGGATCTCCGAATAATCGAATCAGTGCAAAAACGTTGCACCGGTCCGGGTTTTTGGGCTCTTCGAGAGGGGTCGAATCGGTGAGGATATTCATCACTTTCTTTTTTAACACTTTCCCCTCGTCAAAAATTCCAATCGTGTTATTGTAGCTCTTGGACATTTTCTGTCCGTCAATTCCCGGAACGATCGCCACGTCTTTCATGATGTACGGATCGGGCACAGTCAAGACCGGGTCATCTGGAGAAAAGCGATCGTTGAATCGCTGGGCTAAATCGCGACAGATTTCAATGTTCTGCTTCTGGTCTGCACCCACCGGAACCAGCGTGCCTCCGTAGATCAAGATGTCTGCCGCCTGAAGGACGGGATAGTTGAACAAGCCGGCATTCGGGCTCATTCCCTGTGATAATTTGTCCTTATACGCGACGGCCTTTTCCAGCTGAGAGACCGGGGTCAGCGTATCGAATATCCAGGCGAGTTCGGTTACCTCAGGTACGTCGCTCTGCAAGAAAAGGCTGGCCTTTTCGGGGTCGAAACCCAACGCCAGGTAGTCTAGCGCAACGTCACGCGAGTACCGCGCTAAGGCTTCGGCATTCTGAAGCGATGTGAGCGCATGGTAGTTGACGATAAAGTAATACGTCTCATGCTTGGTGTGCAGCTCGATATGTTGTCGGATGGCACCAAAATAATTGCCAATGTGTAGCGAACCGGAGGGTTGAATTCCGGATACGACAACGGGTTGAGTATTTGAGTTGGATGGTGATTCCATGGTCTTCAAAAGTACCTTACCGTCGCGCAGTCACGTCTTTTGTCATTTCCCCTTTCAATATCTGATTGACCAATTCCTGTCGGTGGTCTGAGTTGGCGACTACATTCGCTAGAATCGCCCGAGTTCTCATCTGATGTTCGATCGCTTTCTCGTCAGAAACCACGCTCGCGTAGGCGATCTCTCTTTCGAGAACGGCCGTCCAATGGCTTTCCTCTACAGAATACGATGAGGCGGACAGGTCCGTGCCTGAGTACGCAACCGCTCCGCAACTGTGAACCGTTTCGGTCAGTTTTCCAATATCCGCCCTCAATACCGGCATCGCCCGCTGCATGTCGCTTACACCCGAGTTGCTGCCCGACGCCGAGAGTGATCCGTTGTACAGATGCATCAAGTCAATCAGCGGACGAATGAGTTCGTTGACGCGTTCAGCAGTCTCCGCCCGCGAAATGGTCTTCCCGGCCCATCCTTTTTGAAGAACAAGTTCTTTCAATCCCATTTCAGTCTAAAACGCTAAGTAATTAATTCCCGTTATTATTTTCGCCCCGTGATACCAGGCCTATCCAGCCCACCCGACCCTCCAAAAAGTATGGATACAGACTCAAATCCTGGAAGAAACTATCGCATAATTTATCGTGTCGAATTTTTGGTTACAGCAATTCAGTCGCGGCCATTTGGATGGCTCGATGTAGCGCTAGGGCCTTGTTTTGCGTTTCGTCGAATTCGCGAGCGGGGTCGCTGTCGGCTACAATTCCCGCCCCCGCCTGAACATATGCCGTATCCTTGCGAACCAGAATCGTTCGGATCGTAATACACGTATCCAGATCGCCCGAAAAGTTGACATACCCGACTGTTCCAGCATAAATCCCTCGTCGGGACGTCTCGAGTTCGTCAATGATTTCCATGGCGCGCACCTTCGGAGCACCACTTACGGTACCCGCCGGAAAACAGGCTGCCAGGACGTCGATGGAGTCCGCATCCTCACGAACCGTGGCGGAGACCGACGATACAATGTGCATGACGTGCGAGAATCGCTCAACGTATGCATATCGATCTACCTTCACGCTGCCAAATGTACTGATCCGACTGAGGTCGTTTCTTCCCAGGTCAACGAGCATCAAGTGCTCAGCCCGCTCTTTCGGGTCTTCGAGTAGCTCCTGTTCGAACCGCAAATCTTCTTCTTCGGTCTGACCGCGAGGCCGGGTCCCGGCAATGGGGAGCACCTCCGCTTTTCTTCCCTCCACGCGAACCAGGACCTCGGGAGAGGACCCCACGAGCGTGAACTCGGGAAATTCCAGATAAAACAGGTACGGCGACGGGTTTACCTGCCTCAGTGCTCTGTATAGATTGAACGGATCTCCTTCAAACGGAATCTCGAATCGCTGAGAGAGAACCACCTGGAAAATATCTCCCTCATAGATGTACTTCTTTGCGCGTTCAACCGAGTCTTCGAAAAGGGACCTCTCGACGTTTGACGAGACTTTACCTTTGAGATTAATGGGTGCGGTTTGCGGCAGGCTCGAACCGCTGAGATCGGCTTCCAGCGTATCAATTTTGGCCTCTGCGTCTTCGAATGCCACTTTCAGGTTCGTTTCGGGATCGACGAAAACCGAACTCATGAGAACGAGTTGATGCGTGACATGATCGAACGCAGCGATCGTGTCATAGAAGGCCCAAATACCCTCTGGAATATTCAGATCATCATGCGGTACGTTTGGCAGGTGCTCCAGAATTCGGACCGTATCATAGGAGAGGTAACCGACGGCTCCGCATGAAAATCTTGGGAGCCCCGAAACGTGAACTTCTTCGTACTCGCCTATCTGCTCCTTCAGGACCTCAAAGACGTTTTGATTCCGGAATGTTGCCTTGCCAGATGCGTCAAGAATAGTCACCGAATCGCCCTCGGCCCGCAATACCCGGTACGGCTCTCTTCCTAAAAACGAGAACCGAGCCAGTTTCTCTCCCCCTTCTACACTTTCCAAAAGAAAGGCGTACTCCGACGAATTTCTGAGCAGCAGGAATGCAGATACGGGCGTCAGTAAGTCAGCACTCTTTCGCCTACTTACGGGCACGACAAACCGATTAACGCCCTTTTCCCGCTGAGTAGCGACCGTAGATTCAAATACGCTAAAAACGTCCACCACTTCAAAAACGATTCGTACATAAAAAAACCCGTCACCAACTGGTAACGGGCCGCTATAGATCCACGAAAAGGATCAGTCAAAACCTGGCATATCAGGCGGCCCGCCGAAGTGGGTGCCACCACCACGACGATCCCGAAACCGACCTTTCATTATTCAGATAGAAGCTCATGTACGGAAGATAATCCGTTCAAATCGATGAAGCAAAAGTTGCTCCTGTCAGGTCACGTCTCGCAAAGTGCCCATCAGGTGCGTTCCGGACCCTCTGATGACGTGGAAAACCCACTTGTAGGTGAGGATGGCCGTGACGAAATGTGAAGGGCCGGATAGGCGAAGTCGATCTTCTCGTGTTTCAAAAAAACATCCAAAATGGATACGGCAAGGGCATGCTCGGATCCTCTGCGTTTTCGTACCTCACATAAATATCTCAACGTGAGCTTCACGCCGTTCTCAACGATGCGTACATAAACAAACGGTGTCAAAATCGAATAGTGAACTAGAAATTCACGGGACAGCCGATGAATTTCTTTTCTCGCCTGCTGTTCAACGATAGCAGCCGATTCTTCAGCAAATCCAAGCATGATGTCCCTCGCTGCTCGCCAATCGCTTGAAAAGGTTACGGTAATCGGAAATTCATTCCAGATGAAATTGAACGATCGAGAGAAGTTGTATACGGCATGTTCGAACATCCAGCTGTTCGGAATGTGCACCAAGCGGCCTGTGCTCTGGTCGGCATCCACCCAGCCACGGATTTCCATCAAGGTCGTGCGCATCATACGAATGTCGATGACGTCGCCCTGAACCCCGTTGATCTCGATCCGGTCTCCCTCACGATATGAGGACAAAACAGAAATTTTTAACCAGCCGGCAATGCTCAGGAATACCTCTCTCAATGCGATTACCGTTCCGGCGCCAATCACGGTGAGAAGCATCAAGAGGTCGGAAGACCCAGGGGAGAACAGAACGACGACCGTGATGGCGGCAATAAAAACACCCGCCCGTCGGACGTTTCGCGAAGCCCTGTATATACGTTCCGAATCCTCGATATATCGGCCGATGAGGCGCTGAACAATTCTCACCAGCACGACGACAGCAATGAGGATCAGTGCCATCAAAACGGCATTTCGTACCAGTTCGTTCTGGAGAATGTCCTGCATCTCGATTTTGGTGGTTCTCTGAAACGAGGAGAGAAGAACGCTGGCCTCGGCCGAGTCCTCTTCTCTGCATACCATTTTGCAAACAGTGCTTGTAATCTAAGATATTCGGGGTCTTCTCGCCGGATTGAATCGAACCGCGATTGAATAGCTCTACGGGTTCTCCGCGCTAGATTTTCGTGATCGAGGGGTGTACAGGAGATTGAAGTCTTTGTAAGTTTCGTTGCCTTTATTCAAGACGGTTCGTTCTTAAATTCTGGTCCGTCGCAGGCTGGATTAGCCGCGTTGGCTTCTCTTCAACTTGTCTCTGATTTCCCCTATGGATATGACGCTTGCCGTCCCTCCTTCGGCCATGGCCGAAGACACCGATCTAGCTACCCGTACCATCAACACGCTTCGATTTCTGGCCGTAGATGCCGTTCAGAGGGCAAATTCCGGACACCCTGGACTGCCGATGGGCGCAGCGTCCATGGCCTATGTGGCCTGGCGCCATCATATGACCCAGGATCCGTCGCATCCTTCGTGGCCGGATCGCGATCGGTTTATCCTCTCGGCAGGGCATGGGTCTATGCTGCTGTACGGACTGCTTCATCTTTCTGGATATCCGATCAACCTCGACGACATCAAGCAGTTTCGGCAGTGGGGCAGCAAGACGCCCGGGCATCCGGAATTCGATCTTCAATGCGGAATCGAGACCACTACGGGTCCTCTCGGGCAGGGCTTCGCCAACGGAGTGGGTATGGCGATTGCTGAACGGTGGCTGGGTGCCCGCTTCAATCGTCCCGGTTACGACGTGGTCGACCATCACACGTTCGCCATCGTCTCGGACGGCGATCTCATGGAGGGGGTGTCCCACGAAGCCGCATCGTTGGCCGGGCACTTGGGACTCGGGAAAATGATATATATGTATGACGACAATCGAATCACGATCGACGGGTCGACCGATTTGTCCTATTCCGATGATGTCAAGAAACGATTCGAATCGTACGGATGGCAGGTCATTCAAGTGGATGATGGAAACGATCGAGACGCGATCGATCACGCTATCGTAAGAGGCAAGTCGGCAAGCGATAGGCCGACCCTGATCATAGTCAAAACCCATATTGGTTACGGTAGCCCCAACAAGCAGGACACATCGAGTGCGCATGGTGCGCCGCTGGGAGAGGAAGAAGTTCGGTTAACGAAGGAGGCGCTTGGATGGCCGACGGTTCAAAGCTTTTTTGTGCCTGACGATGTCAGAAGCCACATGCGGAAGATCATCGAAATCGGATCTTCAGCGAGGGAAATGTGGGAAGAAATGATGTCCGGTTATTCGGCGGAGCATCCTGAGCTGGCTGGCGAATGGACTCGCTTTATGAATGGAGACCTCGACGAAGGATGGGATGGCAATCTACCTGTCTTTGAGTCGGGTACGGCAATGGCTACCCGCTCCGCAAGCGGAAAGCTGCTTCATGCCGTAGATACCTCCATTCCGAACCTCTTGGGTGGCTCGGCGGACCTAGCAGGCTCCACCAACACCTATCTGGAATCCAGGGGCGACTTTTCAAACACCCATCCCGGCGGAGGGAATATCCATTTTGGCGTTCGAGAACACGCGATGGCGTCCATTGCGAACGGAATGCTCCTTCACGGCGGTATTCGGCCGTATTGTGCGACGTTTCTAATATTCAGCGATTACATGAGACCCGCGATTCGGCTAGGCGCGCTGATGGGACTGCCGGTTACATATGTTTTTACGCATGACTCGATCGGATTAGGAGAGGACGGCCCGACGCATCAGCCCATCGAGCATCTGATGGCGCTCCGGGCAATTCCGAATGTTACCGTAATTCGACCGGCAGAAGGGAATGAAACGATTGATGCGTGGAAAGCGGCTCTTCAAGCAAAGGACGGTCCGGTTTTGCTGATTCTAACCCGACAGAAACTGACGAATCGTGAGGCAACCGAGTCCGGCACCGTAACCGGTGTTTCTCGAGGAGCTTACGTGTTGAAAGATGTCGACGGAACCGCCGATCTGATTCTCATCGCGACCGGCAGCGAAGTTCAACTTGCTCTCGACGCAGGTGCCGAACTGAGCACTGAGGGCATTGCGGTCCGTGTCGTAAGTATGCCATCGTGGGAGTTGTTCGAGCAGCAGGCGGACGCGTATCGTGAAGAAGTGCTACCATCCGAGATTACTGCAAGGCTGTCGATCGAGGCGGGGGTAACGACCGGATGGGAACGGTATGTGGGTTCGGAGGGTGCCATGATCGGCATGACCGGGTTCGGTGCCTCCGCTCCGGCAGGTGTCCTTTTCGAACAATTCGGATTCTCAGCAGATCGTGTTACCGAAGAGGCTCGCAAGCTGCTGAGGAGAAACTAAGGCCCAACTTTTCGGTCTCAGGATTAGAGAAGATTGTCCTTGTCGATCCCTGACGAGAAACATCCTATTCTCGCCTTTCTTGAAGTCAACCCTGCCCGGTGAGTCTATTGCGAGCATTTGTCGCCATATCAATGTCTCTGTGGCTGCTCTCGGTAGCGATCCCTCACGGTGTTGATGCTCAGAAGACGTCCTCCGACTGGGCTTGGAAAGAGATCGCGACGATAGACGGCGTCGAGTTCGTCTACATCTACTACAGCGAAGTACGGAAGGAAAAAAACGGCGTGGTGCTGAAACTCGTTAACTGGAACGACTATCCCATCCGGTATCGATTCAGGATTGTGTTCAAGGCAGACGGGGACGAACACGAAGACTTAGTTACGGGTACCATCGGACCTGAAACTCTGGTCACGGGCGATGACGCCGGCCTTTTCTTTCTGCCCTTTGAAGACGGACGTTCGATCGGGGAGATAGGAATAAAGGGGTATCGGATCCGGCGACTCATGGTTCACTAAAAGATTCACCCGACGAAATCGAATAGAGCATCCGTTGTATTTTCTGATCAGAAATAAACGGGTGTGTTTCAATGTCTTCTCTCGATCGTCGCCAGTTCCTAGAATCCACCGCATTGCTGGGTCTAACCGGGTCACTTTTTCCTTCCAGGCTGTACGAAGAATCATCTCGAGAAGGTGATATTACGGTCGAAGACATCGAAAAGGCTGAAAAGATCGCGGGGCTGAAGTTCACACCAGACCAGCGGGAGATGATGCTGGAAGGGCTCGTCGACCGTCTCGATCATTTCGCTGTGCTGAGGGACATGCAGATACCCAATGACGTTGCTCCGTGCCAATTCTTCGATCCGGAGCTCGGTTCATCCGCCACACCCAGACTGGATCATCGCCCGGATATTGAGTGGATGCCGTCAGACATGGCTGTTCCCAGTTCAGAAGAGGACCTCGCGTTTTCCTCTGTTGCAGACCTTTCGAGTCTTCTAAAATCGAGAAAAGTTAAATCGCTGGACGTCACCGAGCTTTATTTGTCCCGACTGAAGAAACATAACACGGTTCTGGAAGCGGTCGTTACATACACCGAGGAGAGAGCGTACCGGTCGGCTAAAAAAGCAGATGAGGAACTGGATTCCGGCCACTGGCGTGGCCCCCTCCACGGGATTCCATGGGGCGCAAAAGACCTGCTTTCAACGGCGGGGTACTCCACGACCTGGGGCGCTGCCGCCTACAAGGACCAGATCATCGATAAGGATGCCGCGGTGGTATCCCGGCTCGACGAGGCCGGTGCCGTTCTGGTCGCAAAGCTTACGTTGGGTGCCCTCGCCATGGGAGACGTGTGGTTTAACGGTAAAACAAAGAATCCCTGGAACATCGAAAGAGGATCCAGTGGATCTTCGGCGGGTCCGGGGGCAGCTGTCGCTGCAGGTCTTGTTGGATTCGCCATCGGGTCTGAAACTCTGGGGTCGATCGTTTCCCCATCCAATCGGAACGGCGTAAGCGGATTTCGCCCGACGTTTGGACGTGTGAGCCGGGCGGGAGCGATGACGCTCTCATGGACCATGGACAAACTCGGGCCCTTGTGCAGAAGTGCTCAGGACTGCGCGTTGGTGTTCTCAGCCATACACGGTATGGACGATGCCGATCCGACGTCCGTGACCACGCATTTTGAGTGGCCCGTCGAACGCTCGATCGCCGGGCTGAACATCGGCTATCTGAAAAGTCGTTTTGAAACCAGTTACGATAATCAGGAAGCCGACCATGCCGTACTGAACACGCTTCGGAGCTTGGGCGCGCGGCTGCAGCCCATCGAGCTTCCCGACGTACCGACCGGAGCACTCCTCCTCATGTTGTCAGCAGAGGCTGGGGCGGCATTTGACCATCTAACCTTAAGCCGTGGAACAGACACGCTCGTGCGTCAGGATCCGGGTGCCTGGCCCAATTCATTTAGAAAAAGCCGTTTCATTCCGGCCGTTGAATACATCAATGCCAGTCGTGCAAGAACGATGTTAATCAGAAAATTGAGAAAAGTGTTGGAAGATGTGGATGTCTTCGTTTCGCCGTCGTTTGGTGGAAGTACGCTCTCAATCACGAATCTAACGGGACATCCAAGCATCACGGTCCCCAACCGTTTCGCGCCGATCGAAGATGCCCCTGATTCTCCGCGGCGGAATCCATCCAGCATCACCTTTGTGGGTGGGCTTTTCAAGGATGCGGAAATGCTCTCCGTTGCCCACGCCTTTCAGTCCGTCACGGACTTCCACCTTCGACGCCCTCCGATCTCCTGATACACCAGATGCCCATAAACACGTCGACAGCTTCTGTTTCAGCTTGGCTGAAACTTCTGGATCTGGAGGAATCAGATGTTGAAATCGGACTCCATATGGCCGAAAACGGCAAAAACGAGATTCAAGTACGGGTCACATCTGACGGCGAGTTCCTCGGTACGATCGTCTGGAATCCGACGACGTTCAAGGGGGTGATGGATCACGCGCTTCGACTCGCGGCGATGGTACATCGATTGCCCGTTCTCATGAGTGCGATTGCAGAGCGAGAGGCCCGGCTTCGAACATTGAGATCGTGGATACATGCGCCGGTCAAGCGACAAAACCCGAGCGCCCCAACTTCCGTCTGTCTTTACTGGGAAGATGACTGGCGCATCTTGGGTCGATGGGTGCCGGATCTGATCGACCGGGCTGGCGGGCGCCCTGTTTTGCTGGATCCGGGTGATGACGATATGAAAGCTGACCCTCAGGATCTGTCACGGGCCGCGCTCGACGTGATTTTCCTTGGAACCGCAACTGCCGGGACAGATCCGATTTTTATGACGGCTGTAAATAAGCTTTTCGAAGAGGTCGACTTTTCAGGTCGAGCGTATATTGCTGATATGAGTGCCGTGACCGAAACTGGTCCTGCGATGTACGATTCCGTATTCTTGCTGGCTGCTGGCCTCAATCCTGAAATTGAAGAATTGGAATTTAAAAGAATCGAACTCACCCTTGTTTACCCACCCGGAACCGATTGAATCATGAGTCTAGTCGTTTACAAAATGATGCACCTGCTTGGATTGGTGCTGCTTTTTCAGTCCCTAGGAGCTTCTCTTTTCGCATATCTCGCAGGTTTAGGGATATCCGATTCGCCCCATCGGAAGATGCTGATGAGTATGCACGGTCTCGGCCTTGTACTGTTACTCTTCGGTGGATTCGGGATGGCTGCCAAGCTCGGCATTATGGGCATGTTCCCCGGTTGGATATGGATGAAACTGGGGATCTGGCTCGTTTTGGGAGCTTCACTTTTCTACGTGCGAAAGAAACCCGAAACGGCCAGGCTGTGGTGGTATCTCGTGCTCGTTCTTGGCGCGTTAGCGGCCTATCTGGGCCTCAACAAGCCGTTCTAACCCATTCTAGAAGTCGTACTGGAACTGAAGCGTGGCGCGGCGCGGAGCCCCGAGTAAGGCCGGGCGCTCCAGATAGTAGTACTGTGTCAGGTTGTTGACGAGAATGGCAGCCCGAAGCCTGCCGAGATTTACGCTGGCGCGCACATCAATCACGCGCGTGTTTACCAAGACGTCGGCGTCCGCAATGAATCGGGAGAAGTCGGTGTCGAGACGCTCCGGCTTGCTGACAAATCGGAAGTCCGCACCAAGCGCCCATGGACCGAACACGTGACTGTCAATACTGAGTACAATCAAATGTTTGGACCGGAAAGCAAGGGCGACGTTTTCATCTAAGTCGTCAGCATCCAGATACGTGTAACCCGCACGAAATTTTAGATTTTGCTGAGACAGCTCCCATTCCAACGACGCTTCACCGCCACGAATCCGGGCGCGCGTGAGATTTACGAACTGAAACGCCTGTAGCGACGTCACCAGTTTGGGTTCTATCAGGTTCCAATACTCGTTCCAGAAAACAGCCACATCGGCGCGAAAAAGACCGGCAGAAGCGTGAGGCATCCTGCCCTTAATTCCGATCTCGTAGCTCCGGCTACGCTCCGGTTTGAGGCCCAGATTCCGCACTATTGGAAAGAAGTCTCTGTTATCCGTGAATCGCTCTGCGAAGCTGGGGACTCGAAATCCCTCTCCGAAGGCCGCTCTCAATGTGATTTCGTCATTCAGCAGATACGCAGCGCTGATTTTTGGGCTCAATTTGGATTCGCTTTGAGTTCCGTCGATTTGATATCGGTCGAAACGAAAACCAGCCACGAGCTGAAGCTTGTCTGAAAGCTCTTCTTCCCATTGTGTAAAAATTGCGGTCTCGGGCTGACTACCAAATTCATCTTTATTATTAGTCACAAAAAAGCTGCTTCGCGTGGCGAGTGCATCACCCGTCGCGCCAAACGTAAATAATCGACCGGCTCGCTCCTCCCAGTTCAGCTGGACTTCCGCGCCATAGCGAAATCCCAGCGTCCCTTTGGACACCGGTTTCGGCTTTCCGGTATCATTGTCTATGGGTTGGATGACCAGGCCGAATAACCGAGCTCGAATCGAATAGAACATCTTGTCCGAGATCAGATGCGTGAACATGGGGAGCAGGCTGATCTGGTTGGTTAGATTGTCATTCGTCCCGGTAGGAGTGTCCGAAGGGTCGGCGGATCCGGATGCACCACCGATGTCGAGGCTGCCTGGATTTAACGCATCTCGGGCTCCGTTCCAGAATAAAAAGCTATCCTTCTCCCGCGCCATCAGACCCACCAGAATATTCAGTCGATCTTGAGGACTCGGGCGCCATCCCAATTTTACATAGCCGTGAAAGGTTCTCGTCTCATTAAAATTCAGGTACCCTTGATCGCGGTGGTAGGCAATGTTCACCCAATATCCGAATCGATCCGAGGTCTTGCGGGCATGGGAGAAAAGAAGCCCGCCAAAACCGCGCACTTCGTTTGCGCCCTTCCACGCATCGCGCCATATCCGGTACCGAACTTTCTCGTAAGCACCGGCATAGGTCCGAAGGGATGTTTCCGGGGTCGAAGGGAAGTCCTTGGTGATGACATTGATCACGCCCCCAAGAGCGCCCGAGCCGTAAAGAGATGAACCGGGTCCCTTGAGCACTTCAACCCGTTCGATCTGGGCGAACGGGAGGGCATCAAACGGAATACCGTCCGATTCTGGAGTCAGGAGCGACATCCCATCCAAAAGAAGCAGCACGCGACTTCCCGTATTGTAGGCGAAGCCTGATGAGCCCCGGACGCTCACCTGATTGCCCTGCAAATGAACGCCGGAAACGGTCCTCAATGCGTCGTCCAAATGGACGATGTTTCTTACATTCAGATCTTCAGTCGACAAAATGGAAACACTCACTGGGGCTCTCAGGGCGGCTTGCTCGCGTCTCGACGCTGTCACAATGACCTCTCGAGCCTCTAAAACTCGGTCGAGCAATCGAACGGATAATTCAATCGTTTGACCCGTCACTATTTGCACGGTCTCAAGATGTGTCTGAAACCCGATCGAGCTGAACCGAACGATGTACGTCCCTTCCGTGAGGTTCTCGATCCTGAACCGGCCGTCGGTGTCCGTTGACGTCCCGACGCCGGTTCCCTCGACCACCACGTTTACACCGGGTAGCGGCTCTTCAAGTGAATCGGTAACGATTCCAATAACGCCCCCGGATTGTGCCGTAAGCGGAGGTGCGACAAGAAGACTGATCACCAGCCAGAACGCATATGCACCGCGATGGCAATATGTCGATTTACAGATTTTCACATTTCAGTCAGAAATTCGATCAGAACCGTCATCAGGGTTGGGGGGGTGGAAACACCGGTGGGTTAGCAAAATCGACAACGATCGAGACGTCGGTTGTTTCACTCTCGGTCACGAAGAATACCCCGCCGTTATCCTCGTAGAGGCCCAGTGGGCGCCACGACAACAAATCTTTCGAAAATTGTTGTGCAATTCCGGTATACAGAAACGCACCCGTTTCGACGTCAGAAATCTCCACTTCTTGTGCCTGAACATTGTATTCCAGTCGATCGCTGATCGCCATTCGATTGAGCTGCAGAAAATCCGCCGTATCGCGTGGAACGAATCTCATCGCCACGAAGCGAAGGTCATGAACGTCCGACTCCATTGGCCACACGCCGATGTATGTGACCGATGCCCGGATCGTTCCGGACGACGGAGAATCGGGGGGGACGAGGCCGTGATCGCACCCTAAAAGCAAGGCCAGACCGATCAGTAACTGCTTGTCCACCGAGACTGGAATGATTTGCCCAATTATGCTGGTGTTCTGCATGATGAAATGTTACCGTCCGTACACGTGTCAAGCAAGCTGAGTCCATAAGAGTCTTTCATTTGGAGCCGCTGGAAAACGACATTATATTCTACGCCTTTGACAACGCGCCTTTTTCGTTGTTCATAAGTGAGTCTCCCACCCATGCAGGACTCACTCCAAACCACACGTCTCTTGAGTACAGCACCCGGGTCCGTTCTACGTAAAATGAAGTTGTCGCACTTCGAGTACGACTATCCCAAAAGTCTGGTTGCCAAGTATCCCGTCGAACCCCGCGATTCGTCCAGGCTCATGGTTCTCAATAGGGCTGAAAAAACGATCGAGCACAGGAAATTCGTTGATATCGTAGACTATTTTACGAAGGGCGATGTGATGGTGGTCAACGACACCAAGGTTTTCCCGGCTCGATTATTTGGGAATAAGGAGAAAACAGGTGCCCGAATTGAGGTGTTTTTACTGAGAGAGCTGAATCCCGAGACCCGACTTTGGGACGTTATCGTGGATCCGGCGCGTAAGATCAGGATCGGTAACAAGCTGTATTTCGAAAACGGATTAATCGCTGAAGTCATCGATAATACGACTTCGCGCGGCCGGACGATTCGTTTCGTTTTCGAAGGCACGAATGACGAGCTCTATGCGAGTATCGACGAAATCGGACAAACCCCCATTCCTCCGTATTTGAAGCGTGACGTCGAGCCCGAGGATAAAGACCGATATCAGACGATATTCGCGACCAAGCGGGGAGCAGTCGCTGCACCAACGGCGGGTCTTCATTTCACTCAGGATATTTTGGACCAACTAACCAGCAAGGGCGTCCATATCCAGCCGTCCACGCTGCACATTGGTCTCGGGACGTTTCGCCCGGTTGAGGTCGAGGATTTGACGAAGCATCGGATGGATTCCGAATTCTTCCATATCCCGCCTGAAACGGCGGATCTCATCAATGCAGCCCTTGATTCTCCTACGAATACAGTCACCGCGACGGGCACGACCGTCGTTCGGGCCATTGAATCCAGCTTGTCGGCGGCCAATAAATCGAAGGCCAAGTTGGGTTGGACGGACAAGTTCATCTATCCCGAGTACGAATTTCAGATCACCGAGCGCCTGATCACGAACTTCCATATGCCGCATTCAACCCTGATGATGTTGGTGGCGGCTTTTGCGGGATACGATTTCATGATGGAAGCGTACAAGGAGGCAATTAAGAAAAAATATCGTCTCTTCTCTTTTGGAGATGCGATGATAATTCTATAAATCTGTCCCTTCTAATCGTTCAAATCTACAACCCGATGGATGACAGGACATCCAAAGGATCAGAAGTCGCCGTACTCATTCCGGCAGCCGGCGAAGGCACTCGACTCGGCGGTAGACGGAAACAGTTCCGCGAGCTTGGAGGCAAGCCTATGCTTGTCCAGACCCTCGATGTCTTCGAACGACATCCAGAAGTGGATCACATTATCGTAGCAACGCCAGCGGAGGCCGTTCGCCCGCTACGTCAGGAGCTCAGGCGAATAGGGATTACCAAATTGATGAACGTCGTCTCGGGCGGGCTTACGCGCCAGGATTCGGTGGCTGCCGCCCTCGCAGAAACACCCGACTCGGTCGAAGTTGTTCTGGTTCATGATGCCGTGCGACCGTTCGTGCGACTGTCTCAAGTATCAGCAGTTATCAAGGCCGCGCGAGAACAGGGTGCAGGCGCACTCGCAGTCCCGGTCATGGATACGATTCGTAAAGGAACAGATTTGTTGTTTGGTGACACCGTTCCTAGAGAAAAGCTCTTTCGGATGCAGACACCGCAAGGGTTTCGACGGACGTGGTTTCAGGAAGCACATGCCGAAGCTGCTGCGAAAGGATTTTACGCCACGGATGATGTGGACCTCATTCAGCACAAGGGTCTCCCCGTACAAATCGTTGTCGGCGGCGAGTTAAACGTCAAGATCACGACACCGGAAGATTGGGAACGGGCGACGCAATTTTGGCCCATGTGGGAGCAGATCCTTCATCTTGAGACGCGGGAACGAGAGGTGATGGCGGAGGCTAAATAATATGATCCGGGTCGGTATTGGCTACGACGTTCACAGGCTAGTCGAGGGGAGAGATCTGATACTGGGAGGCGTGACCATTCAGAACGATCTCGGACTCGATGGTTATTCTGATGCAGATGTTCTTCTTCATGCCGTCATCGATGCAATGCTTGGTGCGGCTGCTATGGGCGACATCGGGACGCATTTCCCCGACACGGACGCGAAATGGAAGGGGGCAAACAGCATTACATTACTCGGAAGCGTGCATGGTCTGCTTCGAGATGCTGAATTCGCGATTAAGAACGTAGATGCAACAGTTGCTCTCGAGAAGCCAAAACTCGGTGCGCACATTGCCCAGATGCGCAAGAACATCGCTGCAGCACTCGAAATTGACGTATCGCATGTCTCGGTGAAGGCGACAACGTCAGAAGGTCTGGGGTTTGTTGGTATGGAAGAAGGGGCTGCCGCCTACGCGATTTGTTCTCTAGACGACGGCAAGTAGTGGGCTCTGTTCGAATACGTTCTGGCAGTAGAGTAAGGGAGAGAATTAATGGGTGATGTACTGACTGACCTGGTAGACTGGATGTCGGCATTACCCGTTTTTTGGGCCTATGTGCTCATTTTGGCCGTCGCATATTTCGAGAATGTGATTCCTCCGATTCCCGGGGACATGATGGTTGTGTTTGGAGGGTACATGGTTGGAATCGGTCAACTCAACATCGTGGTGGTCATCCTGCTTGCCACCGTTGGCGGCGTGCTTGGGTTCATGACCATGTTCGCGGTGGGTCATCGAATCGGTCACATGGTGTATTCGCCCAAGCGAACGCGCTGGTTGTCGGAAGCCAGAATCATCCGGGTTCGTGGATTATTGGATCGGTGGGGGTTCGGCCTGGTTGCGGCCAATCGATTTCTGAGTGGCCTGCGATCCGTGATCTCACTGACAGTGGGTATGGTACATATGAACGTCTTTCGAACCACACTCTATTCGACCATTAGCGCGTTTGTCTGGACATCGATCTTGGCAATCGCTGGTTTTTTTGTCGGTGAAAACTGGGAGGCGGTACGTGAGTATTTACGCAACTACGGTTGGTTCGTTGCTTCTGTCATCGTGTTGTTCATTGGGTTTCAACTCCTCAGACGGGGTCGAAAGAAGCGACGATTGGCGTCCGAAACAAAGTCGGATTGATTTTCGGCGTGCTTGCGTGATCCTCAACTTTGCTCGCTCAATATTGAAGTTCACAAATCCTTAAACACCCCTGATATTGATTCTCGCTGGGTGTACCAGTAACTTATCTGTCTGGTTAAAAACGCTCTGAAGCCTAAAGCTGGCGTAGCTCAATTGGTAGAGCAGCTCACTTGTAATGAGCAGGTTGGGGGTTCAAGTCCCTCCGCCAGCTCAGCTAGGACACCGATTTTGGCGCGGTGTTTTGGCTCGCAGCCTACCGGACTGATGGAATATTTTACAAGGCTGATAAAAACGGACTGGACAGGTACCGAAGCGGTCAACCGGGCTGGACTGTAAATCCAGTGTCTTTCGACTTCGGAGGTTCGAATCCTCCCCTGTCCACGCATGTACTGAACACACCGCGAAAGAGGAGCGATTTCCACGCGGGAATTGAATCTTCTTTCGCGGATATGTGTCGCAGTG
>JADFHF010000084.1 GCA_022567305.1 Bacteroidota bacterium | reverse complement strand
TCGATTTCACGACATCATTGCAATGACCCGAGACGGATTCTGCGTCCTGCTGTGGTGAGAGGCGTTCCGGCTGCGACTGGCAAGGCTTCCGTCCCGATTTGGGGTGAAAATGGACATGAAGTCGCGGGGGAGACACCCTAAAATCTCCTCTGAGGGCGAATTAGAAGATTTAGGTATTTCCGCTGACCAACTAGAAACCCTCATGGCAGCAGCAGCTGCGTACTGCCAATTCGTACCCAACCGTAGTCGGCTGTGGTAACGGATACGAACTACTTTCTCCTGCGCTACCGTTCTAGTGGACTCTTAGGCTTCTTAGGTCTAGGATTAATATCTGGAGTCTTAGGTTGACTAATGGTTTTTTGGGGTCTAGTTATTGTGTTTTTCGGTTTCGATTTATCATTGCTTGGGGGAATCCACACACCGGGTTTGTATGGTATTCGCAAATAGCCGCTAAGACTCAAGGAAGCAATTTCGAGTTGCCCAGTTTGGGTGTTCAATAAGTATCCAGCCGTTAACGTGTCCGTTGAGTTTGGGTAAAACTGGTATACTGCGCTTGGTGTTACCATATCAATTCTATGGCCGTTCTTGTCCCAAGCACTAATATCTCCATTGCCACGTTCATCAATTCTCAGCGCAGCTTTTTCAAAGCGTCCTGTGCCAAACACAGCTACATGTCCACCGTGTTGATCACCGAACATCGAAGCCTTTTCTCTCCCATCGTTACCCCAAACCATTACCTTACCACCATTTAAGGTGAATTTGATTTCGACAAGCAATTTACCAACACCATCTACGACTTTCAGGCTCTTACACGTGACTGTATCAAACTCTGCAAACTTCAGCTCTTTAGGGGATAGTATTACACGGGGACGTTGTGCTATTGCAGACCCATCAATGATACTCGGCAACAACTGCCCCATGAACACCAACAAGCCGCCTAACGCTATGTATGCCAGTTTCTGTTTGAATTGCATCGGAATCTCCTTTCTTTATCGTTTGTGATAGTAAAACCCTTTGCCAAAGCATCTTCATTTGACGATGTAGACACGTCCAGCGATGCCAGCATCTCATCGACCACGTCCAACACATCTCTGTCCTGCGACCGTGCCATCATCCTCACGAACCGGGCAGGCGTCATACTCAGCCGTGCAGCATGTTGCAGAAAGTCTGCATCAATCTGACCGGTAGACTGGGCTACACCGCCCGAATCCTCGTGCTGGATACGTTGCAACACCTCTTTCGTCTTCTTCGCCGGGAACAGTTCTCGCGCTAACAGCGTGTCGCTCTGCTTCGCGTGCGGGTGATACACATCCTCGGCTTGACGGATCATCCGTTTCCAGTACCGTAGCCGCTCTGCAAGAAGGTACCGACCCTCACCCACCGTGACAGCCTCAACACCCACATCCGAGACCCGAAACAGCCTGACCCGTTCAGGTCCGCAGTTCACCATCTTCGCCACTACCACATCGTTTAGCTCTGGGTAGAACGCCACCATCACGCACAGCCGTTTGTCACCGAGGTTCAGTGCACCAAACACACCGTCCGGCATATCGTTAGCCAGTATCGGGAAATAGGCATCGATATCGTCGTTGTTCCGTGGGATAGTCGTGACCTGAGTCTCACCGTCACCGGCGAGCGCACGCTTGACGATGCGGTCAATCGCCTGACCCAGCGTCTTGTACGTCCCATGATCGACAAGTGCCCTCAGTGCCGCCCGTGTCCACGCACTCACCCGGACATGAACTACCGGGTTGATCTGCTGGTCTCTGGTAACCTTCGACTTCTTGCTCTCACCCTTCCGTCTCGACATCGATGCCTTGCCGCTCCAGACGATCCTTCACCTCGTCCAGGTACTTAACCGAAGCGTTGCGTCCTTCCTCGAGCGCAGCCTGAGTGTCCTGCATAGCGTGAGGGAGATAAGGAGACGAAAAAGGAATCGGGGGCTCCAGGGCCTGCAACAGGATCAGCGTCGCGCCCGTAACCTTCGCGATTCGAGTCGTCAGTTCCAAGCTCTTTTCCGCACGCGATGATCCGTCGAGCGCCACGAGAATCCTCTTGAACTCGGCTTCCTGGGCCAGATCTACGGCGGACTCCTCACCCGCCCGTATCAAGATCACGGGCACATCGACGTGGCGGATCACTCGGTCGGCAACACTTCCCATCCACGCCCTGCTCACCGGGCCGCGTCCGTGGGTGGACATGGCGATGAGATCAACCCGTTTTCGCTGGGCGTATTCGGTTAGCCGATCGGCTGGGGAGCCATCGATGATGGTACGCGACGTTGGCACACCCGAGAGTCCTGTGATACGTGCGCCGATCTCCTCCAGATACCCATGGAGCCACTCCTTGAACTGTTGAGCCGTAGGTTCCGATCCTGCGAGGGCAGACTCTTCCTCGAACACCGAAATAAGTTCAATCTGAGCTTGCAATTCGCGTGCTACGCTCATTGCCGCAGGAACAGCAAATTCGCCGAACCGAGAACCGTCGAGCGGAACGAGAACCGTCGTTGTTGACATTTTGTCGCCACCTCGCGCCGAGCACCAATGCCACCTTCGCGCAATCCGATAAAGGCTTTTTCATTCTAGGCCTATCCGTTATTCTATAGATTCAGGTACATTAAGTACAGACGGCCTAGCAGGTGGCAGTCCTCCCTGCCGCCTGGACGGAATAGGACCCATGATGTTACACGGCCCGCCACAGGATTCGTTTGGCCTCACCCACACGGGCAAGGTTCGATCCGTCAACCAGGATCAATTCCTCATCGCCTCCATGCACAAGACGCTGGACATCGAACACACTAGTGTGCCGGACGCGGAGCGCGTCCTCTTGCATGGCGGCACCATGGCCCGCCTCCTTCTCGTCGCCGACGGCGTCGGTGGCAGCGTCGCCGGCGAAAGAGCCAGCGGTCTCGCCGTGACAGCAGTGGCTAGCTATGTCGGGCAGACGATGAAGTGCTTTTACAACATGGACCTTGAGCGTCGGGATGATATCCTCACAGAATTGGCGTCGTTGGCACGGCAGAGCCATGAAGCCGTTCTGTCCGCAGCACGGGAGAACGCCGCCGACGCGGGTATGGCAACGACATTGACCGTAGCCCATATCCTGTGGCCCCGCGTCTACATTGTCCAGGTTGGCGACAGTCGCTGCTACCACAAGCGTGGATCCACTCTGACCCAGATCACGAAAGACCAGACCGTCGCTCAAGGACTGTTGGATAGCGGACATCTTACTCCCGAGGAGGCCGAGCAATCTCCGTTCGGCGACGTGCTATCCAGCGCCATCGGCATGGATATCTCACCTGTCACCACGAAACTCGATCTTGAAGTTGGTGACATGCTCCTTCTCTGCTCCGATGGGCTTACGAAGCACGTTGATGCACCGCACATACTCGAATGCTTGACGACGGCTGGATCTGCTGAGAGCGCCTGTCGCCATCTCGTGGATGCTGCCCTGCGAGGTGGGGGATTCGATAACATTACGGTCGTGGTTAGCCGGTTTCTGTAGCGCTGACCTCGACGAGACCACGACAACTCATAGCGCAACAATATGACGCACAACGACTAACATCAGAGGTTCAACATGATGCACAACATAGAGCAGAAGACACCGTACGGTCTCAATATCCAGGTCGCTCTGCCGTATGAGGTAGTGGTCGAGCGTGCGCGGGAGGAGTTGAGCAAGGAAGGCTTTGGAATTCTGACGGAGATAGACATTCGGGCGACATTCAAGAAGAAACTAGACGTAGACTTTCGGCCATACGTGATCCTTGGCGCCTGCAACCCGCCTCTGGCCCATCGCGCGCTCTCAGCAGAGCCTGACATCGGCCTGCTCCTACCGTGCAACGTGATCGTCTATGCCGGCGATACTCCAGACAACACTAACGTAGTGGCCATCGATCCCGTCGTTCAATTGGGGATTACCGGAAATGCGGAGCTAGCATCCGTTGCCGACGACGTTCGTCAGCGGCTCGAAAGAGTCCTCACAAATCTGGTAGAAGAGACCGAAGCGGTTTCAAGCTCCTGACGAGTAACGCGAGTACACCATATTGGCACGGAGCGGTTCGGGGCAGCGGGATTCAAGTCGTTCCTGGAGCGTAACACCAACGACCCCACCAGAGCGTGCGCAGAACGCCCAAGACACTACTACAAGTACCGCCCGATCGTGACGGTAAAACGCGCGCCCTCACCCAGCGCACTCTGCACCACGATGTCTCCACCCAACATCACCGCAAGCCGGCGAGACAGTGTGAGCCCCAGACCAGTCCCCCCCCCAACGTTGGAATCGGCCCGCGCAAACGCATCGAAAATGACCTCCTGTTGCTCGGGACTAATGCCCTCCCCGTGGTCCACCACCGAAAAGACGAGCCGCGAATCACCGCCGTCCATCTCGATGGCAACTGAGTCATCTCCACTATGGCACACCGCATTTCTCAACAGGTTGACCAAGATCTGGCGTATGCGCTTCGGATCGGTGCGACACGACAAATGCTTCGGCTTAACGATCTCAATCTTGACACCCGCATCGCGCGCCGAGGGCTGTACCGTCGCAACCGCATCCTTTACGATCTCGAGCGCATCGGTCTCGACAACCTCCGGCTCGATCCGTTTGGCATCGAAGCGACTCAGGTCGAGCAGATCGTTGAGCAATTCGAGCGAATACTCGGCAGACTCCATAGTTTCCACTGCCGCGCGTGGGGGGTTGTCACCCGCCTTCCGCAGCAGCAGTTCGGCCCATCCGTACACGCCAGTCAACGCATTGCGAAGTTCGTGATTCACCATAGCGTAGAAGCGGTTCCTCGTAACCTGCAGCGTTCGCAGCTTCGTTACGAGGCGGGCATTCTCAATCGCGATCGCGGCTTCCGTGGCCAGTCCTTGGGCAATCTCCTGGTCTTCCGCATTGAACTCGTCGGCCTCGAGCTTGTCTGCAAAGTACAGATTCCCAATGGGCCCCTTCGCACCCATAATCGGAACGCCAAGAAACGACTTCATGGGCGGGTGATGCTCCGGAAAACCCACGGATTTCGCATGTTTTGCAATATCGGCCACCCGATGTGGGCAAGGATCATCGATCACCAACCCCAACAGACCCTTCCCGACCGGCAACGAACCAATCTGCCGCCGCAACTCATCGCTTATTCCACTGGCCGCAAATTCGACGAGTCCTTTCCCTTCAGGATTCAAGACGCCCAGCGCCGCATAGCGACATCCGAGAAGCTCTAGCGCGCTGTCCGTCACTTGGCTCAGAACCCGATCGAGAGCGAGATCGGTATGCATCCGGTTCGTCGCCTCGAGGAGCCGCTCCAGCTGTCGGTCCTTCCGGCGAAGCGCCTCCTCCGTTCGCTGACGCGTCAATTCACGCTCCATCCATCGCCCCATCAGCCGAACGAGCGTGAAATCATGTTCGGTGAAATCGTCCGGACGCGCGCCACGACTCGAGAAGCTCAATGTCCCGTACACCCGATCCTCCAGCCGTACGGTGACCCCCAGGTATGCCTCCATCCGGAAGGACTTGTAGGCCGGATGTCGCTGCGGTTCCGTATTCAGGACATGGTTGAATCCGATGGGCCCGGCGGCGGTAAGGGTCTGCTCGCAGCAAGTGCCAGCCAGGTCGAACGACTGTCCCGGCTGCAACGAATCGGAAGGGGAGCACACGTGCCGCACGGTGTACGTGTTGTTCTCGATCTCGGCGAGGATGCCTATCTCGAGGTCGAACCACTCACACCCCAAGCAGAGGAAATCCTGCACCTTCCGCTCAAATGAGGTGTCGGGATCGGAAACGATCTCGAAGAGGTCGAGGGCGAACGATCCGATATCCGGGGGCTTGTCTTCCAGCTCGTGCCGCACTGGACTCTCCCTCTCCTCTTTAGGACTTACGAAACGTGCGACGAGCGCACCGCCGCTGCAACGTAAACTTCAGGCAAGCTCAACAACGCCCGTAAGTTAGCCATGTTGAAAATTCAGCGCCAAGGCCCGGTTGTTTCAGTTTGAAACAATACTGAAAGTTCTCTAAAGAGATCTTCATGATCCCTTCAATCAAGGATAACTTAAGACACAATATTCTATTAATACGTACAAACCCTCGATCCAAAGTGACACATTATGAAGATTCTTGTTGTGGAGGACGACCGTAAGGTCGCGGGATTCATTGAACTGGGCCTTCGCGAGGAAGGCTACGCCGTGGACGTCGCCAGAGACGGTGATGAGGCAACGATGCTCGCCCACGTCAATGATTATGACGCTATCCTGCTCGACCTCATGTTACCCAAGAAGAACGGCATTCAGGTAACCACGGAGCTTCGTCGCGAGGGGAGGCACACACCGATCCTCATGCTCACAGCGAGAGATGCGACGGAGGATGTCGTGCGCGGCCTCAACGCCGGCGCCGACGACTACCTGACCAAGCCGTTCAAGTTCGACGAGTTGCTCGCCCGGATCCGAGCACTCCTCCGTCGAGGCGGCGCCGCCCGTCTGGACCGGCTGTCGTACGGGGCGCTCGAGCTGGATCGACTCAAGCACCAGGCTCGGGCCAACGGGGT
>JADFHF010000042.1:20000-27932 GCA_022567305.1 Bacteroidota bacterium | reverse complement strand
CTGTTGAACCGAATCATGGTCGGAGACATCCAGTTTGAAAGCGAGAAATGACGTTTCATACGTCTTTTCCCACTTTTCGACCATCTTCTGCAATCGTTCGATGCGCCTGGCGCAGACGAGTAATCGTGCTCCGGCGCTTGCGAATGCTTCCACACACGCTGCACCGATTCCAGAGCTGGCACCGGTAACAAAAACCGTTCGACCGACCAGTTTATACATCTTTTTTTAGCCGAAGAGCGACCCTAACTTATGAGTTCGGAATAATATTGGCTCAAGAATGTAAAAACATTCGCCTTTATCAGACGACGAGCGCTAACTAATCTCAACATTCCGGCTCGGATGTCCGATTCCTACGTGAAGGAAGAGCTTTGAATTTATAGGTCAGCAGCCAGAAAAATGAATATTCGTCCTTTTCAAATCTGCCGCCTTGCCATTCTTCTCGCTTCTGTGGCCTTCTCAGCCGGTGTAGGTCAATTAGTGGCTGCACAAGGCGGCGCTGCAACGGGTAATAAGGTAGTATGTGTAGAAGGAAGTGCTGGAGGCTACGACTGCAACGAGGCGAATATGCTGTCGATCCTGACGCCCCAAGAATTAGGATCTACCGAAACATGTGGAACACCCGGGAAAGAGCGGTTTTGTGATCTAAATGGCATCTGGGGATGGACAGATCCAGATACCGGTAATGAGTATGCACTCGTCGGCATGGAAGACGGAACGGCGTTCGTCAATATTAGCGATCCGTATCACCCGATATTTCTGGGTTCCCTGCCTCACAATGGTGTTGCGACCAGCATCTGGAGGGACATCAAAACCTATAAAAATTACGCCTACATCGTTGCGGATTCGAGAGGAGGTATCGGAATCCAGGTTTTTGATTTAAGAGAGCTCGGCTCACTTTCGAGTAGTCCGAGAACGTTTGCAGCTACGTATGAATACCCCGAGGATCGAACTTCCCTTACATCGGCTCACAATATTGTGATCAACGAAGAGACCGGCTTTGCATACGTGGTCGGCTCACGCGGATCGCGATCGTGTGGTGGCGGCCTTCACATGGTTGATCTGGTAAATCCAGCGCGACCGGAATTCGCGGGTTGTTTTGCGCTAGCCGGTACCGGCCGAGCGTTCTCAGGATATACGCATGATGCGCAATGTGTAATCTATAACGGACCGGACCAGGACCATTTTGGAAGAGAAATCTGCATCTCCGCGAACGAAACACACGTTGTTATAGCGGACGTCACAGATAAAGGAGCTCCGTTTGCCATTTCAAGCGCTACGTATCCAAATTCCAGCTATATCCATCAGGGATGGCTGACCGAAGACCACAGGTACTATCTCCAGAATGACGAGGGAGACGAACGAACTGATCCACTGATTCCCAAAACACGGACCTTGATCTGGGATGTCATCGATCTGGATGATCCTGTACTGGTCAAAGAATATTTCGGCCCGAATAGAACGGTTGATCACAATTTGTATATCAAAGGTAATCTGGTATTCGAATCCAATTATGTCGACGGGATTCGCATTATTGATATTACTGATATTCTGAATCCGGTAGAGATAGCGCACTTTGATACCCATCCCGATGACCTCAGCGTCTTTGACGGCACGTGGAGCAACTATCCATTTTTCGAGAGTGGAGTCGTTGTGGTCAGCAGCAGCGTAGATGGATTGTTTTTGCTTGAGCCGACGGTTCCTGGTTGGATTTCTATCCCGGATAGCGGGGGATCGGGAGGAGGAGAGAATGGCAATGAGGAAAACGAAGAGTCCGAGACTCCAATAGAAGACGTCATCTTAGAGGCCTATCCTAACCCGTTTTCGGATTTTCTGACCATCGTACTGGGAGTAACGACTACTCAGCATCTCACAGTTACTGTACATGACATGCTCGGTCGTACGGTTAAGACGATATATAGCGGCGTTGTTTCTGGTGGAGGTGAGTATCGGCTAGCGGCCGATTTCGACGACTTACCTGCGGGTATATATTTCTATCGGGCCACCGGAGAAAACTTTACCATATCCAAGCCTATTACGCGGATGAAGTAGTTGACGCTTTTCATAGTCCCTTTTCAGGCTGAGCTCCAGTTGGGGCAGGTGTCCGCTTCGGAAAACGTAGTATCTCTTGTTCTTTCGTCGTCGCCGAAGTCTCTTTTCTCTACCGGAAAAGGATCGTAACTTGCCTTTCTATATTGATTTTGTTCATGATAAATGATTCTGATGATCTATCTGGACAGGGATAGATCCCGTTTTTGAGCGGTGTGGCAGACCGAAGCCTTCTAACATCTCTATTGGTCATCGCCGCCCCGAAAACCATTATTGGACTACATATGATACGTCCACAGGTAACTCGAACAGTAGGGTTCGGTCTTCTTTTTTGCTTCGGTCTGGTTTTTTCCGTCGGATCCCCCCGGCCGGCCGCAGGTCAATCATTTAGCAAAGGAGAGAAAACAGCCTGCATCAATGGGAAAGCAAGCGGATTTGATTGCCAAAGCGCTGATCTGATGTCTGTTCTTACACCTTTCGAATTGGGTTCTACAGAATCTTGCGCGGGGCTTGCATTTCGAGATCCGGAGGTGATTCTTTGTGAAGTGAATGATTTATGGGGATGGACAGATCCAGACACAGGAAACGAATATGCGCTAGTGGGACGAGAGGACGGGACCGCTTTTGTTGATATCAGCGATCCACTGAATCCCGTTTTCTTAGGCTCGCTCTCCCATAACGGAACCGGTGCAGACATCTGGCGGGATATAAAAACGTATCAGCATTATGCGTACATCGTAGCGGATAGACGGGGAGGCATTGGAATCCAAGTTTTCGACCTCTTGGAGCTGGTCAGTCACGTGGGGGCGCCGAAAGCATTCGCCGCTGTGTTTGAGTATCCGGACGATCGGTTTTCGGTTACGTCGGCCCATAATATTGTGATAAACGAAGAGACCGGCTTTGCGTATGTCGTCGGGGCTAAAAACGGTAATAACGAACGTGTGTGCGGAGGAGGGCTTCACATGGTCAGTCTGGCCAATCCGGTCGTTCCACAATTCGCAGGTTGTTTTTCGGCCATCGGTACGGGGCTCGCGCAGACAGGATATACGCATGACGCGCAGTGTGTGGTCTACCACGGCCCTGACCAGGATCATTTAGGCAGTGAGATTTGCATGTCGGCCAATGAAACGCACGTTGTGATTGCTGATGTGACGGACAAGGGCGCCCCTTTTACCATTTCAAGTGTAACGTATCCAGACTCGCACTATATCCACCAGGGCTGGCTCACGGAGGATCACAAATACTACATTCAGAACGATGAGCTTGATGAGAAAAATGGGGTGGTCGCGAATACCCGAACGTTGATCTGGGATGTGATAGACCTCGACGACCCGGTATTGATCAAAGAATATTTCGCACCGAACACCTCCATCGATCACAACCTGTATATCAAAGGCAGCCTCGTGTATCAGTCGAATTACGTGGATGGCCTTCGCATCTTGGATATCACTGACATCATGGAACCCGTGGAAGTGGCGCACTTCGATACACACCCAGAGAATCTCGGGATTTTTGCTGGCTCCTGGAGCAACTATCCCTTTTTCGAAAGTGGTGTCATTGCGGTTAGCAGCAGTGTGGACGGTCTATTCTTAATCGAGCTGACGGTTCAGGGTACGGTTATCTCCAATGAGGACGAGGTCACCCCCACAAAATTCGTCGTCTCTGACGCATATCCCAATCCGTTCAACGACCGACTATCGATTACGATCGGTATCCCGAGCACTCAACGAATACGGGTTGCCATATACGATGTGCTCGGACGCGAGGTCAGGTCGGTTTACAGCGGACTGGTCTCGGGCGGCGCTGAACATCGACTAGCGGCAGACATCGACGATTTGCCGGCCGGACCATACTACTACCGTGTGATCGGGGAAGACTTTACGGTGTCCAAACCCATCACGAAGGTCAAGTAGCGGGCGGTCCTGACTTTTTCTTTCTAATCTCGTAGACGGTTATCGCCACTGACAGGATTAGACCGGCAGCGAACAGAAGGACTACACTCTCAAGCCGATCGTCTCCTCCGTACCATTCTAGCCCTCGATCCTCCCCGAGCCACGGCCACAGCGCGCGTAAGGATCCGGCCATTAGACCAACCAGTACGGCCATCGTCTGATCGTGGTGCTCGCGAAGCAGCCATCTCATGACGAGCGAGAAGCCGCCGAGTCCCGAAACTGAGCCAGCCAAGAATACTCCCACGACAAGGACATTACGTGCGTCGATGGCCCGGAGAATCGGAGCATAAAGCCCCATCACCAACAAAAGAAACGCTCCACTAACTCCAGGGAGAAGCATCGCGGAAATGGCGATGGCGGCCGCAAGGAAGATTTGTACGAGCGTCGGATCCAAAACCTCAGCGGGGGGAAACCCGGCAAGAACAAAAGCAGTCAGTGCTGCCAGAATCGTCAGTGCATACTCTCTGACCTCCGCCGAGTTGATTCGAATCCACGGAATCGCCAGGGAGCCCAGAATGAGGCCAAAAAACAGTGCACGGCTCTGAGTCGGCCATGTTGCCATTGCTTCAGGGATAATTCGGGCTCCGATGACCGGAACGATGACAATGCCGGCGACCAGCGGCACGATGAATCCGAACGGGAGCTGCTTCAGACGAGATACGAATGCGCGGGGCTCAAACCGTACGAGCAGTAATGTTGTTTGAACAGCCGCAGCAGCGGCCGCGATCAACTCCTCATAGATCCCGAATATCAGCGCCACAGTTCCGCCGGATACACCGGGTATCACAATGGCAACACCCATTCCAATGCCTTGGCCGATGTGCTTCAGCCACTTGATCATGCCGTCTCGTAGACCATTCGATCGCGATTGGATTAAAAAAAGCAGACAGCAACCTGCCCGCCTCAACAAATCGTCGATGCCCAACGAGATGTTTAGCCGTCTAGATCGAGCAACTTGCGAATCTTCGTATCGCCGTACAGCTCAGGGTACGCAAGCTGAAATTCGACCTTCTTTTGAGGATCGAGCCGGAAGGCTGTCTCAAGGGAATGGATGCTTTCATCAGACCGGCCGAGTGCGAAAAGGGCCTTCGCCTGCTGTAGGTAGGCTCCCGCATGGTCCGGATTGATAGAGAGTGCATTCCGGTAGGCATCCAGGGCATCTTCTATCTGCTGCGCTTCGAACAGGGTCTCTGCATAATCCAGCCAGGCATCCCGATTGTTCGGAGCCGTTTTCACGACGGTTCGATACGCGTTGATAGCTTCGGAAAGTCGCCCCAGGTTGTACGCGCAATCAGCCTTGGCATACCAAAACTCGGGGGTTTCCGCATTCAGTACAACCGCTCGATTGTAGAACGACATGGCTTCTTCAAACTGCTCCAGGGCATCGTAGCAGCATCCAAGTCCATACAGGGCCTCGGCATATTGGGGGTCGGCTTCGATCGCCTTCTCAAAATAGTGGATCGCGCTCTCGTACAAATTTAGCTCTTCGAAGGCCAGGCCAATATTGTACGACGTGGCCGCATCCGCTCCTTCGATCTCAAGTACCCGTTTGTAACTCTCGATCGCGCCTTTCAGTTCACCCACATTTGCCAGGGCGTTGCCCCGGTTGTAATGGGCGGAAGCAAAGTCGTCGGAGATGACGGTTGCCATATCGTACGAGGAAATGGCCTCCTGGAATTTCCCGGTTCTATTCAGAACGATGCCTCGGTTGTACCAGGCGTCATGGGAATACGGCTCGACCTCCAGATGCTTATCGTAGCACTCGATACTTATTTCGTCGTGACCAAGCCGATCGTGACAAAAACCGAGTTCGTACCACACCTCTGGATGCTCGGGATTGACTTCGGCGCAGCCCGCAAACGCATCAATAGCTCTATCGAGTCGATTCAATCGCTCCAGAGTCACGCCCTTGTTGAATAGCGTCTCGTCGTTACGAGAATCCATATGCAAAGCATCGTCGTAGGCTTCGAGGGCTTCTTCAGGGCGATCGATACTGTCCAGCGTGATCCCACGATTTACGATCGTCTCGATGTCGGTCGGATTTAACTCAAGCGCGTCGTCATAAGCACGAAGCGCTTCATGATGACGTCCCAAATTGTTGAGCAGGATGCCGCGTCTCAGTCGGGAATCCGACGAGTACGGATGCGTAACAAGCATTCGATCGACTACGCGGAGAGAGTCCTTGAAGCGTCCCTGCTCGAAGTAAAACGTGGCGATTTCTTCCAGTGTATCCGAGTCGAAGTAGGCCGATTCGTCTTGCTGCTCAAAACCAGCAGCCAGATCTTCCAGCCGTTCATCGTCTTGTGAATCTTCGAAGTCCTCGAATTCGAAGTTGAACATGCTCATTCGTTACGGAAATATGAATCCGGGAAGTAAGAGCGGAGAGATAAGTCTGCGACCCGTGTCGCTACAAAGCTGATCTGTGATAAAGGTTCGCGTTGGCGAAATAATAAACGCCGATCAGGCAAATTGCAACTGATAGAATATCCTACTCCACACACTCAGTAACGAAGAAATTGTACTTTGTAGTATGGATTTGCCTCAAGTTGCAAGAATTAAGGAATGATTATCAGCTTTGAAGGAATCGACGGGAGTGGAAAAAGTACGCAAGCTCAGATCTTGGCTGACCGTCTAGAGCATGAAGGACGTACGGTACATCTCGTCAGAGAGCCGGGTGGGACCGTGGTTTCGGAGCATATCAGATCGATTCTGCTGGATGTAAAATCTGAAATCGATCCATTTGCTGAGATGCTGCTCTATTCTGCGGCGCGGGCACAACTGGTACGGACGAGGCTGCGTCCATACCGGGATGCTGGAGATGTCATCATCTGTGATCGATTTTACGATTCAACGGTGGCCTATCAAGGCGGTGGGAGACAAATCGCAGATCTGGCATGGCTCGATCAATTTCAGCTGCACGTCACGGGAGGTTTGGTACCGGATCGAACCTATCTGATACGCGTGTCCACTGAAATAGGAATGAGGCGTCAGCAGGGTCGAACTGCGGACCGCATGGAACGGCTTGGATCAGCCTTTTTCGACCGTGTGATTAAGGCATATGATGATTTAGCCGAAAAACACAGTGACCGAATCCTCCTGATTGATGGAGATCAACCTGTCGATCTGATTGCCGAGGTCGTCAAAGCCGATCTCGCTCAGCTACCAGCGTTCCTTGAAGGACTGGGATGATTTTCGACAGGAACTCGATTTTCCAGCGTCGGTACACAATGATTAGCCACTGACGCATTGTCATTTAGGTGAAATAATAACCAGCTGATCAGTTCGTGAATCATGCCATCATTGGTGCCTCAACAGATTGCAGAAGTCAATAAGATATTTTCTGACTATCTGAAGACGAAGGGTCTTCGTCGGACACCGGAGAGGTATCTGATCTTTGAAGAAGTGTATGGCAGCGAAGACCATTTTGACGCTGACGAGCTGTATGTCCGGCTGAAGCGGAAGGACGTGGCCGTCAGTCGAGCTACCGTTTATAACACGCTCGACTTGTTGATCGCCTGTAATTTAGTCGTACGGCACCAGTTTGGAGACAAACAGGCTAAATATGAGCCGTCGTTTCACTACTGGCAGCACGATCATTTGATCTGTTCCGAGTGCAATGAGGTTTTCGAATTTTGTGATCCGAGAATACAAGGTATCCGGGAGATGGTCGCTGAAATATTTCAATTTGAGATTGAGAATCATTCTCTCCAGATTAACGGGCGCTGTCTGCGAGATGACTGTCCCAACAGGGAGAGAACCAAAGCGAGCACAGAAGCAGCATGATTGGGTTTGTAAGAGCGAAAATGTGTATTTCACTGATACGGGCTTTCTCTTTTTGGGAACCGGGCCTATATTCTTGATTGTCGAATCAGTAGAGCGTAATCGTTGCGAAAAATCGCCTTCATATTAGTTGGTCTTGGCCTGGTCGGCGCGA
>JADFHF010000042.1:0-15000 GCA_022567305.1 Bacteroidota bacterium | reverse complement strand
GCTCGTACTCCCCGAAATGTATTTAGGTACAGCGTTGCATTAGTGTGCTGGAGGTAGAGCACTGATTGGGCTAGGGCCCTTCACCGGGTACCAACCCCTGTCAAACTCCGAATGCCAGTATTACGATGTGCGGCAGTGAGGGCGCGGGTGATAAGATCCGTGTCCGAGAGGGAAACAACCCAGAGCGACAGCTAAGGTCCCAAAGTTTAGGCTAAGTTGATCAAAGGCGGTCGGATTGCACAGACAACCAGGATGTTGGCTTAGAAGCAGCCATTCATTCAAAGAGTGCGTAATAGCTCACTGGTCGAGCGATCCGGCATCTAAAATTTGCGGGCATCAAGTCTAGCACCGAAGCTTCGCATTCTTGGCTTGCCAAGAGTGGTAGGGGAGCATTCCAGCGGCGCAGAAGCCGGACTGTGAGGTCCGGTGGAGTTTCTGGAAAAGAAAATGTAGGTATGAGTAACGATAAGACGGGTGAGAAACCTGTCCGCCGAAAACCCAAGGGTTCCTGATCAACGTTAATCGGATCAGGGTTAGTCGGGACCTAAGCCGAGGCCGAAAGGCGTAGGCGATGGAAAACGGGTCAACATTCCCGTACCACCCGAAGGCGTTAACGTAAGGCGTGACGCAGGAGCGTAAGGTCCGCGCACAGACGGATGTGCGTTGAAGTCCGTAGGCTGAGTGGTAGGCAAATCCGCCACTCGCGAAGGCTGAAAGACGACAGTAGGGGGAACCGACAGGCGAACCCATAGTGGCCCCAAGCATGCTGCCGAGAAAAGCGTCGAACGTTGCCTAGGGTGCCCGTACCGTAAACCGACACAGGTGGGTGAGGAGAGAATCCTAAGGCGCTCGAGTGATTCGCGGTTAAGGAACTCGGCAAAATGGCCCCGTAACTTCGGGAGAAGGGGCGCCTCCCCTCATTTAAAAGCGAGGGAAGGCCGCAGAGAAACGGCTCAAGCGACTGTTTAGCAAAAACACAGCTCTCTGCTAAATCGCAAGATGATGTATAGGGAGTGACACCTGCCCGGTGCCGGAAGGTTAAGGGAGTGTGTTAGTCTTCGGACGAAGCTCACGACTGAAGCCCCGGTAAACGGCGGCCGTAACTATAACGGTCCTAAGGTGAATGGTTGCCTTAGTAAAATCGAACCATATGCGGGAATATCCTCTAAAACCAGATGGTACTCGTCGGCGTACAGCGTCGGCAGTAAAAATCCACTGGACATGGGGACAATCCGCAGGGAAGGCCCGGTCTGTACCGGGAACCCCCAGAGACTTGACGTTCGAGGCTGATCAATGAAGCTTGATGCACAATGGATAACAGGTTTTGTGGACGGTGAAGGCTGTTTTCACGTCGGTTTGAATCAACATTCCGACATGGAGACTGGCATACAGGTACTCCCTGAATTCAGCGTCGTACAGCACAAACGCGATGTACAGGTTCTGCACGCTTTAAAGGCCCATTTCAAATGCGGCGTGGTTCGAACGGATCACGGCGATCGAATGGCCTACCGCGTCAGGAAATTGGAGCAGCTGCTCCAAATCATCGTTCCATTTTTCATGAAGCACCCGCTCAAGACGAAGAAACGCGTGGATTTCGAAAAATTCCGTGACGTTCTTCTATTGATGGAAGCAGGCGATCATCTGACAGAGGCAGGCGTAGTTCGCATACGCCGCCAGATTGCTTCTCAGATGGATCGAGATCAGTCAAGGTAAAGTCCGGCCTGGTTGGAAACAGCCGGGAGTATCCGAGCGAAATTCCTTGTCGGGTAAGTTCCGACCTGCACGAATGGTGTAACGATTTGAGCACTGTCTCAACCGCGAGCTCGGTGAAATTGTGGTGCCGGTGAAGACGCCGGCTACCCGCAGCGGGACGGAAAGACCCCGTGCACCTTTACTGCAGCTTGGCATTGACTTCGACTAAGGAGTGTGTAGGATAGGCGGGAGACTGTGAAGCGTCGGCGCTAGCTGGTGTGGAGTCACCCTTGAAATACCGCCCTCTTCTTGGTTGCAGCCTAACCTTCGGCCGTTATCCGGTCGGGGAACAGTGTCTGGTGGGTAGTTTGACTGGGGCGGTCGCCTCCTAAAAAGTAACGGAGGCTCCCAAAGGTGCCCTCAGCATGGTCGGTAATCATGCGTAGAGTGTAAAGGCATAAGGGCGCTTAACTGCGAGACAGACAGGTCGAGCAGATACGAAAGTAGGGCTTAGTGATCCGGCGGTTCCGAATGGAAGGGCCGTCGCTCAAAGGATAAAAGGTACGCCGGGGATAACAGGCTAATCTCCCCCAAGAGTTCACATCGACGGGGAGGTTTGGCACCTCGATGTCGGCTCGTCGCATCCTGGGGCTGGAGAAGGTCCCAAGGGTTGGGCTGTTCGCCCATTAAAGCGGCACGCGAGCTGGGTTCAGAACGTCGTGAGACAGTTCGGTCCCTATCTGCTGCGGGCGCAGGAGACTTGCGCAAATCTATTCCTAGTACGAGAGGACCGGAATGGACGAACCTCTGGTGTACCAGTTGTGGCGCCAGCTGCATCGCTGGGTAGCTACGTTCGGAAGGGATAAGCGCTGAAAGCATCTAAGCACGAAGCCCATTGCAAGATTAGGTCTCCCCTACGGGTCGTTCGAGATTAGGACGTTGATAGGCGGTAGGTGTACGCATAGCAATATGTTTAGCCGAGCCGTACTAATTACCCGTGAGTCTTAAGCCCTGCTATTTTACTTGAGTCGAACCTGGCCTCGCGTCCTTGTTCACTCGATTTTTACTCCGCTACGGAACAATTATCATGTCCGGCGGCCTTTGGCCGCCGTCTTATTGATCTCGGTGATTATAGCGCAGGGGTTCACCTCTTCCCATTCCGAACAGAGAAGTTAAGCCTTGCAGCGCCGATGGTACTGCCAATTGGTGGGAGAGTAGGACGTTGCCGAGGTCTTTTATTTAGAAAGACTGGAAAGGTCCCATATGCGTCTGCGTATGGGACCTTTTTTAATGAATGTTCAGGCTGTGGGGTGGCTACTCGAGTTCCGAAAGGAGTGCTCTAGCTTCTTCCTTGAGCGGCTTCATTCCGGGATCTGCATTCTCCCATCGGTTAAGAAAATACCTCAGGGCTTTTTCCGCCTCAATTTGTTGACCCAGGGCAATCAGGCTGCGAGCTTTGGCAACGAGGCTGCGGAAGAAATAAGGGGAGTCGTACGACGTCGTCCGTCGTAGAGATTGAAACTGCACAACCGCCTCGTCGTGCCTGCCAAGAGTTTGAAGAATCAATGCCCGTTCGTATCGATCTCCAGGCAGAGAAAAAATTAGCGAGGAAATTCGAAACTGAAACCAAACTTTTGGAAACGCTCTTTCCAGTTCGTCCAATCTCGATTCCGAATGTTCGGGAAATGTTCGGGCCCGGATGCTGGCTGCCAGTTCTGCGCGAATTGGATTGGGAAGGGGTGAATCTACGGGAGCCTGTTCGAGCTGGGACACGATTTTCAGTGCCGTTTCAATATCACCCAGCGTGGCTGCCACGCGTCCGAGCAAATAGAGTCGAATGACCGGATAAAGGTGGTTGTTTACCGAAAACATACCAATGGGATTGGCACTTGGCGTAACATCCTCAACATTCCAGTTCTCTAGTTTCGTTTTCAGCGAGCGGAATTCACTTTCGGTAGTCAGGGAGATAGGGTGAAGAGCAAAGAATGTCTCATAGGTCAGTCCGATATGCTGATCAATCAATTCCATCTGTTTCAGTTCTCGCCTCGCGTCGCTCAATCGACCGTATGCCAGGTAGGCGATTGATTTGAATGCGTACCCCCAACCTCGTAATTCAGGGACTTGGGATTCATCGGTGGCGATATCCAGCACTGGAATGAAATCGTCGATATGGAGTTCAGCGGCCCACAAAGCGAAAGCCGCCACAACCAGCGTCGACGTATCAGTCGACTTTAGTGCTGAAAGCATCGAATCTCGAAAGGCCGTGTCCTGAGAAACGATGTATTTGTATCCCAAAAATTCCGGATTGCGATCTCCCTCTGGAAGGCTCAATCGTACTCGATCAACCAGTCCGTCAGCACTTTCATATTCCCCGCGGTAAACGGCAATCCGAGCAAGGTGAACCAGCGACGTGATCGATGTGGGCTCCTGTTCCAGCATCGTTTGCCACATGTTCCGAGCTGCTTCGTACGAACGCCCTTCAAATTTTCCGTCATGAAAGAGCAGTTCTGCCAGATTGAAGAGCGCTTCCGAATCGTTCGGATCCCGGAATAGAATCTCGTTGTAGAGGCGCTCGGCCATTTCGATATCGCCGGAACGACTTGCCAGCATAGCATCGAATAATAGCCGATCGCGGTTGGACACATTCTGACCGAATCGGACTGCATTTTTGGCGGCATCCAAGGCGATATTTGGCCAGGTCGTCCAATCAGCAACAACGCTTAGTCGATACCAGGCCAGGGCGAACGTACTGTCGATCTCAACGGCTCTGAGAAGATCGTTCGCAGCGGCAACAAAATTGAATTTGCGAAAAGCCACTTCACCATCCAGATACACTTTCAGCGCCTCAATCGAATTGGTCGTGAGCTCCGCCAGTTCACTGAGTCGCTCTGAAGAGGCATCGTCCGGGCTCAATAGGAGTTGGGCGGCCAAATCATCAACTAAATCGAACAAATCGTTCGCGTCTCCCTCTACTGTGCCCGAGCCGATAGGCTCAACCGATCCGTCTGCCTGATAAATCGCTGCGTCGATTCGTAATCTTCCTCCCACTTCAATCATGTTTCCGAGCACGAACAGTGACGCAGAAAGCTCTTCTGCGAATTGTCTAGCTGTAGCTGGATCAAGGCCATTTTTATCTACTCCTGAAATGGCCGAGAATATCCATCTAGGATCCACACTGTGCCAGTCGCCGGCCCCATCGATCTTAGTGCTGAGCAGATCGACCATGCCATCGCCTAGATTTGTGTAGTTCGGACTGCCACGGACGCTGAACGGAAAAACGGCAATTCTTGTGACGCCTGGCTGAATGGCAGTTGTTGCCTCGTTGGAAGATGACGAGTCTCCAAGGATCCAAATGGCCAGAAGTGCAACTATTACCAGCATACCCACTATCGCCACGATTCGGCCATAATCAGGACGTGATTTCACCCGAAAAGGGACAGCACCAACGGATGATCCGGACGAGCCTTGACTCAATCCTTGAAGCTGTTCAGAAATTACTGCCGCAGACGAAGCCCGCTGCCCCTGATCTTTGACCAGAAGCTGACCACGAACAATCGTATCGAGCCTGGCCAGATCAGAGTCGGAATCATCCAGAGGCTCCGGTTCAACATTGAGTATGGCGTACGACAGAGCCTGCTCGTATTCCCCCTGAAATGGCCGCTGTCCAGTGACCATCTCATATATGACAACGCCCAGCGACCAGAGATCGGTCCTGTGATCCACCGATTGACCGGTGACCTGTTCAGGCGACATGTAGGCCGCGGTTCCGACCGTACTTCTCGATTTAGTGAGGTCTACCTGTCCGGCTAGCTTGGCCAGGCCGAAGTCGACGAGCTTCACGTCTCCGCTGTCGGTGATTATCAGGTTTCCCGGTTTGATATCCCGGTGAGCGATACCGGTCGAGTGAGCCGCTGCGAGAGCCGAAGCCGTTTGTCGTCCAATTCGGATCACATCCTCGAGAGGAATCGGACCTTCTGCGATTTTCTCGTTGAGCGCAACACCCCTGTAATATGACATCACGATGTACGTTCGGCCGTCGTCCATCTCCGCGATGTCATGGATGGTGCAGATATGATTGTGCTCAATCGCAGCAGCTGATTTAGCCTCCCGAATAAACCGATCTCGGGCGGTGGGATCCTGGGTCAGGTAGGGAGGGAGGAATTTTAGTGCGACGAACCGATCAAGCTTGGTATCGTGGGCTTTGTAGATGACGCCCATACCACCTCGGCCGAGCTCCTCCAGGATCTCGTATTGTGCGATGATCTCTCCGGTCATTCGAGTTCCCGATCCTAAAGCAATATGTAAAAAATGTTTGGTTGAACCCAATAGATAGGGGATAGTGGAGAAAGTCGCAATTTGACGGCCTGGAGGTTTTCAACCATGAAAAAGGCGGCCTGCGACGCAGGCCGCCTTCTGAATCAGTCCCTAGCGTGAACCATTCAGCTCTCTGTGAAAAGTTGCCGCACTTCTTTGTCGCACAAAGCGAGTGTGATCCAGATGAGACACGTCAAGATGATTACGATATAGACGATCACGAAAAGAACTGCAGACGTCGAGTTCGGGTCCAGAGCCGTTCCAAAGAAGCGGACGTGCATGACCGGACTCATCGTGTAGCCGAGAATCGGAACCATGATGACGACTATAATTTCGCTGATGATCAGTCCAATGGCGATCTTACGCCAACCCTCGCTGTTGCGCAGTAGACCGAGGCCCGCGGGAAGCAGAAGCATTTCCACCCCGGGGACCAAGGATCCCTGGGTCCAAAAGGTGAACAGAAACTGCAACCAGGACGCAAAACCCATCACGATAAATAGATAGGTAATCACTCGCACGCGTTGGATGCTGTATTTCATTGATTCAATCCTCGAACGAGATAGTGTGAATGGCGACTAGTTGCTGGATATCTCGCAGTCAATGAGGCAAAAGCAGATCACGATATCCACGTCATATTGTATGAGGCCCCACAGCCACGAACGGTGAACGCGTTCGGGGCACGTGCCGAAATCCCCGCACTCCTTACCCGGACCTACGAATGCGAAGGAGCATGAAATTTCCACTTTTTTGCTTGCCCGATCGCCTGCGGCGGGCCCGGCAGGAATACATCTGTCCGGTACAATTCCGGAATAAATACCATCACCCGCCTGGCTGTCGAATCCTTTTCCATCATCATAGATAACGACGTTTGGTGATCGTTTCCGACGACTCATGATGTTTATACCATCTGGAAGTCGAAGATGAGCGTTGTTTTTTTTGAAAGCGATCGTTAGGAGATACTGCTGCTTTCCGGATTTACTCGTCACCGGCCTCATCTTAAATTCTTGTACGGATTGAGTGACTATGGACCCGATGTCATCGGGAATCAGGTCTGGCCGAATTGAAGTGGAATCGCACGCGGCGAGGGTCAGCACGGCGGAAACGGCCATGGAAAAAATGCGATTCGAAGGCTTGTAAATATTCATAACTGATTGGATTTGGCGTTGGAGGATGACTAAGCGCTGACTCTGAGCAACCTCCGTTCGCCGGTATTCCGTTCTGTCGGAAGACCAGGTGCTTCGCATTCAGCTGTACCTCTTTAGAGCCAAAAGGACGAGATGTGTAACAGGCCCGAGGGCTGTCGGGCGCCTCGTAATCGGGGAGCCTCGACAGAAACACGAACGATCTGGATCCAATCTTAACCAGTTTTCGATTCCTGATTGTGTATTTTCACGCTCTCAATTATTGCCTTTCTGATCGATTCGCGGATCCCGACCTGAATGAGTACCGAAGTACTTAGCGAGCCCGAGGTTACCCTTGAACTCGCGCTCGAACATGGACTGACCAAGGAGGAATACGGGTGGGTTGTGACGGCTTTAGCGCGCACACCCACGTTCGTCGAGTTAGGTATTTACTCCGTGATGTGGAGTGAGCACTGTTCGTACAAGAACTCAATCGCTCTTTTAAGGAAACTTCCCAGGGAAGGTGAGATGATTCTCGTCGAAGCGGGTGAGGAAAATGCCGGGCTTGTTGATATCGGCGACGGCCTCGCCGTTGCATTTAAGATCGAATCGCACAATCACCCATCAGCGGTGGAACCGTATCAGGGTGCGGCTACCGGTGTAGGCGGAATCCAACGTGATATTTTTACGATGGGTGCTAGACCCATCTGCTCGCTCAATTCGCTCAGATTCGGGTCGCTGGACAACCCTCGCGTTCGATACCTGTTCGACGGCGTGGTACGCGGAATTGGAGACTATGGAAATTCGTTCGGTGTACCCACGGTCGCCGGAGAGGTCAGCTTCGATCCATCCTATGAGGGGAACCCAATCGTGAATGCCATGAGTGTGGGTATCGTAAAGGTCGGCGAAACCGCGTCTGCAATCGCAACTGGCGTTGGCAACCCGGTATATATCGTCGGGTCCTCAACCGGCCGCGACGGGATTCACGGGGCCACATTCGCGTCGGAGGAAATTTCAGAAGCCAGTGAGGCCAAGCGGCCGAGCGTTCAGGTGGGTGATCCGTTCACGGAGAAACTCCTCTTGGAGGCCACTCTTGAGGCCATCGACAGCGGCGCAGTCGTCGGAATTCAGGACATGGGGGCGGCTGGTTTGACTTGTTCTTCGTGTGAGATGAGCGCCAAGGGTGAATCGGGCATGGAAATACATGTCGACCGTGTTCCCATACGCCAAGTCGGAATGACGCCTTACGAAATCATGCTGTCGGAAAGTCAGGAGCGGATGCTGATCGTTTGCGAAAAGGGTTCAGAGTCCATTTTGGAGTCGATTTTCGAGAAATGGGACCTGCATGCCGTACAGATTGGGGAAGTGACTGACGACAAACGGGTCCGCATTTACTGGTATGGGGAAGTGGTCGCCGACGTTCCGGCAGATCATCTGGTACTCGGGGGGGGCGCACCCATCTATGAACGGGAGATGGAACGGCCCGCGTATCTCACCAAAACGAGAGCTTTCGATCCCGAAAGCATTCCAGATGTGACGGCCAGCGACTCTGCAGACGTATTGATTCGTTTGCTTGGTTCACTAAATATTGCGTCCAAACGATGGGTCTTTGAACAATATGATACCATGGTTCGAACGAATACAGTGGTCGGCCCCGGGTTGTCGGATGCCGCGGTGGTTCGAATCAAAGGCACCAACCGCGGGCTTGCCGTAAAAACAGATTGTAACGGTCGCTATGTCTATTTGAATCCGGGAAAAGGTGGACAGATCGCGGTCGCCGAAGCCGCGCGAAACGTGGTCTGTTCGGGCGGGTTGCCGGTGGCGATTACGAACTGTCTCAACTTTGGAAATCCCTATAAACCCGATGTGTACTGGGTCTTTAAAGAGGCCGTAGAGGGGATGGGAGAAGCCTGCAAGGCGCTTAACACGCCGGTAACCGGTGGAAACGTTTCGTTCTACAATGAAAATCCCGAGGGAGCCGTATTCCCGACACCTACGATCGGTATGCTGGGCGTTGTCGATGACATCGAAGTCCAGACGACGACCATGTCCTTCAAGGAAGAGGGAGATGTCATCATTCTTCTCTCGCCTAAAGACTGGATTCATCGGAATGATATTAACGGAAGCGAGTATTTGTCGGTGATCCATGATCTTACGGCTGGGGATGCACCCCATCTCCTTCTCTCCGAAGAAGTAGACGTGCAACACACCTGCTATACGCTGATCAAGAAAGGGTATATTCGAGGCGCTCATGATGTCTCTGACGGGGGCCTTGCAACCTGTCTGGCGGAATGCTCGATCGCTTCTGAGATTCTGGGCGCCAATGTCCAGCTGACAGCGACCAAAAATACCCGACTTGATGCGGTTCTTTTCGGTGAAGCCCAATCTCGGATTGTGCTCACGGTCGAACTCCGCCATATGGACAGCCTGCGGGCGATTACAGATGAAAATGGGGTGTCGGCGACGCGATTGGGCATCGTGACAGAGGGGCCTTTGATTATTACCGTTAATGGCACAGAAGCTGTCAATCTGGCTCGAGAAAAAATGTCCACAGTCTACAACCGTGCCATTCCTGCATACATGAACTGACGAAGTGGCGAATATGACCGAACGGAACAGGGATTGTAATTGACGCTGGACATGGTGCGGTAACGCTCGAGATTGATGGGTAACAAAGCCAAACATTAACAATTAAACAATGAATTAAAGCCCGTGATTACGGGGAGAATCAAGATGGTAGAAGATGCCAAATACATTACTGTTACAGATGATACGTTTGAAGCGGAGGTCCTTCAATCGGACCAGCCCGTTCTCGTCGATTTTTGGGCGGCCTGGTGTGGACCGTGCAAGATTATTGAGCCGCTCATCGTAGAGCTGGCAGAAGATTTCGAGGGCAGGGCCAAACTGGCCAAACTGGATGTTGATCACAATCCAACCGTCGCAATGAATTTCGGCGTTCGGTCTATCCCTACGTTATTATTCTTTAAGGATGGCCGCGTTGTCGATCAACTGATTGGTGCGGCGTCAAAGAAAACTTTGTCTGAGAAACTTGAAAACCTGGTCGCTGAGACGGTTTAACATGGTCGATGTCGACTTCACATTAGCCGAGCGACGGAATGTCGTAATTATTGGTTCGGGGCCGGCCGGCTTGACGGCTGCTCTATACGCGGCTCGTGCCAATCTGGAACCCCTGATTCTTCAGGGTCCTGAGCCCGGGGGTCAATTGATTACGACGACCGATGTCGAAAATTTCCCCGGCTTTCCAGACGGAATCATGGGCCCGGAGATGATGATAAAGTTCGAAGAGCAGGCCGTAAGGTTCGGGGCGGATCTACGTTACGGGATCGTCACCGAAGTCGACCTCTCCGAATCTCCATTCAAGCTCGTAATAGACGAAGAGAAACCGATTCTGGCCAAAACCATTATCGTGTCCACAGGAGCGTCGGCCAAATATCTTGGCATCGAAAACGAGAAACGACTGCTGGGCCACGGCGTCTCATCCTGCGCCACGTGCGATGGTGCTTTTTTCAAAGACCAGGAAGTGGCCGTTGTAGGCGGTGGTGATACGGCCATGGAAGAAGCGCTCTTCCTGACCCGGTTTGCATCCAAAGTGTACGTTATTCACCGACGCTCTGAACTGCGTGCTTCGAAAATTATGCAGGAGCGGGCCAAGAAGGAGGACAAGATCGAGTTCATTTGGGATTCGACCGTCGAGGATGTTCTGGGAGAGAAGGAAGTAGAATCAGTTCAGTTGAAAAACACGCAAACGGGCGAGACATCGACGCTTCCAGTTCAAGGTCTTTTCCTGGCGATCGGGCATACTCCGAACACTTCTGTTTTCAAGGATTTTCTCGACATGGATGATCTGGGTTATCTCGTCACCCAGGCGGACAGCACCTATTCCAATATTGACGGTGTTTTCGTGAGCGGAGACGCGCAGGATCGGGTGTACCGGCAGGCGGTGACAGCCGCAGGAACCGGATGTATGGCAGCGATGGATGCCGAGCGTTGGCTCGCCGAACGCGGCTCCTGAGCGTCGTGAAGGGCGCCAGTCCCGAGCCATCACTTTCGAATCAGGTTTTTTAGAACGAAGAACACATTTTCCTTTCTTTCCCGGATTCTTCGCGAGAAATAAGGAAGCCACATGCTTCCAAATGGGATGTAAATCCGCATGTTGAATCCTTCCTTTGAAATGGCCACCTGCGTATCCGGACGAATTCCAAAGAGCATCTGAAACTCAAATCGCGAGGGGTCAATACGGTTTGTCTGAACATAGGCCTTCGTCTGGTCAATCAGAATATTGTCGTGTGTGGCAATGGCCGGATAATGAGCCTTCGCGAGTAGCAACTCCATATACTCGCAGAACCGATCACGGATGACACTCATATTCTGGTGTGCAATCGCCGCCGGCTCCTTGTATGCTCCTTTGCAAAGCCGGACTCGTGCGTTCAGTTCGCACATGCGCGAAACGTCTTCCTTCGTGCGTTTCATGTAGGCTTGCAAGACAATCCCTACAGATTCCGGGTATTCAGAATGCACGGTTTCAAATAGAGAGATGGTGGATTCGATGACGTCACTCCCTTCCATGTCCAGCCGAATGAAGGTGTTCGTCTGCCTCGCGACATCGAGCAATTGGTACAAGTTGTCCCTGCAGAAACTCTCGTCGATTTTCTGCCCGAGCATAGACAGTTTTATGGAGATATTACGGTCGATATCACGGTCCGACCCAGCGATTGACTTCACGATTCCGATATAGCTGTCGCGGGCACGCTCGGCGAGGCCGCGGTCGCTTATGTACTCCCCAAGTGGGTCCAGCGTAACATGAAGCCCTTTCTTATTCAGGGCCGCAGCAACGGGGAGAGTCTCTTCAACAGATTCAGCAGCTACAAATCGACGGGCAAAAATGAACGGAAGTCTCATGCGGCTGATGGCCGTCCAGAAATGAGTAATAGGGCAACTGATAGATTCGGGGACCGAATCTAAATATATTTTCTTAAAGGTTTGTAATACAATACTTTAAACTGATATTTATTCGATTCGGGTGACGGCTGGGGTAACCGTTCCTTCCAGTTTTCCGGATGATTGGGGTCAATTTGGGGCACAACAACGGTGGGTTCAGGGAGTCCATGAAACTCTTCGTATTCTCGAATCGCACGCTCTTCGATGTAGCGCCTTCCGCCGTGCTTCACTGATTTAAGTTGACCAGGTTCATTGCCCATGAGGCTCCGAATCTTCGACACGCTCCATCCTTTTTTTCGGATTATCACGGGTGTAAGGACATCGCGTCCATGCTTCAATCTTACGCCTGCCTGTTCTAATGTGTATTTTCGATTTAGGGGAATAGCCCTACCAGGCACCTTGGACATTGGCACCTCTTTATAAATGTAGCGGCCCTGTCGGTTCTCGGATTCGATGCTTGAATCAACAAGCCCTATGTACGCGTGCTTCCATCGTTTCTTGTAATCCTCTGGCAGGAAGAGTTCGTAAGTCAGAAGCTCATCCTTTTCTATCCGGACGAGCTTCAGAATGCCGGCAGCTTCCCGGTCGTAGATAGTCTGCCTCGAAACTCCGAGTAGATTTGCAGCTGCTTGCTTCGATCTGGCAATAAATCCCCCATCAGGCCATACGAAACCATCCAGGGCCGTAGCCTTGGCTTTAATCTTTCGAGCGGTCTTGGCAAACCGCGCCAATAAATCTTTCTCTTGGGCAGTTAGTTTATGCACACCATTCCAATCGCTGGTTCGTAGATCCGTTCGGACTCACCTGCATCTTTGATAGCAGCAACTAGCTGGCCACGTACTGAGATATAGGAATACGTGCCGCCCACTGTCATTTGCAGTTCGTCAGCTGCATCTTCTTTCCCCGTTATCTCCGCTGCCCGATCCAGAGCACGGCGTAAAAATTCCTCCCTGGTCGTAGTCATACTACTATAAGGTTTTATTATAGAGGTAAGTCCCACTTGCGGAAATCCATATGAAATGGGTTATTCTGTAAATAGAGTGTAACGGGTTTTCAAAACAGTGACTGGCACCCAGCGCCACACATCTTCGACTCCGAGGTTTCCAGCCATAGTGAGGCGTACGCACACCTTATCTGGAACGCAGGCAAATACGGTTTGGTCGTTCTTGATGCTTTGCTCAAGGGCGAAAACACTGTAGTGTGCCTCATTCAATGCTAAGATATCTACATCCGGGTATACGGCAGCAAGAGAGTCAAACCGGGCTTGCGCGACCTGCAAATCTTCATTCAGAATCTCCGATGCTTCGCGGCGAACCTCAAGTTCGGCTTCCGAAAACACGTATACCTCGTTTACCACGAATCGAGCCTCTGGATTTTCGGAATTCGCTAAGTCTCGGTAGACCCGCCCGACTTCAGGCAAAGGCTCACAACCGATCAATACAGTGGCCAACAGGCAAGCTGTGGATATGTAATTCCGAATTGTCAACCGGATTGTCTATTTGAACTTCTTTTGATACGCGACCATCGCCTCATTTATCACCTCATTGAGGCTCGCTCGCGTCCTCCGTCCCCATCAGCTCCGACGCGCGGTTAAGAGCAGACTCAACGATACCCTGATTTATGTGTGTCATTACCGATAAGGTTTAGTTATGGATCATCAACTATTAGCCCCACACATGGCGATTGATATGATTCGCCATCGACTTCTACATTCACGACGACGGGAGGATTCGCTGCTCGACAGCCGTTCAAACCACTTCACGACCATCTGCCTCGTGAGCGATTCGGATTCGGTCTCTAGAAGAATGAAACAGATACCGGGAGCGAAATCAGGTGCGACTATTCGGTATATGAAACAATGCGATAAGAGATACTCGAATTAGTCGCCTCTCTGATTTCTATCCTGAGCCCCTGATACCCTATTTCGCTCTCCTCAGAGAGATCATAGGTCAAGTTTTGTTGAAACGAAGGACGTATCCGAGAAACTTCCGTTTTCAATTCGTCCTCGTCAATGTTGAACTCACGATAGAGAAAGGTGACTGTCGTTCCTGATCGTCCCGTATATACAAGGTCCCACCTGTATGTATCTACAGATCCGAAATCTTTGTCGGCGGCCCGCACTATACCAAGATCCTCCAGTTCTTCAATAAACAGCTCGTAAGGACGAAAGCGGTCGTAGTGTGTTACGCTCGAATCCCTTAGCATGGCAAAGACGGACCTTCTTCTCGCTTCAAACAGTCCTGCGACTTCGAACGTGTTTCCATCGTCTGCCACGATAAACCCATGAATGTCACGTTCTTCCTTTGGTCCGTATTTGTCGGTGAAGAAGTGTTCTCGCACATACAGATCAAATTTTGGAGTAATGAATGCACGCAGATAGATTCCTTCCCCATAGGTGACTCGCCTCCGCCCGAGCTTAAGGCCTTTTTGATTCGTCAGGTAAAGACTTTTAACGACCCAGATAGCCGTTCGGATAAACACAGGATCACCGACTGTAGACTCAGTGACAACATCTACTGCAGGTATGGGGATAGCGCGTTGATCTGGACAGCACTGAATAAGCCCCGTAAGGTCAATACTAGTTTCGTTTGCAACAAGGAGCTCTGGACTCCCAGCGTGGGTATAACAGGCGGAAATCGTTAGTGCGGTTCCTAGAGCGAGTACCAATGAATAAAGTCTTTTCATTCCGGGGTTCGTCACTTGTGGCCTACTACGTAACGTCGCAATCAGCGACCAAAAGAGCAATACGTAATGTTCCGTATACCACTGGAAGTCGGCATCGCATTATTAAAGACAAAACACCACGCGCATATCAAGACCCACCCACCCCCGCCCTCTTGTTCACCCCTCCACCCCCTTAATTGCACTTCCGCCCCAAACCCCGTTTCTTGTAGTCTCACCCTCCAAGAATCGC
>JADFHF010000083.1 GCA_022567305.1 Bacteroidota bacterium | reverse complement strand
GAGGGGACGGGCGAGCCCCCAGAGCAGGCTCAGGGCCACCACAGCGGCCCCCAGCGTCGCCAGCAGCGTCGTGAAGGGTAAGGCCTCGTGCTCCCCCTCGTACGCCGGGTCGGTCATGAACTTGAGCAACCCCGTCCCCAGGCCCAACCCTGCGATGAACGTGCAGAACTGCGCCGTAAAGATCAGCAGGCTAAAATAGCCGAAGCCTTCGACCGTCAGATACGCCGGGTTGAGATAGAGGACGGCCAGCAGCAGCCCGCTTGCCTTCAAGGCCAGGTTGCCCAGGGCATACCACCCGCTCTGGCGCAGCAGCCGCGACGAGACACTGCCTCGCTTCTGGTTTACGTCCTCGGGCATACGGGGTTGGCTCTGGTTTAGAGGGATTATGCACCATCCATTCGGTTTTTGGTGATGCTGCGTACTTCGTAGCGTATTGCGTGATAAAGGCACCCTTACGCAGTACGAAGTACGCAATACGCAGCATGCACATCCTTAGAGACTGTTTAAATTTTGTCTTCACACAGGATAATCGCTCATTTTGAGCCGATTTTGGCTTGTTCAAGATCAGGGGTCTACAAGAGTGTGAGAACCTGAACCGCCTTAATCGGCTAAATTTGAGCATGTCGCAGTTTGTGAAGAAGATTTTTAAACAGTCTCTTAGTATTTTGCAATAGAATCTCTTAGCTCTAATCACCGGGCCGAGGGTCTCCCAGATCTTCATAAAAAGCGAGCAGCTTGGGCGCTTCCTGCTCCCAACTATACCGGTCGCGGACCGCTTCCCGGCCCCGCGCGCCCATGGCCGCCGCCGCGTCCGGATGTTCCAAGATCCACTGCATGGCCTCGGCGATAGCCTCCGGGTCCATCGGATCGACCAACAGGCCGCATTGGGCTTCCTCGACAATGCGCCGCCACTGGGGAAAGTCGGACGCAATGACCGGAAGGCCCGCCGACATGTATTCGAAGAGCTTGGTGGGATAGCTCTCGAGGTACTTCGGCGTGGGGTGCAGCGTCACGATCCCTACCCTCGTCTCGGCCAACACCTCGATAACCTGCTCGCGTTGGAGCCAACCCCGGATGCGCGTACGCCTGGCCCCCGGCATCTGCCGGACCTCGTCCTCGAGTACTGCCGGATGAAACGACCCACCCAGCACGAGTTCTGCCCGAAGCGTCGCCGGCAACCGGTCGATGGCGGCCAGCATCTCCTCGACCCCACGCTTTCGGGTGATGCCGCCCACGTACGTGATGCGCAGCGGCCTCTCCGCATACGGCATCGACACCGTTGAAAACAGTTCGTCCAGAAGGGGAAAGTTTTGCACGAGCACCGTGCGCTTCGCCGGGAATCGCTTTAAAATCCCCGGTTCCGCAGCGATGATGCCGTCAAACCAGCGTCCGCCCAGCCACTCGGCAAGTCTCATTACCAGGGAGACTGGATGCCGGAGTAGCCTGGGAATCCAGTGCTGGTACATGACCTGTTTCGGCGTATCCTCGTGCGCATCATAGATGACCCTCCGCCCGCGCACCTTGAGCAGAAACATGTGGAAGATCAGCTCGGCATCGTGGAAATGATAGATGGCCTCCGGCGCTTCGGTCAGGGCCGCGCGGTAAAGATGGCCGAGCGTCTTGGACAGGCGCTCCCTGCCGACTTTCGGCTTCGGGACGGATCGAATACGCACCCCATCGACGACCTCATCTCCGTCGTGCGGGACGAGCAAAGTCACGCGATACCCGGCGTTCGCGAGCGTCTTACACTCTTTGTGAAAGATGCGCGTGTCGAAGGATGGATGGGTAGAGGCCAGATGGATGCTTTCCGCTTTCTGTATGGATTTTTTCACGACTGAAATCGGTTCGCCATTTGACCATCAAAGCGATAAAGCCAAAGATGATCAGAGCGAGGAATACAGAGAATATATTAGGCTCGCCTTCCATCTTACGTTGTCTATAATCGGCCCGTGTTCAAACATACGCTCTCTTGTATAAATAGTGAATGTTAATGTCCGCCCGTCGACAGATCAAAGGAAACTACACGTACATGTCGGCCGACTCAATTATGCGGTATGCACGTACAGAGTTATCTACGGGCGACCTCACTGTTCCCTGTCCTCGATTTAATACCCAGAAAAGCCAGAATTATCGTTCGTTAGAGGGCTTATGAGAGGGCGGTTTGGGGGGGGAACCCACGCGCATGTTGAGAGCCACCAACCCCCTTCCCCGACCACTCGTTTACCCCTCCGCCCCAAAATTTTTCAGATTATTTTTCTGGCCGCGCTTCCTAATTCCGACGATCGACCCCTCTCAAATCCCGATCCTGTTGAAAAATGATTCTAGAATGGGCGCGGGGTATATCTATTGAGCCGTACCTCTGTTTATGTGCGTGTGGTAGCCTCCGATTTAGTTGAAAAACGAGCCTAAACAGAGGGATTTCTGGTCGTTATTAGGCGCTTGAAACATCGAAATCCTAACCTGTCCCCTAACCAACGTAGTACAATTACCATGCAAACCGTTTGTGAATAACGTATTACTAATATATAGTAGTACTACAAACGATACTACAATTATTCTTTATGGCGACAACGGTAACTGGTTTGCTGCCCGGGCGTAACGGCAGACAAGGACGTATTCGTTCTTCTGCCGAATGGGTGAACGGTCCAGCCATTCCTGGTTTGTTCTCAAATACCTGTTGGGTTTTTCGAACGTGAAAAACTTCGACAGCTCGTGGAAGGAGTGGGGCAATCTGGTTCGTATAGGATTCGAGACCAGCGATTGATTATGACATCATACTCCCATCCGCCCTCGGATGGGGCGAAAACGAAGAAGCCCCCGTGTCAAAATAGACGGTTCCGAATCCGACGAGGATTTCACGAGATTCTTCGTCTGCATCTCCCTAACATCGGCAGATAATGTTGTCACATGCCGCTACTATCGTTCCGAGTGGGTGTTGACCTTTTTCGTTCGCAAGATGAGTCTGGAAGACATCGTCGTTTGCACAAATCTCCGTCCACTCCCTGACTCCCCGTTCTGGTTAATCGACAGGGTAGCCGATCACACCGGGGGGATCCTCAGACATTATAGATCAGAGAGCTTCCTGGTTGGTTTTGAACTCGTCTCCACGTCCTTCGGTAATCTCAAAGCATATTTTGGGCATAATGGCCATGAATTCATCCTTAGAAGGGTTGGAATCGGGTACAATTGCGAGTAGTACCTAATCAGAGTTAGTAAGATGAACTTGAATCCTCCTTAGATTTGCCTTTCGCGCAACGATTGTTAAGATCAGGGGAGAAAACGACTAACCATAACCATTATGACAACGACTGGAAATGTGCACCCCATTGACCCCGGTGTGTCAATAGGTCATGTTCATCTCAAGGTTTCAAACCTTGAAAGCGCCTTGGATTTTTATTGCCGCGTTCTTGGATTTGAGATTACACAACAAATCGGTGATCAAGCTGCGTTTATTTCCGCTGGTGGATATCACCACCATATTGCACTTAACACCTGGGAGAGTTTGGACGGGCCGCCACCCCCGCAAAATGCGACGGGGCTGTTCCATCTCGCGATTCTCTACCCCACACGGGCAGCGCTAGCACATGCATTTCATCGTCTCACGGATGCTGGGATCAGCGTTGACGCGGCCAGTGATCACGGTGTGAGTGAAGCTCTATACCTTCGTGATCCTGACGGAAACGGCGTAGAACTCTGCTGGGACCGACCTGAATCAGAATGGCCACGAGATGAAGATGGCATATTGAAGATGGGAACTAAACGACTCAGCCTGGAGACTCTGATGGATCGAATGGACGAATAAATGTCAACTGCCTCGAGTCTTTTCACTCGAATCGGTCACGTTCCCTTCGAATCCGCTCTTTATTTCTCTCGTACCCACTCAGCTCAAAAAACCAGTCTTCCAAGCATATGAGACACCGTCGTCTGCAAACAATCGTCACGGTTTTTCTTCTCAGCAGTCCGACAATTGTCTCGGGCCAGGAGAGCGGGACCATCATCGTCGCCAATATGAGCGAGAACTCTGTCTCCCTCATTGACGCAGCTACTCGCGAAACGGTAGCGACACTTCCGTCTGGACCGTCTCCGCACGAGGTTGCGGTGTCGGAGTCTGGAGAGTGGGCCATAATTACGAATTATGGGAATGCCGACCGTGTAGGTAATTCACTGACGCTGATCCACGTACCCGACGCCAAAATCGAAGCCATTTTTGATCTTTCTGTTTACGAGAGGCCGCACGGGGTCATATTTCTTCCCGGAAATTCGGTCGTTGCCATCACCAGCGAAGCCACCCAAAGGGTCGTGTTCTATGATATCATTGAGGGTGAGGTCGTCGACACCGTATCGACGGCCCAACGGGCGTCCCATATGTTGGCTGCAGATCTGACCAGATCGACCCTGTTCACAACAAATATTGTGGACGGAACGATCTCCGAAATCGACGGAGTAACTCGTAAGAGGAAGCGAATCATTCCCGTTGCAGCCTTCATCGAAGGGATTGCCGTTTCTCCGAATGGAGATCGAATATGGGTGGGCAGCAACCGGGAGAGGAAAGTGCTCGTGGTCGACGCGTCCACGGGAGAAATTGAGCACACATTTGAGGGCTTTGGATTCCCATACCGCATGGCTGTATCGCCTGATGGCCGCCTGGCCGTTCTGTCCGATCCTATGAAGAGTAAAATTCGGATCGTGGATGCACAAACGCTCGAGGAGCTGAAAACTATTCTCCTCTCCTCCGACGGAGCCGGCGCCGAAGCTGAATTCCCAGGATCGGCCTCTCCGGAGGGTCTCGTGATAACACCCGATAGCCGTTACGCGTATATCTCGCTTCAGGCGCTGAGCAAAGTGGCCATCCTGGACCTCGAGTCTTTGGAAATAATTGGTACCGCTCGCACTGGAGGATGGCCTGACGGCATCGGGTATTCACCGTTGGCCGCGGTTGCGAAATAGTGTAAGATTCGGGTTTTTTATACTTAGTGCCTTGGCGAACCCGGCCATGGAGCCCATTCGAGGAACCCATCGCGTGCTTTTAGAGATCCGCCAACCTCGTCCTCCCCTCAGCTTTGGCGCCGAGCTCTTGACATTATTCAACGGGTACAGCGCCAGCCACCGAGTGGCACGATTTCTTCCAAACGGCGGGGTCGAAGTCGCAATCGATCTCAAGGACGAGCCTAAGTACTCCTACGACGAACGGGGTCAGCATCGTCAACAATAAAAAATTGAGAAGCACGGTCAGTTCAACCCTCGACGAAGACGCGAATGGACATTGGGCTAAAACCGAAAGGAAAACCGCTCACCAAGCGATTCTAGGCCTCGGGACCACGTGCACGCATCGCGTACGAGTAGAGAATGCGAACGATGTTGACGCTGAATGGACGGGAGGGATTCGCGAAACCTACGAGGCGGCGGGGTAAGCGTTCGTCCTTCCTGCCCATCTCTCGCCCCAAATTGCGCGACCAACTCTGACAATAGTTCCTCCACCCGACTTTGGTCGATCTAACTTCTGGTATGCTAGGGCATTCCTTTTTGCCCTTAGATAATAGTATGATAGGGGTCGAGTAGGCTAGCCGTCGAATGGAATAACGTTTACTATCTATGAAGCAGCGCTTCATCGCGCGGCTGAACACCCAAACCCTATTCGGTACTTCCCACTACTCGGACTTCATCACGAAGCCACGATTAATGTGCTTCGCGTGTTCAGCTGATTCGCGATCCCGCCTGCAACTCCCCCGGACTTCAATTTATACGAGGATTTGCCATGATTAAGGGATACTATTTCGTCGCCATGATTCTGGGATGTATGGCATTGCCGAACCCGGTAAACGCTCAATCCTTCTTCTCCGCAAAATTGTCAGCGTCGCAGGAAACGCACGACGTAGTAAGTGATGGCCGCGGAACGGCAGCACTTGCCTTGACAGATACGGGTTTACGTTTTCTTGTCAGTGTGGAGGAATTGAGTGGACCGATCGTGGCAGCACACTTCCACAATGGTCCCGTCGGAGAGGATGGAAACGTGGTGCGCGCAATCATTGATGATTTCACGGGCAATACAGCCTCGGGGATATGGACCGCTACCGACGGCCAGCCGCTTACCGACGAGCTTATCCAGTCGCTGCTCGCCGGCAACCTGTATCTCAACGTACACACGGCAGCCAACGGAGCCGGAGAAATTCGAGGACAGGTCCAGATCAGCGCTGGTACTCAGCTGGGGGCCTCGCTAACAGCCGCTCAGGAAACGCATGACGTTGTCAGTAATGCGCTAGGTACGTCAAGCGTCCTGCTCACAGATGCTGGTGTTGCATTTAATATCACCGTAGAAGGTCTGAGCGGACCCATCGCGGCAGCGCACTTCCATAACGGCCCCGCCGGTGAAGACGGAGGCATTGTACGAACTCTCACCGGCGACTTCACCGGCAACACGGCCTCCGGGTTGTGGACGGCTTCCGACGGCCAACCGCTTACCGACGAGCTTATCCAGTCGCTTCTTGCAGGCGATCTATATATTAATGTGCACACGGCAGCCAACGGGGCCGGAGAAATTCGAGGACAGGTTAGAACAAGCAGCGGCTGGGGCTTCGGTGCAATGCTGAATGCT
>JADFHF010000010.1 GCA_022567305.1 Bacteroidota bacterium | reverse complement strand
CGACGGTCAGGCTGTAGAGTACGAAATAGGCCAAGGCCAGAAGGGGCCCTGTGCAAATAATGTTGTACCGGTTTGATTACACAGATGTACGCGCCTAAGTAGCAGCACCTTACCCCTTCCGCTTGAAGAAAGTCGTTCATCCAGAACCATCCCGTACTGGTTTCAACGGTTGCCTGGTGTTCTCTCTTAAGAGTACGAAGGTAGGCCCGGATGGCGCCGGGATTGTTTTTGAGCTTGATCGAGCGCGATTGCTTGACGCCGGTGAGTACGATCACCGGGCTTCATTCAATGAGTCGAATCGATTTTTTGTGGACAATTCTTCTCGCGTCAACACGGTGCCGGCATCGGCACTGTACGACGCTTCAGGAAGCAGAGTGATGAATCTGGAGGAAGCAGACTTTTCAAAACTACTTGAAGCAGGCTACCAATTCCCGGAGACCTACACGGTCAAGGCGGCAGACCGGGTAACTGATCTATACGGCGTGATGTAAAATCCATTCGATTTCGATTCCACAAAATCATACCCGATTATTGAATACGTCTATCCGGGCCCTCAGACGGAGAGTGTATCGAAGTCCTTCTCCACGAACCGCTATGAAACCGCACTGGCTCAGTTCGGCTTCATTGTAGTTACCATCGGAAATCGCGGCGGCCACCCGGCAAGGTCGAAATGGTATCACAACTACGGTTACGGGAATCTCCGAGACTATGGTCTGGCCGACAAAAAAGTCACCGTTGAACAGCTGGCTGATCGCCACGACTTTATCGATAAGAACAAAGTGGGTATCTACGGTCATTCCGGCGGCGGCTTCATGTCTACGGCGGCGATGCTCGTATACCCGGACTTCTTCAAAGTGGCGGTATCGTCATCCGGGAATCATACGAATGATATTTACAACCGACGGTGGTCCGAAAAGCATCACGGTGTGAAAGAGGTTGTAAGCGATTCGGGGGATGTGTCCTTCGAGTATACCATTGAGACTAATCCCGATCTTGCTAAAAACCTGAAGGGCCACTTATTGCTGACAACCGGAGATCAGGACAACAATGTCCATCCGGGCAATACATACCGTATGGCTGATGCTCTGATCAAAGCCAACAAGCGATTTGACTTTTTTCTCTTTACCGGGCAGCGCCACGGGTACGGGAGCATGTCGAACTATTGGTTCTGGCTTCGTGCTGAATACTTCGTCAAGCATCTCCTCGGAGACACCCGGTGGGACGTTGACATTGCTCAGCTGAACGTGGAGCAGGATTAGTCTCGATAACCGACTCAGTTACTGGCAAGCGAAAAAACCCGATTTACGGTAAAGCCGAAACGAAAATCGCCGGCCAGGAATCGATCTCGATTCCGAGAGATGGCATGCTGCTCAGTTAGCCATGTTGATGTCTTCAAGAAGAGCTGAAAGACGTGGCCCCCGGTTTCGAGGTTAAGAGCGATGCCCATTTCATCTCGGGTCCCGTCAGAGCGAGAACCGAAAACAGGAATATATTCGAACAATACGGCAATCCGCGTACTTAGCACAAATCGGCCTCCGATTCCCAGGGCCAGGTGGTCGTTCTCTTCCTTGATGACTTCTTCGTTTTCGCCGATTTCAATAAAGACCGTATTGAAGTGTGAAAACATGGGCACAATTTGCAGACTAACCACATCCGAGAATTTTCGACCGATGAGAACTGCACCCAGATAATTGGGCCGGTCTTTGAGGTCGAATTCGATTTCGTCCGTACGGATTCCCATGTCTCCCTTTATAGCGACCTCTAGTGGGATTCGGCCATCCCTAGTCTGTCGCAAAAGATTTGCTTTAAATCGAAAATCGAACAGTTTATCAAAGCGTGATCTTGCGAAGCCAATCGATACGCGATCCGAGACCCCGTAGTCGAATCCAATCCGAATATTAGCCGGATCGTCGAGCCCAAACAGGTCTTTGATTCCGTCCGTCGCAATCCCAAATACGTGCATGATAGTCACGTTAAGATTGCCTTTAGGCACGTTCGCCACCGATGCCGTCGTGATAATATTTGGAGCCCAGAACACTTCGAAAACCGGACCGCCCGGATTTGCTCGCTCTCGAGGAATCTGTGCATCAACGCTGGAGCTTAAGCATACGAGAACAACCATTGCCCATGAATTCCGAATGCTATGTTTCGATAAACGCATTGCTTTCTTCAGTTTGATACGGAGGTCAAACGGCCGGAAATGCTCAGTTCCTGAACCTCATCAACTTTTATAATGAGCAATCGGGGTGGTTTGATGTTGTAATCCCTCAGGTTCAGTTTCCAGAACGCCGACACGTGGAGTTCATCTCCGCGCATTTCCAATGTTGCCGTGATCGAAATATCTTTGGAAACACCGTGTAAGGTAAAAACCCCAGCAACTTGTACGTCTTGCGACTGCTCAGACTCGGGGTCGAAAAGTGTGACCATTTTTCCGTAAAACTCGGCAAACGGGAATTCATCCGTTTCGAGTGTTATTCGCATGTCCTTGTCCCGTTTTCCGATACCTGTTTTGAGCGTGGTCAGGTCGATATAAAAGTCTATGGTAGAATCTGCGAGGTTGATGGCGCCTACAAGGTCATCGGAAACACCGGTGAACGAATGAAGGGGAACGCGCGACTTAAATTCAGCGTGGCCGTTTTTCGTCATGAAGGCCTGGCCAGTGGAGACCTGGACGGTCAAAAGAGAAATCGCTCCGAGTAATACAACCCGACAGCCAAAATTTAGAAAACGAGTCGCGATATCGGAATGATTTTGCTGTTGTCTAGTTATCTTTTGCTCCATCGTTTATCCAGGCCTCGATCATCGCAATGTCCACGCTGGATAGTGGATTCCGTCCAAGCGGCATTCGAGAACCAAATTGCGGTGATTCGGACTTGATCTTGTTGACCAAAGGGCTCGTGGAAGAACTTGAATCTACGACGATCGCGCCCCCGTACTGGAAGCCCTGGCTTGATTTCACCTGGGCGTAACTTGATAAATTCACCCCGTTAGTCGTCTGTCCAATATGACATCCTGATCCACTACATGAACGCGTAAGAAGTGGCAAAATGTCCTGTGAGAAACTGACGGGGTCCATCGGGCCCATTAACATCGAATGGTCGATTTTCTTACTCTGACAACCGGCCATCAAAAGGACACAGGACACCGCCAGCAAGCCGATGGCGTATTGGCGATTCAAAACGTTCTGGGAGTGTTTGTGGGATTGGTTTTGGGTACTACCATGCTCGACCCACCCCCGCAAAATGTTAAATTATCGGGCGTTATTCGAGTCATAAATGAGTTCCCTAGCAGAGAACGGTGTTACGAGTCGCGAGCGTTTCGAACGGGTCACCGGATATGAGGGGCTGATTGCACGAGCTCCATCAATTCGTACGCTCGTTGCCCCGCGTCCGATGTGTTTATATCGTATACCCAGAAGCGTTCAACACCCGTATTGCCCAGGAACATCTGCATCGTTCCCTGCGATTTGTGCTCGGCAATAAGCCAATCGACAATAATATTATAGTCGAGTCGGTCGTCCAGGCCTATTCGGGTCTCTCTGTCGAAGGTGTAAGGCCCGTCTTCTTTTCGTATTCGGGTCTCAGGATGGCCCTCTAGCTCAGTATAGGAGCTTATCACGTCATCCATCATCCCGGTTACGAAGCTCCCGAGTATGACCGGGCGGATGTCTTCAGAAATTTTTCTGACGGCATTGATTGCAAGAATAGTCGCAGCCTTATGGTGAGAATGAAACGGTTTGATGGGGAGGTGGGTGAAAACAAAATCGTACGATTCCTTGGCGAGAATATGATCCAGCCGCTCAGAGATAAATTCGGCATCCCAGACGTAGGCCATGATCGAGTCCTGGTCTTCGGTTCGGCCTTCATCGGGCTGATCGAGAAAGAAATAGTTGCGAATGCCTACGATCGCACCACCGGCCATGAGCTCCTTTTTTCGGATGGCGGGCAGGTATGTTCTTGCGACGATCGGATCGGTCAGGTCCAGATTGTAGATGTCTTCAGCTAGAATTGAAAAGCGATAGCCACCCGCGCCGTCCGTGATCAGAGCGAGATCGACGGTGCCACCCAGCGCATGAGTGATTCGGTACATCGTGGCTGCAAACATGGCTTCATCGTCAGGATGAGCAGTTACAACCAGGATTGAAGGGCCCGATTCAGATGAATCCTGAGCCTGACAAGCCGAATTCAGAAAAAAGAAGGTGCTGAGGACTAAAAGACCCTGTTTCATAGGACGCTTTGGATGCAGAATTAGGATGACGCATATATATACGTATTACGTTGTTAATAATCGGCTACGTCCTTATAAATCAGTGACTTTGACCGGCCCTGAATAACTGCTTATCTTATACGGCCTCTCTAGCTTACTGACGCGGAACCAACAAATCGCAACGTATGGCAGATCCGGAGCAAGTACGGAAAGCCGGCCGGAGACTGGCTACCGATCTCCGGGACCTCCGAGAAGTCCGCAAGGTGACGTCGGAATCGATTATTGAAGCGACGCGCCTGACACCAGATGTTTTTAAGGGTTTCGACGAGTCAGCTCTGGTTGATCATCCAGCCTTTAACCGAGTCTATCTCAGATCTGTGATGGCGAGCTATGCCCGCGTTCTAGAGATCGACGAGGGTCTCGCATACCGCGCACTTGAGGAAGCTTTGGATGGCACCTATGCCGGTGGACTCAGGAGGGTCTATATCCAAGGTCTCTCGGTTGATGAATGGTCGGAGCCGTCCTCCGAAGGAGATAAGGAGCCCGTCGATGAAACGGAGAGAGAAGCTTCATCTTCAGGAGAGCCGACTGAATCGGACGACGAACTGGAGAAGGCTCAGCCCTCTCGGTTGAGTACGTGGTTTAATTGGCGGAGAGCGCTTCCATTTGGAATTCTCTTTATCACGATCTCAGTGATTGTAATTGTGATTGTGATTCTGATAAATCGCAGCTCTAACGGGGAGCAGGATGCATTAACCGTGCCGACCCTGATCGAACCTGTACCGCCACCAGAGCCTGAATGGATTATTCTGGGAGATTCCATTCGATTTGATATTATTGCCACTACGGAGCATCTTGACCCGATCCGCGTCAAGGTGGATTCGGATCTGCGCAGACCCTACTGGATTGAACAACTGGATACCCTCTCATTCTTCGTCAGAAGTACCATCATTTTTGAGCGAGAGCTGGATGTCGCGGACATCTTAATGGACGGATATCTTCTCCCCGATACGATGATTAATAGCAGCGGTCGATTAGAAATTACAAGGGACCGCGCCCAGGCCTGGTTGGATTCTTTAGCCGTTGAGCGGGCGGCCCGAAATCGCCCCTTCTCTTGATGACGGACCCCTTGAGTACTACGCAGGCCTTGAGCGAAAAGGTTAAAGCCGTTTCTCCAAACGACGTGTCGAGAGACGAAGCGGAGCGTCTGGTCGTTGAGCTGTCAGATACTCTGTCGTTCCACGCCGACAGATACTATGCTCAGGACGCTCCAATTATTTCTGACGCCGAGTACGACCGTCTCTTTCATTTCCTGAAAGATCTGGAGGGCCAATATCCGGAGTTGCGACGAGGAGATTCTCCGACATTGCGGATTGGCACTGACCCGATTTCGGCTTTTGAGAAAGTCGAACACCCGGAGAGGTTACTCTCTCTGTCCAACGCATTTGATTCGGACGCCCTCGTAGCCTGGTACGAGAGGTGTCGAAAAGGCCTTGAGCTCGGTGAGACCGACATCTTGCCCACGACCGTCGAGCTGAAAATTGATGGGCTAGCGGTCGCACTAACCTACGACGAGGGTATTCTCGTACGGGGTGCCACGCGCGGAAACGGCCGTATTGGCGAAGACGTGACTGACAATCTTAGAACAGTATCGTCCATTCCTCTTTTGCTCAGGTCCGAGTCCGAACATGAAATCGGAATTCCGTCGCGGGTAGAAGTCCGCGGGGAAGTTTATTTCCGCCGCACAGCTTTTGATCGACTTAATGCTGGACTCGCTGAGGCGGGAGAGAAAACCTACGCCAACCCCCGAAACACCGCTGCTGGGAGCCTTCGGCAGTTGGATTCAAGAATCACGGCTAAACGTGATTTGAGTTTTTTTGCTTACAGTATCGGTCCAATTAATGGACGGGCACCTACGAGTCAATCTGAGATTCTCACCTGGTTGGGATCAATGGGCTTTTCTATCAATGAACACGCCACCCGTTTTGAGGATATCTCCGAAGTGGTTTCGTTCTGCGAATCCTGGACGGACCAGCGCGATTCACTAGACTACGAGATTGACGGAGTTGTCGTAAAAGTGGATTCGATATCCAGTCAAGATGATTTGGGTAGGATTGCCAACGCACCTCGTTGGGCGGTTGCATACAAGTTTCCCGCCCGTGAAGAAACGACCGTCTTGGTAGACATCGTCATCAACGTCGGAAGGACAGGAATGATAACTCCTGAAGCGGTACTCGACCCGGTTGAAATCGGAGGAGTCACGGTCTCGCAAGCTACGCTTCATAATGCGGACTATATCCGCGATAGAGATATCCGTATTGGCGATCGAGTGATTGTCAAGCGGGCGGGTGATGTGATTCCCCAAGTCATAGGCCCAGTAGAGGGAGCCCGAACGGGCAACGAAGTGTCCTGGTCGATGCCAAAAATCTGCCCGGTCTGCGAAACGTCGCTCGAACGGTTAGAGGGTGAAGCCGACTATTATTGCGTGGCTTCCGACTGTCCGGCTCAATTCATTCGTCTATTGGAGCATTTTGCATCCAGAAGTGCTATGGATATTGACGGGATGGGATCCAAACTGGCCGTACAGCTTGCGGAATCAGGCCTCATTCAGACACTTGATGCCTTGTATCGACTCGATGCCGACCGTGTGGGAACGCTTGAGAGATTTGGAGAAAAGAAGGTGGCCAATTTGCTCGCCGGAATCAGTGGGTCGAAAAATAGAACACTCGGCCGACTCCTGTTTGCCGTCGGTATCCGGCATGTGGGTCAAACGACAGCTGAACTGGTCGCTTCAAGTGTTCATTCGGCTTTGGATCTATTCGATATGTCACCCGAGCTGCTCGTGGAAATTGAGGGAATAGGAGAGATCATCGCTGAGAGTATTTCAGAATGGTTTTCACTGGAGCACAATCGTACGCTGATCGAAAACTTTGAACAACTGGGCGTCAATATCACGCGGCTTGAATCCGAATCTCTTTCGTTCGATGCCACCTCTGCCGTTAGCGGCAACACGTTTGTTGTTACCGGTACCCTCGAGTCCATGGGAAGAAAAGACGCTCAAGATGAAATCAAGAAAAGGGGGGGGAAGGTTGCTAGCCGTGTTTCGGGCAAGACCGACTTTGTAGTCGTCGGCGAGAATCCCGGGTCAAAAGCCGCAAAAGCATCTGAGTTAGGTGTTCAGATCCTCAACGAAGAGGAATTTCTTAAACTGCTGAACGGATAAAATATCCCCGGCCCCGTGCCGGTCGCCTAATCCTTTCGTATGCTTTCAACCCTGGATTATATTGTCTTAATCGGCTACATCGTGGCCGTAATCTGGTTTGGGCTTCGCTTCGCCGGGTCACAGAATTCCACCACGGACTACTTTCTCGGCGGGAGAAATCTGCCATGGTGGGCAGTTTGTTTATCCATCGTAGCTACCGAGACAAGTACGCTCACGGTGATTGGAATCCCTGCGGTTGCCTTCGGGGGAACACTTACGTTTTTACAACTGACCATCGGCTATTTACTCGGTCGAGTCGTGGTTTCGATTTTCTTTCTCCCGAAATACATGTCGGGCGATCTGGTCACCGCGTATTCGTTTCTTGGAAAGCGGTTTGGTGCGAACTTGCAAGCCCTTTCGTCTGTGACATTCATAGGAACCCGGCTTCTCGCCGACGGAGTGCGTCTGTTTGCAACGGCGATCCCCATCAAGGTAATTGCGGACGCGGCGGGGCTGAGCTTAGGCTACCCCGTCATCATCATATTCATCGGTCTTCTGACCATCGTGTACACGTATTTCGGCGGTCTCAAGGCGGTAGTCTGGATGGATGTTGCTCAAATGACTCTGTATCTCCTTGCTGCAGTTGGGTCAATAGCAGTGCTTCTTAGCGCCGTTGATGATAACGCGTGGAACACGCTAATCTCGAGCGGCAAGATGAAGATCCTGGATTTCGGAGAAAACGGCCTGCGATCGATTGTCACTCAGCCGTATGTCTTCTGGACGGCCGTATTCGGTGGCGCCGTATTTTCGATGGCCTCTCACGGAACCGACCATCTCATCGTTCAACGCCTTCTCGCGTGCAGAAGCCTGCGAGATAGCCAGAAAGCATTAGTGGGAAGTGCGTTCATCGTGATGGTGCAGTTCGCACTGTTCCTACTGATCGGATCCCTACTCTGGGTATATTATGGGGGTGTCGGAGTCAACGAGTTGGGTCTTAGTCGCGGTGACGAGATTTTTCCGAAATTTATCATCGATGGACTCCCACCGGGTATTTCCGGACTTGTTCTAGCCGGTATTCTTGCGGCGGCCATGAGCACCCTGTCCTCTTCCTTGAACGCAATAGCGTCATCGACACTGATGGATGTGATGCCGCGCATTAAGCGCTGGAAGATATCACCCGAGTCAGAACTGAAAGCATCGCGGTGGCTGACTCTCTTCTGGGGAGTTGTTTTTATGTTTTTCGCTACTCTATTCGAGGATCAAAAGAATCCGGTGGTAGAGCTGGGACTTTCTATCGCGTCGTTCACATACGGCGCGCTACTAGGGGCTTTTTTGCTCGGGATGCTAAATAGGCGAGCACAAGAGTCCGATGCTATCTTCTCGTTCGCCACTTCAGTATTGGTCATGATTCTTATCATTTTCGGTTTACGGCTCGACGTTGACGGAGTGTGGACGTTTGTGATTCGTCCCTCGGCCGAGACGGTCAGTAGTGCAGGCTTGAAGGCCCTTGCATGGCCTTGGTACACCTTTGTCGGGGCGTTCATTAGCGTTTTTCTAGGATCCTTGACCGCATTGAGGCATAGGTAGGCCACCATGACAATTTTCCAGCGAATCGGCCTCTTATCAAAACGGGCTAAACCCGTCGGCACGAATCTCGAAAAAGGAGATGTCGAAGGGTCCGCAAACCGACGTAAGAATATTGCCGTCAAAATCGGAATTTTTGGAACATTGCTTCTGGTGACCCTTGCCGTTTTTCCCATCGGGCAAGTTTATAAGCTGACGGTTCAGGTTGATGGAGTCTGGCAAGACGAAAACTTGCTAGCTCCTTTTCTCTTCCCGATTGAGAAGTCGGCTGAAGAACTGGCCACCGAACGTGCACAGATCCGACTGACGGAACCGGCGATCTTTCGGCGAGATACCGGAAACGTTTCCAGGATGAGAGAAGAAGGAGACTCCATCACGGTCGCTCTAGAAACCGTTTTTACGGTTTATGCGTCTTTCAAGGAAAATTTGTCGAGAGGACGTCTCGAAACTGCGAGTAGAGATTCGATCGCTTTCATTCAGTCGAGGAATGCATCTGGAATACTTCTGAGTCCAAGTCAATGGGAGCGACTGCTGGGCTCTTATTCGAGTACCGTTCCGGGGCTTGCGTCACCGACTCGTACCATTTCTCCTCAACGCCTCGACGAGCAACTGCTGGCTGAGGCCTATAACACAGCCATCCAGATTCTGCGGAGGGATGTAATCGATGTACCACTCGATAGCGTCTTATCGGATAGAATTACCATCCGTGATGAGATCCAACACGCGCAGAGTGACATTCCGAAAGCGTTCGTTCTCGGAACTGATGACGCGTATGCGATGGCGGGAACCGCTTTTCAGAATAGGCATCCGTCAGAAACGGAGGAATCTGCAATTGCCATGGTGTTCTTTGCGACCATTTTTCAACCGTCGCTGCGATTCGATCGAATGGGAACGGAGGAGCGATGGTTGAATCGGGAACGAGCGAGTTCTCCAACTCAGAGCGTAGTCCGTCAGAACGAAGTTATTGTTCGGAAGGGCGACAGAATTACTCCGGAGATTCAGCGTAAGCTCATCTCTTTGGAGCGCGAACGCAATGAAAAAGCTGGCGTGACTCTTTCGGGCCGCCGATTCTTTGGCCAATTGATACTCGTTCTGGCAACATACCTCGTTTTCTTTCTTTATCTCTTTATTCTCAGACGTCCGATTTTCGATGACAATCGGCTCATTTTCTTAATTGCGCTCCTTTTCTTAGGCATTCTTGCGTTTTACGGAGTAGCCATGCGCGCGGTGCTCATCGACATGTATGTCGTGCCCGTTGTGGCCGTTGCCATCATGTTCACCGTGATTTTCGATTCACGCGTTGCGCTCTTCGCGACCATGACGCTGGCTCTAATCGGTGCCCACCTTCTCAGCTATGACCTCTCTTTCTTCTTCGCGACTCTATTCGCGGGCACGTTGGGCATTTTCAGTGTCCGTGATATCCGAAACCGGAGCCAGTTTTTCCTCAGTGCAGGACTCGTATTTCTGGGATACGTAAGCGTGTTTTTTGCAGGGTATCTTCTTCAGAATATGGCCTTCGGCAGATTTACCGATCAGGTAATATCTGCCGGAATGAGTTCTTTTCTCGTACTGCTTGCCTATCCCATGCTCTGGGTGTTCGAACGCGTGTTTGACCTGACTACCGATCTGACGTTACTCGAGCTCTCCGATACGAACCGGCCTCTTCTGAAAGAACTGAGTATGAAGGCTCCCGGGACGTTCAATCACGTTTTGCAGGTGGCCAATCTGGCCGAGGCTGCGGCGACAGCTGTTGGAGCCAATGCCCTGTTGACCCGTGTTGGTGCGTTGTACCACGATGTCGGGAAAATGTCCAAGCCGGAATACTTCGTTGAGAATCAACGGGGGTCGTCGAATCCTCATGATCAATTGAAGCCCAGGATGAGCGCTCTTATCATCTCAAATCACGTGAAAGAGGGGCTGGAAATTGCAAAAGATTACGGAATACCACAGCGCGTTCAGGATTTTATTCCGATGCACCATGGCACGTCTCGCATCGAGTTTTTCTATCAAAAAGCGTTGGAACGCCAGAAGCTAGAAGGGACGACTGTGCACGAAGCAGAATTCCGTTATCCAGGTCCCAAGCCGAATACGGCGGAAACAAGTATTCTTATGCTGGCTGACTGTGTCGAGGCGGCTGCACGTGCCCAGGAGAATCCAAATCATAAGCGGCTCGAGTCACTCATCAATGCGATGGTTGCCGACCGCATGCAGGACGGACAGCTCAATGACAGCGGTCTCACGTTCGCAGATCTGAATAAAATCAAGGAGACGTTTCTGAAAGTTCTCATGGGTATCTACCATATTCGAGTCAAGTATCCTGGAGATGAGGTCGAGACTCCGTCCTACACTTCGGAGAAAGCGCAGGTGATCACTGAAAAATCTCCCGGTCAGGGAGACAACGGTGCGGAGTCCCAAGAGGCGGAATCAGGTGGGGATCAGTTGCCTCAGACGATCGATTGATGAGTCTGTTATATCAAACGTGAGTAGGGCGTGCCGGTGAGATGTCGGGGTAGTTGGTCTAATGGTCCTCCACGCCGCCTGAGTATATAAAACGAGTTCGCTCTGAGAAAGCACGGGCTCGACGTGTGACTTGCCATGCTCTACCGATACGGCCAGAATCTGTCCGCTGAATCGGGTCTGTTCGCGGAGTTCGCTCGTGAGCGGACCTATCGCGTCTGCATATTGAGTGACCAGGCCTAACGTTTCTCGTTCAAGCAATCTTGACACCAGGCCCAATGGTTCAGCCCCGAGTTCGGTTTGAACCCCTATTACATCTGCTCTAGGCGCCTGGGTGAGTATTGAACGGAGCATGCGGAACGGAACAAAGATGAAGTCTGCATCGGCATGATGCACAAGGTCCGTCAAGGCTATCGGGATGACCTTGCGCCGAAGGCTATCTGACAAGTGCTCGGCACAGTGATTCGTCCATTCCCGGTACGCGCCAACGAGAGCCAATTTGTAAGGGAGTTCCTCCGTTTCCAGCAAAGAGGATTGCTCTTGTATCAAATAGTCGATCTCCTGATCATCGAACCCGAGGCCAATCAATTGTTGAAGCGCATCGTGGACGATGGACGCGCCCTGTTCCATACGATAGGATTTCGAAGGGAGTGTGTAGTCGATGACCGAAAAGCCCGCGCCCTGTCGGACTTCGAGGAAGCGTTCTTCCTCGAGAGCCAAATAGGCCCTTCGTACGGTGTGGAAGGATATACCAAGCTGTTTGGCCATCGCCCGGGTGGAGGGCAATAAATCACCGGTGGAATAATACCCGCTGGCAATTAAAAAACGGAGCCGGATGGTAAGCTGGGCGTGGAGCGGGACGTCAGATGTTCGATCGACTTGGATCATACTTGTGGGGTCGATTCGTGGCAAATGATACGGAGCGAATTGATCAGATGTCCTGAAGGTCTTGAGACTGATACAGCGTTTTGGCCAATTCCGACTTCAATGATTCGAAATCGGGCCAGAACTCTCTCTCCACATGATATATATCGTACCCGACCGTGATCTCGAGTTCGGAATTCGAACCCCGAATATCCAGCAAGCGATACCAGTGAAGTTCATCGGGTGGAGAAGCAGCCGCGAGCGTAGAACGGACTGCAATGGCGCCCGGTCGGAGGTGAATTTCGGCCAGCGTGCGTTGCGTGTTGATCGATGTCCAGATGGCGGCCAATAGCAGAGCCACAGGAAAACCGATGTACAGGTATTTCAACGCCGGGAGCCCTTCCAGCATAGAGATCAAGGCTCCCACCATAACCGGAAGCATGCATGCAGCCAGGGGTCTGAGAAGGCTTGTCGAAAAAACGGAACCCCGTGATCGAGCACCCGGATGCCGCACGGATTTGGCTACAAAGTCAGCGTTTCTATGCACGCGCGTGTAGAAAAATGCCCAGAGGCTATTGCAACGACCACTTGGTGCCGAAGGCCTTCGGCAAGGGGACATCGACGACCGTTGCGAGTCCCGGAACTCCCGAAACGACCTGAGGAATCCCATTAATGAGTGTTGCTACGGTGGCCGTATCGCCAAAGATGCCGCCGCGAATCAGGAGATCAATGGGAGGGTCACCATGGACCGAAATAGCATCCCTTGGATCTTCGGCGCCCACGAACATCTGCAGATTAAGCGACAAAACCTCCTCATCTCCAATGTATCCACTCGCTGAATGGTGGATACCCGCGACCTGGCCCTCCTCGACGGTCAAATACGGAGTAACGACCTTCCGTTCAGAAATCACCGCATTCAGTTGTTCGTCAATCCGTGAGAGCGTCCACCCGAGTCCTGAAGCGACCAATCGCACCGATTCGACGAGTCCGATGTGGCCGAACTTGCCGGTGGCCTTTCTTTCTTCAAAAACTTCAGCAGTCAACGCAGCACCCACCTTTATCTGGAGGGGGAGACGCCGGAGACCGGCATCCACCACGCGATTTACCTCGATTCGGGTTACTTCATTGCAAACGCCTGTTGCCATGAGTGCTAATGCATCCATGGCGTACCCTGGATTGACACCCGTACCCAAAATAGTGATACCGTTCTCTTTTGCGGCGGCGTCGATCTCACGAGAAATTTCCGGATATCGGTCAAATGGAAACACCAGTTCTTCAGTCGATGAGACTACATTTGCACCCGACTTGGCACACAGAATGAGTTGGTCGTACATCCGATCCAAAAACGAAGACGTCGTATGCACAACGGCATCCGGTTTGGTGGACTCAAGAACAGTCTGTACATCGGCCGAGACCGTTAAACCTGTTTTTTCATCTCGTCCAATGATATCGGCAACGTCTTTTCCAACTTTGTCAGGGTCGATGTCGATCGCCCCAACCAGTTCGAGTGCCGAGTCTTTCGCCAAAATGGTTCTCAGACAAGATTGTCCGATTGGACCCATTCCATATTGAACCACGCGATATTTATTCGTCATCTTCTGAAGTAAAATGGGTAGTTCTAAGGGTGCTCGATCGGATCGCTAGATGATATTGACATCATCAGGATCGTTTTCGAGGAATGGGTAGCGATAATCTGAGGGCGGGTTAAAATTCTCCTTGATCGTTCTGGCAGAAACCCATCTCAAGAGATTCAGATGCGATCCCGCTTTGTCATTGGTACCCGACGCGCGGGCTCCTCCGAAGGGCTGCTGGCCGACCACGGCTCCGGATGGCTTGTCGTTGATATAAAAATTGCCGACGTTGTCTGAGAGACGCTCTGTAGAAGCGATAATGACATCCCGGTCCCGGGCAAATACGGCTCCGGTCAAGGCATACGGTGAGGATCGGTCGACGAGGTCCAGTGTCTCCATATATTTGGAATCCTCGTATACATAAATCGACACGACGGGTCCAAATATCTCTTCGCACATGGTGCGATACGTGGGGTCTTGGGTCAGCAGAACGGTTGGCTCGATGAAATAGCCTTCCTCGTCTGAATATCCGCCGCCATGAAGCACCTCCACGTCGGAGCTCTCTTTCGCATGATCGATATAGCCCGTAATGCTCTCAAAGGCACTCCGGTCTATCACGGCATTCATAAAATTCGAAAAGTCCTCTACGGGACCCACCTTGATCTCGCTCAGCTGACCAAGCAGGACATCCCTGGTAGCTTCCCAGCGAGATTCAGGTAGATAGATTCTCGACGCGGCAGAGCATTTCTGCCCCTGATATTCGAACCCACCTCGGACAATCGCCGTCGCCACCTCGGCCGGATCAGCGGACGCGTGAGCCACAATAAAATCCTTGCCGCCTGTTTCGCCGACTATTCTCGGATACGAGTGGTATGAGCCCAGATTGTCGGCAATCGTTCCCCACATGTATCGAAACGTGGAAGTCGATCCTGTGAAATGCAGGCCGGAAAAATGTTCGGACGAAAAGACGTGTTTACCCACCTGTGAACCACGCCCCGGAATCATATTGATCACTCCGGGTGGCAGGCCCGCTTCCTCCAGGAGCTTGTATATGTAGTAGGAAGAGTGGATCGAAGACGTCGCCGGTTTCCAGACAACCGTATTTCCCATGAGTGCTGGAGCCGTAGGAAGATTACCGGCAATCGCTGTAAAGTTGAACGGGGTGACTGCAAATACGAACCCTTCCAGGGGTCTATACTGCATCTTGTTCCATATTCCGGGAGAGGAAGCCGGCTGTTCTTGATAGATCCGCTCCATATAGTGGACGTTGAACCGAAAAAAATCAATCAGTTCGCAAGCCGAGTCAATTTCAGCCTGGTAAGCGTTTTTGCTCTGTCCGAGCATGGTGGAAGCATTGATGGTATCTCTCCACGGTCCGGCAAGAAGATCTGCAGCCTTTAAGAATACAGATGCTCTTTCAGTCCACGGGAGGTTTTTCCATTCATGTCGGGCCTCAACAGCGCTCTTGATGGCATTCTGAATATCCGTTTCTCCACATTGATGAGATGTGCCGATCTGGCGGCTTAGTTCGTGTGGAGCGTAAACGGGTATCTCCGTTCCCGTATGCACTTCTTTACCCCCTATAAACGCCCCGATCTCAACGACTTCGTTCCGCATCTCTGACAGACGTTTTCTGAGTGACGCGCGCTCGTCGCTTCCTGGCGCATAAGACCGAACGGGCTCATTGGTGGGCGTCGGAACCATTGGGTATAAATTATTCATGTCTGATCGGTTCGTTCACAGTATTAACACGTCGTGTATCACGATCGATGCGCGATGTAGATCGGCAAAGGTCCGAAGTTACGCATGTTCGCATTTGGCGTAACACCCGTTCGCAGAAACTTCGATCCAGTTTGGCAGAAGGCACATTTTTCCTACGCAAACGCTGATATTTCCGTCCTGCGGCGTGCCTTTCACGCAGGATGGTCTCTCATCTGACTGAGCGGTTAGACTAAACAAATCGCCCAAATATTAGAGAAATGGGCTGATCTGGGAGTAATGAGTCATCTCTTCCGTGAATGATTTTGAATGAGGCACAATCATGGTATTCGCATAGCTCGGAATAATCTGTAAGACAAAACGATGCTTTGGCATCACAAGGCTATGCCTCACAGAAATGATGAAAACAAGATTGCCCATTTAAAGGAGAATGTTAAACAACAAATCTTCCGGTCAATCATAAAGCAAGCAACTACTGAGCTCGCGTCACTGGAGGACGCAGAGCTAGCCACGCGCTTAGACGAAATCGAGCTGGATTCAGATGGGAAGGGAATTCCCGAGAAGCTCCGTGAACGTATTCTCGGGCAGCTGGCTCGACAGGTGATGCCGCCTTTCAGCGAACTCGAAGCGGCGGTGAATCCCATCGTGCTGAAAGCACTTTCAGAAGGGGATGCTCTTAAAGAACTGGGTGCATGCGTCGAGCAAGAAGTTCATTCACGCGTCGTTGAAATCATCGAATCTAAGCTGTCTGAAATGGCTGACGATTCCGGTGCCATCGTTCGAGAATTGGCCGAATCCGTTTCAATAAACATCGACGAACATCTTACAGAGGCCCATTCGATCCTCGAAAGTAGAACGCGAGAAATAGCATCAAACAAGCTGTCTAACATAGAGATAGACACATCTAATCTTGTTCAAGAGGTACTCTCCAACACGGACGTTGACGTTTCACGGGATCTGGAGATCGCTGTCAAAGAGATTGAGACGCAAATGTACCAGAAGATCTCTGAGCGACTTGAAAAGATAGAGATTGATTCCGCGTCACTCGTGAACGACCTGGCATCCAATACGACAGTTGTATCGGATGTCAGCTTGGCTATGGAGGTAATCAATGCGCGCCTCAAAGAAAGGATCGAACGCGAATTGTCTGAAATTGAACTTGACACAGCCGCTATTGCGTCTGAAGTCGCCCAGTCCATGGAGCTGGATGCGGATGTTGATTTAGGAGACGCAACCGACCGCCTAATCTCAAGAACCCGGGATCAGATCCACGAGCAACTGAAACAGGTATCTATCGACGGTGAGGGCGTTGCTGCAGACGTGGCTTCCTCAATGAAATTGAATCGCAAGTATGACCTTTCGGGAGCCGAAGAATTATTCAAGTCTCGGCTCAGAAAGAAAGTTCGGAATCACCTCGAAAGCTTGGAACTGAACGCTGCTGAGTTAACAGCAGATGTGGCCAAGAGCATGCCCGTTGAGGTCGAGGCCGATTTGGCAACCGCAGAAAATATCCTGACCAACAGAATTCAGGCGGAGATTCAGAAGAAACTGATCAAAATCAAGATTGACACCAATTCGATTGCAGAAGACCTCGCGTACAATATTGACGTAAATCCTGAATTCGATTCTGAAAATGCCCAGTCGATTCTCGAGGACAGAGTTTATCAGGATGTGCGCGATCAGCTCGAGCAGATCTCGATTGATGCTCAGCCGATTTCTGAAGAAGTCGCCCAGAAAATGCCCATACAGGCCGACTTCGACGCTGATGCGGCCGCTTCCATCTTGAAATCCAGGATGCATGACCTCTTGGTCAAGGAACTTTCGGTTATCGACGTCGGCTCCGAGGCCATGGCTGAGGAGATTGCCCGCAGAATTGAAATTGAGATCGATTCCAATTTGGAAGAAGCCATGTCGATCCTTCGGGCGCGAACGAAGGATATCGTTAAGGAGAAAATTTATTCGGCTGAACTGGATCTGGATGCTATCGGACGTGAGTTGGCGATCGATGCACCGATCGAGATTTCGGACCGAATTGAGAGCGCCATGGAGATACTCGAATCCCGCACGCGCAAACAAGTCTCTCAAAAACTGGCCGGTGTTGAATTCGATACCCATGCCATGGCCGAGGAAATCGCAAACAGGTTACCCCTCGAAACCGGTGACAGTATAGAAGATGCGATTCCAATTCTCGTTACCAGAATGAGAACCAGGATCGAATCTGAACTGAGTAAAGCCAATCTGGATGCTGAAGAAATGGCGGCCGAAATTGCCAACTCAGCGCCTATTGAAGTGGAAGATGGCATCGAACTCGGTAAACAGCTCATGCGGAATCGGATTCGTCAGGAGCTCACACGTCGACTGTCCGAATCGTCGGATTCTGAATATGACGTCACCGAAGAAGTCGTCTCGAACCTGAAATTCGATGAAGATCGGCTGACTGAATTAACCGAAGAAGCAAGAGCTACGTGGCACGATCGTCTGATTTCTCGGATTGAATCCAGAGTACGAGAGTCCATCGATACCGTTGAAGAATTGCAGGCCACTGCACTCGCTAAATTCGTTAGTTCGGGTAGCTGGTTTGATCAGGCGGTTTCGAAAACGCAAACGCAGTTGCGTGAGATGGTAGCTCAGCAGACAGAGCGTCAAATAAACGACTCGTCTGAGTTCGTCGATGAAGCGTCTGCAGAAGTGATGCAGAAAACCTCACTTCTTGAAGAGTCATCCTCACATGTTCGAAAACTGCTGATCGAGAAGGTCGCTCAAGACGCGCTGAACAGTCTGGATAACTTCGAAGAGATCGTTGGTGAAGCAAGGCTGCATATCGAACATGACCATGACGTATTGATTGCCGCCAATGCTGTGCTGCGCAATAAAGTGCTGCAGGATGTCGCCGCCTCCGTGTTAGCAGAGCTTTCGGACGCCGATAAAGCGAGCGTCGAGGCGATGTCGTACGTGACGAACGAGCATCCAAATTTTAAGAAGGCATCTGAGCTTGTCCGCCAAAAAGTAACAGAAAAGATTTCGAATCGTGTTCTATCTGAACTTTCAGATTCCAGCAAGATCGCAGACTCGGTAGAGCGCGCATTTGAGACCCAGAGCGAATACGTGCAGAAGGCCTTATTGGCTTCGAACCAGAAGATGGTAGAGAAGATCACTGCGCTGATGGTCGAGCGTTTAGAGGACGTCGAGCAGGTTGCATCCGCCGCAGCTTCCAGTATTCCGACAGACAGCGACGTTTTTGCTCGTGCAATTGACGAGGCAACACGGCGCCTGACTGAAGAAGTCGCTCAGGCCTCAAAAGAGCGTCTTGCAGACAAGCACGTAACGTCTTCAAAGGCTCGACTGATGCTTCGCCCCTCATTGCCTGAAGTAGAACAGGCTGCAGATGCACTGGAGACCCAATTGCTTTCAGAAGTCTCAGAAGAGGCGAAACGCCGATTGAACGATGTGGAAAAATCATCTGAGAAAGCCCGCTCCTTTGTGGATGATGAAAACGATCAGATGCGAGCGATCGCGAGCCGTTTGAAGGAAACCCTGTTGAAAGAAACGGCATCGAGTGCATTGAACGAGCTGAGTGACAATTACATTGCTGCCACCGAGGCTCGGGCTCACATTGGAGACGATGAGGCCCAGATCGACCAGGTTGTTGCCGTGCTGAGAGAAATGCTCGTCTCAGAAATTGCCAAGGCCGGAGTGGATCAATTAGGATCTCCGTCCGAGGTCGCCAGGGAGTCTATGGAACGTCTGCCAGACGACTCAGAACCCGTTCAGGCAGCAGTCGAAAGCCTGAAAGAGATGTTGATCTCAGAAATATTGAACCAATCCATTGATTGCTTGAGCGACGCTGATGCAACGGCATCGGATGTCATCGATCGAATTGATTCAGAGCACACCGTATTGCGGTCAGCGAGTAAAATTGTTCGTGAGAAAATGACCGAGCGACTGTTCCAGGAAGCTCTAAAAGCGCTCTCCGCAGGATCGAAGGATGGGGATGAGTCTGCAGAGCAGGCATTTTTCTCAGATGTCCTAAACACGCTCACCTCGAAAAGTACCCGGGAGAGTACGGTGTCCGACACTGATACGGTCTCATCTGAGACGGAGATCGACGAGCCGCATGAATCAGAATTGAATTCGACCGAAAGCGTTGAATCCGAATGGAAGACGCTCGCGGATCTCGGTTCTGATGAAGAATCAGAGTCGAATTCCGAAGCGAATCCGGATGAAGGTTCTGAATCAGAGACTGAGTCAAGTCAGGAACAAGAAGACGAATCGGCTCATCCTTCGGAAGAATCCGGCTCGACGGATGATTTGACGGATTCTTCTGATGCAGGAGATGCCGGCCCGGGCCCCAGTTTCACTTTTGAAAAAAGCGATGCGGACTCGTGGGATACCGATCCGGACGTGAGAGACGCAATTGCCAGCGATTCGCCGATGGGGGATGGGTCTACGGTGGGGAACGCACCCAGCCTTACGGTCTCGTCAAGTCCGGATGTAGGCCAGGTTTATTACGTGTATGGAATCACGTCAGCGGAAAGCGCTGGCATCATCGATACTGAAATCCTGTCCGGAATGACCGACTCTTCCAAAGTATTCGTTTTGAACGGTGGTCAACTCAGTGCGATTGTGAGTCTGGAAGATAGCCATTCGTTTGGGACGCATGCGATCGAAGAGAGCATGAGAGATACGAACTGGCTCAAGGACAAGGTTCGTCGACATGCCGCTGTTCTATTCGAAATTAAAAAGGATGCGACACTGGTACCCATTCTATTTGGAATCAGTTGCGACTCGGAACACGCGATCGTGGAGCTGATCACTGAACGGCAACAGCATTTTGAAAAAATGTTGGAGCGGCTTCACGGGAAGTCAGAATTCGGGGTTCGCGTCTTATGCGACACAAAGAAATTGAAAGACGCGATTTCGGCGAGCGACCGCCAAATAGACGAATCTATCGAAGGGATGCCGAGTGGTGTTTCTCAAGTTCTCAAAAACATTCTGAGTAACAACGATTCCTCGGAAACGTCTGGAATCGAACAGAGCTTGCTCGAAACCTGTATCGACCGAGCACACAATACGTTTCTCGAGTTATCCTCGGAGGGTACATTTAAGGACGTACCCAACCAGACGGACGAAGAGGGTCGCACTCTGATCATGAATGCCGCCTACCTGGTACCGATTTCCATGGAACGGCAATTCGGCAACAGCATTGAGCGACTCGCTACAGAATACAAGGCACTCGGCATCGTATTCGAAAAGTCGGGTCCATGGCCGCCCTTCCATTTCGTGGAGTCGAACGACGACGATGAAATGGGATCTAACACCGAAATCGGCGTCTAGTCTGAATCGGCAAGCTCCTGGGAAGGCACAAAGGCATAGCCAGGATCAATTAAACGATCCAATCGTCTTGGGCGGATCCTCTCCTCCCGCCAACCCAGGAAGCTTTGCCACTTTCACTCGAGCGATATATCGCGCTTCGGTATTTGCGACGAGCCCAAGGCAGATCTGAAGGACGTCGATTCCTTCGATTAATCACGTTCATTTCTGTTGGTGGAGTCGCTCTCGGCGTTGCGACACTCATCCTTGCCCTTTCGATCGTACGAGGCTTCAGCCAGGAAATTGAGGCCAAGATCGTTGGATTTGGTGCTCAGATACAGGTGGAAAGTTTTCGTGACGCACCGCTTGAGAACGCTTCAATATTGTATGATCAGCTGGTGACGTACCCGGAGGTCGAAAACGTTTCCCCCGTCGTACAGGAATTCGTCCTTCTTAGAAAATCGAGTACCCGGATTGATGGGGTTTCAATCTGGGGAACGGACGTACTACCAGGCTATTTAGCGGGCGTCTTGCAGGAGGGAAACGGCAGCTTTAATGTCCGCGAAGATGGTCTTGCAGGCATGGTGATCGGCAGAAAATTGGCCACATCGCTCGGCTTACAAATTGACGACCGAATTACCATTTTTTCTTTGAGAAATCGTGCGGACGTAGGAAGCGTGATGCGACCGCCAAAAGTGAAGCAATTCCATGTCTCTGGCATCTTCGAAACGTCGTTGGCCAATTTCGATGAACTATATGTTTTTACGGATATTGAAATAGCCCGCTCACTCCTGGAGTATCGACCCGACGAAGTCACGCGATACGACCTATCCCTTCATGCCGGATTCGATCCTCGTGGCGTTGCCGAAACAATCGACGAGGACCTCACTTTTCCGGTGATGGCCCGGTCCATTTACGATGTGTACCGTAGTCTTTTTGCGTGGGTAAACCTACAGGAAAATATTATCCCGCTCGTGATTGGAATTATCATCCTGGTCGCTGCCTTCAACATTATCGGGACACTTTTGATGATTATTCTGGAGAAGACCCGGGAGATTGGCATTCTCTCCAGTATGGGCGCCTCGGCAGCGAGTCTGCGGAAGTTGTTTTTGATGTTGGGATTGTACATCGGAGTCGCCGGCGTGGCCTTCGGAGAGGTCACGGCGCTAATTCTTGCCTGGATCCAGCTACGTTTTTCGATAATTCCCCTACCTGAAGAAGCGTACTATATGAGTACAGCGCCCATTCAGTTGAATTTATTTGATTTTATCATCGTTGGGGTGCTAACACTAATTATGTGTGCGTTGTCATCATATATCCCGGCACGATTCGCGGCTCGAATAGAACCCATCAAGGCCATTCATTCCAGCTAACTGCAGCGACCCGTCTATCAAACCGTAAATGACCATAACCGTCGAATATTATGCGATTCTGAAAGAGATTTCGGGACTGTCTTCAGAATTATTCGAGCTCCCGACGGGCTGTACGGGTATCTCCCTGTTAGCTGCAGTCGGTGAACGCCACCAGAAACTTGCGGGATTGATGTCGTCGGTCAGAATCGCGAATTCAGCAGCCTACCTGTCGAATGATTCTAAAATTGAACCCGATTCCACGCTTCTCCTCATACCCCCGGTCAGTGGTGGATAATGGGCGTTCGCAAGGCACACCAGAATTTTTGAAATGAGTCAGAGCGCCTGGATAGAGATCACTGGAAATCGGATTGTTATTTCTGATCTGGAGGCGTTTCTACGCGAGGCGGAAGGGGGGGCAGTGAATCTATTTGTCGGAACGACGCGTCGGGTAACCGACGATCGGATCACCGTCGAGCTCTCCTACGAATGTGCCAGGGAACTGGCTTTGGCAGAACTCTCGAGAATTGTGTCTGAAGCACAATCGAAGTGGCCCATACTACGCGTAGCTGTGGTGCACCGGACGGGCTTTGTCGCCGTAGGGGAGGCCTCGGTCGTTATCGGTGTAGCAACCGCGCATCGAGCCGAGTCGTTTGAAGCGTGCCAATTCCTGATTGACGAGCTGAAGAAGCGCGTCCCCATCTGGAAAAAAGAAGTCTACGAAGACGGAAGCACCGAGTGGGTCACAGGGAGCACCCCGTCCTAAGCTTGGGCGAGGTTTAAAAGTACTTCCTGACACCGTTGCTGGGGATCGGGATGCGTATCGGGTGAAAATGATTTCCCTGTGATGCGTTCGAATAATTCGATGTATCGGGAAGCTACCTCAACTCGAAAGGATTCGTCCAGATCGGGAAGCACTTGGCCTTCCTCTCCCTGGAACCCTTTCTCAATAAGCCATTCCCGGACGAATTCCTTCGAAAGTTGTCTTTGCGGCTCGTCAGCAGCCAGTAATTCCGCGTACGTATCCGCATAGAAATACCGGGATGAGTCCGGCGTATGAATTTCGTCTATAACCACATACGTGCCGTCCGGACTGAGTCCGAATTCATATTTCGTATCAACGAGAATCAAGCCTTGCTGAGCCGCAATCTCCGTGCCCCTGGCAAACAATTTCAGTGCACAATCTCTCAAATACGAAAAGGTCTGTTCTTCCATGATGCCGTTGGAAACAATGTCTGCAGCAGAAATGTCTTCGTCGTGACCTTCGTGTGCTTTAGTAGTAGGCGTGAGAATGGGTTCCGGGAGCCTGCTATTCTGGCGAAGGCCTTCCGGGAGTATTTCTCCACACAGTTCACGAACTCCGCTCCGGTAGGTCCGCCATGCGTGACCCGCCAGATATCCTCTAACGACAAACTCAATCGGCACCGTTTCGCATTTCATGGCGAGTGTGACGTTCGGATCCGGAATGGAAATCACGTGATTAGGCATGATGTCCGACGTCTTCTCAAAACAGTAGGCGGCCAGTTGATTGAGAACCTGACCCTTGAAAGGTATGGTTTGGTGAAGTACGTGATCGAAGGCAGAAATTCGATCCGTCGTAATCAGCACGATCTGATCATTCATGGTATATGTGTCACGAACTTTGCCCTGGTATCGTTGTCCGAGCTCAAGAAAATGTGTGCCATCAAGGGTCCGGTCTAGCTGAGCTGAAATGACGTCTTTCATAATTACGGTGCGGTTTAGGCCTGTGCGGGTGCCCAATGATTTTGGTTAGATAATAAGACGGGAGTCGATGATTATTCAGGGTCATGACCCCTCTTTTTCGATTCTAAACAAGCTCTTCAACTTGCCTCCAGAAGTGCTCGTAGGAACAAACTAATGAGAGTACAGGGAGTAGAATCGGTATCATGAAAATCGATGTTCTTATCGGGTCGTGAACCGAATTGAAGGCCGAAAATCAGATCTTAAATATGCCTACCGTCGGTACGCAACCGGTTGACGAAAACGGTTCCCTGGACCGCGATCCCGTTTCTCTTCCCATCGAGGGCATGATGTGTACCGCTTGTGCCCTTCGCGTCGAACGCAAGCTTTCTGAACTCCCGGGAGTTTCCACTGCGGTCGTTAACTATGCGACGGAGGAAGCCTTGGTCCGGTTCGATGGAGACCCGATTCCGGTTTCAGAATTGATTTCCACCGTTGAAAAAACCGGCTATCAGGTCCATACGTCGGTGGCCGAAACGATTATAGCAGGCGCGAATGCAGAACCGACGGCTGACGCCCTCGAACACGATCTCCGATCACGAAACGGAATTCTAGAAGTGTCCCGGGAAAAGGAGGCAAACGACATTTTGCTGCGCGTGAGATACGTCCCGGGAATGGTAAAGAGTTATGAACTGGAGTCGGTTTTCAACGAATACCACGGAGAATCGACGGACGGATGGGACAAGGAGTCTGTCGTGACAGATTCGGATGAACGCCATTCCCATCGTTTGGGGGGGCTTAAAAATAGATTGTGGCTGGCCGGTGTTTTGACGCTTCCGATTGCGGTCATCTCTATGGCGCACGGAGCCATTCATCTTCCGAATCAGAATGTGGTTCTTCTTCTGCTTTCGACACCCGTCGTACTGATTGCTGGAAGAGAGTTCTTTTGGCTGGCATTCCAGGCCGCACGTCATCATGCCTCGGATATGAATACGCTTGTGGCTCTTGGGGTTGGGGCGGCCTACGCATACAGCTTTTCCGCTGTGTTATTTCCGACGTTTTTCCTCGCCACCGGACAAGCTCCTGAAGTCTATTTCGAGGCGGCAGCTATCATTGTGACGCTGATTCTTGTCGGCAGGCTGATCGAAGAACGCGCCAAAGGTAGGACTGGAGCTGCAATCAAGGGCCTGATCGCCTTGCAGCCTGATGAGGCCTGCGTCATACGAAAGGGTCTCGAAATCCTGATCCCTTCAAGTCAGGTTCGGATTGGCGATCTGGTGAGACTGAAGCCGGGCGAGCGTATCCCGGTTGACGGGATACTCGTCTCCGGTCAATCGAGCGTCGACGAGAGTATGCTGACGGGTGAACCAATACCTGTCTTAAAAGAGACAGGTGACCGTGTTTCGGCTGGGACGGTGAATACAACGGGATCTTTCAGGGTCGAAGTCACGCGTGTCGGCCGCGACACCATGCTCAGTCAAATTGTCAGATTGGTCCACGAGGCTCAGAGCTCGAAGGCCCCCATTCAGAAACTGGCTGATCGAATCGCGGCTGTTTTCGTACCGATCGTACTCTCGATCGCGGTCGTGACCGCGGTCGTCTGGCTAGCATTCGGTCCGGAACCGATTGTCAATCACGCGTTGCTGCGATTCGTTACCGTCCTGATTATTGCATGTCCGTGTGCACTCGGACTCGCAACGCCTACGGCGATCGTTGTTGGTACGGGACGAGCGGCGACAAAGGGAATCCTTTTAAGAGATGGAGGGGCCATCCAGACAACAGGTGCAGTTACGACGGTTGCACTGGACAAAACCGGAACCGTTACAGAGGGTCGACCAAGCGTTCAGGAGGTCGCCGGTTCGGACGGATTCGACTCTACGGCTCTTATTTCTCTGGCTGCTTCGGTGGAAAAGCATTCGGAGCATCCTATCGCCAAGGCGATTGTTGATGCCGCCACTCAGTCGGGGGCAGAGATACGGGAAGCCTCATCCTTCGAATCTGATACGGGGCTGGGGGTGACTGGAGTCGTCGATCGTAGAAAGGTCATGGTCGGTAACAGATCGTATCTCGAATCAAATGGAATTGATCTTGTTGGTTTGGAAGAAAACGACGAATGGGATTCGAAAGGCTTTACCACTGTATTTGTCGCCTCTGATGGATCTATTATCGGCTCCTTGGCGATCGCTGACCCGATTCGGCCGACATCCAAGGCGGGCATCGAGGATCTGAAAGCTCTTGACCTGTCCGTTCTATTAATCAGTGGTGACCGGGCAGCAAGTGTGGACGAGATAGGACGCCAGATCGGGATTGATCGAGTTATTTCGGATGTTCGTCCTCACGAGAAAACGGCTGCGATCAAATCTTTGCAGAAGCAGGGAGAGACGGTTGCGATGGTCGGTGACGGGATCAACGACGCACCTGCGCTCGCTCAAGCGGACGTCGGGATTGCCATGGTTAGCGGGACCGACATAGCGGTGGAAGCAAGCGATGTTACACTGATGCAGTCTGATGTTCGCAGTGTGGCCGAATCGATTAGACTTTCGCGAAAAACCATGTCGGTGATACACCAGAATTTATTTTTCGCCTTTATATACAATATTATTTGTATACCGGTCGCCGCAGGTGTGCTTTACCCCATGTTTGGAATCGTACTCAGCCCGGTGTTGGCCTCGGCCGCCATGGCGCTCTCGAGCATTTCTGTGGTATCGAACAGCCTCCGCCTTAGGAAACTTATTTAGATCTCGAAAGAACCAATTTGAGGTCGAGGAAAATATTCAAATGGTAAAATCAATACAGGTTTCTGGGATGCATTGCCATCACTGCGTCAATGCGGTCCGAGGAGCACTCACGTCGGTGTCGGGCTTAACCATCGTGGAAGTGGACATCGGCTCTGCGACCATTAAATCGTCTTCGGCAAACGACGACGAAATCCGGGCGGCGATTGACAAAGAGGGTTATCGTGTTACGGAGATTTCCTCGGTTCATTAGCTAAGCTGGTACGCTAGCTTTGGGTTACGCTCGGTTAGTCACGCTCCAGCACCTCCAGCATCTCCTCTACAGAAGTGAACTTCACCCGTGGACGATCCCGCGATTCTCCAGCGGTCCGCTCGGCTGCGTCAATTTGGAGCCAATCATCGTACGAAATGAGATGCGGTTGCCGATCATGTACAAAAGACTGAATCGACTCCGAATCGGTGGATTCAGGGTCGAAATGTTTCCCAGCACTCAGGTCTTCAATCATTAAGTCGACCGTTTCGAATGCATCAGGCTTATTCGTTCCTATCACCCCGGTTGGACCCCGCTTAATCCATCCTCCCACATAGCATCCAACACATGTGTTCCCGGAATCATCGACGACTCGTCCGAATTCATTTCGAACCACGCCCCACGAATCGTTGAAGGGGAGACCGGGAAGTGCAACACCCCGATAACCGACGGAACGGAATACAAGGCCGACCGGGAGTTCAATCTCTGTCTCGGTTGGGGTACATCCGATACGGCCACCGTCTTGAAGTTCAAGCCGGTTTCGAACCAGTCGCATGCTCGATACGCCGCCATCATTCCCAGCAATCAACTCAGTCGGTGACAACAGAAAACGTAGGTGGCAATTTCTCTTCGCTCCAGGAAGGGATCCACCGACAAATGCGGCCATGATCTCGAGCTTTTTTGACGTCATACGATCAGGGGATTCCTCTAAAGCGGCTGCCGACACCGGATCGAGTTCAAATTCGTCTGCCAGGACCACCGTGGAAGCATCGGCCAGTTCACCCATCTCCTTGATCTCGGGCGTAGTAAATGCCGTTTGGGCAGGACCGCGTCGACCGATCATGAAAATGTCCTTCACCTTGCTCTCCGCCAACGCTTCCAAGGCATAATCTGTAATGTCCGTTCCGGCCAGTTCGTCGACCGTCTTGGCAAGGATTCGAGCCACGTCAACAGCCACGTTACCCATTCCAATGATCGCTACTTGCTCTTGGGACAGGTCAAACTCGAGATCTCTGTAGTCAGGGTGCCCGTTATACCAGGCAACGAATTCGGTAGCCGAGTGGCTTCGGGGTAAATTTTCGCCCGGGATCCCAAGGCGCCGATCCACCTGAGCCCCCGTTGAAAAATATACCTGGTGGTAAAATCGCTTCAGATCGTCGAGCGAGACATGAGAACCGTACTCCACATTTCCAAAGAAACGAAAATCCGGGTTTGACGCCGTTTTGTCAAAGACGCGCGTCACATTTTTGATTTTCTCGTGATCGGGCGCCACTCCGGCCCGGACTAGCCCGTGGGGTGTTGGGAGCCGATCGTAAACATCCACGAAGACATGAAGATCTGCCGTTCGAAAAAATCTTTCCGCTGCATAAAACCCTGCCGGGCCGGCACCGATGATTGCAATACGCGCTGGATTAGACTCAGAACCGACAGTCGACATGGGCCTATATGAATCTGAAAGTCGTACGAAGAAAAGACTTGCGCGAGAGGAAATTATACTCCAATCTTTCGGCTGGCAACCTAATGGGAGATCTGCAGTTTTTTGGAGAGATCGTATGAAATCCGTTGTATCCGGATGAGGCTCTCCCTTCAGAACACATACGGAGTCGATTAGTATTCGCAAAGATGAGCTCGGTGAGGGGAAGATTAAACCCACCAACACACATAGATCCAGTTAGTTTGATCGACAGCCCCACACTTATCACGTCATTATTGGTCAGAGTTGTTCTCCGGATGAGCCTGCACCTGCTCTCCGCTATCTTTTTGGTATCGCTTGGCCATGCTCAGGAAAGAGCGAAAGAACACCTCCCTTCACAGGCTGACACCCTTGCCATTTCCGGTAATGGACCGTTCCTGATCCGACCATTTATCTCACCGGGTTCGGAAACCGTTTTCATCGATGATCAGGTTCTTGGGAAAGAAGCTTACCTGATAAACTATCGAACAGGTTTCGTGGAATTACTCGACCGAAATCCGGAGGAGCCTGGATTGATGATTATTTCGTACGAGTATATCCCAATTTCCCTCACGGGATCGCTGAGAAAATGGCCGTTGAAGAGGCGGGGAGACCGCTCTGTAAACAACGGTCGCCGTGATCATTCCAAAACACCGGGCAGAGATGCGACGTACGCAAGCTCGTCTCAGCTTCGACGGAGTGGATCGATCACTAGAGGAATTACTTCGGGTACCGGACGAGACGTAGCCATCGAGTCCGGTCTCCGATTGCAAGTGGAGGGTCCGATCACCGATGGATTGAACTTACGCGCAGCTCTAACCGACGAAGACACGCCCATCTTACCAGAGGGCTCAACACAACGGATCAACGAATTCGATCGTGTCTTTATCGAACTCCGAACGTCGTCCGGTTCTGTTCAACTGGGAGATTTTGACAGCCGGATCAGCGGAGGAGAGTACGCCCAGCTCAGGCGCAAACTCCAGGGTGTCACCGCCTTTGGAAAGATCGCGCCTAAGTCGGAAGGCCTCTTTCGAGGCGGCTCGTTCTCAATAGCCGGCGCAACGTCCCGAGGGATTTTCAGAGTCCAGGAAATTCAACCCATAGACGGTGTGCAGGGTCCGTACCGCCTCGAGGGCAATAACGGTGAACGTTTTATCATCGTCATACCCGGGTCAGAAGTTGTTTACCTCGATGGAAATCGACTCGACCGCGGAGAGCTAAACGACTATGTAGTGGACTATGCAACGGGAGAACTGACGTTTTCCCCGACTCGAATCGTGACATCTGATCGTCGAATCTCAGTCGAATTTCAGTATTCCACACAGCAATTCACGAGAACACTTCTGGCGGCAGATTTCGATACCGGATTCGGACGTATTTCAAACGGGAATCCTCTTTTTTCGATAGGGGGAAGCATCGTCAGAGAGGCGGATGGAGATCAGTTCGGCCAAGAGTTCGGATTGACTCCTGCCGATTCACTTTCCATTGTCCTGTCGGGGGATACCGATGCGTTCAGTAGCGGGGCGGTTCGGGTCGTGTATGATCCAGAGGCGCTTTTCACTCAGTATGTCGTAGATGTCTTCATCGATCCGCTCAACGGCGAGGCACCCATTTTTGTCGTGATCACGACCGCTCCCGCCGATTCGGTACAGGTATTTCGGGTATCCTTCTCCAGGTTAGGAGTTGGTAAAGGGAGCTACGAACGCACAGGATTGGTTTCAAATGGGATTGCGTATCGACATGTGGGTGCGGGTAATGGAGAGTATGAGCCTGTCCGGCTGCTCCCGAAACCGACTCTGAAGCAGGTGTTCGACGTTCGCGCTACACTCAATCCATCACCCATCCTGAGCCTTTTGGGGGAATGGGCATCGTCGATTAACGATCTGAACAGACTCTCGGGCGCCGACGCCGCCGACGACGCAGGCAGCGCCTATCATTTTGGTGTAACGGTGCATCCAACCCGGCTTCGTCTAGGGAGTCAAACGCTGGGTGTGTTCTCCGCCGCATATACAAGGCGATTCCGGGACGCCTGGTTTTCATCCTTTGAGCGCATTAGACCGATAGAATTTGCGCGTCAGTGGAACATTCAGAACCTGGAAGTTGACGCCACTGGAGGTATACTAGGCGCAGGTGATGAACGATTGGATGAGTTTTCGACACGATATTCGTGGTCGGACTCTTCGTTCGTTGAAACGGGCTACGGTGCGCTTGTTCTAGGGTCGTCGTTTGAGGGGAAACGATGGGATGGACGCATTCGGATGTCTGAAGGGCAATTGCCACGGCTTGACTATCGCGTCGAATCGATTTCCAGTGAAAACTTCCTGGTATTTGAACGCGGGAACTGGTTTAGACAGCAAGGTCGCCTGTCCAGAGGGTTCATGAACAACTCACTCATTCCCTTCGTGGAGTTCGAGCATGAAAACCTTAAACAGAGAAGTGAATTGACAGACAGCCTGGTGGCACCGTCAACGAGGTTTCTTGAAACGCGAATCGGCGTCAGTTGGAATCAGGCCGGATATGCCGTCCGAATGGAAGTCGAACGACGCACGGCTGATTATTATATTTCGGGTGCCTGGCGACCCGTAGATGCCTGGACGCTCTCGTCGAATCTTTCTCTGGACCCGAGCCGATTACTCCACTCAGACGTTCACGTCGGAATTCGCCACTCGGATTCCAATCCGTTGCCGGGAGGATCGTTCGAGGTTCAGAGTAAAAACTCATTCGTGCTAAGATGGAACGGGAAATGGCGAGCGCAGAGCTCCGGATTGAGCCTGACGTGGCTCTATCAGGCGCAGACAGAGCGCTCGGCAACGATGCAAGAAATCTATATCCGCACAGGACAGGAGCGGGGAGAATTCGTTTGGTTGGATGAGAATGAGGATGGTGTCATTCAGCTGGAGGAATTTGTTCCGGAAACGACTCCAAACGAAGGAGTCTATGTTCGTACGTTTATTCCATCCGATTCACTGGAGGCCACGACCGGTGTTCGTGGCCGTATTCGCCTGGAAATTTCACCGGGATCTCTATTCCAATCCGGCGCATCGGCGTTGCAGACATTTTTGAAGGGTGTGAAATCCAGTACCGTCGTCGATCTAGAGGAACGGAGCAGGACACCTGACCCAAACGACGTGTATCTACTCCGGTTGGGATCTTTTCGATCTTCAGAGTACACGTTGAACGGGCGACTTCGCATCCGACAAGAGTTCTCCTTTTTTAGAAACAGTCGGTCGGTGGATTTAAATCTGAGTTTGCAATCGGCCCGGAGCCTGTCCGAATTATCGGCAGGCGAAGAACGGAGGCAATCGGATCTCGTTCGTGTATTCGGGCGACTCACCTTTCACCCGAGATGGAGTCTGAGAGCGACGATTGAGCGCTCCAATGAAGCCCAGAAAAGCGAATCATTTGTATCGAGAAACTATGACATCGTAACAACAGGATTTTCGCCTTCCGTTACGTGGAACGCATCTCGACCCCTTCTTGTGACAGTGGCAACTGTAATCAGTCAGAAAGATGAACAAAACCTCGGGGGAAGGGCGAAAACAGTTCGTATTCCAATCGACGCTCGTTACCGGCTGGAGCGAAAATTTGATCTAGCTGCTCGTTTTGAGGTAGCGTCTGTTGACCTCAGAGGCCAGTATGCAGGCCGGACGGCCTTTGAACTTACGGATGGGAGAGGAGCCGGGACATCGTATCTCTGGCGACTGAGCCTGCAGAGTTATCTCAGCGACGTTCTCACAGCCACGATCTCTTATGATGGACGCGCGCCCGAAGATCGCAAGGTAATCCACACAGCGCGCTTTGAACTGAGCGCTCGATTCTAGCGATGTATTGATCACGCCGGATCAGCCCACTCGTCATATTTTTCTCTTCGGATTGCTGCCCCGAGGGCGGAGAGTTTACCCTCAAGGTTTTCATATCCTCGGTCGAGATGATAAACACGCAGAACAGTGGTCTGTCCTTCGGCAACCAAACCAGCGAGGACAAGGGAAACGCTGGCTCTCAGGTCCGTGCTCATCACCTGGGCTCCCTGTATAGGTTTCCCGCCCTCTACGACTACCTCGCTTCCAACAATGATCGCGTTGATGCCCATTCGACGGAGTTCTGGAATATGCTTGAATCGATCGTAGTAAATGGTCTCGTTAACCTTGGCATTTCCGTCCGTGCACGCGAGCAGAACCGTCCACTGTGCCTGCAAATCTGTCGGGAATCCGGGATAAATACCGGTCTCAATACTTACGGGTCTCAGTTTTTCCGGCGCCGTAACCTCGACGAAATGTTCTCCAAGCGTGAGTTCCGTTCCTGTTTGTCTTAACACATCGATGAAGCACTCACCTAAATGAGTCGGGTCTGCATTTTCGAAACGGATCGCAGATCCAGGCGCGCCGCAGATTGCACCGGCAATCATAAATGTGCCGAGTTCGATTCGATCCGGGCAGTTGGAAAATGTTGTTGCGTGCAGTTGGTCTACGCCCTCTATTTCAATCGTTCGTGTACCTACTCCGGACAGCCGGGCACCCATGGCGGTCAGCATTTGACAGAAGACCTCAACATCCGGTTCGGTAGCTGCATTCTTCAGGCAGGAAGATCCACGAGCACCGGAAGCGGCGAGGAGAAAATTGATGGTTGCACCAACGCTGGACGGATTCAATTCGAACGTACCTCCTGGCAACCGTCCGCCTGGTGCGCTGGCCACAACATATCCTTGTTCAAGCGCAATCTCGGCGCCCAGGGCTTCAATTCCCTTCAGGTGGAGGTCGACCGGCCTGGGACCCCAGGCACATCCGCCAGGCAGCGAGACTCGCGCGCGGCCCTCACGCCCGAGGAGAGCCCCCAGCATATAGAACGAGGCGCGCATCCTCTTTACCAGTTCATAGGGCGCCTCCGGCCGATTTAGATTAGAAGGGTCAATCGTGACGATTCGTTTCTCGAGCTGATAATCAACCGTGGTACCCGTGACGGCGATTACGCGAGAAAACGTATTGATGTCTCGTAGCGCAGGGATGTTCTCTAGAGAAACAACCCCGTCAGCCAGAAGAGCGGCCGCCATGAGCGGGAGAGCCGTATTTTTCGAACCGCTGATCGTCGCGACGCCGGTGAGTGGTCGCCCTCCTTCTATGACTAGCCGATCCATGTTGAAACGTTGCTCTTGAGATGTAAGACTGACAGATCTTGCATGGACCATTCAGAAAGGACGATACCTAATTCAGTCGTTCGACTGCAAAGGGTATGGATAACAGGATCAGGACCGTCGTTCCAGCGTTTCGATGGACGCTTGATTGATTTCCCGTATACCCGTGAAGAAGATAGGCTCTATCTACCTCGACTACGCAGCTACTGCGCCCCCTGATCCCAGGGTTTTGGATGCGATCACGCCATTCGTCTCTGAGTATTACGGAAACCCGTCCTCCCTTCACGGACCCGGACGGAAGGCCCGACATGCCGTTGAGGATGCAAGAGAACGGGTCGCGGCATGTTTGGGCACTGATCCAGGAGAGGTGATTTTCACGAGTGGTGGAACTGAGGCCGACAATATGGCGCTCATGTCGGTTTCTGGTAGCGGTGGGTATTCTGGACTGATCACATCGGAATCAGAACACGAGGCCGTTCGCCAGACTGCAATTTATCTGAAGGAACAAGGAGTAGATGTCACGATCGTTGACCCTGATGGACAAGGCGGAGTGGACGCGGATTCAATAAAGAGGCATCTAGGTGCAGAGAAGCCGTTCGTCTCTGTGATGCTCGTGAACAACGAAACAGGGGCGTTCAATCAGATCTCGGAAATCTCTCGCGCCGTTCACGAATCTGGAGGTGTAATACATACCGATGCCGTCCAAGCCGGGCCGTATTATGATTTGAAAGAGCTGGCGGCCCAGGTGGATTTTATGACTCTGTCCGGCCACAAGATGGGCGGGCCAAAGGGAATCGGAGTTTTATATGCGCGATCAGGATTACCCATCGATCCCATTCTACATGGCGGTTCTCAGGAGCGAAAACGGCGACCGGGAACTGAAAATGTACCTGCCATCGTCGGTTTCTCGAAAGCACTTGAGATTTCTCAAGCTGAACACGTCGAAAATGCTCGGAGGGTTCGAGGACTGAGGGATCTACTCAGGAGTCTGCTGGAGGATTCGCTTGGCGACGGGATTCGTGTTACTACGCCAAACGAATCAGCGCCGCACATACTCCACGTCCTGGTACTTGATCAAGACGGTTGCGGCGTCGACGGTGAAATGCTCATTCTCGGATTGGATCTCGAAGGGGTTTATGTGTCAAGCGGATCCGCATGCACGAGCGGAGCCTTGGAGCCCAGTCACGTACTTTCCGCCATGGGGATTTCTTCTTCTCTTGCGAAAGGAGCCATTCGGTTTTCGCTCGGGCGAGAAACGAATGAGGACGAAATCGTCCAGGCTTCGAAGCGAATCTGCACGGTAGTTTCGCGGGTCAGCGCGGGTATCGTTGCGTAGGATATAGCTCTCGTTGATTAAAGAGCTTCTTGGGTCTCGAGTCCTCTCGATCTTCCTGGTTGGATGAAGCAGGGCGGGTCTGTACTTTTAAGTTTCACCTTCGTACCCCGGTACATTATTTGTGTGGATAGGTCGAAATCGTACTGTATCGAGTAATACGGCGCTTTTCCCCTTCTACTAGAGCCACTCACCTGGCGGATGGATTTCTGACTATGCAAACTGGGACCCGAGTCGAAGAGATAGGGGCGTTCAAAACCCTCGAACAGTTCATTATTGAGCGCCAGGAGCAGCAAGAACATTCAACCGGAGCTTTCTCCCGACTGATTCGTGACCTCAGTGTGGCTGCCAAAATCGTTAATTGGCATATGCGACGCGGCGGGATCCTGGATATATTCGGAGATACAGGTGAAATAAATGTTCAGGGCGAAGTGCAACAGGTCATGGATGCGCTTGCCCACAAGGAATTTGTACGAACGCTCAAGCGAGGAGGCGAGTGTTGCCTCATTGGATCCGAAGAGCATGCAGAAGCGATTCCATTGCGCGCGAATGGAAATGACGGTGGAGACTATATCGTTCTTCTGGATCCGCTTGATGGATCATCTAACATTGAGGTGAACGTGTCTGTCGGCACAATATTCAGTATTTATCGGCTTCCCGAAGGATTCGGAACTCCCACCGTCGAAGCAGCACTTCAGAAAGGAGCCGAGCAGGTTGGCGCAGGTTATGTGGTTTACGGTTCGTCGACCATCCTGGTCTATACGACGGGGAACGGGGTCAATGGCTTTACATTGGATCCGTCCATTGGGGAATTTTTGTTGTCACACCCCGATATTCGCATCCCCGACGACGGAACGATGTACTCGATAAACGAAGGAAACTATAATTCATTCGAACGGGGATTAAAGCAATACATTAAGTGGATGCAGAAAGAGTCTCCTGAAGAAGGACTTCCGTTGAGTACTAGATACATTGGATCGTTTGTTGCAGACTTTCATCGCAATCTCCTCAAGGGTGGTCTGTACATGTATCCGTCCACGACCAAGAACCCATCAGGCAAGCTTCGCCTGATGTATGAAGCAAATCCGATGGCATTCATTGTGGAACAGGCAGGTGGAGCCGCTTCGGACGGTCATACGCGTATTCTTGACCTCGAGCCAGAGAAACTGCACCAGAGGACACCGCTGTATATTGGAAGTGAGCGCATGGTTGACACAGCAAAACAGTTTCTCAGAGGCGAGCGCGATTGACCCCGAAAGGTCACGAAAGTAATTCCCCGCATTCAGCGCATGCACGCGCGTGGGCACCGGCATCTCTTTCTAATCTAGGACCCGGTTTTGACTGTCTGGGCATAGCCATTGAACCCTGGGGCGACTCGGTCGAAGCACGCCTCAATGATTCGGGTGAGGTCGGGATCAGCTATCATGCCGACAGCGCGTGGGAAGGTCCAACGGACTGGGAGCGAAATACGGCTGGCGTGGCCGCCAAGCACGTACTCGCTCTTCTGGACGATAAAAAAGGCGTGGATCTGACCATTTGCAAAGGCGCCGTGCCTGGTTCAGGGATTGGAAGTTCAGCTGCCAGCGCCGCCGCCGCCGCTTGGGCCGTGAATCTATTATTCGACCGTAGTCTCGAGAAAGACGATCTTGTTTCGGCCGTACTCGCCGGAGAGAAGGTGGCGTCGGGCTCGTTGCATGGTGACAATGTGTTGCCATCCCTGTACGGCGGCGTGGTCATTTCATCGTCGACAGATCCTACCATATTCAAAAGACTGATTCCTACGACGGCGCCTTTTCTTTCACTATGCCTTCCTGCCATGGAGGTGTTGTCGAAGGAGGCACGAAATAGGCTCCCGAAGAACGTTCCCATGGAAGACGCCATTTCGAATGCGTCCTTTCTTGCTGTAATGGTGGCTGCCTTGGCAGAATCTGATTGGATAACGGTCGGCCAACTGATGATGAACGATCGAATTGTAGAGCCCGTACGTGCCCAGATTCTTTCTGCTTACGAGGACGTTCGTATGGCGGCAATGGAGCTCGGTGCTTTTGGCTGTGCCCTATCTGGTTCCGGACCGGCCATGTTCGCCCTCGCGGAGTCATATCATTCAGCGGAAAAAATTGTGGCGGCGATGATTGAGGCGACCCATTCACACGATATCTCCGCGACTGGGGAAGTTTCGGGGATTGATGAACTCGGGGCGAGACGATTCGGGGAATGAGTGAAGTGATCCAGTTCGTGAGTACGAGGCGCAAGTCACCTCCCGTTGACTTCAAAACAGCCTTGATCGCTGGAATCGCACCGGACGGGGGCCTTTATCTTCCCTCTGGATACCCTCAGATTCCATATTCGACCATTCGGTCGTCGGACTACCCCTTGTTTGCAGCGGACATTCTGTCGCGTTGGATCACGGATGATATTGGGCGGGAATCCCTGGCTGACATTTGTAAAGACGCTTTCGATTTCGACATACGTTTGATTCCGCTTTCGGGCAGGAACTGGTCCGATTGTTATGTCCTGGAACTCTTTCATGGTCCCACGCTCTCCTTTAAGGACTTTGGCGCTCGCTTTATGGCTCGAGCTATGGGCAGCTTGATAGAATCAGACGGGCGAAGGATTACCATCCTCGTAGCGACGTCCGGCGACACGGGCAGCGCTGTAGCAGATGCCTTTTCTGGTCTAAAAGGGATTGGCGTAATTTTGCTGTATCCGAAGGACCAGGTCAGTTCGATTCAAGAAAGGCAGCTAACCGTGAAGCGAACGGGTGTTACAGCCTGTAGGGTAGACGGATCGTTCGACGATTGTCAACAGCTTGTAAAATCCGCATTTGAAGCCGGCAGTGCATCCCCGATGAGTCTGTCGTCTGGCAATTCAATGAACATCGGACGCCTCCTTCCGCAATCTGTCTATTACGCATGGGCGACACAAATGCTTGATGATCGGCCATCCTTTTGTGTTCCAAGCGGAAATTTAGGCAACATCACAGGTGGTGCCCTAGCGGTACGGTCTGGCCTCGTCGTGAATAGGATTATCGCAGCCCACAATGCTAATTCGTTTTTTCCAGAATTCCTGATTGATGACGCTACTCCGAGGAGGGAGTCCGTACGCACGCTCTCCAGTGCCATGGATGTCGGCGCACCATCAAACCTGGAACGTCTTACGTCCCTGTTCTCACCGGAGGAATTGCGCCGGCTGTTCACCGGGATCTCAATCTCGGATCGCGAAACAACCGAGACCATAAAACGTGTTTCGGATGAAACGGGTTACCTCGCCGATCCACATACAGCTGTTGCTTTGGAAGGAATCCAGCGGATGAGGAAAGAGCAGAGACTCAACGGGCCCGTTGTGGCACTTTCAACGGCACACCCTGCAAAATTTTCGGATACCGTGCAGATGGCGACGGGTCGAAACCCTGCGGCGTCAGCGAAACTGAGTAGCCTCAAGGACATGACAACCGCAGTTGTGGACATACCTGCTACGCAGAGTGCGCTTCGATCCATTCTGGATGAATCAAAATAGGGATAGCGTCAGCGCTTGAACGTAGTTTCGTACACGCTTTCGTTTCCAAGTTGGTCTTCAACTTCCAAACGAAGTTCGTGGGTACCTGGTTGAATCCGATCGTCGAATGTGTAGCGCAATACCCCCGATTTCCCATCCAGCGCAAATAGGGCCCACTCGCCGTCGATCGTTCCTCGATAGCGTTTAATACCTGAGAAATTGTCTTTGATGCGGATTCGGATGTTACTGGAACGACGCATATTCTTGCCCGGCGAAATATTTATCGGGCGAATCGACGGTGCGAGCGTATCTGCCGTAATGGTATAATCACCAAAGCTCCGTACGCTCGATGTAACCCAGCCATCTCGAAAGGACCCACCCGCATAGGACATTCTGCCCTGGCGGTTAACGCGAGCTAAAGTGGCCTTACTGCGTAGGTGCTCCGGGATATCTCGGCCGTCTAGCCTGATCGAATAGGGCTCCTGAACCGGTGTCGCTTCGTCATGGACCCGGTGAACAGGAGCAAATCGATTATTCGGGCCGGAGCTACGCCGGGCATAAAGAAGCTCAGTATCCTCGTAGAGGGTTTTCGATGAAAGTCTGACTACGATTCCTGGCCTTTCAAAGGTGAACGGCCGATTATAGTAAGCCGTCATTCCGGCTGTTTTCTGTCTCGGGAGTATGGTCGACGAATCAACCTCGAGCTCGCCGTATATCTGAAACGGAAGTACAGCTTCGTTACCGTACGCATCAGAAATGCGGTACTGAATATCATACGTGCTGTCTTGTACGACATGCAATATGCCGCGCCGTACCGTGTTATAAATCGGCAACTGATTGCCGGGTAAAACATGGCTTCTCTGAATCCATCGCTTATTCCTGACATATTCGGCGTAGTCAACATGGGCGTTAATATGACGCGTCAGGCTAAATGAAAAGCGATCCATTTCGGACGTAAAAATCGGAGAACCACCACTTTCCAGGTCAATCCTGTATGTGCCCAGCCGGTTGGGGGAATCATCATGAAAGTCGTATGTCTGGATTCCGAAGCCAATCTCGCCGGCAGCTTCAATACGATCTGCTCGGGAAAACTGAAAGGATCCATTCTTGCGAACGACGTCGAGCAGGACGGACTCATTTCCTCGGACCGTTCTCCATCCTCCGGTACGTGTGTCGTGGATACGTAGTCGACTGCCTTCACTCATGGTATAGAGTTTAATTCGACGAATTCGGGGTGCTCTAGTATCCCGGACGTCCAAACCAAACAATAAGGGATTCTCCGGCCATCCAGTGGCTACGTCACGGACTTCAAAATGAAGGTGAGGCCCCGATGAACTACCCGAGTTTCCCGAAAATGCAATCACATCTCCTTTCATGACCGGGAAGCGACCCTCTGTCGGGAATGCATCGACGGCAAATGACTCTCGTGAGTATTGTAAGTCTGTTATGTAAGCTGAAAACGGTTTGCTAAACCGATCCAGGTGGGCATAGACGGTCATAAAACCGTTCGGGTGCGTCACGTAGATCGCGTTACCGAAGCCACCCGGAGACACCGATATACGTGATACCCATCCATCGGCCGATGCATAAATCCGGTAGCCGGAACGACCGTTCGTTTTGATATCCAGGCCGGAGTGGAGGTGGTTGGAGCGCATTTCGGCGAAACTTCCAGCTAAACTGAGCGGAATGCCAAGAGGAGAGCGAAAATAATTCTGCAGATATCGATTCGGATAAAACGATCCGAACAACAAAATGGCGAGAAGCGGAACTATCCTGCGGAGAGAAACTCTTACAAAGTCTGGAATGATATTCTTTCTAAGCATTTGAGGATGATGTATATGACATTCCCTTCTTGCCTCAAAGCAACTTTTATACCTTAAATTCGGATTTCGGACCAGGACAGCATACGCATGAAAAATAACAATTTACTGGCAGTCATACTTGGATTAATAGCCGTTTTTGTGATCGGTGTCGTTCTGCTCGAATTAAAGACGGTATTATTGCCATTCGCGATCTCGCTATTGCTATCCATCATTTTCAAACCCGTGGTTCTTCGATTAAAGAAGGGGCGGGTTCCAATGGCGATCTCGTTGTTTGGTGTTTTGTTGATCTTTTTCCTGGTCTTGTTTCTCCTCGGCTGGGTGGTTTTTTCCAGCACGGAGGCCCTCGTAGAGACGCTTCCATCGTATGAGGCCAAAATTTCTGCATTCATGTTTAACATCCAGGCCAGTGTGCTTGCGTTGGCCGAACGATTCGACATCCAGGTGACGGACTTCCGCTGGACGGATGCCATCGAATTTTCTTCGATAACATCGGTCTTGACGACGGGCGTTGGTTCCTTTATCAAATTTCTGAGCACGACGTTTCTGATTCTACTGTTCATGCTTTTTATTCTGGCCGGAGCCGGCGACTTGGCTGGTAAGGTCAGAATGGCCTTTCCGGAGGCACAGGCAAACCGTATCGGCGATGTTGTGGCCACCATTGACACAAAGGTTCGGCAATATCTCGTAACGAAGACCCTGATCAGTCTCGGGACAGGATTACTCACCTTTCTATTCCTGTTGGCATTAGGCGTTGATTTTCCCCTCATATGGGGACTGCTCGCTTTTGTCCTCAACTACATCCCGAATGTCGGATCCGTTATCGCCGTACTCTTTCCGTTCTTCTTGTCGCTTCTTCAGTTTGACACGTTGGTGGCTCCCATGTTGGTGCTCATCATCCTGGGCGGGATTCAAATGCTCATGGGGAACGTGATCGAGCCCCGAATTATGGCATTCAGCTTGAATCTTAGCCCCCTCTTGATTCTGGTGTCGCTCATCTTCTGGGGATGGCTCTGGGGTGTGCTAGGAATGATGCTAGCTGTTCCACTCACAGCCACGATAAAAATCATTACCGAGAACATCGAGCCGTTGAAGCCGCTATCTGTTCTGATGAGCGGCGTCATAAAACCGGGTGACGTTCACTAGCGGGTCTAGAAGTTATTTAGTTTCTCCGCGTATGATGACCGCAGCCAGCGCAGAAGAATCGCCCGAATAGATGAGGGTATTGAGCTGCTCGTCGCTGCTTTTTCCGCTGAGTTGTGAATGGTGCGCATCCAGTTCCAAAAGGTCTGCCGAAAAGCCCTCTTTGATGTGTCCGACCGGTCGCCCTGTCACCTGGCTTCCTCCAAACAGGGATTGAAGATATCGCCGGGTACCTGCACCGATGGAGGAGGTGATGCCTTCGACATTTCTTTTTTGAAGCCTGAGTCGTTGGACGTAATCGAGTAGTCTGATCTCTTCAAAAGGAGACACGCAAATATTACTGTCCGAGCCGATGGCTATCGTCCCGCCCAGTTCCAAATAGGAGGAAAGAGAAAAGACGCCATCTCCCAGATCCGCCTCTGTAGTCGGACAAAGACAAACGGTGGCGCCGGAAGCAGCGATCAGGGCAAGTTCTTCGCTCGACGCGTGAGTCGCATGAACGAGACACCAGTGCTCGTCTATCGCAACTTTGTCAAAGAGGTACTCTATCGGTCGTTTTCCGAGGACCGCAGTACATTCTTCGACCTCGCGTATCTGTTCTGCCACGTGAATGTGGAAGGGAGCAGATGGGGCATGCTGGCTTCGGTGATCGAGCAGTTGATGGATGCCCCTCGCGTTTACCGCGCGTAAAGAGTGTGGGGCATATCCAATTTCAATGCCGGGGTTATCTCTTGTCCGATCCAGCAACCGGGTTATGAGATCGCAATAATCGCCGAGTGAAAGCACGAAGCGATTTTGATGATTTTCAAGATCCTTTTCTCCAAATCCTCCGAACTCATAAAATACAGGGAGCAGCGTCAAGCCAATTCCTGCTTTTTCAGCAGCATTGAGGATAGCTACGCTCATCGCGTCGGGATCCGAGTACAGATTCCCATCCGGATCGCAGTGCACGTAGTGAAATTCGCAGACGGATGTGTAGCCGGATCGAGTCATGTCAAGGTATAACTCGGATGCAATTTGCTCCAGCCGGTCGGGATCGATGGTCGACAGATGATCATACATGACTTCTCGCCAGGACCAGAAATCATCGGTCGGTGAGGTAAACGAGTGTGTTCGCCCTACAATGGATCGTTGAAATGCATGCGAGTGGGCATTGACCATTCCGGGAACGACCGGACCCTGTGCCAACGGCAATTCCGGATCCGTGTGAGACAATCGGATTTCGGAAATGAGACCTGATTCATCCCAGTAAATTGCGACATTGGGAGCCCAGCCGTCTGGTAGCAGTACGTCCGGCGTTTGAAGTCCTCTGGGGGCTGATTCACGCAAAGATCTGCCTCGAATGGGCGCACCAGGCGCGGTTACTCAGTTTCGCCAAGTAGGCGCGTGATTACATCGACGGTTGACACACCGTCTGCTTCTGCATTGAAATTCGTGACAATCCGATGTCTGAGTACGGATACGGCCAAGTGATGGACATCTTCAATCAGGGGAGTCAATCGTCCGTCAAGTGCGGCGAGTGCCTTGGCGCCCAGTATCAGATACTGAGAGGCGCGTGGACCTGCACCGTAATTGATATAATTCGTGATAAAATCAGAGGTATCCTCTCCGTTCGGCCGGGTCTTTCCGACCAGTCTTACAGCGTGCTCTATCACATTTTCAGCCACCGGCATACTGCGGATGAGGTTCTGATACGATAACAGGTCTTCGCCGGACATCACATGGCCGATCTCTTCTTCATGGGCACTGGTCGTGGTCCGGACGATTTCCACCTCCTGATCAAAAGTGGGATAGTCCAACCACAGGTTGAGCATAAAACGGTCCAACTGAGCCTCGGGTAGGGGATAGGTGCCCTCTTGTTCGATAGGATTCTCGGTAGCCAGAACAAAGAAAGGATCAGGAAGCGAATAGGTCTCTCCCGCGGCCGTGACACGGTGCTCTTGCATGGCCTCAAGTAGCGCTGCTTGAGTTTTAGGTGGTGTCCGGTTTATTTCGTCTGCCAGAATGACGTTGGCAAATATGGGCCCCTTTACAAACTTGAACTCGCGACGGCCCGTCGATACATCTTCTTCGATAATCTCCGTTCCGGTGATATCACTCGGCATCAAGTCGGGCGTGAATTGAATCCGCCCAAACGACAAATCGATGGCCTGCGAGAGGGTATGAACGAGCAGCGTTTTGGCCAGGCCTGGAACGCCGACCAGGAGTACGTGCCCTCTACAGATCAGGCTGATAAATATTTGCTCGATTATCTCATTCTGGCCGACAATTACCTTGGCGATCTCCTTCGTGAGCCTGTTATACCCGGCGACGAGGGAGTCGAGCGTTTCAGGCGTAGCCGCAATTGTGCTCATACAGTCGCGTTCATACTGTGGCATTCATACAGATGTGCAAGGCAAAAAAGGAATGGGTTAACGGGAATCGCAAAATAATGACGCTAGTTGTCTGCTATCGATAACTCGCGCGCCTGTCCTCTCATATCAATATAGACGCCTTCTTTCAACTCATTCAGCCATTCCGCCATAATCCGGCCTTGTTTCTCTCGAAGTGCTAATCCTTCGACGAGTTCGTAATCCGTCTCGAGATTAACCGTGTGTTCTGGTATTCTCTTTTCAAGAAGCACAATGTGGTAGGCCGTACTGTTATCACGAAGCTGCACTTCCCGTGGCTCGCTGATCTCGCCTTCCTCCAGCTGAAAAATCGTCGATTGCCAACTTCCGCCAAGATTTGCCAGGTACAGATTTCGGTCTCCAGTATTCGGATCCATGACTCGGCCGCCTCGGGCGGCGGAGGCATCTTCTTCCGAATGATCTCGAGCGAGCACGTTGAAGGACGCGCCACCATTTAATACAGAGTCTCGAAGTGTAGTTAAGAACTCGATAGCAGGAGCGGCATCGTATTTTCGCTCATCAAATGAAATTAGAATATGATTGTAGTCTATTACATCTCCTCGTCGTGCGTTTACTCTAAGAAAATGAAGACCGAATTCCGTCTCAAAGATTTGAGAGAGTAATCCCAATGGAACACGGGAGGCAACGGCCGCGAACTCAGCGACCACCTCGGAAAGCCCCATGTTTTCATAAAGACCCCCGTTGCTGGCCGACCCGGGATCATCTGAAAAAAGCTCCGCCATTTCTTCGAGGGTTACGGCGCCTGTCAGGACGGTATCCCTGATCGTCGTAATGATCTCCCTGGCCTCCACACGGGCCTCTTCAGTAACCTCCGGTTTTCGAACGATCTGCGACACGCGAACAATGTCGGGCAGCGTGGGGAGTGAATCTGCCGGAAACTGTGTAAACCAGGCTTCAACATCTACCGGGGTTGCTTTGATTTTCCGGATTTTTTCGCTTCGAATCCTATCAGCAAGCAATTGATCTCGAAATTCTTCTCTCAATTCTGCCCGGATTTCGACGATGCTTTTCCCGTAGAGTTTTTCCAGCTCCGAATCTCCACCTATTCGCTGCGACATTTGCTGAATACGCGAATTCAGCAACTGATCGACCTGTTCATCGGTTATGACGATATTCGTATCCCTTTTAGCGTAGATCACAAGGACCTTCTCTCCAATAAGCTGATCAAGAGCCGCTTGCCAGAGATCATCGGAGTACTCGGCCTGCTGCTCGTTAATGGCATTGAGAACGAACCCGTCCACATCAGATTTTAATACGATGTAATCACCTACAATCGCGACGATCTCATCCAATACTTCTTCTTCCTGGGCATGCGAGGCCTTGGGTAGGATCACACTCTGCACGAGAACGAACAGTAGAATAAAGGCACGAGTAAATCTCATAGATTGAAATGCTGAAGTTGGTGGGTCGATAATCCCTTCTCGGCTAAAACGCTTACCACGTCTGGTCTTCGCTCTATCAAACGTTTGAACGCGGAGGATATTTCCTGAGATTTGCGGTTATCCTGGCGGAGCAGATTCTATTTAATATCCAGTTCTTCTCGTGCAAGCGCTTCGTTTCGCAGCCGTTGAACCTGTCGTGCATACAACTGTTTCCTGTTCTCAATCGCGATACGAGCCCGTAATTGATCTTCCAGAAGGGCAACCTCGGGAGTGGTTCCAACGGGTATTCGCTCAACCAACTGAACAATGTGATACCGGGAGTCGAGCTCGAATGGAGATAATATTTGACCTGGAGCCAGTCTCTGAACGGCCGTGTTGAGCCCTGGAATTGAAGACAGTAACCTGGTTTCAGGGTAGAACGATGCTGAAAGCGTAGTGGTGCCATCCGGATCTTCCGTAAATCTATTTGCAACGGCCTTCCATGCTGAATCAGGGTTGGGGGAGCTCTCTATTCCTTCCATCAATTCGACGGCACTCATCGCTGAGTCAGCAGATTCAGTAACCAGGTATCTGATCTTTACGAAGGGTTCAGTCAGTTTCAGTTGGTCTTTATTCTGCTCGTAGTAGGTGAGTAGATCCTGATCGTCCGGCGTCGAATCCTCCTCCTTATACAGTTCAGTCAGCAGCGCGCTGACCAGCACAGAGCGTTCATTTTCGAGAAGAAGACTCTGGACCCCTTCCTGGTTTCGCAATCCACGACGAACAGCCTCTCGGAACAGCAACTCATCCGTTATCCACTGTTCCATGATCTGTTCTGCTGCTTCCGCCGAGTCTTGAAGCACCGTAAGTGATTCAAGCGCCGAATCCAGGTCCTCACGCGTCAAATATCGATCACCAAGTCGGGCGACATAGTCAACTTCCGAACTTTCCGGGCCGCACCCGGCAAGAACGAACGCAAGGACGAAAATCCGAGCAAGATTGAGGGTGCGTACTAGGATGGAATCACGCGGAAGAATCATCTCAAAAGTCACTATTTGCGCGCCGCTGATTGAACGATTCGGGCCATCGAATTGGCTAACGATCAACAGAGTTGGATTCTAAAAGGTACTGAAGACGATCAGGATAGAGTACGACTTGATATTTCTTTCGCAGGCGGGCGATCAGCGTCTTTTCCAAAACGTCTTGAAAGTCGTTGACAGCTTGGGCGCGGGCTTCGGAGAACGTCTTCTCACGAGCCGGCTCGATACCGTCGTTGTACAAGGCGAGAAATCCGTTGTTGTAGGGTTGGGAATCAGTGACCTCACCAGGGTTCTGGCTCAACGCCTCGTCAAAAATCGAGTTAGACGGCCCTTCGATCATGGTCGTGTCGATGCGAACCCGAGACAACGAATCAGCCTGTACCGTCGCTGTGAACGATGAAATTGACATACCTGTACGAAGTTCTGCAACGATTTTTTGAAGAAGTGAATCCGAAGAGTGTGCGATTGTGATGATGCGGGAACGATCTGGGAATCGATATGAATCCGCTCGAGGATGATAGAACGCCTCAAGTCCAACCGAATCAACGGAGGCTGCGGTCCAGACCGAGTCTTCCATTAATCTGAACAAGATCAAGCCGTCTCTGAACTCGTTCATCGTTCGAGCAAAGGCAGGGTCCCGCTCCTCCAGCGCTGCGATCTCATATTCAAGAGCTTGTGTATCGAGAAAATCATCCATGGATTGCCAGAAAGAATCGGACGGGCTGGATGCTCCAGATATTCTGTTTTGTTTTACATGAGCCGCCAACTGCCCCACGGTATACGTAGAATCCCCCATCCAGGCGATGGGCGTATCCGGGTCTGTTGCCGAATACGGTTCGGCGGAGAGACTCATCAGCAAGGAATCTGCACCTAATTCATCGAACCATATCTCAATTCGAAGGGAGTCTACTCGCGCCCCAAGGTCCATTCGCTTTTGTCTTGCAAACGCTTTTTCCGCTTTTCGAGCTCGAGGAAGCCGAGAAATGGTTCCGCGGAGTCGCTCTCGAGCGTCTTCGTATGATTCTGGAGGGTACCGTTCAAGAACGCGAATAAGATGAAAGCCGAATTGGGTTTCGATGACATCTGAGATCTCCCCGACGGCCATTGTATACGCTTTATCACGGATGTTGACGGGAAGACCACCATCGAATGACATCCGTTGCAACTCTCCTCCATTTGAGGCGCTTCCTCTGTCATTAGAATACTCGGAAGCCAGATCGGCAAAATCTTCTCCTGCTGCGATCTTACGCTTGATCTCACTCATTTTATCGAGCGCAGCCGTTGTGTCCTCAGCGGTCCCGTCTGAAACCTGAATCATAATATGCGCCAAAAGAATATCACCGGGCAAAGGCTTCTTCGCATGAATCTTGAGCAGATGATATCCAAATTGGGTCCGGAATAGTTCTGAGACGCTGTCAATTGGCGTGGTGTATGCCATATCCTCAAATTCATCGACCATCCGGCCTCCACCGAATGCGCCAAGATATCCGCGATATCCGGAAGATCCCTTCGCACCCCTAGCAGACGGGTCTTCTGAATGGCGCAGCGCCATCTCCCCGAAATCATAGCCGAGTGCAACGGAGTCTTTGATAGCGTACAGTCGTTCGTACGCGGCAAGTGTATCCGCGGGTGTTACCGAAGGCCCTAGTCTGATGAGAATATGACTTGCCTCTACCATCTCTTGACGGCGTGCGTAGATCAGCCGGATAAGGGGATCGGTCACTTCTTCCTTTAGGATGTAGGGTCTGGCGAGCTGATTTCTATATCCGCCAATCTCAGACTTAAAGTCGTCGAGCGTATGGTATCCCGCTTCTCTGGCCTCGAGGACTTTCAATTTGAAGTCGACGTAACGCTCAAGGAAATCCCGATATGCGGCAAGGCTGTCGCTCTCCGGATCTGAATCAAGAACCGCTGTTCTCTTATACTCTCTACTTAATTCCAAAAGGGTAATTGGATTCCCAGCGATCGTAGCAACCGCGGTTTCGTCGGAAATCGGAGCGACCTTTGGTCCTTGCCGATTGACGGACGAACAGCTCAAAGAAACCAGAAACGCGAGGCCCGACAGCCCAAGGAGTAAAGACACGTTAATGGAGCGGGTAAACTGATAATTCACCATTATTGTTTGAGTCCCGAGTATGGATTCGGTCGGATTTGAAAAAGCGGTCCATTCACGCAGGCATGCAACCTCTGGTTCCTTGTACGAATAAAATGACACCAACGGCAACTTTCATATATACAAAAGGTCTTGAAGCTGGAATACGCAATAAAATCTGGATCCAGCCCGTTTTCAGTTCATGAAGGACTACGCTCTTATTGAAGCGTTTCAGGCCGGCGACGAGTTTGCTTTTGTTGGTATCTACAATCGATACAAGGGGGCGGTATACGCTTTCTGTTGCAAAATGCTCGTTGATTCCGAGCAGGCTCAGGATGTTACGCAAGAGACCTTTCTTCGGATTTATGAGAATCGGGATCGGCTTCTGAAATCCAGTTCCTTCAAATCTTGGTTGTTTACGATCGCTCGCAATCAGTGTCTGAATTCGCTCCGAAGATCCAAGAGACACACTGGGTTTGACGTCAACCTTGAGTCTTCTCTTCCTGCCATGGAGACACCCTATTCGAAAATGGAGAAAAATGAACAGGTGCGTTTCGTAACCCAGTTTATTCAGTCACTAAAACCCGAATATAGAGAGGTGCTCATCCTTCGGGAGTATCAGAATCTGACGTATGAAGAAATCGCAGCCGTAACTCGAAGTTCAATTTCAGCCGTGAAATCCAGATTGTTCAAAGCTCGCAGAAAGTTGGGAAAAGTGATGGAGCCCATGTGGGTGTTGGAATATCCCAGTGCGGTGGAAAAGGACCGCGGCAAAAAAGTTGCCGTACTCCGTCAACAGAATTAATTGATCATGCCCGACAATCCCAATACATCAGACACCCAAGGAGCAGCATGCTCGCTGGACGGCAGTGATGTCCTGCATCGGTATCTGGACGGCGAACTCTCGCTCGATGTTCAGCCAGAACTGTTCGAACATATGGCAGATTGCGAAGGCTGCCGCCGGTTGATGGAATCCGTACTGGCGTTTCGGCGAATGAGTCGACAGGAGTACTTGGCCTATCCGCCTGCAGCCGATGACGTTTTCTTTGAGCGCTTGGCGCAGCTGAAGACCAGAACGGAACAGGTTGACCGTGAAGAGGATCGAAAACCGTTGTGGAATTCGAGGCGATCTATCTCTCTTCGATCAGCCCTGGCTCTGGCTAGCATCGTATTTTTGATAGGACTTCTTGTCCCGATGCCCGCCCGGACGGATTATGCAACGGCGTTGATTCAATTTGAAGTCGAACGTGTACAGTTCGAACCGACTGACTTGGTAGTCATCGAGTCGCCCATCTATCACTGGGTCGATGGCATCACCGTAGAAGCCACTCGAGCCGATTCACAAGTCCCTAGAGAGACGTTCTAAGTAGATAAGAAACGGGGCCGTCACCTTTAAAGGAGAGCTCATTTTGAGTCCCCTTTATTACTATCCCGTTTCCGAAAGCCCTTCTTCATTATTATCAACTCATTCACGCCAAAATGGAGTCGAGTAGGACAGATTTAAAAATCTTGAATTAATTTGCCTGACTGATTTCGACTCCAACTAGCTCCGGTTGTCCATTGAACCCAGTTCGCGTCCGTTTCGCTCCCAGCCCGACCGGCTATCTCCATATTGGAGGGTTGCGAACGGCATTGTACAACTATCTGTTTGCCAGGAAGCACGATGGCACGGTGATCCTGCGAATTGAGGACACAGATCAAAAGAGATTTGTGGACGATGCGGAAGAGGATATCATTGCATCGCTACAATGGGCCGGTATCGAATACGATGAGGGCCCGGGGCGAGATGGAGGGGTTGGCCCGTATCGCCAGTCTGAGAGATCAGATATCTACAGCGAGATCGCAGAAAAGCTTGTAGAAAGTGGGCACGCCTATATCGCGTTCGACACCGAAGAGGAGTTAGCAGGGATGAGAGAGCGCTTTGCAACCGAGGAGAATCCGAATCCGAGGTACGGGAGCTCCACCCGCGAACATATGCAGAACTCGTTTTCTCTAAGCGAAGAGGACGTGTCTTCTCGTCTGGCATCGGCCCACCCTCATGTCATCCGGTTAAACGTGACTCCGGGCGAGACCGTTTCGTTTACCGACCTGATACGTGGCGATATAGCGTTTGCAACGGAGAACGTGGACGACCAGATATTGATGAAGTCAGACGGTCATCCGACGTATCACCTCGCTAATATTGTGGACGACCATATGATGGGGGTGTCACACGTCATTCGAGGGGAAGAATGGCTCCCATCGACACCCAAACATATTCTATTGTATGAAGCGCTCGGATGGGATCCGCCAAAACTGGCCCACCTTCCACTTATTCTGAGTCCCACAGGAGGGAAGTTGTCAAAAAGAAGCTCTGAGAGAGCAGGAATTCCAGTTTTTGTGAACGAGTACCGCTCCGCTGGATACGAAAGCGGAGCCCTCATAAATTTTCTGGCGCTGTTAGGGTGGAACCCCGGAGACGAGAGAGAGCTTTTCTCCATGGAAGGTCTGATAGAAACTTTCTCACTTGAGCGTGTGGGTCAGTCGGGTGTGCAATTCGATCTGAATAAACTGCAGTGGTATAACGAGCAGTATCTGAGGCAGCGGTCAGCCCAGAGTATTGCAACGGATGTCAAACCGCTCTTAGCGGAATCCGGAATCGAGCCGTCCGATGAGTACCTCGAACGAGTGGTTGAAGTCATGAAGGAGAGAATCAGCATCCCATCGGACCTCGTAGAAGCGATGTATTTTTTCCAGGACCCGACGTCCTACGACGACAAGACGAAAAAGAAGAGGTGGAAGGAGGACTCGTCAGATCTCATATTGTTGTTTTCGGAGAAGCTCGACCCACTAGAACCGTTCGATGCAACCACGATCGAAATCGCGCTTCGCGAGCTCGCTGAAGAGCGAGAAGCTGGAGCCGGGAGAATTATCCATTCCGTGAGACTGGCAACCAGTGGTGTAGGATTCGGACCGGGACTCTTCGACCTGCTCGAAGTGCTCGGCAAAGAGACGACCATCCGCCGGTTGCGCGCGGCCGCAGAGATCCTCGGTTAGTCGGAAGCTTCGCCAGTAAGAGCATCAACGTATGAGTTGGCACCGGCTATGGGATGCACGCGCCCCATTTCGATATCCTCAAGCAGCCGGTCTCTTAGTTCCGTCAGCTTCTCGTCGTTTTCGAGCCTGGAACGAAGCAGGAATTGGACGGCATTCTCGAACCATGAATTCATCTGATTCGACCGTCTTACATCGAACGCACCCGTCGTTCGGGCGAGTTCAACGTGCTCCTGAATCATCTTCCAAACGTCGTCGAACCCGTCCTGTGAAAGAGACGATAGGGTCATCACAGGAATCTTTGGCGTCACAGAGCCTCCGGTCGAAAGACGAAGCGCACTTTTGATGTCAGAAGCCGCTATCCGCGCTGCGTCAATACGATCGCCGTCTGCCTTGTTGACGACTACCGCATCTGTCATTTCCATGATACCGCGTTTGATACCCTGAAGAACGTCTCCCGCACCCGAAATTGTGAGGATAAGAAAGAAATCGGTCATGCTATGAACACCAAATTCCGACTGACCGACTCCCACCGTCTCAACCAAAACGACGTCGTATCCCGCCGCTTCGCAAACAATAATTGCTTCTCTTGTCATCTCCGCCACGCCGCCCAGAATTCCGGAATTAGGGGAGGGGCGTATGTATGCGTTTTCCTCCGTGGCAAGCACTTCCATCCTCGTTTTGTCACCCAAAATGCTCCCTCCAGTGCGTTCGCTGGAGGGGTCGACAGCCAGGACAGCCACGCGCAATCCCGAACGGACCAGATACAGGCCGAGTTGCTCGATAAACGTGCTTTTGCCTGCGCCGGGAAGTCCGGATATTCCGATCCGGACCGACGATGTTTTCTTGCCGCTGCACAGCTCGATTAGCTCCTGCTTGGCCAAGTAATCCTCGGGCCGTTTGCTTTCAACCAACGTGATTGAGCGAGCAAGAGCGACTCGGTCACCCTCCAGGAGTTTTTCAAACAGCTCGGCAGGTACGTTCATCAACATTCAGTCAGAATGTCTGACGCTTCAATCCAATCGGTCCGAATCGAATAAAAGTGACGACTCATTCAGTTTCGCCTGAGATTCTAGAAAGCATCATGGTCAACAAACTTTTGGCGGCTTCCGGGATTTGCGTGCCGGGTCCGAAAATCGCCGCCACACCAGCGGCCTCAAGTTCTTTATAGTCAGAGCGCGGGATAACTCCGCCAGCCACGACCATAATGTCACCACGGCCGAAACCATCCAACTCCTTGATTACTTCAGGAATGAGTGTGCCATGTGCACCTGCGAGACTCGAAACGCCCAGAATATGCACGTCGTTTTCTATCGCCTGCTTTGCTGCCTCCGACGGAGACTGAAAAAGTGGTCCGATATCAACATCGAATCCCAGGTCGGCAAATGAAGTCGCAATGACCTTGGCGCCGCGATCGTGTCCATCTTGTCCAAGTTTCGTAACCAGAATTCGCGGACGTCTTCCCTCAAGTCGAAGGAACTCATCCGACAATTGTTGCACTCTTCCCATTCTTTCAGTATCACCGGATTCGGAAGCATAAACGCCCGTAAAAGTACGGATACTGGCGGTATAACGACCGAATACTTTTTCGAGCGCGGATGAGATTTCACCAAGCGTCGCCCGGTCTTGGGCGGCACGGATAGACGCTTCAAGAAGATTGGAACCATTACCGGAGGCGGCCTGCTCAAGTTGACTCAAACTCTCCGTAACGGCACTCACATCGCGCGCCGCTTTGACCGCACGGAGACGCTCAATCTGTGCGTCGCGAACCAATCTGTCGTCTACTTTTCGAATCTGGAGCTCCGGTTCGCCGCTCCGCCTGTATCGATTGATACCCACGAGTACATCTCTTCCTGAGTCAATTCTTGCTTGTCGCCTGGTTGCCGCCTCCTCAATTCGCATTTTAGGCAGCCCGTCCTCGATTGCGCGTGCCATTCCTCCACGTTCCTCCACTTCTTCGATCAGGGTCCGTGCCTTTCCCGCCAGCAGATCCGTGAGAGTTTCAAGATAATAGGATCCTGCCCATGGATCGACTGCCTTCGGTATTCCTGTGTGATCACGAAGGTGAAGTTGTGTTTCGCGCGCTATTCTAGCTGAAAAATCGGTTGGAAGGGCAATCGCTTCATCCAGAGCATTTGTATGCAACGACTGGGTATGCCCCAAAACGGCTGTCAGTGCTTCAAGGCAAGTCCGTCCGATATTATTAAAAGGATCCTGGGCAGATAGGCTCCACCCCGAAGTCTGACAATGCGTCCGCAGCGCCATGGACTTGGGATTCTGAGGATTGAACGGTCGGATCAATTCAGCCCAGAGCATTCTTGCCGCCCTCAGCTTAGCAATTTCCATAAAATGATTCATCCCGATCCCGAAGAAAAACGAGATCCGGGGTGCGAATGCATCAATATCAAGACCGGCCTCTAATCCCGCCCGGACATATGCCAGTCCGTCTGCAAGTGTATAAGCCAGTTCGAGCTCGGCCGAGGCTCCCGCCTCCAACATGTGATATCCGCTCACAGAAATGGAATTGAACTGAGGCAGTTCTTTAGAAGTGAACGAAATAACGTCTCGCACAATTCGCATGGAAGCGTCCGGCGGATATATGTACGTGTTCCGAACCATGAATTCCTTCAGCACGTCATTCTGAATGGTTCCATTCAGGTGCTCTCGCGACACTCCTTGCTCTTCAGCAGCCACGATATAAAAGGCCATGATCGGAAGGACGGCTCCGTTCATGGTCATGGAAACGGACATCTTGTCGAGGGGGATTTGGTCGAACAGGATCTTCATATCCTCAACTGAATCAATTGCAACCCCGGCCTTACCGATGTCTCCTGCCACTCTTGGGTGATCCGAGTCATACCCTCGATGCGTGGGAAGATCGAAGGCGATGGAGAGTCCGGTCTGACCCGCGCTCAAGTTCTTTCGATAAAACACATTGGACTCTTCCGCTGTTGAGAAACCAGCGTATTGTCGGATGGTCCATGGTCGAACGACGTACATGGACCCGTAGGGACCTCTCAAATAGGGAGGGATTCCAGCAGCGAAATCTACGTGCTCCAGCTTCTCCACAGCCCTCGGCGAGTAGGCTCGCATAAGAGAAAACGACTCGGCGGTCGTCCATGTGTCCCGGTTTGACTCCCGAATTCGCTCAAGCGATGGTTTAGATGGAAACGAGGGCCGATTCATGTCTATACCCTGTCTATTAACGCTATGTCCGGGCTGGACCCGTATTTCGCGATGCCGACGCTGCTCGGTCGGTCTTGATCCAGGTCGCAATCAGGTTGTTTTTAAGCGCAGACGAAAGTCCGCCCCGTTCTTCGATTTGTACAAATAATTCCCAGGCGCGTTCGGCCAGCAGATCGGTCAGCTTCTCAATGTAATAGGAACCCGACAGCGGGTCTCGAACGCTTGACAAATAGGCTTCATGGCGCAACAACAGGAGAATATTTCTTGCGAGCCTTCGTGATTCCATGCTCCCGCCGCTCTCCAAGGGTAACGGCGGCGATAAAATACAAATTGAGTCTGGCTCACCGAATACGGCTGCGATTGCACCCGTTGTCCCGGGTATGAATGCCTGATACGGGTCGGACGTACGAGCCAGTTGGCTCTGAACCGTCACGTGAATGTGTGGACAGGTATCTGATGAGCTTGAATCCGCATACGCATCAACGACTTGCGGAAGTAATATCCGAAGCGCTCTTAATCCCGCGATTTCCGTATAGAATTGGTTGCCAATTGACTGCTGGACGGTAAGCTGACTCGCGACGGGTTCGCATTCGAGTCCTCTGCTTCCCAGCTCCAGACACCACTCACTCACGCCTGCTAGAAGCACCGCGATCGACGTGCTGATCCCGGCTCCGTTTTGTATGGCAGAATTCGAGTTCACTGAGCCGATCGCAAGTGGTGACTTATTCACGGTGTTCTGCTGGAGAACCTGATATGCCCAGTCATAAATCTCCGCCCTCTCGGTCTCTTTCAGGGTTTCGTTAAACGGATCGATGAGTACCGAGACGGATCCAGGCAAATCCTCAAGATTCGATTCAGAAAGGCCCATCAGCTCTGCTCCGCCACTGATAAATACGGGCACGTTCGCGGCGACGGCATGCGGGAGTGTCTTCGAAAGTGACCCCGCCGAAATACCACAAAGTTCGATTAACTCAATGTCCTCGAGAAATTCGAGGCCGTCGGGTGAATCTCCAATGTCAATCCGATCAGCGATAAGCCAGTCGTCCTTTCTGGTGGATGCGTCTCGATAAGCGAGAGCGATATCTTCCTGACGATAGAAAGGTTTAAGAACGAGACCCGCATCGATAACGGAATTGAGTGAGCCTAGCTCTAACGTATCCCCCAGTTCTTTCTCGATCACGGATAGCCAATCTTCGGTAGGAGGAGAATGAAAACCTTGAAAAAATAAGCTTCCCTTTTCCATGAAATTCATGATGCTGGAGGACCAATCGATGGTGGGTTGCTATAATACGGCGAATCCACTTTTTAATGATTTATCTGCTTGGCACAACGGTTCGCTAGGTATAGATCCAGTAGACCGTAAAGAGCGATACCCGTAGCAACCGAGACGTTTAGGGATTGCTTGAAGCCGTACTGCGGAATCTCGAGAGCAAAGTCAGCCAGTTCGAGGAGTTCAGCGGAAAGTCCGGAGAGCTCGTTTCCTACCATCAGCAAGGCGGGGAAAATATCCTCCGATATCTCGGCTAACCGCGTTGGTTGGTCCGTGATTTCAAGTGCAATAATCGTGATTCCGTTTTCCCTAGCACTCTCGACTGCCGATAAAGCAGATGGGCTAGTCTCCCATGGCACCGCATCTTGCGCACCCAGCGCTGATTTATGCACGCCTTTATGCTCACCATCCGGAGTAACACCGGCCATGGTCACTCTGGCTGCACGCACGGCATCGGCCGTTCGAAGTATCGACCCTACATTTTGCGCAGATCGAATATTCTCAAGTAAAACGGAGAACGGGTATCGATCTTTCAGAGCCAGCTCATCGAGAGAACAGCGCTTGATTTCTTCATGTTTGAGTTTTCGCATTCAAAGACAACAAGGATATATTGATTAAATGCAAGTGCCGCCGTCTTCTTACGCACTCGATTCTCGTGGACAGGATTACACCGTACAGTCTTAGACCGTTCTATGATCGTCGCGATTGATGGACCAGCGGGGTCCGGCAAAAGTTCTACCGCCAGAGCCTTGGCAGATCGTACCGGCTTGATTTATCTGGACACTGGTGCGATGTACCGGGCGGTGGCCCTCCGGTTTCTGCAACTCCAAGTCGATGCTTCGGAAGAGAATGTCCCTTTGGTGTGGGAAAAATTCTCGTTGGACCTTAGCCATTCGGCAGACGGAATGAAGATCTCCTTGAATGGCGTCGACGTATCAAAAGAAATACGAACGCCGGAGGTTACCGATATGTCTTCCAGGGTGAGCGTTCTTCCAGACGTTCGGGCCCGTATGGTACAGGAACAGCAAAGAATTGCGGCCAGTCGGGAGGAGGAGGGGAAAGGTGTAATTGTAGAAGGGAGAGATATCGGAACGGTCGTCTTTCCTTCGGCAGACGTTAAGATATTTCTTGATGCATCACCAGGAGTTCGAGCCCGTCGACGATGGGTCGATTTCGAATCAGGAGGTCATGAAGTCGATCAGAAAGCCATCGAAAATGCTCTCGTTGAAAGAGATGAACGAGATCGGACTCGAACCATTTCGCCTCTCAAGAAAGCGGACGATGCGATATTGATTGATACTACGCATCTTTCCCTCAATGAGCAGATTGAAATGATCGAATCGATTGTTCGGGAACGTATGGATAGAAGAGCTGTTTGAAGGCAGTCTACGCCATTTTTAGGATCGCCTGACTTCGGTGTGGCCCAATTCCTCTGCCATTTGGAGAAGATTTGTCAGAGGTTTTTATTCACTTTAAACCGCGGATCCGTTCGATTCTTCTTACTGTGCCCTGGCGCGGCGAATCGAGATTCGTATCTTTGATCATGGCTGAAAATCAGCAAAAAACAACCGAAGACACATTATCGACTGAAGATATCGCCGTAGAAGACCCGCCTGAATCTACAGAAAAAACGAAAGAAGAGGCCACATCGGAAGATCAAATAGATCCGATACCGATCGAGCCCGAGACTGAAAGCCCATCACCCGATTCCGCTACCGAGGCAACCGTTCAGGAAGAGCCTCAACCAGTTGTGGCAAGCGAAGATCCCGAATCACAGCCCGACGATTCAGAACCCGAATCCGATCAAGACGAGGATGAGAAGTCCGTAATAGCGCCTGTCCAGGGAATGATCGGCTATACGGGACAGATTCTGGGTGACGTGATCAAGCTTGAAGATCTCGATACGGGAATAGAACCCGAATTGTATAAGCTTGGAAGCGACGAACTGAGGGAAATGATCGAGACCACCCTTGTTCATGTTGCTGAGCATGAGATTGTTAAGGGTAAAATTGTCAGCATCGCCGAAAAGGATGTCATCATTGACATTGGATTTAAAAGCGATGGCATCGTTTCCAGAAATGAATTCGACGAAGAAATCTCAGAGGGCGATGAAGTCGAGGTTTTTCTCGAAAGGATTGAGGATTACCATGGACAGCTTGTTCTCTCAAAAACCAAGGCGGACACTTTACGTCGTTGGAACCGCGTAGAAGAAGCCTACGAGAACGAAGAAATTATTGAAGGAGTGATTGTTCGTCGGATCAAGGGCGGTATGATCGTCGAGCTTTTCGAAGGGATGGAAGCCTTCCTTCCCGGCTCGCAAATCGACGTCCGACCGGTTCGCGATTTCGATGCCTATCTCGAAAAACGGATGGAGTTTAAAATTGTCAAGCTCAATCCCGTCAACGAAAACATCGTCGTCTCACACAAGGCGCTGATTGAAAAAGATCTGCAAGAGCAGAGAGAGAGTATTCTTTCAGCCATGGAACCGGGTCAAATATTGGAAGGTGCCGTCAAGAACATCACTGACTTCGGGGTCTTCATCGATCTGGGTGGCGTCGACGGACTTCTTCACATCACGGACCTTTCATGGGGTCGGGTTTCGCATCCTTCTGAGTTAGTCAGTCTGGATGAAAAATTGAATGTCGTCGTTCTCGATTACGATCGCGAAAGACAGCGTATCTCGCTTGGACTCAAGCAACTTCAGCCGCATCCGTGGGACGAAATCACGGTCAAGTTCAGTCCCGATGACACGGTCGAAGGAAAGGTCGTTTCGATTACCGATTACGGCGCGTTTATCGAACTCGAAAAGGGAATCGAAGGCCTCGTGCATATCTCCGAAATGAGCTGGACGGAGCATATTCGTCACCCCAGTCAGATGGTGTCACTAGGCCAAATCGTTTCGGTGAAAATTCTCAACATTGATACGGAAGGGAAGAAGATTTCCCTTGGAATGAAGCAGCTTGAGCCCGATCCATGGGAGAATATCGCCGAGCGATATCCTCCCGGAACCGTCATGAAGGGAACGATTCGAAATATCACCAACTTTGGCGTTTTCGTCGAGATTGAGCCCGGAATCGATGGATTGGTCCATATCAGTGACCTCAGCTGGACAAAACGAGTGCGACACCCGGGTGAAATGGTCAAGAAGGGAGAGGAGCTGGATGTCGTCGTCCTGAATATCGATACGAGCGATCGAAGAATTTCACTCGGTCACAAACAGGTGGACACGAATCCGTGGAGCCAGTTTGAAGAATTGTATGCCGAAGGCGAGACAACGACCGCAACGGTCACGAGAATTGAGGAAAGGGGATTGGTTGTAGAGCTTCCGCTCGACGTGGAGGCCTTTATGCCGACCAAAGAACTCAATCATCCCTCAAACGTGGACGAGTCCTATCTGATAGGGCAGACTCTCGAAAATCTTATCGTTATTCGATTCAATGCTTCTCAAAAGGAAATCGTAGTCAGCGAGAAGGCCACGGAGCGTAGCGCGGAGCAGGCTGAAAAAAGAGCGGTGAAAATCGAGGAAAAAAGGGAGAAGACACAAGAGAAAAAGGAGACTTCTCAGTACAAGAGGAAGGAGGCAGCGGCTTCGGGTTCTGCAACGCTGGGAGAACTCAGTGGCCTTGCGGATTTAAAGGCGAAAATGGAGGCCGAAGAAGTAGAAGTGCCTGCGGAGGTTGAGTCGGCATCAAAGGTGACAACGGCATCGACGGAGAACGCTGAGGTTGCAAACGAAGTTGAAGCCGCGACAGAAGCAGAAGTAGATACCGAAGCGGTCACTGAAGCTGAGTCGGCACCTGAACTCGAAGTAGAGTCGGCACCTGAACTCGAAATAGAGTCGGCACCTGAACTCGAAGTAGAGTCGGCACCTGAACTTGAAGTAGAGGAGAAATCGAAATCTCGCGGACGCAGGAAGAACAAGGAAGAAATGGCTGAAGAATCCGAAGATGCGGAGACAGAACCCTCCGACGAAGAGGAAAAACCAAAAAGGGCAACTCGAACTAAGAAGAGCACAACAGCGAAAAAGACAGTTGCGAAGAAGTCCACGGCTAAGAAAGCAACTTCAACTGCAAAGTCAAAGACTGCTGCGAAGAAAGAAACAAAGTCAAAAGCTAAGGCGAAGAAGGATTCGGATAGCGACGCCTCTGAGTAATGAGCGGATAAATCACAGTCAGGTATCTGGCAAAAAAGGGGGCGGCACGCAAGTACCGTCCCCTTTCTCATCAATAAAATTTCTATATGTGAATCACGGAATGGCCCACTATCCCGATTGGAAACTGGTGACTCCAAAGGAAGATCAGCTCGATCAAGCCTTAATCGATAAGTCGGAGGGAAAAGTCAAAGACCTTTTAACGGGTCTTCTCAATGACGAAGAAATCTATCTTTTTCACAGTTACGCGAATGCGGTATCCGTCCGTCGCCTGGGTTATAACGACCACGGCCCCGTACACGCACGCATCACTACGTACAATTCGCTCAAGATTCTCTACTACTTGCGGGAGGGGGGTGTTCAGACGTCTCTTGAACGCGAAGAAATCGGCACCTTTGAAGATTCAGCCGTCGCGACGTTGCTTGGATGTTTTATACATGACGTAGGAATGTCGGTTACCCGCGATGAACATGAGTGGCATTCGCTCAATCTCATGGATTCCGTGATTTCCAAGTATGTAAGAAACTTGTACCCCGATGATCTCGCCAAACAAACCGTGGTTAGGTCTCTTGCGCATGAGGTGATCGTCGGTCATATGGCGCACACGCGAATTCACTCCATAGAAGCTGGGGTCGTCCTCATCGCAGACGGAACCGACATGACTCGGGGTCGGTCACGCGTACCCCTGAATATGGATCGCGATCCAATGGTGGGTGACATGCATCGCTATTCAGCCAATTCAGTACGTAGAGTGGAAATCAGTCGGGGACAAGTGAAGCCCGTAGTCATCTCGGTATACATGGACAATGTAACCGGACTCTTTCAGGTCGAGGAAGTACTCATGACCAAGGTCAAGGCGTCCCCCATCATGTCACATTTGGAAATTGTGGCCCATGTGAAGGGACAAGAGCCCAAATACTACTTGAAGTAGATTATCTTTGCATCTTTTCGAAGGCCAGACTCGCAGCAGCTAAATCTTCGATGGCTGAACCGACGGATTTGAACACTGTAATCTCGGAATCCGATATTCGACCGTTCGACTGACCCGTGGCAAGTGCCTTGAGATCCGCCTTGATCGAGTCGAAATTCCATACTCCGCTTGCAGCGGCTTGAACCAGGTCACCGGCTTCGGATTTTGCACCCGCGTAACTGTCCACAAAGACCTGACTCATAGCGATGAGCGCGTCGTCGGACTCTCTCATCTCGGCCGTGTAGGCGCCTACCAGGTCAATATGGGACCCTTCGCGTATCCAACGACCGAGAATGAGAGGCTCTCTGCTCAGTGTGGCACACGAAATAATATCCGAACTCCGAACAGATTCCTCCAGATCAGTCGAAATGCTTGCAGGAAGTCCTTTCTCTAAAAGCTCTTGCACAACTCGTTCAGCATTTTCAGTGGACCGATTCCATACATGAATCCGCTCAAAGTATCTTACGGATGCGTGAGCGGTGACCAGAGGAATCGCCAAAGATCCGGCTCCAACCATCGTCATGGTAGTTGCATCCGAACGTGAAAGGATATGAGAGGCCCATGCGGAGGTCGCAGCGGTTCTCAATACGGTTAACATTTTCCCGTCGATGGTCGCGAGCGGAGAGCCCGTACTCCCGTCGAGTAAAAGGTATGTAGCCATCACGGAGGGAAGTCCGACGCTAGCGTTTGATGGAAAAATCGTTGCGGTTTTAATTCCCACATATTGGCCACTACACCAGGCCGGCATTAAAAGCAGAGTCGCGTCCAGGCGTTCAGGCACTGAAATCGTATGATGATGTCGCTCCGGGACAATCGAATCCGACCTAAAAGCCACTTGTATGGCATCGATTAGTGATGGAAAGTCCAACATTCGAACCAGCGCACGATCGTCAATGGTTATCATGGGAGGTAACGGAGACTAGAACTTTTCAACAATGAACGTATGAGATGTCTGATCTGAATATATTCCGAACTTGTGAATCAATAATCGACCCCTATTGACTCGTTTCCAAAATGCAAAAGATTCACGTCATCGATGAACGCGACGGTAGTGAGATACCCTTCCTCCGGGGAATATTAACGCGCTCCCTACAGAGAAGTGGAGTTCCATTCGATGATGCGTACAAGATATCCGATAAAATCCGACGCTCGCTCGCCGATCGTTCCAAAATATCATCCAACGAACTTCGAGAGGTCGTCTCTAAATATCTTCAGGATCACGGTTACGAACAACAACTGGAGACGTACCAAGAAGGAGCACTCCCCGCTTCTACGATACACATCATTCGAAGAGACGGTAGCGAGGTACCCTTCTCAAAAGGGCGCTTGTCTCAGTCCATGGAGATATGCGGGATGGACCAGGATCAAACGTACCACATCACCCAGTCTATTCAAGCGGGTATCATTTCCGCACATATGACGGAAATTTCTTCCTCCGAAGTCTCGGATAGGACGTTTCGGGCCATTCGACAGAACGCCGGAGATGAAACTGCTGAACGGTATCTGCAGTGGAGGGAATTCGGTATGAGTGGCAAGCCCCTTATCCTTTTGATAGGGGGTACGAACGGAAGCGGGAAGAGTACGCTCGGCTCCGAATTAGCCCATCGTTTAGATATCGTTCGTACGCAGTCGACTGACATGCTTCGGGAAGTCATGCGATTGATGATTCCGGCCAGACTCTCTCCGACGCTCCATACGTCGTCATTCAACGCGTACAAGACGTTTCCTCAAGGGGAATCTGAGCACGAAAGGTTGGACCAACCTTCCATGATCGCGGGATATCTGCGCCAGTCGGAACAGGTTGGAGTCGGAATTGAGGGCGTCTTAAAGAGGGCAGAGAACGAACGGGTTTCTCTGATTCTGGAAGGTGTGCATGTACATCCAGCCTCGCAGCAACAGATTGCCGATCAGTCCGATGCGCTTGTCGTCCCAATTATTCTGGCTGTTCTCAAAAAGAAAAGACTTAGAAATCGACTCGTCGGCCGTGGACAGCAGGCCACATCTCGAAGATCTGAGCGCTACTTGGAAAATTTTGACCATATTTGGAATCTGCAGTCGTTCCTGCTCGCCGAAGCGGACCATTTCAACATTCCGATTATTCAAAATTTCGACGAGGATGAAGCGATTCGTTCGATCATGCAGACCATATCCGCCTACGTCGCAAGAGATATCTCTACCCAAACGGAGGTAGCTGAATCCAAGTCAGAATCCCGCGAGGTGGAGGGAGCTTAAATCTCGACACAGCTTCTCTTTGCGTCTTATCCGAGAGTGGGTGGATGACAATTTTTCGCAATTTCTTACGTGATCAGATCTTGACATAAAGTGTCACCCGCCCGGTTACTGTGGGATCATCCTGTTCGCTTTCCTTAGAAACAATGGCGTTCGGAATGATCTCGACACCGGGTTCGATCGTGAAACCGATTCCTGCCAGAATCATCGTCTTCGTCGTTCGGACTCCGAGAAAATCTTGAGCCAGTCTATCTATTCTGATGATCGCAGACGACAATCTAGAAGGCTGGGCAACAACGAATATTGAGATTCCTGTCTTTAGCAGGTCGTCAGAGATATCGTCAAATGACCTGGGATTATAATATCCTTCTACACCGACTCTGAATTCAAAAGAAGAATACCCAGCAAACGCATTTACGTTGATTGCGCTACCATCTTCGTAAGACGCGAAATCGCCCCCTACAGTGAAGGAAAGTCCGTCAGAAGGATAGATTTCGAGCTGACCATACAAACGCTTATGCTTATCCGTCTCACGCGAAACACTTTCATTATTGGCAATCATTACTCCATAACGGACGATTCCATTGGGCGTGAGGGGCCCTTTTATGGCCACTCCCAAGTCTCTTGACGACAATATTTTACCCCGGTCCTGGAGCGCTTTGATGAGGCTCCGGTATCCCCACACCGACTCGGATACTCCCCATGACGGCGGGCGACTTACGCCCATGACGAGATCATGTCCGGAGCCCAGGGCGCCTTTCCACTTTAAATACAAGTCCTTGACGAATGGGGCGGGCTTGCCCTGAGCGGTAGTTGAACCATCATTGGCTTCCAGCCGAAAACGACCAGAGAAACGATCCGATTTTACGTAATTCGCAGTAAAGTAAACCCGTCTGTAACCGAAGGCATTGGTACCGTCTTCCTCGCCTGAAGCTGATTTTACAACATATGAGTAGTCAGCATAGACGCGACTACCGAAGCTAAACGCATTTTGGGCGATCGCTGATGTTTTTGGTAACTGAATGAAGGTGCAGATCGTTAGTCCCGCCACGTAGATCCATCTTTTTCTGTGCAAAATCATCCTCATTTTATTCAGCTTAAATCCTGCTTCGGGCAGGTGATGGTACTACCGAACCATGGTGAATCAGCTCCGAGTTGCTCGGTTCATGAGTCCGTGTTACCTGAGTACTAATATCTACATGTACCCCTCTTGAAGGCCACAAGGGTGAAGTGAACTTTCGACTTATATTTGGACAACGTTTATCGGGATTGGAAAATATCGAGTATGAAAAGAAAAACGTACGAGAAAGAGCTGGTTAAACTTCATCTCGAGCTGACAAATCTACAGCGATGGATCAAGCACCAAGATCTTCGGGTTGCCGTCATTTTTGAAGGTCGCGATGCCGCGGGAAAGGGGGGAGCCATCAAACGGATCACCCAGGTGATGAATCCACGAGTTTGCCGGGTCGTCGCACTGAACAAACCGACCGAACGAGAATCATCTCAGTGGTATTTCCAACGATACGTAACGCACCTTCCCGCAGAAGGAGAAATGGTTCTTTTTGACCGAAGCTGGTATAACCGCTCCGGCGTCGAGAAAGTGATGGGATTTTGCTCCGACGACGAGGTTCAGGATTTTTTGAAGGCCTGTCCAAACTTTGAACGAATGCTCGTTCGGTCAGGGATTATTCTGATCAAGTTCTGGTTTTTTGTGAGTGCGAAAGAACAGGAACGTAGGCTACGCGCACGGCTCAAAGATCCCACGAAACGATGGAAAATAACGCAGATTGATTTGGCCTCTCGCCTCAAGTGGACTGAGTACACGACGGCAACGGACATTATGCTGAATTCGACAGATACGGAGGAATGTCCCTGGTCGATCGTTCGTGCTGACAACAAAAGGCGAGCGCGCCTAAACTGTATACACCACCTCTTGCAACAGATTCCATACAAAGAACTGCCGCCCGACGAGATAGACTTCCCGGACCGTCCGGAAGACAAGCCCAACGAGCGGCCGCCATTACAGGGACACAAATTTGTACCGGAGATTTACTGAGCTGGTATCGTGATCCGGTCTCGCGTATTGTCGATCTGCGCCTTTTGGAGTGTACCACTGTAGTCCACGTATACCGTTTTCGTTTCTGTGTAAAAATCGTATACCTCCCATCCTCCTTCTCGGTGTCCGTTTCCGGTGGCTTTGACTCCTCCGAACGGCATGTGAGCTTCGGCGCCAATCGTTGGACCGTTGATGTATGTAATTCCAGCCTCAATATCGTGCATCGCATTGAATGCCACCGATACGTCTTGTGTATAGATCGATGACGAAAGGCCGTACTCGACGTTGTTGGCCACTTCAATGGCTTCTTCATACGACGAGATCTTCAGGACAGCCAGCACGGGGCCGAAGATTTCTTCTTTCGCTATACGCATGGTAGGTGTTACATCCGTGAAGATGGTGGGCTCGAAGAAGAAGCCGGCGTCAACGCCATCTCCCTTGGGTACATTTCCACCGCAAATCATGGTAGCGCCCTCGTCTTTTCCTACCTGAACATATTTGATGATGGTCTCAAGCGCACGCTTATTGATCACCGGACCCACTTCGGTCGTCTCCTCGTTTCCATAACCCAGTTTCAGTTTTTCAGAGGCTTCTTTCAGCATCCCCACAAACTCGTCATGCACATCTTCGTGTATGATCAGTCTGCTCGTGGCGGTGCATCGCTGCCCTGTCGTTCCAAACGCTCCCCAGAGAAGGCCCTCCAACGCCAAATCTAGATTGGCGTCCTGCATGACAATCATCGGGTTTTTTCCGCCAAGTTCCAGAGTTACGCGCTTGTGCATCCGACCGCACGCCTCGCCGATCTTGGAGCCGACAGCGGTCGATCCTGTAAATGAAACGACATTAACATCGGGGTGCTCTACGATGGCCCGTCCAACGCCCCCGCTTCCCTGTGTAAGATTCAGGACCCCTGGTGGCACGCCAGCGTCTGCCATCGCCTTGATTAGCAACGCACCACTATGCGGCGCATCGGAACTAGGTTTGAAAACAACCGTGTTCCCGCATGCAAGGGCTGGAAATATCTTCCACGTGGGTACTGCAACCGGAAAATTCCAGGCTGAAATGATTCCGCAAACCCCGATCGGTCGTCGGATGCTCATGTTGAATTTGCTCGGAAGTTCGCTCGGAACCGTGTGCCCAAAAAGACGCCTGGTCTCACTGGCGGCATAGTAGGCGGTATCGATGGCCTCCTGGACGTCGCCCTTGGTCTCCAAAAACGGCTTTCCCATTTCTCGGGTCATTTCAAACGCCATTTTAGATTTCCTATCCGTCAGAATATCTCCGATGTTCTTGAGAATATTTCCGCGTTCAGGCGCAGGCATCCTGCTCCACGATTGGAACGCCCTGCGTGCTGCTCGAACGGCATCATCGACATCTTCTACACCTGAATTGGGGAACGCTCCGATCTTATCACTATTCACAGCTGGGTTTATGTCATCAAATGTTTTCCTGCTTGCCGCATCCTGCCAGATGCCGTCGATGTAATTTTTGTGCTGTTCCGACATAAATTAAAGTTAGTCTGATAGCCTAGAAGCTTACTGAGGGTTTTCTAGTTCTATCGGTTTGATTCTTTAGATGGATTCAATGTGTTCTTCAGGATTTACCTGTTTCCTAAAAAAATTAGACTGAGTTCATCCGAGAGACAAGCAAAGATTCTGCGTGGATTGTTCACTCGCACCTATTGGTCTCGACGTATATTTAGTCGTTGAAGCCGTGGAAACACGCATATCACCGACACCGATGGTATCACCGGGGGGGTTCTCCGAGCCTAAATCATGAATCTAAAAGATCGACTTACGAACCGGGTCACCTCTGTTCCACCTAGTGGTATCAGGCGTTTTTTTGAGATTGCAGCTACGATGGAGGACGTAATATCGTTAGGCATTGGCGAGCCTGACTTCGTTTCGCCATCCAAAATCATCGAAGCGGCAAAGGAATCGATGGATAATGGGTTCACTGGCTATACGGCCAACGCCGGAATACCTGAACTTCGGAGTGCCATTGCCGATGAGCTGAAAAGATTGTACGACGTTTCGTTTGATCCGGACCATGAAATACTCGTAACCGTCGGAGTGAGTGAGGCCGTTCAACTCGCTATGCTGGCTTTGCTCGAGCCTGGTGATGAAATCCTTATTCCGGAACCCTGCTTTGTGTCGTATGGACCGACGTCCATTTTTGCGGGGGCCGACGTGGTGTACGTACCCACATTGGTCACTAACGATTTTCAAGTCACAGCCGAAGACATTGAATCTCGCATTACGCCGAAATCAAAGGTCCTCTTTCTTTCATATCCGAATAATCCGACGGGTGCGGTACTTCGCCGAGAAACGTTAGAAGAGATTGCTGAAGTTGTCGTAAAGCACGATTTGATTGTTTTTTCTGATGAGATTTATGATCGATTGATTTATGGTGATGCGCATGAGGCGGGCCACACATGTCTCTCGAGCATACCGGCACTCAGGGAGCGTACGATATTACTTGGCGGATTTTCAAAAGCATATGCGATGACCGGTTGGAGAGTGGGCTACGCTTGCGCCCCGGGTGCCATTTACGAGGCGATGTACAAGCTGCACCAGTATATCATCATGAGTGCACCTTCGGCAGCGCAATACGGCGCCGTAGCGGGTCTTCAGGAATGCCAGGACGACGTAGAACGAATGCGTCAGGCCTACGACGTGCGGAGACGAACCATTGTGGACGGATTCCGAAGCACAGGTCTGCCTACGTTTGAGCCCGAAGGCGCCTTTTATTGCTTCCCGGATATTTCGTCAACCGGTCTTTCCTCCGAAGACTTCGCCCAGGAGTTGTTGGAGGCGGAACATGTCGCAGTCGTCCCGGGTGACGCTTTCGGACCCAGTGGAAAGGGGTACATACGCTGTTCGTATGCCAACTCTTTGGAAAATATTGAGGAGGCCGTCGCGCGTATTGCCCGCTTCGCTCAACAAAGGCAGGAAGAAGTTGTAACGATTCGCGGCTGATATCAGCATCTTGTTTCTCGATTCTCCCCAGCAATAATGACAAAGGGCATTCTAATTGTTGCCATTTCCACCCTGATTCTTCATCTCCTCATCGGCTGGATGTGGGGTGTTCTCGGTGCTGTACTGGGCGGATGGCTGATTGGTGAAAAAGGATGGATCGTCGGTTCAATTGGGGTCGCTATCGCTTGGGCTGCAATCATTATATACAGTTATCTTCAAGCATCGTATCAGGTTGCTGAAATGGCCCGCGTTATTGGCGAATTGATCGGCGGCCTTCCGCCATTCACGACTTACGCCCTGACCGTTCTTCTAGGTGCGCTGCTTGGTCTTTTTGGCGGAGCGGTTGGTTCATCACTCTCAGCATTACGCTCAGCAAGGCGTTCAACCATACGCTCAGAAATAATCTCAACGAATCAGAATCACACTAGTTAACCGGCATGGAGAAGGATCAGATACGTAACCTCTTAGAGCGTGTTGACACGCTCGGGAGGTATCTTTGACGTAGATACGAAGCAGAGGGAGGTCGAAAAACTCGAGGCGAAGCGCCTGGATCCAGAGTTCTGGTCTGATCCATCCCAGGCTCAATTGGTCGAAAAGGAAATATCTGGCCTCAAATTGTGGCTAAACGAATGGAGCGCTATTCGCAATCGCGCGGATGATGTGGAGACCCTCATTGAACTCGCTACCGAGGAAGGCGAAGATCTCGACGCCGAACTCAGCGCCGAGTACGACCCCCTCGAAAAGCTTTTGTCTGCGCTCGAGCTGAAGAGCATGCTTTCGGGTCCGGATGATCATCGCGATGCCATTCTAACCATACACCCGGGCGCAGGGGGTACAGAGAGTCAAGACTGGGCCGAGATGCTGCTCAGAATGTATACCCGATATGGCGAAAGAAATGGGTTCGACGTTCGGATGCTTGAATACCAGGAAGGCGACGTCGCCGGTATTAAGTCTGCGACGCTGCACATTTCGGGACGTCACGCTTTTGGGTATCTGCAATCGGAGACGGGCGTGCACCGACTCGTGCGAATTTCACCATTTGATTCGAGCGGTAGACGGCATACGTCATTCGCAAGCGTTTTTGTTTATCCGGAAATAGATGACACAATAGAAATCGAACTGAGAAGCGATCAGATTGAATTACAGACGTTTCGTTCTGGGGGTGCAGGTGGTCAGAATGTAAACAAAGTCGAGACCGGTGTCCGACTCATCTGGACGGGAGCGTTATCCAACGGAGAAGACGCACGCGTGGTAGCAGAGTGCACGGAGGAACGGAGCCAGTTTCAAAACAAGGATCGTGCAATGACGATGCTGAAAAGCCGCGTCTATCAGCTTGAGCAGGAAATTCAAGAAGCCGCTAAGACTGAGATTGAAGGAAGCAAGAAAAAAATTGAATGGGGTTCTCAGATCCGTTCTTACGTATTCCAGCCATACACGATGGTGAACGATCATCGGACGGAGACAAAAATCACGGATGTTCACGCGGTGATGGACGGCGAACTGGATTCTTTTATCAGCGCTTTCCTAGTCCGGGAAAGCAAGTAACCCGGCGCTCTCATGGACGATCGATTCGATTTTCTGGTAATTGGTAGCGGCGCCGCAGGGCTGACGTTCGCGCTCAAAGCGGCTTCGTTTGGCACCGTGGTCATCGTAACGAAGAAAGAGCCGGTCGAATCCAATACGAATTATGCGCAGGGTGGGATCGCGGTCGTGCTAGGTGATACCGATTCTTTTGAGAAGCATATTGAGGATACCATTCACGCCGGAGCCGGACTATGCGACCCTAACGTGGTCCGGGTTATTATTCAAGATGGCCCGGCACGCATCGAAGCCCTGGAAAGGCTTGGGGCCAAATTTTCGAAATCGGATGAAAACACGTTTCTGCTCGGTCGTGAGGGAGGCCATCAGGAGAATCGAATTGTTTACGCCGCCGACGCGACCGGCAAGGAGGTGGAGCGGTCTCTTCTTGAACGGGTAAGGACCCACAAGAATATCCTGATTCTGGAACACCATTTTGCTCTGGAGCTGATCACAGAACACCATCTTGTAGAACAGCAGACCCGAGCCGGGAGAACCACGCACTGTTTTGGGGCATACGTTTTGGATGACCATGCTGCTCGAGTTAAAAAGATCCTCGCCAAAGTGACACTGCTCGCGGCTGGCGGAGCCGGCCAGGTTTATCAGCACACAACGAATCCCGTAGTTGCAACAGGAGACGGGATCGCGATGGCTTACCGGGCGAAAGCCCGCCTCGAAAATCTGGAGTTCGTACAGTTCCATCCGACCACACTCTACCACGAAGATTCCAGTGCCTTTCTGATCTCAGAGGCAGTACGGGGCGAAGGAGCCATTCTTACTGACCTCGACGGTCGGCGCTTCATGGACGACTACGACGAGCGAGGTGAGATGGCATCGCGGGACATTGTAGCGCGGGCCATTGATGAACAACTAAAGATAAGTGGCAACACCCACGCCCTTCTGGACGTTAGCCACCATAACAAAGATTTTCTCCAAACCCGTTTCCCTACGATTTTTTCTACCTGCCTGTCGGTGGGTATTGACATCTCTAAAGATCCTATACCGGTCGTACCGGCGGCGCACTATATGTGTGGAGGTGTCAAAACGGATTTGAACGGTCAGTCGTCCATCGAGCGCCTGCTTGCTTGCGGTGAAGTAGCCTGTACGGGTCTGCATGGAGCAAACCGCCTCGCTAGCAACTCTCTACTCGAAGCCCTTGTCGTTGGCCATCGCGCGGTCCAACATGCTCTCGAGATCCGTAGAAATTCGAATTGGAGAGAAGACATTCCGGACTGGGATGAAAGCGGCACGGAGAATCCTCAGGAGTGGGTGCTTGTTTCTCACAACAGGGAAGAACTGAGGCGTGTGATGTGGGACTATGTCGGCATCGTGAGATCAGAATTACGATTGGACAGGGCTTTTAGACGAACGAGACTTCTCTACGAGGAGACAGAGGATTTTTTTAAGAAATCGCGTGTTTCTGCTCCTTTATGTGAGCTTCGAAATATGATTGCGGTGGCTTATCTCATTATCCGCAGTTCCCAGTCCAGAAAAGAGAGTCGAGGGTTGCACTACATGAGTGATTACCCTGAACTCAGACAGGAAGAAACGACTCCTACGCTACTCTGATGCTGTTTTTGTTCAACGTTTCCACATGATTTGATGACGGTCGTGTGTTGGACAACGAGCTGAATTCGGTGTATATTGTTGGCTACGGTGAAAGGGGGGCACGATGCCGCCCTTTTTTGTTGCTGAAAGGAAGTAGGTGGCGCCCGTCCGAGTAAAAACCGGAACGGGCGTTTTTTGCAGAATAGCATGGTGACGGGAATAAAGGCAGAGATAAATATCGAATCCAAGATTCAGCGTCTCGCACTTGAGGCGATGCAGGGACTAGATGTATTCCTGGTTGATGTCGTTGTACGAGGTCGCCAGGGCTCCCGTGTCGTCGAAGTCTTCGTAGACGGCGACCAGGGCGTAAATGTGGATGTTCTCGCATTGATCAGCAAACAACTTTTCTTTTTATTGGAGTCGGAAGATTTTATTCGAGGGAAATATCACCTAAACGTGTCTTCTCCCGGTGAGCAAAAAGCGCTAATGAATCCACGACAATATCATCAGCATACGGGGAAAACGATTGAGGTTCAGATTCGGCCGACGTCGTCTGGTGCTCACTCAGTCAAGGAGAGGGGACAACTCGTTTCTTCGTCTGACCAGGATGTTGTTCTGGAGTTAGACTCCGGCGAAATAATGACGATTACGTTCGAAGAAATTGATGAGGCTCGAATTGTCATGCCCTGGTAAAAATTCGGGGAGTGAGATCGTTCGAGCGGTCGGGGATGACCGAATTAAATTATGCAAATAAGTAAGGCAATTAAGTAAGCCAATGCAGAGTTCAGTCCTTGTTTCTTCATTCGCAGAGATTGCGCATGAAAAGGGAATTGATAGAGATACCCTTCAATTAATCGTTGAGGATGTGTTTCGGGCAATGATCAAAAAGAGGTATGGATCAGACGATTCATTCGAGATCATCCTGAATCCAGATCATGGCGATATGCAGATTTTGCATATCAGGGAAGTGGTAAAGGATTGGGATTTGCACGATCCGGTTACACAAATTGAATATTCCGACGCAATTCGCACCGACCCGGAATTCGTGGTAGGCGATGAAGTGGCCGAAGAGATTGACTTCAAAGATTTTGGGCGCCGGGCTGTAATGACGGCGCGCCAGACGTTTAGTCAGCGTATTCGGGACATAGAAAAGGAGAATGTCTTCGAGTGGTATCAAGAACTGGTCGGCGAAGTCGTCGTAGGTGAAATCTATCAGATCAGGCGCCGGGAGATTCTCGTCATCCACAACAAAGTGGAATTGATTCTTCCCAGAAGCGAGCAAATCTATCGTGACCGCTATAGGAAAGGGGACATGATCCGCGCGGTCATCAAGGAGGTCAGTCGAGACAGCGCCGGAAATCCACAGATTATTGTGAGTCGCGCAGATCCGCTGTTCATGGAGAGACTATTTGAGCTCGAAGTACCGGAAATCGACGAAGGGATTGTTGAGATCAAACAAATCGTCAGAGAACCTGGAGAACGAGCCAAAGTGGCTGTTATCAGTTATGACGAACGAATCGACCCGGTAGGGGCGTGTGTCGGAATGAAGGGCTCACGTATTCATGCTGTCGTACGAGAATTGGGAAATGAAAATATTGATGTGGTTCAGTGGTCCGACAGCAAGGAAGAGCTGATCAAACGCGCGCTGTCTCCATCAAATCCCTTCTCGATTCAGATCAACGATGACCTCGATCCTCCAAGAGCAAAGGTCGTTGTAAGAGCGGATGAAGTCAGCCAGGCAATTGGCCGGGGCGGTATTAATATCCGACTCGCGTCCATGCTTACAGGATACGAGATCGATGTCTATCGAGAGATTTCGGACAAAGAAGAGGACGTTGAGATTGGGGAGTTTGCCGACGAAATAGATGCCGATACGCTTCAGCTATTGCGAGATATCGGGTGTGACACGGCGCGTGCGGTTCTAGAGCTCTCTAAGGAAGAATTGGTCCGCAGGACGGGGCTTGACGTCGAGATCGCTGCAGCAGTGATTGATGTCATTCGATCCGAGTTTGAGGAAGAGGATGACGGCAACAAGATAGAATTGGCAACTCCGCCAGTGGAGGGTGCCGAAGCGACGGTTCCTAAAGAAGACGCAGAATTAATTGACGAGAAAGCAGAATCCAAGGAGGATTCTGCTGCGGACTCCGATACGGACTCCGATGTGAAACTCGATTCGGAAGAGGATGACGCTTCAGCCGAGGAGGAAACGAGCGAAAGTGCATCCGAAGAAGGCGCAGATGAATCCCCGGAGACTGAAACTGCGGACAAAGCTTCTGCAGAATCAGACCCGGAAAGCCCTGACTCCGACGACAGCGAAGAGGCCAAAGCCGACGCCGGCGACGCGGCCAAGACCGACGACAGCGAAGAGGCCAAGGCCGACAGCGGCGACGCGGCCAAAGCCGACGATAGCGAAGAGGCCAAGGCCGACGACAGCGAAGAGGTCAAGGCTGACAGCGGCGACGCGGTCAAAGACGAGGACAGCGAAGAGGCCAAAGCCGAGAACAGCGACGAGACTACGGCCGACAGCGGCGACGCGGCCAAAGCCGACGACAGCGAAGAGGCCAAGGCCGACAGCGGCGACGCGGTCAAAGCCGACGACAGCGAAGAGGCCAAGGCCGACAGCGGCGACGCGGTCAAAGCCGACGACAGCGAAGAGGCCAAAGCCGAGAACAGTGACGAGACTACGGCCGACGACACGGAAGGCACCGAGAATGTAGACGAGGAATCAAGCTCTACAGAGAATACCGAGGAAGAAGGAGAAGAGAAAATAGAGGCTTAGACGGTTGTCTTGAACCGGTTATAATCCTCAAAAACCTGACTGTATGTCCACGACGGATAATTTTAAGAAAGTTCGCTTATTTAGGGTTTCGCGCGAGTTAAACATCGCCGTTGATTCTCTGGTTGAGCACCTTTCAGATGCCGGTTTCGCTGATGCCCTTTCTGGCAAGGGAATCAATGCGTCTATTACAAATGAAGACGCGTATCTGGCTCTTCTCGAGGAATTCGCTGAAGACAAGGTAGTGGCAGCCCGAATTGATAAGAAGCGTGCTGCGCGTGTCGTCTCGGAAACGGGCGAAATCGTAGAAAAAGAAATTCCTGAGGAAGAGGCGGTCGTCGAGGAAGCGGAATCTGAAGAAGCGACATCCTTTGAAGACGAATACGTTGAGACTCTGAAGGCGGAAGTCGTTCCGGAAGATGTTCAGGAGGATACTGAGGAAGCAGTTTCTGAAGAATCGAAAGTTGACGAGGTCTCCGAGACTGTCGCCGAGGTGATCGGCGAGGCTCCAGTCGAGGTCGAACCGGTAATCTCTGAACCGACAGAAAAGCCCGACAAACAGCCCGAACCTTTAGTCGACCAAGCCGAGATTGTAGCAGAGTCGACAGAAATGCTAGCGGAGGAAGCCGTACCAAAACCGGACGAGGCAATACCGGACATAGCCCCGGATTCTTCAGACGGGGCAATAGAAGCTGCCGAGGATCTTGAAGAACAAGTTGAGCAGGAAGGTTTGTTGGCTGCCGATCGCTACAAACTAGCTGGGACTAAAATTCTAGGGACGATTAACCTTGAGAAGGTAAAGGAGGAAGACCGACCCCCGGCTGGAAAGAGAGGTAAAAAGCGAAAGAGAAAGAGAATCGGTGGAGGAGGTAAGCCTCAGAAAGGTGTGGTCGATCAGCCGGACGGCCAAGTCTCAAAAAAGAAATCCAAGAAAAAGAAGGGACCGAAGGTTGACGAGGCTGATGTCGAACAAACGCTTCAGGAAACCCTTCGTGAATTGGAAATGGGCGCGAGCCGTGTCCGTCAACGCCGGAGACGCCAGAAGCGAGAGGATCATGCAGCTGAGCGTCAGCGGGAAATGGACGAGAAGGAAGAAGGCGAAACGCTCCTCGAACTTACCGAATATCTCTCCACAGGTGAGCTTGCAAACTTGATGGATGTTCCGGTTACGGAAGTCATCAGTGTACTCTTCGAGGCCGGAATGATCGTATCCATCAATCAACGACTCGATGCTGACACAATCACCTTTGTCGCTGACGAGTATGGGTACGAAGTTGAATTTATCAGCGAGTTCACCGTCTCGGACATTATCGTCGAGGAAGATGCACCCGAAGACCTTCTACCAAGATCTGCCGTGGTCACCGTGATGGGTCACGTAGACCACGGGAAAACCTCGCTGTTGGATCATATCCGGAACGAAAATGTGGTGGCCGGCGAAGCTGGAGGGATCACTCAGCATATTGGAGCCTATCACGTAAAGCTCAAAAACGATAGGGAGCTGACGTTCCTGGACACGCCTGGACACGAAGCTTTCACGGCCATGCGTGCGCGAGGGGCTCAGGTTACTGACCTTGTAATTCTAGTGGTTGCGGCAGACGATGCGGTTATGCCTCAGACCGTCGAGGCGATTAATCATGCTAGAGCAGCTAACGTACCCATTGTCGTCGCCATCAACAAAATCGATAAGTCCGACGCCAATGAACAACGGGTCATGCAGCAACTTGCCGATGAAAATGTTCTCGTAGAGCAGTTCGGTGGAAAAGTGCAGTGTGAGTTGGTTTCGGCCAAAACTGGAAAGGGTGTTGATGAACTCTTGGACAGGGTTTTGTTGGAATCTGAGTTACTGGATTTGAAAGCGAATCCTAACAGAAACACCGTTGGAACAGTCATCGAAAGCAAGCTCGAGAAAGGACGTGGTGTTGTCGCCTCAGTCCTCGTACAAAATGGTACCCTAAGGCTGGGAGATGCGTTCATCGCCGGCATCTATTTCGGGCGAGTCCGTGCAATGTTTGATGAGCGGGATAATCGTATTTATGAAGCTGGCCCGGCGATGCCGGCGCAGGTTATAGGCCTCGATGGTTCGCCAGACGTGGGAGATTCCTTCATTGTTATGGATGATGAGAAAGAAGCGAAAGCTATTGCCCAAAAGCGTCAACAAATATCTAGAGAACAAGCTCACCGTCAGAGGAAGCACATCACTCTCGACGAAATTGGTCGACGTCTTGCCCTTGGCGATTTCCGCGAACTTCACCTGGTTGTTAAGGGAGATGTAGGGGGGTCTGTGGAGGCGCTCTCAGATTCTCTACTGAAGCTTTCCACTGAAGAAGTGGTTGTAAATATTATTCATAAAGGTGTCGGAGCCATCAATGAGAGCGACGTGATGCTTGCGACTGCGTCTAATGCCATTATTATCGGTTTCCAGGTCCGACCCGTATTGGGTGCCCGCCGTCTCGCCGAAAAGGAAGAGATCGATATTCGACTCTACTCCGTAATTTATCACGCAATTGCTGAGGTACGCGACGCACTCGAGGGACTGCTTACGCCTGAGAAACACGAAAACATTGTCGGTGTGATGGATGTGCGTGAGACGTTTAAGGTTCCGAAAATCGGAATGGTTGCTGGCTGTTTTGTGGTGGACGGTCGAATTAAGCGATCTGATAATGTTCGCCTGATCCGCGATGATGTCGTCATTTATGATGGGACTCTTGCATCGCTCAGACGATTCAAAGACGACGTCAGAGAAGTTCAGAATGGGTACGAGTGTGGAATCGGAATCGAGAACTTTAATGACATCAAGGTGGGTGATCAGATTGAAGCATACGAAATCGTAGAGACCAAGCGCACGCTCGAAGTATAGATCCGTCGTTCCAGGTCTATTTCAATTCAATTCTATTGGAGAAAGATGAGTATTCGCACCGAGAGAGTCTCCAGAATGCTTCAGCGAGAGATTGCTGAAATCTTGTCCAAGGATTTCTCCGATCAGCTTAAGCCGCTCGTTACGGTGACGGGCGTCCGAGTGACAAATGACCTTTCTATCGCAAGTGTGTATGTAAGCATTTTAGGTGACGGCGATGAGCAAAGAAAAGCTCTTCTGGAGCACCTGAAGGATTTAGCCAGTCAGATCCGATTCAGTTTGGCAGCTCGCATACGGCACCAACTGAAATCTGTCCCCAGCCTTCGCTTTTTTCTCGATGAATCCCTAACCGAGGCTGCCCGCTTGGAGGAGCTGTTCGGTAAGATCAATGAAGAGCGGGAGGGCCCGGATGCCGTTTCCTAAATCATCGATCTAACCTCCGCAGCCGCTCGACCATGTCATCAAGTGGTGAACTCTTTTACTATCCGGAACTTCCAACATCTTGGGATTCCGTTGTTCTACCGGTTGACAAGACAAAAGGACTGTCATCCTTCGACGTTATACGCGAGCTCAGGAAAATAACCGGACAACGAAAAATTGGACATGCGGGGACCCTGGATCCAATGGCAACAGGTCTTCTCATTTGTTTGTTCGGAGCTTCTACCAAACGCATGAGGGAATTTATGGAAATGGAGAAGTCATACGACGGTCTCATTCGCATGGGCCAAACGACGGCCTCGTACGATGCAGAGACGCCTGTCGACTCTTCGACAAACATAGATGGACTCACGACAGAAAAAATACGTGCTGCATCCACCAAATTTGTCGGGTCGTTAAGACAAACCACCCCAATCTACTCGGCGGTCCGACATCACGGAGAACGACTATACAAAAAGGCCCGACGCGGTGAACAAGTAACGACTCCGCCGAGGGATGTCTCTGTATACTCGTTGGATCTTGGCGATCTGGAGGGTGCCGACGTACCCTTTAGGATGACGTGCTCGAGGGGTACCTATGTTCGATCCATCGCCCATGAACTGGGGCAAGAGCTTGGAGTCGGTGCGCATTTGATTGCTCTCCGACGAACGGGGATCGGCAACATCGGAGTGGATCGTGCATGGAGCTTGGAGAACCTTAAAACTCGAGTTCCCATTCGAATGGAACAGCCACTTCCAAAGTCGTGAACCCTCTCGAGCACATAGCGGATGTGATTCGTGACGATTCTTCTGTTGTTACGGTAGGGACATTTGACGGTGTTCACATGGGGCACCGGGCGATTCTCGACCATTTACTCGAGAGAAGTGCGGAAAGGGGGGGGACCAGCACGGTGGTCACGTTTGATCCACATCCACGTGAAATTGTGGGTCCAGATCCCGTTTCGCTTCTCACTACCATCGAAGAGCGTGCAACAATCTTGGGAGAATTGGGGATTCAGCGTATGGTTGTCATTCCGTTTACGCGAGAATTTTCTCAGACCGGAGCTGAAGATTTTGTGGTAGATATGCTGATCAAGCGTATCGGTATGCAGGAGATGGTCGTTGGCGACGATCATCACTTTGGACAGGACCGGACCGGAAGCGAGAAAACTCTGCTCGAGATGGCATCAGACCATCGGTTCACAGTGGATGTGATCCCTGCGAAAGTATTTCATCATGATATCGTGTCCTCTTCGCTCATTCGGCATACGATAAAGGAGAAGGGAAATATGGCACTTGCACGTGATTACTTGGGTTACCGATTCGGAATAACGGCCGAAGTGATAAAAGGGATTGGCCGAGGCCGTGAAATTGGTTTCCCCACGGCAAACCTCAGAACGATAAACCAGAATAAGGTGATCCCCCAAAACGGCGTTTACGCCGTGGCGGTCTATTTGGAAGATCGCGACACGTCGTACGCCGGGATGATGAATATTGGCGTTAGGCCCACCTTTGAAGAAGACGGGCGCCACCTGGAAGTGCACATTATGGGTCTGGACGAAGACTTATATGGAAGCAGACTCCGTGTTGAATTCGTATCAAGAATTCGTTCAGAAAAGAAATTCGAAGGAATTGAAGCGCTTGTGGAGCAACTTAATGAAGATAGAGTGCGTTGCATCGCTTCTGTTAAATCGAAGCCCTAAATTTGTAGCTTCGGATAAGAATTCGGCCATTTTGCCGAATGTAGAACTGAATTCGTTTCCCACGCAGGGAGTGCGGGTTCTTCTTTAGCATGGTATAATCTAAAGAGGATCTCTTAATGATATCAAAGGAGAAGAAGCAGGAAATCGTCGGGAAATATGGTCAGGGCAACTCCGACACCGGGGCCCCTGAAGTCCAGATCGCCATATTCAGTGCCCGAATAGCAGATCTAACCGAGCATCTTAAGGTACATTCCAAAGACCATTCCACTAGACGTGGGCTGTTGAAGCTGGTCGGTAAGAGACGGCGTCTGCTGAATTACGTAATGGAGCGTGATATTGAACGATATCGTACTCTTATCGCAGAACTTGGTATTCGAAAGTAATACCACATCGACGAACGGCATTTTCTTTAAGACGGTGCCGTCTCGAATTACAACGCACCTCTACCTGATAGGCTGTGCATAGGTCCTAACGAAGGACCCTATCGTTGTTTGTGTAGGAAGAGAGAGAAAAGAAAAACAAAGAGAAAATGTCAGAAATAAAAATTCGGGAGATTGAATTAAGCCCCGGAAAAAGCCTTACGCTCGAAACTGGCCGACTTGCCAAACAAGCTGGTGGCGCTGTTGTCGTACGAATGGGAGATACCATGGTACTTTGCACAGCTGTATTGAATAGAGAACCAAAAGAAGCACAAAGTTTTTTTCCACTCACCGTGGACTATCGCGAGAAATATTCGGCGGGCGGAAAATTTCCAGGCGGATTTATTAAGAGAGAGGGACGCCCGACCGAGAAAGAAGTACTTTCATCGCGACTCATCGACAGGGCTTTGCGCCCGATGTTCGTCGACAACTTTTTCCACGAAGTTCAAGTCATCGCGAACGTGATCTCTGCGGACGCGGAAAATGATGCAGACGTGCTGGCGGGAGTCGGAGCATCGGCTGCCCTTCTCTTGGCTGGTGCACCTTTCGACGGCCCCATCGCCGAGGTTCGAATCGGCCGGGTGGATGGAACATTCATCGTCAACCCAACGATTCCCGAACTCGCGGAATCTGATTTCAACCTCATTGTGGCCGGTAAATCCGATGCCGTTGTCATGGTCGAAGGGGAAATGGATGAAGTTTCCGAAGAAGAAATGATTGAGGCCCTCGAGGTAGCACAAGACGCAATTCGACTGCTTTGCGAGGGTCAGAATGCGCTCGTTGACGATATGGGCGGCGCGAAATCCTTCGAGTACACCACCAACAACGCGCCAGACGCGCTGGTTGAGAAGGTCCGGTCTATGGTGGCTGATAAGATCGATAACCATATCCGAAAGCCATACACGAAAGAGACCTTCTACGGGGGTATTTCAGACCTCAGAGATGGAGTTCTTGATGAACTGCTCGGTGTGAATGACCCAGAGACCCGTCAGACGCGAGCCACAGAGACGGAGGACGGTTACACATCCGGAGATATCAAGGAGGCTTTGGGGATCGTCGAGAAAGACGTTATGCGAAATATGATCCTGTCCGAAAATCTCCGGATTGATGGACGAAATCTTACTGATGTTCGCGACATATGGACAGACGTGAATTATCTGCCACGAGTACACGGCTCCGCCATATTCACGCGCGGCGAAACGCAGGTTTTGGCCTCGGTAACCCTGGGTACAGGTAGGGATGTTCAGGCTGTGGATCAGGTATTCGACGACAAAGACAAACGATTCTACCTCCATTACAATTTTCCTCCGTTCAGCGTTGGAGAGGCCCGTTTCTTACGAGGCACAAGCCGCCGGGAAGTAGGACACGGAATACTCGCCGAGCGCGCGCTCATTAAAATGCTTCCTGCTGAAGAGGATTTCCCGTACACCATTCGAATCATTGCAGACGTATTGGAATCCAACGGTTCCTCTTCGATGGCGAGTGTCTGCTCCGGATCGATGGCGTTGATGGATGCAGGTGTTCCGATTAAGAAACCCGTAGCCGGAATCGCAATGGGATTAATCGAGGAGGAAGGTCGCACGGCTATTCTGACTGATATCCTCGGAACGGAGGATCACCTGGGCGACATGGACTTCAAAGTCACGGGGACGAGAGACGGCATCACGGCCTGTCAGATGGATATCAAGATTTCCGGGTTGACCAGCGAGCTGCTGGGTCAGGCCATGCAGCAAGCACGAGACGGCCGGATGCATATCCTGGACATTATGGACCAAGGCATCGACGCAGCCCGTCCTGATCTCTCTCCATATGCACCACGACTAACGCAGATTACGATCGATGCATCCTTTATCGGTGCGATTATCGGTCCTGGCGGGAAGATTATTCAAGGCATTCAGCGCGACACGAATACGGTCATTGAAATCAACGAAGAAGAAGGTGTTGGCATCGTTACAGTCGCAGCAACGAACGGCGAAGATGCCGAGGCCGCTCTCGAAATCATCAAAGGGATCGTAACAGTTCCAGAAGAAGGTGAGGATTACGAGGGTACGGTTCGCAAAGTGGAGGGCTTTGGAGCCATCGTCGAAATCATGCCTGGCAAGGAAGGACTCCTGCATGTCTCCGAACTCGATTACGGATACGTTGAAAATGTCGACGATTATATCCAGGTTGGTGACAAGGTAAAAGTGAAGTTGATCGAAGTTCGAGACGACGGAAAACTTCGTTTCAGTCGTAAACCGTTCCTTGAGAAGCCTGAGGGTTATGAAGAGCGCCCGCCCCGCAATGAACGGCGTGGCGCCGGAAGACGTCGCGGTGACGGAAGAAGAAATGGTAGTGGAAGAGATAATCGCGGAAGAGATCGTCGCGGTGGCGGCGACCGCCGACGCTAATTTCGGGATTCTCGACTCACTCAGAAATTGAGCTTGCTAATCACGGGGGCGGATGCCGTAAGGCCTTCGCCTCTGGTGTATACGGACAGGTTGGATGCCATAATGACGATTTCAGATAGCTCTTCAACGGGACATTTTCAGAAAACGACACTTCCTAGCGGAATTCGAGTGCTGTCGGAGTCCATTCCATCCGTGCGCTCCATCTCCATGGGTATATGGATTGACGTCGGAAGCCGGGATGAAGCAGATTCGGACGCGGGCATATGCCATTTTATCGAGCACATGGTTTTCAAAGGAACCGCAAACCGTCGAGCGCACCAGATTGCCCAGCGGATGGAAAGCGTCGGTGGTTATTTAAATGCCTTCACTACGAAAGAGTATACCTGCTTCTACGCCCGCTCGTTGGATGAACACCTCGAACGAGCCCTGGATACTTTGAGTGATCTGATTCTTGCTCCTTCCTTCCCGACCCGTGAACTCGAGAAGGAGAAAGACGTCGTGATCGAAGAAATGCATATGTACGAGGACTCACCAGAGGACTTTGTCTTCGATTTGATGGAGAGTCAGCTTTACAAGGAGCACCCCATGGGACGACCTATCATCGGAAATGAGAAGACGGTGCGCTCGTTCAGTCGACAGCGTTTGGCTGATTTTGTGAACTCCTACTTCTCACCAAATCGAACGGTCGTTACAGTCGCGGGCAACGTCAACCATTCTCGTCTTGTAAAAATGGTCGAGAGGAGGTTCGATCACTCTGACCGCCAAGAATCTCGAGCGCCTCGTGTTCCTTTGAATGGATACGTGCCCGGTTCGATTGTGTCCGAGAAACCAATCCATCAGGCGCACCTTATTCTCGGGACTCGAACCTTCGGAGCGCACGACCACAGACGAATAGCACTTTCGGTCTTGAACACCCTGCTTGGCGGCGGTATGTCTAGCACTCTTAACCAGAATATTCGGGAGCGTTACGGATACTGTTATAACATTTACTCGTTTGCAAATCTTCATTCCGATAGTGGTGAGTTTGGTATCTACGTGGGAACCGACCCGAAAAAAATAGAACGATCTAAAAAGTTGATTTTTAGAGAACTTTCCAACCTGGCCTCCCATCGTGTGAGCGACCGTAAGTTACAGGCCGTCCGAAATCAGGTGAAAGGATCTGTCATGCTAAGCCTTGAGAGCATGGACAATCGGATGATGAGCCTGGGGAGACAAGAAGTATATTACAAGACTTACAAGACACTTGACGAGATCCTAGAGCAAGTAGCGACGGTTAGTTCGAATGACCTGCGAAACCTGGCGGAGCAACTTTTTAAGCCTGACCAGTTTTCGATTGTCGAACTGATTCCAGAGAAGCTCAATCAAAATCTGAATTAGTCCATGAAGAAAATCCTCGTTACCGGCGGAGCAGGATTTATCGGGTCTCACATCACAGACGCACTCATTTCAGCCGGGCACTCGGTTCATGTTGTAGACGATCTTTCTGGGGGCTCTCGGGCCAACATCAATTCAGCAGCGACCTTTCACGAGATGGATATTCGTTCAGATGACATTGCTGGTGTCATCGATCAGGAGCGATTCGAGGTCCTTGTACACCATGCTGCTCAAATGGATGTACGTAGGTCGGTAGCCGACCCTCGGTTCGATTCAGACGTAAATATCGGTGGGCTACTTAACCTCATGGAAGCCGGAAGATCGGCTGGTCTTCAAAAGGTTCTATTCGCATCTACAGGCGGTGCCATCTATGGAGAGCCGGACTACGCCCCGCAAGACGAAAATCACCGGCTACAACCACTTTCTCCTTACGGGATCGCGAAGCTATGTTCGGAGAAATATCTCGAGTATTATCGCCATACGTATGGAATCGAATATGTGGCTCTGCGTTACGGTAACGTTTATGGACCGAGGCAAAATCCGCACGGAGAAGCAGGTGTCGTTGCCATATTTTCAGAGCGAATGCTCTCCGGTGATTCAGTGTTCATAAACGGAACGGGAGATCAAACGCGCGACTACGTTTATGTCCAGGATGTCGTCCAGGCAAACCTTCTGGCACTGGAGCATTCGGGGTCCGACGTATTTAATGTAGGAACGTCCGTTGAAACCAGCGTAAATGAGTTATTCTCCATGATTAGAGAAGTGATCGACTCTTCAATCTCGGAAAACCATCGCGAAGGACAACCGGGTGAACAGCAAAGGAGCGTCCTGTCTTATGCGAAGGCATCAGATGTTCTTGGTTGGAATCCATCAATCGACGTCGTATCTGGGCTTCGAAATACCGTTGACTGGTTTCGAAATCGAGATGCCGAGTAAACACGAGTTTCTGCCACAACAGCTAGAATCATGTATCGTATTCGCTTACAGGAATTTGAAGGTCCACTGGATCTCTTGCTGTTTTTTATACGCCGAGACGAACTCGATATCTACGACATACCCATCGGTGACATCGCCGACGAATTTCTTGAATACGTACGGCTTCTTAAAGAAGTAGATCTGGATTCATCGGGCGAGTTCTTGTACATGGCGTCGCTTCTGGTGAATATCAAAGCCAGGATGCTTTTGCCCGGTCAAGAACGAGATGAAGAAGGAGAGCCCATTGATCCACGGAGTGAGCTCGTCGATCACCTTTTGGAATATGTTCGATTCAAAGAAGCCACCGAGTGCCTTGAGTCTCAATGGGACAAACGAGCTAGACAGTTTACACGAGGACTGAGTTCTGCGGACGTGGCCCTGGACCCGGAATCCAAAGAAGAGCTCTTGGAAGCCACGGTATTTGATCTGGTTTCGGCTCTCAGGAGAGTACTGACTACCGTTGAGACAAACGGCTATGTTCATGAAGTTGGCGCAGAGTCCTACACGCTGGAAGAACAATGCGAGTTCTTACGCGCCATTCTATCGATTCAGAACAAATCATCATTCGTGTCTATTGTGACCGGCAAACCGAAAGCGTTTATTATCACGACGTTTCTTGCCATACTCGAGATGGCAAAAGTCGGCGAAATCGATATTTTCCTCCAGGGTCAACCATACGATTTTTACGTAGCAATGACTCCTGTTCATTCTGAAAAACCAGAAGCATAACCAGCCTCAGTCTTAAGAAAGGCGATTCGCAGTCAGATGGAAAGCGACAAACAGACATCACCCGCACACCCGGATCTCTCTCATGTTGATGGGATTGGACCATCGCTCTTGGACAAGGTTATTGAGGCCCTTGTTTTCGCAGCCGATAGGCCCACGACGAGGGCAGTCATAGCCGGGATTTACTCAGAGGTTTGCGGCGACGAGCTGCCATCTGCTGCTGATATTGATGAATCTGTGGAACGGATCAATGATTACTACGAAGCGGCTGATAGGGCCTTTCGGGTTCGAGAGTGGGCGGGAGGATTCCGGATGGCCACCGTCCCGGAGATGGCTCCCTACATTCAGACGCTCAAGAGCCAGGACCAAAAAAAGCGAATAACACGCTCACTCATGGAAACAGTGGCGATCCTTGCCTATCGCCAACCCGTCGCAAAATCTGAAATTGAATCGGTGCGGGGAGTCAACTGTGACTACGCGATTCGACGTCTTTTAGAGCACGGATTGATTGATGTCGTTGGCAGATCAGAGGGCATTGGTCGGCCTCTGTTGTATGGAACGACAGATCGTTTTTTGGAATTGTTCGGATTGAATTCCGTCTCTGACCTGCCAAATCTTAGAGAAATTGAGGAAATCCTGGCTGATCCTGCATTCCAAAAGGAGCGGGCCAAGCTACTTATGACCTCGGGGCTCGATCGGCTGTCGTCGGAAGAATCCGAGGACACGATGCAGGAGGCCTCCATGGAGGTAGGCAACGATGCCGAAGCCTGATAAACGAAACCGACGGGGGTCACGAAAACGTCACGTTCACCAAGTTCTGCGAGACGACTCGCGTCGGTATGTATGGACCACGGGTGAAGAACGAATTCGCTTGAATCGATTCATTGCACGGGCCGGAATCTGTTCGAGACGTGAGGCCGATGAGCTGATCTCCAGAGGAGTTGTTACCGTCAACGGGGACATCATGCGTACGCTCGGCGTTACGGTCGGGGCCTCCGACGAAGTGTTTGTTCGCGGTAAGAGAATTATACCATCGAAATTTGAGTACATCCTGCTGAACAAGCCCACCGATACGATCACGACCGTATCCGACGAGCGGGGCCGCCGTACCGTAATGGATCTGGTCTCCGGAGATCGCCTGAAGGAGATCGGCTTGTTCCCGGTGGGAAGGCTCGATCGAAATACAACGGGAGTGCTTCTCATCACGAATGATGGAATGCTGGCTCATCGACTCACGCACCCAAAGTTTGAAGTGAATAAGATGTACCAGATCCGGTCTCGATCGGCCCTAAGCGAAGAGCAAATTGAGACCCTTCAAAAGGGAGTGGAACTGGAAGATGGACCCGCGTCGGTTGATCGGATTGAGCTGTTGCCGGGTAAGGATGGGAGGGATGTTGGAATTTCAATTCACGAAGGACGGAATAGACAGATCCGACGTATGTTTGAAACGATTGGCCATGAGGTTGATAAGCTCGAGCGGGTCAGATATGCCGGGTTGACAACAAATGGCGTCCGTAGGGGTAAGTGGAGGCGACTTACGGAAAGAGAAATATCGCGATTGTATCGAAGCGTAAAATTATAGCTCGATTGATGCAGCCCAGAAGCTCAAGCATGCCATCCCGAAAACTGGATTATTCATTCAGAAATGACAAATTCAGGGGGGAAGGACTCACTTATGACGACGTTCTTCTCGTCCCAAGGGAATCGTCGGTGATGCCCCGAGAAGTGTCAACCAGTACGTTTATCACGAAATCGATTGCCCTGAATATTCCTGTCGTTTCGGCCGCGATGGACACCGTGACTGAGTCAAAATTGGCCATCGCGCTGGCCCGGGAAGGCGGCGTGGGTGTGCTGCACAAGAATATGTCGATTGAGCAGCAAGCTGCTGAAGTCCGAAGGGTTAAGCGATCGGAAAGCGGGATGATTCGGGATCCGATCACTTTGTCGGCCGATGACACCGTCGCTGCTGCACGCGCGCAGATGGCAAGATTTTCAATCGGCGGGATACCCATCGTAGATAAAGACACCGTGTTGATCGGAATCGTGACCAACCGCGATCTGCGTTTCCAGACTGACGGAGGAGCGAAGTTGGGAGACATTATGACCCCGGGACCCCTAGTCACCGCACCCCTTGGGACAACGCTCGAAGCCGCAGAAGCACTGCTTCAAGAACACAAAATCGAAAAACTTCCCGTCGTAGATGATAACGAGCAGCTGAAAGGCCTGATTACATTCAAGGATATTCAGAAAAAGCGACAGTTTCCGTATGCATGCAAAGACGAGCACGGTCGGCTTCGAGTTGGAGCAGCCGTCGGGGTCACTGCCGACCTACTTGACCGCATTTCACTCCTCATAGATGCAGGTGTTGATTTCGTTACGATTGACACCGCGCACGGCCACAGTCGAGGCGTAATTGAAGCGGTCGAACGAGTCAAATCGCAGATTCCTGAGCTGGAGGTCGTTGCAGGCAACGTGGCGACTAAAGAAGGCACAAAAGATTTAATTGAGGCGGGTGCCGATGCCGTCAAGGTGGGAATCGGACCGGGTTCGATCTGTACCACCCGCATTGTAGCTGGTGTCGGTGTACCCCAGTTGACTGCCGTCCTGGAATGCGCTGAAGTAGGTAGAAAGTATGGAGTTCCGATCGTAGCCGATGGCGGGATTCGTCACACTGGGGATATTCCGAAAGCTCTCGCTGCCGGCGCCCACTGCATCATGATTGGGGGTTTGTTTGCCCGCGTGGAGGAGAGTCCAGGCGAAACGATTCTGCTTGAAGGACGAAAGTACAAGAGTTACCGCGGAATGGGCTCGATCGGTGCGATGGAATCAGGCAGTAAGGACCGGTATTTCCAGGATGCTGAGGACGATATTAAAAAATTGGTTCCAGAGGGCATTGAAGGACGCGTGCCTTACGGCGGAACGCTTCACGAGGTTGTGTTCCAGATGATGGGCGGACTGCGCTCGGCCATGGGATATTGCGGCGCCCGGGTTGTGGACGACCTCTTCGATCATGGACAATTTGTTCGGATTACCGCGTCCGGTTATCAGGAAAGTCATCCACACGACGTCTTTATAACGAGAGAAGCGCCCAATTACAGTTCGCGATCGTGAGCGACGTTGAACAGGATGCGCCGTATGATGCGCGGCTCGATCTGGTTCTTTCACTAGCAGTAAAAAAGGGTGCCGACGGTATTCTTATCTCTAACCTGCCTGACATTCGCTGGGCATGTGGATTTACTGGTTCCAATGGACTGTTACTTGTCCTTCAAGGAAGCCGCACCCTGATAACGGATGGACGCTATACCCATCAGGCGGGGATGGAAGTCGTGTGTGCTGACGTCCTTATTGCAGCGAATGACGTGCTGGATGAAATGGACCGTTTTTCGGTTAATCGCCTCGCTATTCAGAGTGATCACGTTACTGGAGATGTTCGGTCGCGCCTTGAAAACGTTCTCCTAAAAACTGAATTACGGCCCGTTACCCATTTCCTTGAACACTTGAGGGCCGAAAAAAACACAGAGGAAATTGCGAGCATTCGGGAAGCGCTTCGCATTACGGAAGGGGTCCTTGAGAAAGTTACATCGCTGATTCGACCGGGAATAACAGAAAGAAAGTTGGCAGCGGAAATTGATTACCGGCAACGTCTTGCAGGCGCGGAGTCGACAGCCTTTCAGACCATCGTAGCATTCGGGGAAAATTCTGCTCTTCCTCATGCCCGGCCAACCGAGCGTACGCTGACTAACGATGAGAATATATTGGTAGATACTGGTTGTGTCGTAAACGGCTTTTCATCAGATATCACTCGGAATTACTTCATCGGCCCACCGCCTGACGAGTATATCAAAGTATATGACGCCGTCGAAGCGGCTCGTGAAAGCGCAGTTAACCATGGGCGTTCTGGAATTCGGGCTGATGAATTGGATGCTGCGGCACGATCCAGCATCGAAAACGCCGGTTATGGACAGTATTTTACGCATAGCCTTGGACACGGAGTCGGTCTTGAAGTACATGAATATCCTCGTATCTCTCAGTCTTCGAACGCAACGCTTCCCAATCACGCCGTAGTCACGATTGAACCCGGAATCTATCTACCTGAAAAATTTGGAATAAGAATAGAGGACCTCATCCTACTCGAGGAAGGCGGAGCGACACGCCTGAATACGATGTCGACTGAACTCAAAATTATTTAACGGTTATGCCTGAGCCAGTATTTGAACCCTTCACGCCTTTTCCTCACTACGATGACGAGGAGATGATAGATCGGGCGCGGTCCATCCGTGATGAACTGAGGCTGAGACGGACCGTCCGGGACTACGACTCCAAAAAGATACCGAAAGAAGTGATTGAGGCTTGTATCGAAGCGGCCTCCACTGCTCCCAGTGGAGCGAACAAGCAACCCTGGCATTTTGTTGTGGTTACGGATCCGTCTGTTAAACGCGAAATGAGGATAGCCGTGGAAAAGGAAGAGATCGCGTTCTATACGAAACGGGCACCACAGGAGTGGCTCGACGCCCTCGCACATATAGGTACAGACTATCACAAGCCCTTCGTTGAGACGGCACCGGTGCTCATCGCTATCTTCGCGCAAAATTATGAGGTTCGAAAAGATGGGGCGCGACTGAAAAACTACTATGTCCAGGAATCGGTCGGAATTGCAACCGGGATGTTAATCGCCGCCCTCCACCATGCCGGGCTCTCAACCCTGACACACACGCCGAGCCCGATGGGGTTTATGGGAAAAATCCTGGAACGACCCAAGCATGAACGCGCTTACCTGTTACTCGTTGTTGGGCATGCCGCTGACGATGCACGCGTTCCTGTGCTTACCAAAAAAACAGCGTCAGACGTAATTTCTTACGTCTGACAAAACGTCTGGAAATGCGCCTGCGACGAGTATGAATCGACGCGTTCTTTTGGTAGCCTATTACTTCCCACCGCTCGGACTTAGCGGCGTCCAGCGGGTCTCTAAATTTGTAAAGTACTTGCCTGCATATGGCTGGGACGTCTCCGTATTGACGGTCAAGCCTCGCTCCTATTTTGCGTTTGACGCATCGCTTCTCCAGGATGTCGAGCGACCTGGAGTTGTCATCCACCGCACGTCATCGCTCGACCCCACACGCCTGTTTCCAAAGCGAAATGTCGGAATGCCCGGTGAATCCCGTCGTCATCTATTTTCTCGAATTAGCCAGGTTCTTTTCCAACCCGACAACAAGATTGGCTGGTATCCATTCGCCATTAGAAAGGGAAGACGAATTCTTGCGAATTCACCTCACGATGCCATTCTTTCTTCGGCGCCCCCATATACGGACCATCTGATCGCATCGAAGCTGGCCGAATCCGCTGGTTTGCCCCTTGTTTTGGACTACCGCGATGATTGGATTGATAATCCAAGGCACTCGTATCCGTCTTCCTGGCACAAAAACCGGGCAAGTCTGCAAGAAAAGCGGGTGATCTCGATAGCGAAAAGCATCGTTAGCATCAATTCTGTTATTCAGGCAAATATTAGATCGAGAATGGGGGACGGGCCGACTGATACATCGCATCATGTAATTCCTCATGGGTTCGATCCTGACGATTTCAGAGACGCCGTCGAGGTAGACGGCCGGCGAATGATCCTGTTCTACGGGGGCATCTTTTACGACGCGCAGCAGCCAGACACGTTCTTGCGGGGATTGAAATGCTTCTTCGATCAGAATCCCGCGGCTCGAGAGCACGTAGTGGCGACATTTGCCGGTTATTTGCCGGATTCAGCCGTAGAATTGGTCTCTATTCTGGAGCTGTCAAATGTTGTGGATCATCGCGGGTACATGACGCACGAAGATTTGATTCAGGAACTACAAAAGGCAGATGTATTATGGATGACGATCGGCAAACAAGCTGGGTCTGAAGGGATATCCACAGGAAAGCTGTACGAGTATTTGGGCAGCCGAAAGCCCATTCTGGGGTTGATTCCTGAGGGGGTTGCAAAGAAAACACTCGTTGAGTACGAAGCCTCTTACATTGTCGAGCCGGATGATGTGAATGGAGTAGCCGTTGCGATTTACAATCTATATCGCCAGTGGGAGTCCGGAACATTACCGGTACCCCCCGAAGCATTTGTCACGCTTTTTAATCGAAAACGTCTGGCTGCAGAACTCGCCAATGTGTTAAACGAGTCAATAAAATCTGAAGACAAATAGACGACGCCGTATACTTTTCGTAGCTTCTCCGATTAATTCCGGCGATTCAGGCCCTTTAAAGCACGGTTCAAACCATTCGATTTTATGAGATCGACAGAGGACGAAGGATCCAACTTCATGAGACTCGTAGTCGACTCATCCTATTCTGAGCTCGAATCTGTTATCAATCAAGCCCTTTCGTTCTTTGAGTCTCATACGGACAACATGGATGTCCTTCACAAGGTGATGCTACTTACCTCCGAAGCAGTCACCAACGGAATGAAGCACGGAAATCAACTCGACAAGAACAAGTCGGTTGTTGTTGATTTCATGTGTCATGAAAATTCCCTCGAGGTATGGGTTGAGGATGAAGGAAACGGTTTTGATCGAGATGCCATTCCCGATCCGCTTTCCTCTGAGCGCCTTATGAATGAGGGTGGTCGGGGAATATTCTTGATCGAAAAAATGGCGGACGAGGTAAAATATGAGAAGGGAGGTCGGCGCGTCGGGATGGTTTTCAACCTTGAAGCGACAGATAAGGAATGAAAATGGGTCGGCGCGATCTCGCTGTCCTCGTAATCATGCTCTTCGTTTTTGCAGCGATGTCATACGCTGCGGGATTTCGAGATCTTCGGGCAGAGTTTGTCGCTTTTGCATTCCTGGGTGGAGGGTTCGTTCTCTATTTCTGGCGACGCGATTCATTATCGGTTCCAGCCATTCTGATTACGGCTCTCATCCTTCGATTTCTCTTTCTTCCACTCGTCCCTGGACTGTCCGACGACATGTTCAGGTACATTTGGGATGGAATTTTGGTGTCGTCCGGAATCAACCCGTTCGAGTTCCTTCCATCTGACGAAGCCCTCGCGCATCTCCACTCGGAAACGCTATTTCGTCTGCTCAATTCACGGGACGTCTATTCAGTGTACCCGCCCGTCTCCCAGGCCATTTTCGTACTCGGAGGGCTGGTATACAATGGCGACTGGAGCCTCAGCTACTATGTAATCAAAGTGGTCATCGCCGTGCTGGAGTTTGGAGGAATTTGGTTTCTTTCGCAGTGGATTTCGACTCGTTCTCTGATTCTTTTAGCGTGGCACCCCATCATTTTGATTGCTTCCGCGGGCCAGGGCCATACGGAGGCCCTTTTGGTGCTCTTTCTCGGCGCGGGTATCGTGTACGCTGTTCGGGAGAAGGGGTCTATTGCCGTAGCGCTAATTACGGTTGCCGGATGGGTCAAGCTTTTTCCTTTTTTTTTCTTGCCGTTGGTCTGGCGGCGATTCGGGATAAAATCAGTAATCGTTTCGGGAGTTGTCGGAGTTCTGCTCGCTCTTCCGCTCGCCGCCGCGTACGTGCCGGGAAACGTCTCTGATTCGCTTGAGCTCTACATCCGGCTCTTTGAATTCAACGCTGGAGCCTACTATGGCGTTAAAAAGCTCTTTTTCATCTTTACGCAGGATGATTGGTCCAAACAGCTCGGCCCGGCTTTTCGCCTCATGTTCTTGGTCGTATTGCCGGTCATTTATTGGATGGATTGGCGCCGAAAGTGGTCCATCACGAAGGCCGCCCTTTTTATCTCTGGTGCACTTCTACTAACGGCAACCACCATCCACCCGTGGTATATCGTTGGACTGTTGGTACTGATCGCCGTGCACGGAAAACCGTCCTGGCATTGGCAATGGGTGGGGCTGCTTTCGATTGGAACGTATCTCCTGTACGTGGGCGGGCCGTACTGGCTCTACGTCAACCTCACGTGGATTGGTTTCGTGTTCGTCTATTTGGTGTTTCGGAGCGAGCGCATCCTTCAATGGATTCAGCGGCGCAGAGCGAAAAGAAAGGTGCGGGATATTCTTTGGCTTCTCGATATGCGCCCGCACAAAACGGTGTTGGACCTCGGGGCAGGAGAGGGGTACGTGGGAGAAGAGATTCAGAGGCAACGGGGATCGGTCGTACAACTTATGGACGTGATCGACATGAATCGCGTGGATCTACCGTTTCAGATGTATGATGGCGAGACGATCCCCGTGAAAGATGATTCGGTTGATTGCACGGTACTTTATTTCGTGCTGCATCATACCAGGGACCCGGATCGCGTGATATCGGAAGCACTGCGCGTATCTCGTACGTCCGTGATCGTCGTCGAGTCTGTGTATCGAAACGGGTGGGAGCACTTTTTACTCCAGACACTTGACCCGCTCGCCAATCGAATTCGATCCTTCGGGAAGATGAAGGATCAGGAAGAATTCCTGTCCTTTAGAAAAGCGGCGGACTGGGAAACACTGTTCCGTGAGCAGGGAGGCCATATCCTTGCTGTCGCCGAACGCTGGAATCCCATCCACAGAAAAGCCTATTATTTGATAGAGCCGACCCTGGGTGCTGAACATCTCATTGCGAGTTCAGAAGAGACTAAACCCATATAATTGTAAGTAGATAATAATTAATTACTTACATACAATAAAAGTTGGATGGGTTACCGTAAAGGTTACGGATTTGGCGCGGGCCTATGTGAGGATCGAGACTCATTTTAGTTCAATATTTACTCCTCCGGAGATGCCGGGGAGCGGGGTGTTTTTCTCTCAGTGAAAAGATTTAATTCTCGGAGCAAGATTTTCTAGCGATAATCAGGATTTACCGCGAAACCATATCTCCGTAAGACCTAATTATCGCAAGACGCTTCTCACGCACAGTCGGTCACACGTGTCGCGGAGCTCCCTGAAATACTGGCTAAGCCACTCTGTTGCTTTTCCGAGAGATAATGTGCATTCTCTCTGCCTCACCCACCTAATCAATGAGGGTACAAAATGACACGCTCTTTTCATCATTTTATAGTCGCAACATTCGTTCTGGGAATGGCGATTAGTGCGACGCCAGCATTTGCTCAGTCCGAATTGGAGGGAGTATGGGAGGTAACGCACGCGACCTTTGAATCCGAGGAAGCCACGGAGCCTGGTCTGTATATCTTTCACGGAGAGTATTACAGTGTCCTGCACGTGTGGGCCGGCGAACCACGTCCTTTGTATGGAGAAGATGAGGACCGTGATAATGTCGACTTCGAAAGACTGCGCTCCGTCGTTTTACCAGTAGAGGGAAACTCGGGTAAATTTGAGGTTGATGGATCGACAGTCACGATGAGTCCGGTGGTAGCGATCAGCCCCAACTTCATGAGTGGAGGGTCGAATACATATACATTCACTATTTCGGGTGATGAACTCAGCCTGAAAGGAGTCGACTTTGAAGCAGAATTGACGCTACAACGACTCCACTGAAATAGAGAAATGGAGCGAGCGAAATGATGCCGGGCCGCTCCCTCTGTGCCAAGGCTCCCCTCGGGCCGTCATGGTGGCCCTGCCCTGGCTCTCGTCCGGTCGACCACGGACGGTGTTTCGCAGGGGCCACTACGCTCCAAAACCCCTGCAAAATCTCCGTGTGATCATGGCTCAAATCACAGCACGGAGTAATCGGTGATATTGATTTATCGAGTTTGAACTCCATTCTAATGTCTATGTAGTCCCGCCCCTTTTTAAAGGGCGGCTTGCATTTGATTACGGATTTACGCACTTTTAAACTCTTATCCCAATCGACACCCTACCATGAAAAACATCCTGATGACGGTCGTGGCCGTCTCTTTTCTCGCATCCTGTGAGTTAGTAAGCGAGCCACCGGTAAGCTCTGAGTCTCCCCCGATTGCGGATCGATCCGACGCGTCGCAATCAACGAGCGAGTTGTTTCTTGGCAAGAAGCCTATGAGCAGCGGGGTTGAATATGAGGTAACGGCAGTAGCCGATCCGGATACTGACCCGTTAATTCTACAACTCGAATCTCGCTGCCCCGGGTTCGCAGACTCCAAGTTTCATGCAAGTTGGTTTACACACGATTGTGAAGGCGAAAACACCCCGTTCAATTACTACACCGGTAGCCATATCTTCGCGGGTAATGGGCTACTTAACCTTGTGATGAAGAAAAAGACATTCCGTTTTTGGTTGTGGGATGCGCGTAAAGGTAGTGACATTTATGATACAGGAACCTTGCCTTTTTCCGACGGTGACATCGATCCGGTGAATCCAGACGGGAGCCTTTCAGGAGGCTTCACTTTTCACATTGATGCCGCATTAGAAATGACCCGAAAAGTAAAAAAAGAAATCATTAGTGCCGGCATAGTCGAATTCGGCGACGTTGTTTACACTCTTAAATAATGATGTATAGCCGGTTAGGACGGCTGTAATCTGAGCGTGAGGTAGCGGATAGACGAGACACTCGGCGCTGCGGATTTTCGAGTTGCCAGAATAGCGGGGATCCTAGGCCGACTCCGATCCTTAATGTCTCTAATCCTGCCCGCCCTCACTTCAAAAAAAGGTTTAGATTCTAGTTAAAAGTGTGTGTCGATAATCCTCAATTATCGAAACTCAGCCAATCTGAGTAACCACCGTGTGAGCGCATTGCTCGCAGACCGTAACGGTGTAATGACCTGTTGGAGTAGGAGAGAGGGCGCCGATTCGCGTTGCCATTTCCGGATTGTCTCGCAGATATTCAAGCCACGCGTAATGACGGAACGTCTTCAGTTGGCGCGCTCCGCACTTAATACACGGTATCACAGTTGGATGCATTAGCGTAATAACGTTATTAAGGAACTCATCCGCTAAGGTTCTTCGGCTTTTTGTTTACGGGGCGAAGGCCTACGAAGATTGCTCCGAAGATGAGAAGGGC
>JADFHF010000082.1 GCA_022567305.1 Bacteroidota bacterium | reverse complement strand
GGAGCGCTCGAAGGCGCATGAAGTTGTAGATGATCTCGCGCGTCTTGGGACTGTCGTCAAAGTATCCCGCCTGTAGCATCATTTCCTCGGCATAGAAACCGATACCCTCGTTCGCGCCCGAATCGTAGTAATATCTGCGGAGCGTATCCGGCTGCGCCCAAGACAAAGCGAGCTGAAAATAATGTCCTGGAATACCCTCATGGACGAGGATCGGTCTGGAATCACGAGCCGTGGCCAACGAGAAATAGGGGAGATCCAGCGACGGCTGCCGGATGTACTTTACAGCGTTTTCGTCGAGGCGCGACGGGCTCGTCAGGTCGTCAATCACGCCGAGGTGGGCGAATGGCGCAAGGTAATCGGGAAGGGCAAGATTCTCGTAATGTTGCAGCCAAGCGGGGACCGTCAGGATACCGTTGTCCTCCAGAAACGCGCGGACCGCCAGCTCATGATGCCGGTTGGATTCGACCTGCGCTTCCTGGCTCGCGGCCAACGGGAGCTCGGGTACGAAGAGGTTGCGCTGCTTTTCCATCGTTTCGAAGGCCACCGAGCGTTCCCACTCCAGGCGCGCCATCGTTAACAGTTCTTCCGGCGAGTAGGGCATGAGCGCTACGTAATTCAGAAAGAACTGGTAGGCATCACGGCCGAGCGCAGTGTCTTCTGACATGACATCTAGACCGCCTTCGAGCCACGTGCGAAAATCCTCCAGGGCCTCCTTTGCGACCTCAACAACGAATTCGAGACGCGACACGCCTGGACCGACGAGTTGCGATGAGATTGCTCGCTCAAACTCGTCCAGCCGAGAACCGGCCTGCGACAGTTCGCGTATTGCCAATTCTGCGAAAACCCGTACCGATTTATCCAGGTTGACCTTTGCCGACTCGACCGTAGTCCGGATGTGCTCGAGCCGGGCGATTACATCGTTACTCCGACTTTCGGTAAAGGGCGGGGGCTCGAGGAGCAGATCAAAAATCGATCCCAGCGTCTGATGAACATAAAACAGCGGATTCCTCTGCCAGTCGGCGTTGATGTTCAGCTCCCAGTCGACCCGGGCAAGCGCCGAGCTGAGCAGTCTATAGTTGACCTGTTGGCGTACCGCCCATCCGCTCGAATCAACTTCCGCGAGTTGATCCTGATACCCCGCGAGTTCCATCTGCCGCATCCGAACACTCTCAGGCCACCAGTCGGGTAGCCACCCCTCGGGGCGTTCGATCCGGGTTATGTCATCGCCGGAGAGGGGTTGATTCCAGGCGCGCCAGCTCCAGAAGTCGATGCCGAGCTGTTGAAACGCAGCGTAGGTGGAGTCGACCTGCGCCCGAGACGAGGCCGGAAACAAAAGAAAAAGGCCGAACAGAGAAGCCGTGAGAAGTCGAACAATGCGCATGGTGGTTGAGGGAATTCGGCAGGTAGATACGGAAAATGAGAGCGGTGGACCTAAATATAATGCACGACCTGATGTTTGTCGTTTGGCGGCACTGTGGTTATTCTTTTCCACTTCTCCGCGCCCGATAGCCAAGAAACAGCCAAGGAAGAGCCACATCAGAGCCACGGAAGGGCCACGGAAAAGCCATGGAAGAGCTATGGCCCGATCCCAACAACCCAAACTCCGGAAAGCGCTCCGTCTTACGGACGGCGTTGCACTGGTCATCGGGATTACGATTGGCTCGGGCATCTATTCGACACCTTCGATTATTTCGGGATATTTCGTCTCGTTCTCCGGGATAGCCGCTGCGTGGATCGGCGTTGCGTTTTTCATTGTCATAGGCGCACTCATCTATGCGGAACTGGGTACGCGACTGCCGACGACGGGCGGAGAGTACGTATATCTTACAACGTGTTACGGGCCGTTCGTGGGATTCATGTTCGGGTGGTCGCAGCTCTTCATCATCCGAACCAGCGCTGCCGCCGGATTGTCCATCATTGCTGCCGATTACGTCGGCTTCTTTTTCAATCTCAGCCCAACGGCCCATATGGCGGTTGCGCTGAGCATTATCTGGGGCCTGGGCGTTTTCAATTATGTCGGCGTTCAGTGGGCCAGTTTGTTTCAGAAAGTCACTACGCTTATCAAGGTGGTTGGCCTCATCGCGCTCGCAGCCGGAGGAGTATTCTTTCTGTCCAGTGCGGCCAATCTGCTCGGGACCACGCTTCCAACGACGACCGGTGTGGGTCCCTTCGGAAACGTCATCGCGGCGCTCATGCTCATCGTGTTCACCCATATCGGATTCGACCGCGTGGGGTACGTAGCTGGAGAAATTTCGAATCCCCGAGAAGTCATTCCCAAAACCATGGCCATCGGAACGATCATCATCATTGGCATTTACTGGCTGATGAACACGACGTATCACTACGCACTCGGGATGGAAGGTATGCGCGGTACAGCGACTCCGGCGGCCGATGTAGCCACGATTTTGATTGGATCGGTGGGCGCGGGGGCGATCGCCATTCTAGCCATCATATCAGCCGCAGGGAGTATCAATGGGACGATGATGTCTTCTACGCGTGTGTACTACGCGATGGCGCACGACGGACTGTTTTTTAAGACACTCGACTATGTCCACGCGACGTTTCGGACACCATCGCGGGCGATCCTGGTCCACTGTGCCTGGGCGAGCGTGCTTCTCGTCATCCGCGGATCGTTCGAGACGCTCGCGGCGGGGATGGTCTTCGCAATTTTGATTTTTTACACGCTCACGACGCTGGCTGTATTTAAGCTGCGTCGACTAAAGATCGGTGAGGAGATTTCGTGGAAGATGCCGTTTTATCCGTGGTTGCCTATCATCTATCTGGTGGGCGTGGTCGGGCTTCTCGTCGTTCGGATCATTTTCGAATTCGAGAAATCACTCATCGATTTTGCCTTCGTAGCTTCGGGGTTGCCGATCAGTTTTTTCTGGCTACGGAAGCGAAAGAACTCAGACAAACACGATGCAGCAGCAACCTGACGAGCGAAACGCGAAGCTGATCGTCAACATCAATGGCGAGCTAATGCCTCGGGATAAGGCAGGCATCAGTCCGTTCGACAGCTCGGTGCAAGGAGGCGATGCGGTGTGGGAAGGACTGAGGCTTTACAACAAAAAGATCTTCAGGCTCATCGAGCATCTGGATCGGCTCCGAGACTCGGCAAAGGCGCTGGCGTTCGAAGAGATTCCTACAATCGAACAGATCATTGAAGAAATCCGGCGGACGCTCGCCGCGAACTGGATGGAAGATGACGTGCACATTCGGCTCACGCTCACGAGAGGGGAGAAGATCACCTCAGGCATGGACCCGCGGCTCAATCAGTCCGGTCCCACGCTCATCGTGCTGGCAGAGTTCAAGTCGCCCGTGTATTCAAAGGACGGGCTTACGTTTATTACAAGCTCCATCCGCCGCTTCCCACCCGACTGTCTGGATCCTAAAATCCACCACAATAATCTGCTCCCGTCCATCATGGCAAAGATCGAGGCCAATGCGGCGGGCGTCGATGCGGCGTTGATGCTTGACAAAGATGGATTCATTGCTGAAGCGCATGGGACACACGTGTTTATCGTTCGTAAAGAAAAGGTATTCACGAGCACTACGGACGCCTGCCCGGAGGGCATTACGCGACAGGTAGTGCTGGATTTGTGCGCAGCGAATGAGATCCCTCATGAAGTGAAGCGCATCTCACAGATGGAGGCCTACCGCGCCGACGAGATGTTCTGCACGGGGACGATGGGCGAGCTTGCCGCGGTCACGAAGCTCGACGGTCGAACCATTGGGAACGGTAAAAGAGGTCCGATGACCGAGCGGCTTTCAGCTCTTTATGCCGAAGAGACCGCCAAGAGCGGATACGCGATTTTTGGCTAGGTATTGGCCGGGCTCTAATTTGCAAGTGTTATTCGTAGCGGAGCGCTTCCACCGGATTCGCGCGAGATGCCCGAAGCGCCTGATAGCTGATGCTGAGCCAGGCAATGAGAAGAGCCGCAAAGCTCGCAATTACGAATACCCAGATGGTCACCGGGGTTCGGAACGGATAACTCTGAAGCCAGCTCTGCACCGCGTAATAGGCAATTGGCCAGGCAATCACATTTGCGACGACTACAAGAATTGCAATTTCCCTCGAAAGCAACACCAAAATTTCTCGTGAGGATGCACCCACTGCTTTTCGAATTCCAATTTCTTTGGTTCGGCGTTCGACCGAAAAAGTAGCCAGGCCAAAGAGACCCAGGCATGCTATGAAGAGAGCGAGAAGAGTAAAAATGCCGAAGAGGTTTCCGAAGCGCTCCTCGGACGTATACAGGTTCTGATAGTCCTGATCCAGGAACGAATAGATCATAGGCCACTCCGGAGAGATCTGGTTCCATACTTCAGTCACGCCGGCCAATGTGGATTCTACATCTGCAGCTGAGATCTTCAGAAACATGTAGTCGGCACCGCTGGAAGTTAGAAAAAGACTGAGCGGCTGCATTTCCGTTCGAAACGTCTGAAAGTGGAAATTGCCGACCACGCCGATTATCTGAATGCGCGAGCTGGATCTGACAACGACGTATTCGCCGATTGCTTCTTGCGGTGAAGACCATCCGAGATCGTGCACGCCTTGCTCGTTGAGGATGACCGACTCGTCTTCATCCGTCAATTGCTCTTTCGAAAAATTGCGTCCAGCGATGAGTTCGATATCCAGCGTGGCCAGATAGTCGTGATCGATGAACATATATTTGATACCAATGCCATCGTCCGCCGATTGGCTTTCTTGACGCATCCCGGTTCCCCATGCCCCCATTCCGGGTTTTCGGGAAGAAAAGCCGACATTATTTACGCCGGGTACGCGCAGTAGCTCGGATTTGAGCGCGTCTACTTGCTGAAGCGCAGATTCGGATTGCACCGGCACAACCACGACCTGTTCGGGCTCCAGGCCGAGCGCCTTCGTGTGCATGAAATTGAGCTGCCTAAAAACAATGAGTGTTCCGGCAATAAGCACGATCGAAATGGTAAACTGAAAAATGACCAGGGCCCCGCGCAGTCGCTTTGGAGATCGACCGGAAGAACTATCGTCGCGCAATCCTTTCACAAGCGCTACTGGGTTGAAGCGCGACATCACCAGGGCTGGATAAGCGCCAGCGGTCACACCGATAATGACAATTAAAACGATCAGCAGGGCCACTAGGCCCCACGTAAAGTCAAGACTCAGTTCCTGTCCGACCAGTTGGCCGACTGTCGGCAGAATAGCCAGGACGAGCAAAACGGACAGAACCATTCCGACGAGAGAAAGCAGTACAGACTCACCAATGAACTGGACGATGAGTTGGCCGCGCCGAGCTCCAGCCACCTTCCGCATACTGATCTCACGAGCGCGCGTGGAGGATCGAGCCGTTGAAAGATTGATAAAGTTGAAACACGCAATCACCAGGATCAAAACGGCGATAGCGGCGAGGAGATACACGTAGAGCGTGCTGCTGCCAGCTTCAATCTCGTTCCCGTACTGGTTGAGATGAATATCGGTGAGCGGCTGTAGCTCCAGCCTCCAATCGGAATAATTATCCCCAGCATGCTTCGCGAGCATCTCAGGGAACTGGGCCTGCAACCGCGCAACATCGTAATCGGGAGGGAAAAGCAAAAACGTGAAAAACGGATTCCAGCCCCAGCTCTCCATGCTTGCTTTTTCTTCCTCGCTCAAATTCTCCAACGAGGTAAGAAAGTCGAAATGGAAATGAGCGTTTGGCGGGACGTCTTCCATGACGCCCGTCACCATAAAATCTGCTCTTTCATCAATTTGGAGGATATTTCCGACGGGATCTTCTTCATCGAAATATTTGCGGGCCATCGATTCGGTCAAGACGATGGTGTTCGGCTCGGCGAGTGCGCTTGTTGGATCGCCACCTATTAGTCTGAATGAGAAGATGCTGAACACCGATGGATCGGCATACATGAATCGATTGTGGTCGGTATAGAATCGTTTGTCCTCGTAGCGGACCAGGACTTTCTTTTCCTCCGGCTTAAACCTGACCATGCCCAGGACGTCAGGAAAATCGCTCTGAACGGCGGGACCCATTGGGGCGGACGATAACGCGTTTTTAAAGTCAGATGTTTGAGAGGTCCAGTCGACTGTAAGCCGGTAAATATTGTCCGCCTGTTCGTGAAATCGATCATAACTCAACTCATGCCGGACGAAGAGGTAGATGACCAGACAGCACGCAACACCAACGGTGAGCCCCAGAATATTAATAAAGGAGTAGGCCCGGTGTTTAACGAGCGATCGAATCGAGACCTTTAAATAATTCTTCAGCATCGATAAATTCCAAATTAACTCCCGGGCGACGCCTCGATTGTCTCGCAGCTTCTCCCAGAATACTTTTCGGTATTCACTTTCTGTTTCGTCGTAGCTGCCCAGTTCGCTTATGGTTTTTCGGAAAGCATCTTCTTCGCTACTACCCCGCTCGACAAGGAACTCGACCTGATCCCGGATAGCCCGCTCTAATTCGTCAACATCAGACTTCTGGAAGAGTCGGCTGTGTTTGAATTGGTGACGCCATGTGGCGATGGCTGTTTCGAGATTGAATACGACAGGATTCTCCATCACGTTATGGCAAGATCTGGGTCCCAAAGCTTAGCGAATATGGCGTTCATCGTCTTCCATTCATGTTTCGCAGCCGAGAGAGCCTTGTGCCCGGCCTTGGTGAGTTGATAATACTTGCGGTCCGGGCCGCTGGTCGAAGGGCGCCAAAACGACTCGACGAGGCCATCGTGCTCTAATCGGTGAAG
>JADFHF010000081.1 GCA_022567305.1 Bacteroidota bacterium | reverse complement strand
CAAAACGTAAAAGTCGATTCATATAAGGGCGTGGGACCCAAAAGTGACGCTAGCGCTTTACCGCTAAACGTGCCGAAATTCCGAACAAGGAATGTATCTGGAATTGAGGAGGATGTAAAGACTTTTTTCCACTCAAATGAGAAAAATGGGCCGGTCAAGGGCAATTTACGACAGAATAGTGCGTATTTCGAGGGTCCATTGAATCACATCAGGCATTCACGCCTCGAATCGACTCCGAGTCCTAGCGAATAAGCGTGATGATTTGAGAGCGACTCGTCTCGGCCGTTTCCAAGGCTACGAGATAGGATCCCGGCGAGAGGAGCTCGGAGGATATCGTCGCGCGATGCCGCCCCGACGGTATTGCTTTGTCCAATAGGTCTCTCACACGGCAACCAAGCATGTCGTAAACCGAGCACGCCCAGTTTGACGAAGAGAAAACGTGAGGATGGATTGCCCAAAGAACGGATTGGGGTATCCCGGACTCAAGTCGACGTCATAGTCCCGTGGTGACTCGTGTTCCGCAGTCACCGGTACTGCAAACGGAGTCAAAGACCACGGCGAATAATTGACCGCACCGATTCATCCTGAACCACCACGAACCCGGCGAATAAGTAAGGACGGCCTTCAAGCGTCCATACCCCGTCGGCTTTTCCTCCTACGATCGTCTGCACCGAGACGGATCCGACACCAGAAATTAGCATCCAAAGACCCATGCGGGCCAGCAAGAGACCGTTCCAACCTACCCCAGCCATAATTGGGGATCGTTTTCGCGTTCTGCTTCCGACGTGAATTACGATGGGCTTAGTGCCACGCACTGATAGCATCAAAACAGTTAAACTTGCCAAGGGAAAGACTCCAAACAATGCACTCAGAGTGGCATGGACAGAAAAACCCTAATCCCCCAACAGACTGCAGATTTCGAGGCCCTCCACGCTCAAATTGTCAGCCCGGAGAGGTTATTCTTCGTCTTGCATCAACACCATAATACCGTGGCGTGAATCGACGAAGTAGAGGTCTAATCCCAACGGTGCCGGTCGGTCCCGTCCATGTTTTGGTTGAAGAAATCTCCCAACCTGATTTCTCGATCAATCGATCAAACTGCCACGGCTCGAATTCGTGAAAGTGCTGGTCGAATTCGTCTCCAGGATTCTTATAGGCCGTGGCAAACCACAGTCGCAGAGGAACGGTTGCTATCAATCGAGGAGCATCGATCGCAGAAAGCACTGAAAAAGGGTTCACCAGATGCTCTAATATTTCAAAGGCTGTAACTGCATCAACGTTTTGTCCAGTAACCACTTGGGGAGAATGATCGAGATCTACGTCTGGCGTATTAACAACATCATATCCCAATCTTCGCATCCGCGCTGCGAGTGGATTGTCGATCCCGAGATCCAGGATTCGTGCCGGAGGCGACAATACCTCTGTCAGAAAGGAAAGAGTGATCTGATATCTGCGCTCAACGATGTCCATCCACGAGAAGATAGGCTGCCAAACGTCGTTTCGCCCACTCAGCGACGTCTCTCCGCATCGTCATCACGAATTAACAATGATATACCAACCGTATAGAGTAGGTAGATCTCTTGAGCACTCAGGACCCTATCGTAGATCGCAACTTCATCTCATGCACCTGAAAAGTAGATGGGTGGGGCATTGGGAGTTACTGTTCTTCTCCCGATGTTTGCTGATCCATCTGAATAGACCACGGACTCGGCAGAACCGTCGTAACGACCTCCGTCATTTTCGCCATTCAGATATACAGTAATGCTATCTGGACCTACTATCGTACCCGCAACATGATACCAAACACCTGGAGCCAGTTTGGTTCTTCCAGGTTTCGTACGCCGTGATTGCTGACCTAGTCGGCCACCATCTCCAAAGCTGAAAGCGGCATTGGCTCCACGATTATCGAAGGTCGCGAATCCGCCCGTATTTCTTTCAGTGTGAAAATCAGTGGTTAATGAGGCCATCGTGGTTTCTACCTGGTCGAGTTGTACCCACATCGAAATGCTGATCGGAAGCTTTAGCTTGAGGGAAACGCTGTTTTGAATCCCGATGTGGTCGTCTTGCCCGTCAAAATGAATGGCGCTTTTTGGCGTACCAAATCGATCCTGGACAAGCGTAGTACCGGCAACGAGTCCATCAAGACCATGACCGGATCTATCCCTCGCATTACCATCGAAGAGATACTGTACTCTTAATCCGCGTCCTAAATCAGTTCCCGGTGGGAGGGAGACGGTTCGACCTGTCAGCCCGTTCGGTCGAGGCTAACGTTTCAATTCAAATGTATCACACGAGAACGAGGAAAATGCAATTCCGACGGTCAGGACCAATACGACTGTTGACCTCCCGATGAACATGGACATATCAGGTAGATCCTCTCTAGGATCGGCTGTGTTTCGCGGAGTGGAATTCGTCATTCGCCAACCTATTGTCAACGAATACGACGAAGCAAGGCATCTTTTGCACACTGCCCTTTCGATCGCTCTCCTTCTGCCTAATACGGTTCGAGTGAAAAAAATATGCCGTCGTAGACGACTACAATGGTATCTCCCGCTACTCGAAAAAGCTCCGAACCCGCTCCAGACCAGGGCTCGTTGTTACAGCGCACGCTGATGACATCAACCTCATGTTCTGTCACTCCGAATCTTTCGGCTTTCACTCCGTAGTCGCTGAAATATTCATCGAAAACTTCAGAGCGCTCCTCAAACGAAGGGGCTTCACACAGTTCTGTTTCTATGCCGACCGCATTTTCAGAGAACACGATCAGTTGCCCGAGCCAATCAATCGCCTCATCCTCACCGATGGCAGAAACGGGCGTAAGATGATAGTCAACCACTTCCCACCGGCCGACGACGGGGCTGGGGTCGTCCGGGTGAATCTGAATTTCGGGGATGGGTGTGACCGGCCAATCGGGCGGAAGTTTTTCCGTCTGACCGCCTGTTTCTGGCTCTCTGCAACCGTTCGCAGCAAAAAGAATTACCGAAACCAATACGACGCCGAGAATCCTTCTTGTATTTTGGAAAAGGATCATTCTATAGAACCCCATTCTCTGTCACCACCACAACTCTGAACTTTCTGTTTATACGTTCCGCGCCCCTTTTCTTCAAGCTTGATTCGCTTGAAATTCCGAGTAGAAATCTAAACGTGAAATAGTTACTTCTGATTCAAATAATACTTCCATGAATTCAGCCTCTGACCGCATCATCGAACCGTTCCGAATCAAGGTCGTCGAGCCCATTCGTATGACGACCTTTCAGGAACGCGAGGAAATTCTTAAAAATGCAGGCTACAATCTCTTTCAGGTACATTCCGACGACGTTCTGATAGACTTCCTGACGGATAGCGGCACAGGAGCGATGAGTGCCGAACAGTGGTCTGCTATCATGCGCGGAGATGAGTCGTATGCCGGCAGTCCAAGTTATTTTCGTTTTGAAAAGGCGGTTCGTGACATCTTCGGCTTCGTGCATGTCATCCCGACCCATCAAGGCCGCGCCGCCGAACGCATTCTTGTCGCTACACTCGTCAAACCGGGGGACATCATCCCCAATAACACACATTTTGACACGACCAGAGCCAACATTGAAGCGGCTGGTGCGAAAGCCCTTGACCTCCCGTGCGCTGAATCGAAAGAGTTCTCGACGCCACATCCGTTCAAGGGAAATATGGACTTGGAGGCTCTTGAAAAAGTCCTGAAGGAAAACAAGGATCAGATTCCCTTGGCCATGATGACCGTGACCAACAACGGCGGAGGAGGCCAGCCCGTCTCTATGGCCAATATCCGGACTGCCTCAAATTTATGTCGTGCTGCAGGTATCCCCTTCTATATCGACGCGTGTCGATTTGCCGAAAACGCATTCTTCATCCGTCATCGTGAAGAAGGATACGCCGAGACACCGCTCATCGATATTGCCCGCGAAATCTTTTCCTACTCTGATGGCTGCACGATGAGTGCAAAGAAAGACGGAATGGCCAATATTGGTGGATTCCTTTGTTCAAACGACTCGAATGTAGCCAAACAGGAGGAAGAGCTTCTGGTCCTGACGGAAGGATTTCCGACCTATGGTGGCTTGGCAGGCCGAGACCTCGAAGCGATCGCGGTAGGTCTTTACGAGGCTCTTGATTATCGATACCAGGAATATCGAGCGTCTTCCACGTCGTATCTCGGTGAGCAGATCACCGAGGCGGACGTTCCCATCATTCTCCCGCCGGGTGGTCATGCCATTTACATCGATGCAAAAAACATGCTTCCCCATATCCCACAGTCCGAATATCCAGGTCAGGCATTGGTCATAGAGCTCTATCGTACGGGAGGAATACGATCGGTCGAAATTGGATCGGTCATGTTTGGAACGGCCGATCCGGAAACCTATTCCGACTCTGAACTGGTTCGTCTTGCCATTCCTCGGCGCGTCTATACCAAGAGCCAGGTCGACTACGTTGTGGACTGCATCCAAGACGTGAGTAAGCGACGAGAAGAGATACGAGGGGTACGGATCGTCGAGCAATCCGAGCGCCTGAGACACTTTACGGCTCGATTTGAAATGGTCTAGCCAGCGGTTTGGATCCTCGTAGAATGCGAATACCTGGTCTTAAAGGCTTACATTTGCCCTACAGACCGAAATTCCACGAACCGACAGAGAAAGGAGTATGATCTGGAAGTCTTCGGAGAAATACACCGATGTAGGCCTCCTGGTCCTTCGCGTTGGTTTTGGTGTGGGGTTTATCTACTACCACGGATGGGATAAAATTACGGGTGGTCCGGAGCGCTGGGAAGGCCTGGGTGGAGCGATGTCTCGACTGGGCATCAACTTCTTGCCGACGTTTTGGGGTTTCATGATGTCGTTCGCAGAGTCCGTCGGCGCCTTGATGATTGCCGCAGGATTTCTCTTTCGTCCACTCTGTGCCATCTTGGCTTTCGGAATGTTTGTGGCCTGGCTTGGACACGTCGTAAGCGGCAGAGGAAATCCAGGACACCCCTTCAAAAACTTCTTTGTTCTCGTGGGCGTGATGTTGATCGGACCCGGAAAATACAGCGTCGACAGCTGGCTAGAAAAGCGCCGATCTTCTAAGGCGTCGGAAAAGCAAGTTGAGGCAAAAAACCATGAATAAGCCCATTCGTATCCTTGCGTATGCCCTTCTTGGAACGGCCGCAGTCATCTTCGTCAGTTATGTCATTCCTCCACTCAGAGCCATCTGGCCTTTCTTCACGACCCTGCCGGGCGCGATGCAGCTCGGCATCGGCGCCGGATTTTTCGGTTTTGTTCTGCTCTTCGTTTCCTTAATCATGGAGCGAATCGAAGAAAGCGACTACAATCAGTCGCTTCGCGACGACTAGGCTCTAACCATCAATCCCAAAGACTCATGTTACTCGTGACCACACCGACGATCGAAGGACATCGGATCGTCGAACACCTGGGCCTTGTTCGCGGAAATACAATCCGCGCCAAGCACATCGGTAAAGATTTTTTAGCAGGCCTGAGGCAAATCGTGGGTGGTGAAATCAAGGAATACACAGAAATGCTCGTCGAGGCCAGAAACGAGGCCGTTTTGAGGATGGAAGTCGATGCCGAGAGTAAGGGTGCCCAAGCAGTTGTGAATGTGCGATTCATGACGGCACAGGTCATGACGGGCGCCGCCGAACTTCTGGCCTATGGAACGGCCGTCAAAATTGAAAAACTAAAGACAGAATGAACCCACCGAAATCATGAAACTCCTTCATCTGCTCCCCCTACTTTTGATTTTCACTCTTGGTGCATGCCAGGAATCAGAAGATCATGACGATGATGACGAACTCCTGATTCAGTATCCGGATCAGAGTGAATCGGTTGGCCCGTTTTCGGACGCCGTTCGGGTCGGACACATACTTTATCTGTCCGGTAGCATCGGAGTCGCTCCCGGAGAGGGCCTCGTTGAAGGTGGCATTCAGGAAGAAACCCGCCAGACCTTAGAAAACATCAGCGCGAGGCTCGAGAAGTATGGTTCCTCCATGAATGAAGTGGTCAAGTGCACCGTTATGCTCGCCGACATCGACGAGTGGGGCGCCATGAACGAGGTCTATACAACGTTCTTCCCCGATCATAAACCTGCGCGCAGTGCGTTTGGCGCTAGCGGACTCGCACTGAATTCCCGCGTCGAGATCGAATGCATGGCCACGGTTCAGTGAGAGAAGTTTCTCTCGACTCCGTCATCGTCCGACCGGAAATAGAAGCCGATATCCCGGCGGTTCATGAAATCAATTGCCTTGCCTTCGAATCCGACGACGAGGCTACGCTGGTTGACCGACTTCGGGAAGCTGAGGAATCATCGCTTTCTCTTGTTGCCGAAATCGATGGCGTCTGTGTCGGTCACATCTTTTATTCCGCCGTCTCGGTTGCGGGAGCAGATTCCGTATTGGGACTTGCTCCGATGGCCGTAACACCTGCCCTTCAAAAACGTGGAATCGGGACGCTGCTCGTAAATCACAGTTTGGCGCGGCTTCGGGCAGAAAACTGGGACGGCGTGGTTGTTCTGGGTCATCCAGACTACTATCCCCGATTTGGATTCAGGCCTGCCGCTGAATATGATTTGAAATGTTCATTTGATGTCCCGGACGGAGTGTTTATGGCCTTGGAGCTTAAGAAGAACGGACTTGAGGACGCCCGGGGTTTGGTCGAGTATCATCCGTTGTTCAATTCGTTCTGAGCTGACAATGAACGATTCACCCCGGTTTTCTGCGGTTCGCGCAGCGTTCCTGGCATTCCTCTTCCTTGGGACCCCTTCCCACGCAGCGGCACAGGATGCAGGGCAACAGACCCCTCAAATCC
>JADFHF010000009.1 GCA_022567305.1 Bacteroidota bacterium | reverse complement strand
ATTGATCTGGTAGATACTACGCCCTCTATACTTACAGGGGAAATGGCAGGTGATCGGCCACATTCATAATTCCCGACCCATGGGACCGGAAGAATCCTTGACGTTGATCAGGCAGTTCTTTATGTAGAACTCGTCCCCGACAACGGAATGGAACTTGTATCCGTGTCGCATCAGTAATTGAGGAATCCGATAATCTCGGTAATTGTTCTCAACACCTATGACCTTGATGTCGAAGCGATTCCAGTCAACGGCACTGAGAATCGACAATTCTGAGCCTTCCGTATCAATGTCAAGGTACTCCACGGTCGAAATATTGTGCGATTCAAGCAGTTCGTTCAGTGTTTGGCATGGTACCTCGATCATTCTCCGACGGCCTCCGTGTTGGTCTAACTCGAGTTCGATGCGTTTCAGATGCCGTACATCATAATTCTCCACGATCCCACTCAACCTCTCCGCGTAGCCGGATATCTCCATGATTTCAGTGCAACCTGCTATTCCAGCCAATAAGTTTTCGGCGACCCATTTATCCTGACCGAACTGACCGGTCCACTCTTCTTTTTCCAGATCGGCCTTATGAAAGACGGGACGAATCACATTTCGGGTATACGCAAAATGACAGAGGGACGAATATGCAGTGGCGATACGTCTGACCATATGCACGAAACTAACTAGTTCTCCTCCGGAAACTGCCTCCATAGGGGTGCTGAGGCAGTATTTCTGCCTGTAAGCCCTTTCTGAGGGCTATGGTTCGACCAGGAAATATGCCTCGGAAGTGTAAAATATTCGCAGAAAGCCTTTGAGTGTAACGTCCGAACACACGTCGGCCTGGGTTCCGGAATGCTTGAGTGAAAGAGGCCGCTATCGCCCAGCTACATCAGGTGACGAGCGAGAATGAGCAGGTTGGCAGACACGATGGAGGCGCCCACTTAGGAGGCAAACGAGGGTCGACTTCGCCATATGCAGCGCCTCAGTCCGAAGACACGTTTGAGGAACGAGATGATGCCCTCAATACCGGCGCGGAAGTCGCGCAGCTTTTTGTAGACTCTCCGGCTCGTGGCCATATCCTCGACCGCGAGTCCACACTTTTTGGCGAAGGCCACATCGACCACACCCGGCTTCTCCTTGGCCAGACGCAGGTTCTCCTTGCTCGCAAAGCCGCCATCGACGGCCACCTGCCGGGGATAGCTCCCGTAGATCGCCTGCAGGCGGTCGAGCATCCGCGTCAAGAGCGTGGTGTCGGCCGGATTACCGTCTTCGACTACCCAGTCGAGAATCATTCCGCTCCGCCCGCCAGAGAGCGTCACCTTATGGCCGTAATAGGTGTCCCGGCGATCCTTGCGGATGATGTCCGTATGCGGCTCGAAGATCGAGACAATCTTCTCGGGCGCCGGCACCGATTCTCCGCGCAAGACGCGGCGCTCGGTCTGCGAGACTACGTTCCAGGCAAGTTCGATATAGTGCTGTAGCTCTTCGGCCAAGCGGTGCGCCTCGGGCCCATTTTCTGCCCGTAGGCGCTTTACGACCTGTTCTGCGAACCGGATCGTCTCTCTCGTGACCTTCAGTAAATCCTTGTAGGGCGCAAGCCGCCGCTTACTATTCGGAGCATTCATCACTGCCATGTGACGCCGCTTAGCCCGTTTGAGACGGCTCGAGTACTCTACGCCGTACGTCTTGCGGGCATGCTTCAACAGACGACCGAGCACCCGCACGCAGTCGAATAAAAGCGAGTTGTCGGTCGGCGCATGAATATTGGTCTCGGTGACAGTCGGATCAATCCGGACCCGCTCGCCGCTCTCAACGCCCTTGTCTTTGGCATAGCCGAGCAGTATCCGGTTGATCTCCTCCCACGTCTCGGCCGAGATACGCTTAATGCTATAACCCAGCGCCGACTTTTGCGGGACCTCTTCCGCAGAAGTGAAGCCACAGAACTGACGGTACGAATCTGAGTCGGCCAGGTGGAAGGCGAGGTCCTCGTAACTGTACCCGTTCATCTGCTTGACAATAGCCGCGCGCAAAACCTGATCGGCCGATAGGCCCGGTCGACCCTTCCTGACGAGCGGCCCCTGCAAGTCTTTCCAGACCGCTTCTGCGGCCGAGGGATTGGCCACGAGGATGCGGTCGATCATCGCAAGTTCGCGGGCCTGCTTATGGCGAAGTTGCCTGCTGCGGAACAGATCGGGTTCAGGGACAATTCGGCGCATTCGAGTACCTTTTTGCTTGCCGGAGGTAGTACAAAATCACACCGAAAGATACGACAAATCAGGCACAAACACGAGTCATAAATGCCCATATCATCATGGGACGCAACGAATTGTGAGTTTATGGATGGGAACTAGTTAGCGATGGAGACCCGCAAATACGCGGTCAATTAACAATCGAGCTTCCTCCTGAATTTTGCCTAGGTGATCCTCTCCTCTGAAGCTCTCAGCATAAATCTTGTAAATATCTTCGGTCCCCGAAGGGCGTGCGGCAAACCATCCGTACTCTGTCACCACTTTGAGTCCACCAATAGCAGCTCCATTTCCCGGAGCTCGGGTGAGTTTCGCTAGAATCGGATCACCCGCCAATTCATTCTCCGGGACATCCCTTGCACTCATGGTCTTCAAGAGGTTTTTCTGATCTCGTGTGGCCGGTGCTTCCGAACGGTCGTATACCGGAGTACCAAATCGGTCGGTCAATGTCTGATAGAGGTCGCCCGGATCCCGATCGGTCACGGACATAATCTCCGCTGCCAGGAGATTCATGATGATGCCGTCCTTGTCGGTCGTCCAAACAGTGCCATCTTTCCTCAAGAACGAAGCCCCTGCACTTTCCTCTCCTCCAAAGCCAATCGATCCCGTTAATAATCCATCGACAAACCATTTAAAACCCACCGGCACTTCAGTCAGCCCTCTTCCGAGATCGGTCGCCACACGATCGATCATCGAACTCGAAACGAGTGTTTTCCCGACTTGAGCTGACGCTGACCAGTCAGGTCGGTGCTGGAACAAGTAATTGATGCCCACGGCCAGGTAATGGTTTGGATTCAACAAACCGTGCTTACTGGAAACGATTCCATGGCGATCGAAATCAGGATCATTTCCAAAGGCGATATCGAATGAGTCTCTGAGTTCGATGAGGCCCGCCATTGCATAAGGCGACGAACAATCCATCCGAGTCTTGCCATCCTTATCGACTCGCATGAAAGAAAATGTGGGGTCCACAGCCTCATTAACGACAGTTATTTCCAGTCCGTATTTCTCGGCGATCCTTCCCCAATACGCAACACCCGCTCCTCCAAGCGGATCCGCACCGATACGCAATCCGGAGCCAGCAATTGCGCTCATTTCCAACACATTCTCAAGATCATCTACATACGGCCCGACGAAATCGACCTCCGTGACCTTGGAAGACTGGAGAGCGCCGCCCGAATCGATTCGACGTATATCTGTCGACCCGGCTCTTAGAAGTTCATTTGCCCGTGTTTCGATCTGAGCCGTGATGGACGCCTCGGCCGGACCACCATGGGGCGGATTGTATTTGATTCCGCCGTCTTGAGGTGGATTATGGGAAGGGGTAATAATGAGTCCGTCCGACACATCCAACTCTCTGTTTCGATTGTGGGTCAGAATGGCGTGGGATATGACGGGCGTCGGAGTGAACCCGTGTCCATCCTGGCAAACGATGTCAACGTCATTCGCCACCAGTACTTCCAGAACCGACAAGTACGCGACCCTTGAAAGAGCGTGCGTGTCCTTCCCGAGATAGAGAGGGCCACTGATACCGGCTCCGGTTCGGAATTCGCACACCGCCTGCGTAATAGCGAGAATCTGCGATTGGGTAAAACTACCGTTTAGAGAAGTACCTCGGTGTCCCGAAGTCCCGAACGATACGATAGCAGCTGGGTTGTCCTTTTCCCACTTGGTTTCGGTGTATGCGTTCTCAAGAAGAGAAATATCAATCAGTGATTCAACCGGGACCGGTTGACCTGCAAGTTCGTGTATCGGCATCTAGCACTCTTTCTGGTGAGAACCAACAATCTACTCGATCGAAGCTGGCCGTATCGTACAGTCGTGTAATGAATGCTTGAATCCAACGCGTTGCTCCTTGTAAAGGATGCTCGTATGTTCTCCGCCGTATTTCAAATGCAAGTAGGCAGATGACCATTCTAGGAATAGATATTGGTGGATCCGGAATAAAGGGTGCGCCCGTAGATGTAGATTCGGGTCGCATGCTCAGTGAGCGGTACAGAATCCCGACTCCCGAACCGGCGACACCCGATGCGGTTGCGGATATCGTAGCAAAAATCGTGGATGAATTTGACTGTGTAGGACCCTTTGGGTGCACCGTCCCTGCTCGCGTTGAAAACGGAGTTGTGTATACAGCCGTAAACATCCATGAGGAATGGATCAATTGTAAAATCGACGATCTTCTCTTCAAGCGAACCGGACGCCTTGTCGAGGTTCTCAACGACGCCGATGCGGCCGGGATTGCCTCGCTCAAGTTTGGTGCTGGGGCGAATTGCGAAGGCGTAGTTCTTTTCCTCACCATCGGTACCGGGATCGGATCGGCGCTGTTCGTTAACGGCGTACTGGTGCCGAATACGGAATTGGGACATCTCTCGCTCCACGGGGAAATCGCCGACGACTATGCCTCCGCCCGTGCTCGTATGGAGAATGACCTGACTTGGCCCGAATGGTCGGTTCGATTTCAGGAGTACCTCGAGCGGGTGGAGTTTCTGATGACGTTGGACTGGATCATCATAGGCGGCGGAGCAAGTCATCCTGAAAAGACCGAGCAGTATCTTCATCTCTTGAAGACTCGGGCAGGACTACGCGCCGAGACGCTCGGGAATGAAGCCGGAATTATTGGTGCAGCCTTCAACGCAAAGCACCTCGTCGTGGAAAGAGAATTGAGAACGCTGTGAATACGCTACGAACCGAGATCCTGATCGATGCTCCTCCTGAGGCTGTTTGGAGGGTACTCACGCAGTTCGAATCCTATCCGGCCTGGAATCCATTTATTGTGAATATCCAAGGAGCTCGTGCCGAAGGAGGCCGTCTAGAGGTACTCATTCGCTCGCCGGGCGGATCCGCGATGACCTTTCGCCCTACGATCGTGCGGTGGGAAGAAAACAAAGAATTGCGTTGGAAGGGGAGGTTGCTGGTTCCGGGTATCTTTGATGGAGAACACCTTTTTCGTATCGAAGCGACTGCCTCGGGTGGATCCCGATTCTTTCACGGTGAGAATTTCAGCGGATTTCTTGTGCCACTCATTTGGAAGCGTCTCGAACCGAAGACTCGTGCCGGATTCGAAACCATGAACAACGCGTTGAAAACCGTCGTGGAATCCGGAATAATTTTAAGAGAAACGTAACGAAGTCGGATTCGCCCCGTAGTAGATCTCAAAACAGCTTGCTCATACGAGCAACAAGTATTTCGGACAGACTGCTTCAGGGAAGATGATGAAACTTAACAGTCAGATACAAAGCGTTTCAGACGTTCGCGACTCCATACAAGCCCTTCTGATCGTATTTGGGTTTTGCGCACTCGGCGTTTTTCTCGGCATAACGGCCAACTTGATATAGCCTCGCTCAGAATCGCCAGGCTGTTGCAGCCGGGTTATCGCTTCCCGGTTCATGGCGTCGAATGTTTACCCACTGAATATCACCGCCTGACGGTAACTCGATCCGGTACCACAAACACCGTAGCGAATTTACTGGCCATAAACGCCATCAGCCGTTCTGCATCTAGGCGCTGCGTAAAATTGCCGATACGAATTCTGTAAAGCGGCTGTTTGAAATTGTTGTAGATCGTCAGGTCCAGTGGAAGCTGATTTTCTTCTTTGTCTTCGTCCGACACCCGACTCCACCACGATTTTAGTTCCTCTTCGGCAACAATGGCTGCGCCCGGATCAAGCGACGAGTAAACTTGAATTCTGTACCCAGGCACGATCTGAACGATTCCAGCGTCTGCACGGTTTTCCATCAACTCGTCGGGGACGTCATGAATCACTCGAACATCCACGGAGGCGGGCTCATCGGCATACGGTTCGACGTCGAAGATTTCGTAGTCCGACAGGTTGAGAGCTCTCTGATCCGTATCCCCATCGGTATCAGCTGTTGTGTTGCCACTTCCAGAACACGAAGCCAGAATTATGGTAGAGACAACGATAATTCGTACCCAGAAGTCATTCGACTCTTCCACTACCGTCTCCTAGCTAGACCCTTTTAGTATGGCGACGGATGCACTCGCGCCTATACGAGTTGCGCCGTGAGCGATCATGGTTTCCGCGTCCTCCCGGGTTCGAACGCCGCCTGATGCCTTCACACCGATATCCGGCCCGACGACCCTTCGCATGAGAGCAATATCTGCTGCAGTAGCCCCGCCGATTGAGAATCCGGTCGACGTTTTTACGAAGTCCGCACGGGCATTCAGTGATAAAACCGACGCGATAACTTTTTCTTCATTCGTTAGAAGAGCCGTTTCCAAAATCACTTTCGTAATGATTGCCGCGTCTCCACTCTCACTGGCCGCAATACAAACATCTACGACCTTACGGATGTCTGCTTCGACATAGTCATAGCGGCCACTTTTGAGCATACCCACATTGATGACCATATCGATCTCAGTTGCACCATCGCGTATCGCGACCTCCGTCTCCTTCGCCTTCACAAGCGAAGAACTTGCGCCGTGTGGGAAGCCAACCACCGTGCAAACGGCCACGTCCGATCCTCGAAGGAGTTCAGAGGCCAATGGAATAAAACATGGACTTATACAAACAGAGGCAAAGCAATATTGTCGAGCCTCGCGGCAGAGCTCACGAATCTGGGCCTCCGTCGTGTCGGGTTTGAGCGCCGTATGATCAATCATTCGGGCCAACGGAGGCGCCAAATCACACGCCCGAAATCCAGTCCGATCAGGTTCATCCACACGGACGCCGAATCGACTGGCGCCCTGACCAATCATCTTATCCAGGGTCTCCTGGACATGATCCGGACCGTTGAATCGCATCGGCTCGTTCCTTCCGAAGCGCTTCTCTAGCCGACGAATAAGTTCATTTTTCTCTTCCTGATTCATGCGGGTGAAAGTACGACTGTGATTCGTAAAGTTTCCGAAGCCGATATTGGGCTTAGAGCATTTTCAGATATCATTGATTTTATCAATAGGTACCATAACATTCAGGGCTCTTGGATCAACGGTTACTTCAACCTCGGAGGCGTTGAGTGATCGCACTTCCCCATCCATATGAATGGGGATTCCCCGTTCCATCTCGATACGGATTCCGGTCGACTGCCAGTATTGAACTTCGTTGTATTCTAGATGACCGCCCGTCCTGGCAGACGGAAGCATGCGAAGGGCACGCAGTTTGGGTAGGGACCGAACCAGGCAGACGTCCAGTCGTCCGTCGACGATCGAAGCTTTCGGATTAATGGTGTATCCCCCTCCGGAATCCCGCGCATTTCCGACGGTGACAAAGAATAACGGCCCCGTAAATTGTTTCGACGATGCCGCATCAAGATCCGACACGGTAACGCCTACATCTTTCCAGGTTGTCAGCGCCACCAGTATAGCGGCTAAATACCCGAGTTGAAAAGGATACCCCTTGTAACGAGGTGCAATACTCGCGACATGGCCATCGAATCCGATTCCGATTGCGTTAACAAATATGCAACTGAAGGCGTTATCCGCCTGTTTCCAACGGACCCGCCCGATATCAACTTTCACAGGTTCAGCTGTTTTCAGTTGACCAACTGCCGTCTCCAGATCGTTCGACATTCCGATCATTCGGGCAAAGTCATTTCCCGTTCCAAACGGGAGAATTCCCAAAACAGACGTGGATTCAGATTCCAGAAGGCCCTGCGCCACTTCATTGACCGTGCCATCACCCCCAACGGCCAAAACCATCTGCCCATCACTCCCCAAGGCTCGGGCCACATCACGCGCATGAAGAGGCCTCTCACTGAGGACAACTTCTGCCTCAATACCGACCGCGCCGAGGGCAGAAATAACCTCGTCAACTCGCGTCGACGTCTGCCCCACACTCGAAGCCGGATTGATGATCGCTGTAGCCTTCATGTAAACACGCTGGGTCCTGGCTCTCAACATACTATCTCCCCAGCCGATTAGAAACTTCTCTCTGGCGATCGTTGCCGCCGGTCTCGGAGATAGTATCTTCCTTCTCAATGATCTCAGGCGTCAAAAACCATTCTCGTGGGTCTTATTCGCAAATTTCTGACTCGTCTGTCTCAACGTTGTAACTCTCTGACTAGTATGCCTCGGCGTCAGATGATCTGGGCTGCCGTCATTGCCTTGCTTTCGGCGTGTCAGCCGGCCAGTCAGGACAATTCGGAACATCGAATCGTAACAGACGGACTTGATAGAGAAGTTCGTTTGCCAGTCACGATCAACCGCATTGCAACACTGGCTCCCGGCGTCACCGAAATTGTAGTCGCTGCCGGTGGATTGGAGAGAATCGTAGGTGTATCGAATGCCGACAATTATCCTCCGGCCGTTCTCGACCTTCCCAACTATCCGGCGTTACCCGTAAATTTTGAGGCGGTGACCGCCCTGGAACCGGACATTGTTTTCGCAACGACACAGGTCAACAATTCGAGAGATGTTTCTGTATTCGAATCGTTGGGCATTCCGGTATTCTATTTACCCAGTCGGACCTTGGCAGACGTCCTTGCCTCCATAGAAATGGTTGGTCTGATTCTCGGGACATCTGAAACGGCCTCTGAATACTTAACTGGTCTGCGTAACCGAATATCCGCACTCCAATCTCAACATGAACTCACGGATGTCCGCCCAAGCGTGCTCTTCCTCATTTCGACGGAGACGCTTCATTCTTTCGGACCGGAGAGTTACGTTCACGACCTGATCGAACTTGCCGGCGGGCGAAGCCTAACCGCCGATCTCGGCGTTGAAACGCCGATCTTGAGCGACGAGTTCGTCTTGTCAGAGAGCCCGGATGTCATCGTTGGTACGTTCGGGGAAGCGTTTACTCTCGATCGGTTGCTCGAGCATCATCCCACCTGGACCCTAGTACCAGCTGTTCAACGAAGTCGTGTTTTCACCATTGAAGCGGATTTGATTCTTCGAGCCGGTCCGCGAATTGTTGAAGGAGCCGAACATCTATCATCGTTGATCAGGCAGGGTCAGAGTACGCAGTAAGTCAGACGTGATTACTCCGGACGGATCGTGAACACATTTTGAAAAAACAGACGCTTATACTCGGTGGACTTCTCGTCGCGGTTTTACCGACTATGGCGATCGCGATTTCATTTGGGTCTACACCGATCGAACTAGGCTCAGTTCTTCGCACGCTGTTGAGCCCGTTGACAGGTTCGGCTGACCGTGTTTCGGATGTGGAGGTTGCTATCATTTCGCAGCTTCGCACGCCCCGCGTAATTGCTGCATTTCTCGTCGGAGGGGGTTTGTCTGTCATCGGCGTTGCCATGCAAGCCCTCGTGCGAAATCCTCTGGCAGAACCATACATCCTGGGCATCTCCAGCGGGGCGTCTGCGGGTGCTTCACTTTTCTTTTTGGGATTTATCCCACCGGTCGTAGCTGTTTGGCTTTCTGTACCGCTCGCTGCGTTTGCTGGCGCATTCTTGTCAATATCCATCGTCTATCTGATTGCCCGCAGCGACGGATCGCTCTCCGTATCCAGACTATTGTTGGCTGGCGTGGCCATGGCCTCCCTGATGGCTGCATTCACGGCATTCATCACGTACCTGTCTCCGGATCCCAACCAGCTCCGGGTGGTTCTTTTTTGGCTGCTCGGAACTCTCAGCGGCTACACGTGGGAGACCTTGCCGTTGGCCGCGACAGCGTCCCTGATCGGCGTAGGTTGTCTATTCATTCTTTCTCGGCACCTCGATGCGTTCCTTCTCGGAGAAGAGCCGGCGTCCGGCCTCGGCGTGCATGTGGAGGGCATCAAGAAATTTTTGATTGTGTTGGCCGCCTTCGTCACAGGAATTCTCGTCTCCAATTCAGGCGCCATCGGATTTGTCGGCTTAATCGTGCCACATGCTGTTCGATCATGGGTGGGTATTTCTCATCGCGTTGTGGTCCCTGTTTCTTATCTCTGTGGTGGAATTTTTCTTATTGCTGCCGACTTGCTGGCTCGAACCATACTAACGGGACAGGATTTGCCCGTCGGAATTGTCACCGCGCTCGCTGGGGTACCCTTCTTTTTTATCCTGCTGAGAAGAAATCAATATCAGTTCACATGAGTTGAGAGCGATGTATCCGCGTTGTTCAAACGTGTGTGAAGCGCTCGCGTATATGGGACGTTCTGCCATACATTCTTCCAGATTTTCTTCATTAGTTTTTTCCAGACATTCCCCCGCGAACCCCGAATCGCCTCATACCGAACCCATTATTTCGAATCAACGTCACTGTCCATGCAGGTAGCCACACGGGACACACCTACCGTCCGACCGCGTTCTCTGGCTGAGATCAAACAACCCGTTGAGGACGAACTAATCGAGTTCAAACGCTATTTTCGGGATGCGATGCGTTCTGAGGTGAGGATTCTGGATCTGGTCACGCAATACCTCTTCCGTCAGAAAGGCAAGCGAATTCGTCCGGTCCTGGTTCTTCTCTCGGCCAAAGCATGTGGGTCGATCAACGAATCAACCTTCCGGGCTGCGGCACTGGTAGAACTGCTTCATACGGCCACGCTTGTCCATGACGACGTCGTCGACAACGCCGACAAACGGCGAAGTATGTATTCGGTGAAGGCCCTTTGGAAAAATCGGATTGCTGTACTGATCGGTGACTTCCTCTTGAGCAAAGGACTGCTTTTGGCCCTGGAATATGAAGACTATGACCTTCTCCAGGTCGTTTCCGGTGCAGTCCGTCGAATGAGCGAGGGAGAATTATTGCAAATCGAAAAGGCTCGAAAGCTGGACATTGACGAGAAGACGTATTTCAAAATCATCTCTGACAAAACAGCCTCTCTCATCTCAGCGTGTACAGCTTGTGGTGCGGTAAGCGTCACCGACGACCCATCGGTTATCGAACGAATGCGTCTATTCGGAGAGAAGCTGGGCCTGGCCTTTCAGATTCGGGATGATTTATTTGACTACGGTGAAAAGGACGTCGGCAAGCCGCTCGGGCTGGATATCGAAGACAAGAAAATGACGCTTCCACTGATCTATTCTCTTCAGACGGCCGACTCGACCGAACGGCGAAAAATTCTGAAGTTGGTCCGAAAGAGTAGGAAGGGAAAATCCGAGATTCGTCAGATTTCTGAGTTCGTGAAGTCGAAAGGAGGGCTCGATTATGCCCGGGGAAAAATGAATACGCTTGCAGAACAAGCGTCTGAGATGCTCGGCGATCTACACCATTCCGAAGCTCGAGACGCACTCGAGAGCCTGGTAACGTATACTGTATCTCGCGGAAGATGACTGGATTCCTGTCGCTCTACGAGTACGAGGGCGACCAGCGGTTCGGAGCATCGATGAAGGCCAGAGCCGTCCGATTGAATTTTTCCGGACATTCTACGTTGCAAACGTGCCCCGACTCTTCGATCACTTCCAGACATTGATTCGAATATCGTTCTGCCAACTCCTTTGCCGGCTCCAGAAAGATATAGTCGTGCCCACCCATCACATATAAAATCGGGCATGGCCCCGCGGACTTCGCCCACTCCTTCAGGTATCCGAACACTTCCTTTGTAAGCTTCAACCATCGTTTGAATTCGTCTGGAGACACCTTTTTTGCTTCCTCACGAAATACCTCTCTTGACTCCCGAGCTCGTTTTCCGGGCATGATGATCCACGCGAACATCCGGTACAACGGGCGGAAGGGAACCGTGTACTTGAGCGTATGACCCAGGGAGACGAGGAACCGGGCCCAGGCATTAAAATCTGTAATAGCACCTGCCATCACCATACTCTTTACGCGCTCCGGAGCGATTTCTCCCACACAGCGAATCAAGATGGTCCCCAACGACACGCCAACGAAATGGGCAGCCTCGATTCCCACGTCGTCGAGGACAGCGATGATATCGGAACTGATCGACGGCAGCGAATATTTTCCGTCGGGACCATGGTAATCCTTGGATCGGCCGTGTCCACGCAAGTCTACCAAGAGCACATTTACGGCCTCCCGAAAGGCGCGAAGCTGCTTGAACCAGATCGCTGAACTGCCTCCGGCGCCATGTACGAGAACAACCCAGTCACTTTCTTTCTGGGCCAAAAACGTCTTGTAGTACAGCATGGGGGACTTTTCAGGTGTCACACGGTTGGTCGGAGTATACGCCAGATTCATGTATCTGATATGGCATAGTCAGCGGTGTGGGAATTTCACGATGTGAAGTGGCTGTTGCTTCTGGGGTCCACCCTACAATCCACCGAACCAGTTTGTAGCTTCACGCGTCAATTCGCTTTACGACGCAGCACTTGAAATAATTGCCTGATACGATTGCCTGACCCTATTTCTTGACCCTATTTCCTGACCAGATTACCTGACAATGAATATTCATTTTTGGGGTGTTCGCGGCTCCATTGCTTCTCCAGGGTCATCGACTACGAAATATGGTGGAAACACCATGTGTATATCGATCTCTCTGGATAACGAGAACACGTTGGTTCTGGATGCAGGAACGGGACTTTACAGACTTGGCCAGCAGGCTCGAAACGATTCCCACACGTACTACTTCTTGCTTTCTCACGTCCATTGGGATCACATAAATGGATTCCCGATGTTTCGTCCACATATGAATTCGGATGTCTCCATTCAGATTCTGAGCGAAATGAATCCTGAATGGACGGAGCTTTTTCTCTCACAGCTCGACGGTGTCCATTTTCCAATTACTCACGAGGAAATGTGTGCCAGCGTCCAAGCCAACCTCGACGTTAAGGGTACGCTCGGCCGGTTCGGTCTTGACGTATCCTGGATCAAACTGAATCATCGTGGACCTTGTTTTGGATATCGAATTGCAACCGACTCGGCCGATCTTATATATATAACGGACCACGAAATTGACGCGCTGCAAAACGTGAACACCTCTTTCGAGGAGCTCGCTTCTTTCTGCTCCGGGGCCGACATCTTAATTCACGACGCGCAGTACACGGATGATGAAATGCCCTCCAGGGTTGGATGGGGACACAGTTCCATTAGTCGAGTCTGTGACTTGGCTGCTGAAGCCGGCGTTGGTCGTCTCTTACTCTGTCACCACGACCCGCTTCGATCAGATGATGCATTGGATCGCATCGCCCTTGATGCTAAATCGTATCTGGAAGCGTCCGGAGCGGAGTGCAGATGCGATGTTGCATTTGAAGGAATGGAATTGCCGCTCTAATATTGCAGCGGAAGAGAAACGTGTAGGTGATCTGCCGTTCCCGAGTGCCGAAGCGTCGAGAATCCCATAAGGTCGAAATAGAATTTCGTCACAGTATTCTGAATCGGCGTTCGTCCCCGTGTTCGCAGATCGACCGCGTGAACATATCCGTCTTCTTGTTCATAATGAAAAGAAGTGGGTCGATTTGATAAACCCATCGCCCGGTAGTCTTCGGGAACTCGTTCTGTATCCGTCACGACCACCTGGTCGTCGAGCAAAATAAACGTACTCAGCGCGACCCGGAGAACGGGGTGAAGGTGACGATAGGTAGCCTGCAGATCTTCCGTTTTGACATTCGACATAGAAATGAAAACGAGAAGATAGACACAGTAAACTCCCAGCAACAGACCGGAAAACCGGACCACCTTCAGCCCCGGTTTTGCACGGAGTTTCCGCCCAACCACCCATACGACCGACCCCAAAAGTAGGGCCGCCGCCAAGGCAGAAAGAATCACGGCAACCCAGCCATTCATCTGCTTCGCAACGTACAGCCATGTGGATAGTCGTACCAATAAAATGAACGGAACAGCAATCGCGATCGGTAGGCCGAATACCCACCTCTTCCAGCGAATTCGTCGCTTCAACGCCTTCTTTTTGGATGCCGCAAAGGATCTCGTCGCATTTGATCGCATACTAGTCCATCCTTGAGCGTGAATACTGCCGAATTACGGTACGTCACGACCACATCCGGGTTACGCGGTAGGCGATTGGAGATCTGTTCTCATTTGGAATTTCGGTAATAAAATCACTCTCTCCGTCACAGATCGTAACAGGTAGAACCTTTTTGTAGACTATTCGAACTGACCACGCGATACATGACGAATCAGAAGCCCCAGAACGAGGACAAAAAACGCGGCAACATGAGTTCTCGAAAACGAGCTCTCATTGATTGGGCGGTCATTCTGGGCATTTTTCTGCTGATAACCCAGACACCCTACGGCACGCATATTCAGAGCTGGCTCCAACGCGGACTCCTCTGGACGGGCGTTTTTCAGCCGGATATCGGGCTAGCCGAAGAAGACTTCGTCAGCGCCAACTACGATATCCCTCTTGTTACGCTCGACGGAGAAACAGCGTCCTTGCGAGAGTTGCGAGGAAAAGTTCTATTCATCAATGTCTGGGCGACGTGGTGTGCTCCGTGTCTCGCAGAAATGCCATTTATTCAGAACTTGTATGACGAGATTGAAGATGATCGGATCGCGTTTGTAATGATATCCACGGACGAGACCCGGGAAATTGCCAGCAAATTTATCGAGGCCCGAGAATTTTCTTTCCCGGTCTACCAATTGACGGGCCCGATGCCACGACCTTACACGAGCACGATCATCCCTACTACGTATGTCGTTTCGCCCGAGGGAAACATCGTCGCCATCCACAGTGGCATGGCCAACTATGATTCGGAGCGGTTCAAGGAGTTTTTGAGAGAACTGGCCAAAGACGCGAAACACAGTCTGTAGTCGAGTGGGTCAGGAGTCTGAGCGCAGGTAATCATCGGTCTTATCGAGCCAATCCTGGCGAGGCGGACAAAAGATATCAACGTCCAACGTGTCCTCGAGCGCTTCTGCTTTGTGCCAACAAAATGACGGGATGTGGAGAACCTCTCCAGCACGCACATCAAAGGTTTCGGACTCGTCTTCTCCAATCCAGAATCGCAAGGCTCCTTCGAGGATATACGTTAACTGCTCATTATCATGCCGATGACGAGGCACAATACATCCCTTCTTTAAGTATACGTGCGCCAGCATCATTCTTTCGCCTGTGATTAAGCGACGATCCAGCGACTCCGACACTTTCTCTTTGGGCATGTCGTCCCAACGGTAACGTGTTGTTTCACTCATGGCACGTAGATAGAATGGTGGACGTTCCAGATTAGGCCCACTGGCAATGTTACAACAATTTTAGGATTATCGACGACCTTGCGAATTTCTGACTCAATACGGCATCGGCAGCAGATCAGCGATCCTGTTTCCGAACGGATTCCAGACGTATATCCAACGTTTCCGGAACGACTCCCGGACGAGCCGCTGACGTCTGGAGGATATTCACTTCGATTCGCAAACTGCGAGACAGATCTGGATGCGATTTACCGATTGCGATACGAGGTTTTCAATCTTGAATTAGCAGAAGGGCTAAATGAGTCGCACAAGACGGGTCGGGACGAAGATGAATTTGATCCCTTCCATCATCATCTTTATGTAACCGAGGACTCAACAGGCAACTGTATAGGTACGTATCGGATGCAGCCGTCCGTGATGGCGTCGAATGGAATTGGATATTATGCCAGGACCGAATTTGATTTCTCCACGTTTCCCGAGTCCATACTCGACGATAGTGTTGAGATTGGGAGAGCATGCATTGCCTCGGGACATCGCACTCTGAGGGTGCTGCATCTTTTATGGAGAGGGCTCGGTATCTATTTGGCATACAACGAGATGAGATATTTATTTGGATGTTGTTCATTAACCAGCCAAGATGAACAAGAAGGGCTCGCGGTGTATCGGTATCTTCGGGAAAACGGACACGTGATTACCGATTGGACCTTGTATCCTCTCCCTGAAAATGACTGTCGATCGAGTAACGCTGACGCTGGAGACGTCTCCCCTGTACCCGTCAAAATCCCCAGATTAATGCGAACATATCTTTCGCAAGGAGCAAAAATATGTGGGCCACCAGCAATCGATCGCGCGTTTAAGACGATTGACTATCTGGCGCTTTTCGATACGAAACTCATGTCAAGAAGCGCCCTCGCGTTTTATCGTATCAAAGAATGAGGCATATTCGAGCGGTTATACGGATCTTTCTCATCGTTTTTACGACTGGGTTTCTGTGCTTTTTCTGGCTGTTGGGTAACCTGCTTAGCATGAGATCCCCCAAGCTCCGAGAATTCGTGAGATATCACATCGTTCACACGTGGGCCATTGCGTTGACGACGATCATGGGAATGAAAAAGCAGGTCACGGGCAACGCGCCACGACCGCCGTTCTGTCTCGTCTCAAATCACCTCTCCTACGTCGACATTCTGCTTTTTCTAAGCCTGGTTCGCGGGGTATTCGTTTCTCGGGCCGATGTCAGACAATGGCCAATACTCGGCTACCTGGCCTACTTAAGCGGCTCCCTCTTCATTGATCGTACAAGCGCCAAGGATGTCGTTCGAGTCAATTCCCTGATTGAAGGAGCTCTGTCCAAAAACAAGGGTGTCATTTTATTCCCGGAGGGAACGTCTTCCCGCGGTAAGGTGGTAGGACCCTTTCGTTCATCTTTATTGGAATATCCGGCCCAAACAGAAACGCCTGTTCACTTTGCCGCGATCAGTTACGAAATCATGCCGGGCTCTCCTCCGGCAAGTGAGACGATCTGCTGGTGGGGAGATATGACTTTTTCAGATCATTTATACACTCTATTAACAATTCCTCGGTATCGTGCACTAATCCATTTTGGAGAGACTCCGATCTGCTCACGCGATCGAAAACAGCTGACGACCAAACTCAGAGAGAAAATCATGGAGAATTTTGTCCCTGTCATTCAAATCGATCATCGATGAATAGTTATTCGATCCTTATTCAATACAACAAAAATAGTCTTAAAGAAGGGATTGATCTCATTCGGCGATTGACCCATCGTTCGTTCATAAAGGTCGAACCGCCCATCTATGAAAGCAGCATTGGCGAGCATGTACGACATATTGTAGAACACTATACGTGCTTCCTGGCTGGAATTCCGGAAGGCAGCGTTGACTATGACGCCCGTCATAGAGACTTTCGTATTTCATCCGATCGGGAGTACGCCGAAGCCCAATATGAGTATGTGTGTACACAGCTCGATGCACTCGACGACGAGAATGTGCCCTTGACTGTAAAAATGTCAGGGACAACGGACGCTGATGGCGGATCTCCCTGGAGCGAATCCAACGTGAAAAGAGAGCTACAGTATTTACAGGCGCATACGATTCACCACTATGCTCTAATCTCCATGATCATGCGCGTTCAAGGAATTGAAACGGATAGAAAATTCGGAGTCGCGCCATCCACACTCAGCTATCGTCAGACTTCCGACGTCTAAATCAAGTGAGATATCCGACTCTCATCTTTACTCGGGTTCTCCCGTGATTCCACGACGCTTAAAGTCGAGCGAAAAGTCCTCTCTGAGCCTGAAACGACTTCTGCTCCTGCTTTACGTTGTTGCACTCGCTCTTTCGCACGTCGTCCGGTTTTTGAGTCCAGGGATCCCTCTACGAGCCGACCAGCAATCGATCACCCTTGGCGAAGTCGATGAGGATCGGGTCACCCAAAGAGAGATTCGGTTTTCGTTTGTCGATACCCGCATAGAGAGGGATACGCGCCCAACCTTAGTCGTCCTGCATGGTAGTCCCGCAGCGTCTTCGTTCATGTTGCCGCTTCATCGTTCACTCGTGCGGCAAGAGACCGTGAGAATCCTCACCCCCGACTTTCCGGGCTTCGGTGGATCTACTCGGTCGATTCCAGACTATTCGATCGCCGCGCACGCTGGGTACCTGATTCAAGCTTTGGATTCGTTAAAAATCGAAAATGCCCACTTGCTCGGCTATAGTATGGGGGGAGGGGTTGCCCTTGAGGCGTATCGTCTGGCTCCGGACCGAATCTCGTCGATTGTGATGGTGTCTGCCATCGGAGTGCAGGAGTTGGAATTAACAGGCGATTATCATCTGAATCACGCCGTCCACGCCCTCCAACTCGCCGGTCTCTGGTTCATTTCTGAAATGGTCCCTCATTTTGGATGGATGGACGATGCGATCCTCGGCGTGCCGTACGCCAGAAATTTTTTCGATACGGATCAGCGACCTCTTCGTGACATACTTGTCGGGTATTCCGGTCCCATGGAAATCATTCACGGCACGGATGATTTCCTCGTTCCTTTCGCGGTCGCGCTGGAGCACCATCGGCTCGTTCCTCAGAGCACGCTTGCGAGGATTGACGGAGGCGGCCACGGACTCGTTTTTCAAAGGCCGGACTCAGTCGCCGTACTCGTGAATCAATTCGTTCACCGGGTTGAAGACAAGCAGGCACTCACTCGAGATCTCGCTTCTCCGGAACGAATGCTCGCTGCGGAAGCTGCATTCGATACGGATTTGATTCCAACGGCTAGAGGATTTGCACTCACCGTATTCTTCCTTCTCATTATCGGTGCCACACTCGTAAGCGAAGATTTAGCATGTATCGGTGCAGGCTTGATGGTCGCAAAAGGCACGCTGACGTTTCTGGCTGCAACGTCAGCAGCTTTCGTCGGAATCGTTATTGGCGACCTTCTACTCTATGCCATGGGCCGCTCAATCGGAGCCAATGTTGCCCGCCGCCCGCCACTGAAATGGTTTGTATCTAAAGACCGCTTGGAGCGTGGAGCCAGTTGGTTCAAACAGCAAGGTCTGAAAGTAGTCATGATCTGTCGCTTTGTACCAAGTTCAAGACTCCCAACTTTCGTGGCCGCGGGAGTTTTGAAAGCTCCATTCTGGCGATTCCTGTTGTTTTTCTTTCTCGCAAGCCTGGTCTGGACTCCCCTTCTGGTCGGTCTCTCAAGCCTTCTCGGCCAAAACTTTTTGAACTTTTACGAGATGTATGAGGGCTCCGCAATCTGGGTATTGCTCGGAGTTATCCTGTTGATCTATGGTTCGGTACATATTCTACTACCTGCTCTAACCCATCGGGGACGTCGCCGAAACCGCTCGCGATGGCAGAGGCTCACACATTGGGAGTATTGGTCCCCACTCCTGTTTTACATACCCGTCGTTTTTTACGTGCTCTGGCTCGCCATCCGGCATCGATCGTTAACTGTTTTTACGGCAGCTAACCCGGGTATTCCTCAGGGAGGATTTGTTGGAGAATCCAAGTCGGACATTTTGAACCAGCTCGACTCACCCGACGCCCGGATTCCCAGGTATTCAATCATCGAACCGACCGAAGACGGGCCGGCCGCCGTATCCCGGTTCTTACAGACAACCGATTTATCCTTACCCGTCGTTCTCAAACCGGACGTGGGTGAGCGAGGCGACGGTGTTGAGATCATTCAGTCCATGGCGGAAGTGAGGCAGTACTTCTTAAAACCTCATAGTCGTACACTCGTTCAGGAATATATTTCGGGGAAAGAATTCGGGGTCTTCTACTATAGATATCCAGATCGCTCGGAAGGCCACATTTTTTCCGTCACGGACAAACGATTCATCGGTGTGATTGGAAATGATCACGACACACTCGAAGAACTAATTCTTGACGATGACAGGGCGAATGCGATGGCTCCGCTCCACATGCGAGTTCATCGCCATGCTTTGGATAGCATCCCATCCGACGGGGAGCGAATCCAACTGGTCAATGTAGGTACGCATTGTCGAGGAACCCTTTTCCTGGACGGGTCTTCCTACATCACGGATGCTTTGAGGCGCACCTTCGATCGAGTCACCTCTCACTTTGAGGGTTTTTATTTTGGTCGATTCGACGTTCGAACCAATGACCTCGAAGCGTTCAAGGCCGGCCACGGTTTTACCATCCTCGAGCTCAACGGCGTAACGTCCGAGGCGACCAGTATTTACGATCCTTCCAATTCGCTCGCACACGCGTATCGAATACTGTTTCAACAGTGGAAAATTGCCTTCGAAATCGGATCTATGAACAGAAGAAACGGGCATTCGGTGACGAGTCTGCGTGACTTGTGGAGTCTCATTAAGGAACACAAACTCCACTAGCTGATGACAGGAGCGCGCGCAATAACAATCGTTCCGAAACGCATCGGCATCTTTATAGAAAACGTGGGATCGTACGGGGTTTTCGTGGGGAAAGCCTTTTCTTCGATCGGTCAGCGGGGTTCCTTTCTCTCGACGTTGATTCAGCAAATGGTGCGTGTTGGCGTTAACTCGCTACCCGTCGTTATGCTTGCCAGTGCGTTTGCGGGAATTGTTACTACGATCCAGACCGCGTACCAACTTCAATTTATCATTCTCTCGGAAGACACGGTGGGCATGGTTGTAGGGCCGACGATCATGCTCGAGTTGGCCGCTTTGATTCCAGGTCTTGTTCTCGCTTCACGAATAGGAGCAAGCATGGCAGCCGAGATTGGCACGATGCAGGTTACCGAGCAAATCGATGCTCTGGAGGCCATGGGTATGAATTCGGTCTCTTTCCTGGTTCTTCCGCGCGTCTTGGCCGCAGTCGTCATGTTTCCCGCTATCTATGTAGCGGCAGCCTTCGTAGGGTTTGTAGCAGGGGGTATTTCCGGAGAAGTATTGGGCTATTTAACATTTGAAACGTTTATTCGCGGTGCGAAGGCATACATCCTACCCTTCGATGCTATGTATGGGGCGACCAAAATGCTCTGCTTCGGATTTCTTATTACGTCCATCGCCTGCTGGAAAGGCTTCATCACCTCGGGTGGCGCGGACGGCGTCGGCAAAAGCACAACGGGAGCGGTCGTTACAAGCTGTGTCAGTATTCTGATTGCCGACTATCTCGTCGCCGAGCTGCTTCTTTGATTGAGAACGGACGCCCTTTAAGTAGCAGTACATCGTGAACGGAGCCATTGGACGATCACTCGCCTCCCTCCTCTTCGACGCTTCGATAAAAGGCCTTCGGACGAAGAATCTACGGTCGTCGCGAACTCGATTCCCCGAGCCGGCCTTCGGAAGGTGTTCGCTGTCTTTTTTTCAGCAGTTACCGGAATCACGGCAGGGGATTCTCTCTGCGGTGACCTCGAAAAACCGTCCAGTTCCATTCCCTGCGGACGATAGTGGCCATCCGAACGGGTATATCATCTATATGGGGATCCCCCTTATACTGGACGCGCACGCATCCCCCGAACCGTTGATACAGAATCCTCCTGTCATGAGGAGAATTGCATTGGGCGGAGATGCCATCTTACTCGGTGTATGGGGAGCTACACTTTCGGGTGTTTTGGGAAGTATTCTCGGTGCACCACGCGTCTTACAGGCTCTTGCCAGAGACGGTGTACTTCCTCGCGCATTTCGATTTCTTGGACAGGGAAATGGGCCCGATGACGAACCGCGTATCGGCACGGCCATTACGTTTCCGATCGCTATGGTTACGGTGATGCTGGGAAATTTAAATATGGTTACTCCCATACTGACGATGTTTTTCCTGACCACGTACGGAGTGCTAAACATCTCGGCGGGATTGGAGCGATTTCTGGGTAATCCATCGAACCGCCATACGTTTAGGGTGCCGGGGACCGTCTCGCTGCTGGGTGCCGTAGGACGTGCTGGCGTCATGTTTCTGATCAATCCTCTTTCTACGTGGATTGCCGTCGGGTTTCTAACACTCATCTACTTCTGGCTGGAGCGCCGAGAATTGCGCTCCGCGTGGGGCGACGTGCGACAAGGTATTTGGTTGAATTTGACGCACGTCGGGCTGATGCGGCTGCGCTCCGGCACGGATGTCAAAAACTGGAGGCCCCACCTGCTCGTCGTCTCCGGTGCGCCTACAAAGCGGTGGCATCTCATTGAGCTGGCCTCTGCCCTATCCCACCATCGCACACCCATCACGACAGCGTCCGTTTTTTCATCAGACTTGGTAACCACCGAACGAATTAGAACGATTTCCGGGACCCTTTACGATTTCCTCGATCGACAAGGCATCCAAGCTCTCGTTCGACGGGTTCCTGTAGCCACACCTTTCGAAGGAGCAAAACAACTCATAACGACCTACGGCCTCGGAACGGTCGTACCAAATACGATTCTAGTGGACGATAGCGAACAAGCCAAGAACCGTCGGGAATACCGCCGGATGGTGGCTCACTTTCATGCCGCGAAGCGCAATACGGTCATCGTCTGCTACATTGAATCAAGAGGGTTTGGTGCACGAAGAAGAATCGATATCTGGTGGGGAGGAATGAAAGGATATGGCGCCTTGATACTCATTCTAGCCTACCTCCTGAAGACGAGCCTCGATTGGCAGAGCGCTGAATGGACGATAAAAATGGTAGCCCCTACTACAGAGGCTGCTGCAGGAACTGCACGTAATCTTTCCGAAATTGCGACTGCTGCACCAACGGGAGTCCAGACAGAGCTGTTGGTGGCGGACGACGGACCGTTCTCGGAAATACTGAGGGCTTCGTCCCGCGACGCGGATCTGGTAATTCTGGGTATGGCTGAGCCGGACAGTGATTCCGCTTCCTATTATGAATCGCTTCAGGAACTAACGAAAGGCCGTCCCACAACGATATTCGTATTGGCAGGAGAAACGTTGCCGTTTGACGAAGTCATGTTGTAATCCAAGAAGTTGCGATTCGCAAGTAGCGGTCCATCTGCCCGAGATGACAGAACACGAATTGAAACGACCCTTCAATCCAGATACGCTTCGCGAGATCGCGGATTCGTATGGGACTCCAACGTACTGTTACTCGGAACAGATTATCCGGGACCGAATTTCACTCTTGCGTTCTCATTTGTCGGGAACCCCCGTTCATCTCTCGTATGCTGCCAAAGCGAACGTGGCTCTTCCTATTCTTCGCCTAATGCTGGATGAGGGATTAGGGGTTGACGCGGTCTCACCGGCTGAGTTGGAACTGGCTATCCGAGTCGGCTTCGCACCGGACCAGATTCTCTACTCGGCGAACAACATGACGGATCAGGAAATGAATCTGGCTGCCTCAAAGGGTGTCGTCATGAACGTAGGCGAACTGTCTCGCCTCAAACGATTTGGACAGGATTTCCCGTGTTCCCGGGTTTGCGTTCGTCTTAATCCGCAGATCGGAGCCGGGCATCACAAACATGTTATCACCGCAGGTCGGGACAGCAAATTTGGTATTCCTGTCGAGCAGACCGACGAGATAAAGAGGATCGTTTCTGAGTACGATCTCCAACTCATCGGGCTTCACCAACACATTGGAAGCGGTATACTGGACACGGACGTGGTCTGGGCTGCAATTGCAGTCATGCTTGACGTCGCCATCCAGTTCGACTCACTACAGTTCATCAATTTGGGTGGAGGTCTTGGGGTCCCATACGGACCGAATGAGCATGCCTTGGATCTGTCGCTCTGGCGAGAGAAAATTGTGCGGCCTCTTGAAGAATATCGGGGCCGACACCCTTCGACGGATCTGACGTTTGTCTTTGAACCCGGACGATTCCTGGTCGCCGAGGCGGGAGTGTTATTGGTCCGGGTAAATACGATAAAGGAAACAGAGCACCATCTGTTTGCCGGCGTTGATTCCGGAATGGGTCACCTTTCTCGACCGGCCATATACGGTGCCTACCACGCCGTTTACAATCTTAGTCATCCTGACGGGGAGCTAAACACGTATGATATAGTGGGCAATATCTGCGAATCGGCAGATTTCTTTGCGAGAGAGCGTGCGATTCAGGAAATCAGGGTCGGCGACCTCCTGGCCATCCTGGATGTCGGTGCGTACGGGATGTCCATGGCCTCTCTCTACAACATGAGACCACTACCCGCTCAACTCTGGTTACCCGCTGAGGGTACAGAAATCCGGCTCGTGACTGCTCGCGAATCCGCAACTGAACTGATCGACCGCTTGTATCCGGGACTCGACTGACCTCCGTCGTCGTTCAGAAGTCGATCACCGTTATACTCAGATCGGGTAGGCCGTCGATCCGCGCGATCAACCGCTCTCCGTCTTGAACCGGGCCCACACCATCCGGTGTTCCGGTGAACAAGAGATCACCAGGAAAGAGCGTAAAACACTCTGAGCAGAACGAGACCAGCTCAGCCACCGAAAAGATCATATCCGCTGTGGATCCATCTTGCCGAAGTTCTCCATTCACCGAGAGTTGGATCTTAAGATCTTGAGGATCTTCTATCTCGGAAACCGAGATAATGGGCCCTAGCGGTGCGAACGTGTCAAAGCCCTTTTGCGATCGACCACGGACTCCTGGCTGCTTTTGCCGCTGCCTGGAGATCCCGGGCAGTCATGTCCAAACCGACTGCATAGCCTGCAACGATGTCGAGAGATCGATCAGCGGGAATGTTCTTTCCCTGTGCACCGATGAGCACGACCAATTCCACCTCGTGATGAACATCGTTTGATCGCTGAGGGAGGACGACGGACTCGCCCGTTGGAACTATGACAGAAGAAGGTTTCAAGAATACCCACGGCTCGGAAGGAACGGGCTCCACCCATCTCAGCTGCGTGTTTTGGATAGTTTCGACCATTACAGATACCTTTACCGACTTGAACGGTCTCATTCATACCTCGTACCTGTACTTTGTACATACCCCAAGGATTGCCAGGAAATGATTGAAATCGTAACTTGTAAGGCTAAATGAAAATGTGCTATTCCGATCTCTCGCGCCGGTAACCAACCCTGCGCACCAAAGAAGAGGACTTTCAATGTACGCGATAGTTGAGATTGCGGGCAAACAGTACAAGGTCCAGAAAGATGACCTACTGTACATCCCGAAAAGAGAAGAAGACGAAAAGAAGAAGCTGACATTCGACCGAGTGCTTCTTGTTTCGGACGGGAAGAAAGTGAAGGTAGGAACACCGACTGTGGAAGGCGCAACGGTCAAAGCAACGGTACTCCAGCATGTCAAAGCAGACAAAGTGCTGGTTTTCAAAAAGAAACGCCGGAAACGCTATAAAGTAAAAAGGGGCCATCGCCAGGCTTACACCCAGATTCACGTAAACTCTGTGTCGGTTAAGCGCGCGACCAAGGTGAAAAGCACCAAGACCGAAGCCGAAAGTACTCAGGCGAAGAGCACCGAGACTAAAGCGAAGAGCACTGCGACCAAGAAAACAAAGGAAACGGCCCATGTCTCTCAGTAGGCAACTAAACGACCAGTGACAGCAATAGCGACCTCAACAGAAATATTCGGAGACCGATATGGCACATAAAAAAGGGATGGGGTCGACTAAAAACGGTCGAGATTCAAATCCCAAAATGTTAGGAATTAAGGCGTACGGTGGCGAATTCGTCCGTGCAGGTGCTATTGTTGTTCGCCAACGGGGAACCAAATTTCACCCGGGAGAAAACATGGGTCGTGGCAACGACGACACCCTTTTTGCTACCGCTTCAGGGACTGTGCGGTTTTCTAAGGGAAAGAAAAACCGCAGCGTTGTTCATATCGATTTGGCCGCTTCGTAGATCAATCTTGATCCGGATACGGTTTGCAAGGCTCCCGCCAGAACGGTGGGAGCCTTTTATTTTGCACGTCCGCCATCCGTTTGAAGCTGATCATCCTTTTCTGAGTCTGGCGAGCAAAAAATGCCTCGGAAATGGGAAAATCATGCCGTCTCCCAGGTGTAAAAATGCATAAAACGGCGGGTACCCGACATTGGGGGCTTGGCAGATGATTTGATTGGCAATCCGTTAGAGCGGGAAAGATTACTCGCAATCAGGACAAACCAGGATTTCCCTGGTTGAGGTCTGAACCTTACGGAGAATCTCATGATGAAAAAAGTAAACCTTAATGAACAGTCCGGGTCCTATTTCGCCCGGTATCGCTTTCCAAATCTAGAATTCGCGTCGACAGATCTCCCATTCGAAGAACTGACACCGATCTGGAACGCACTTCGTGAAGCTGATCACGCTACAGCCAATCTGTTGGCAACCGAGTTACTGAAGAGCCAGGAAGATCTGAAAGATGAGAAAATCGCAGCGATCAGAGTTGCTCTGGCGGCAGCAGAACTCAATGCCGGCGACTTGAACCGCGCCAAACGACAAGCAGGTCGTTCGCTAGATCTTCACCCAAAACAGTATGCAGCACACCGCATTCTTCTTTCGATTCTTGATCGACGCCAGGGATTCGCGGCGGCGTATTTACAACTTTTAAACCTCTCTCTTCCAAAGAAGACGCCCAAATGGGATCAACCCCTCACAAAATGTGAACTTCATACTGCACTTGCCGCCTGGGCATGGCAACTCGGTGAATGGGACGATGTGGCTGAGCACTTAATGCGCGCTTATCCGTCCGGACTGGAGGCAATGTCTCCGGAGATTCGCGAGGAGTGGTTCCGACTCTCTCTGTATCGCGGACATCCCGAAGATGCAGCCGCCGTAGCCGCGCTCATTATTGAGCAATCGCCTCTAGAAACCACCGATGAGTTGCTGCAAACGATCGTTCGCAGTGGATGGACCAAGGAAGCCCTTCCCCTCTATCGTGACGCCTACGCCAAACAGCCGGACAGCGAACTCCTCCGGCGACGACTTGTCGCTCTATGTATCCGCGAAGGCGAACTGGAAGAGGCTCGCGCACTTGCTACGCACGGCGCCATACGTCTTGTTGCCTAGTCGTTCGGACGATTAACCTATCTGCAATATTGTGAGCCAGACAAATTCCACACAGCTAAATGCCACGCAAGCACTCGCCCGTTTAAGGCTTAGAAAGGCTCCCCGAGTCGTTCTAAGCGATTACGCTGCCATGCTTCTAAAGCATTCTGAATCACCTGAACGCGAAGATCTGATTCGGATGATGTCTCTCGACCCGTTAATGGCTGTTTGGATTCTCAAGCGTGCGAACAGCTCATACTATGGGCTTCGTTCTACGGTTGACAGCCTAAGCCGAGCCTTAGACGTGCTTGAAGAAAGTGCCATTGCCGGCATGTTCGCAGACACGTTTGGTGCGGAAGAGGCATCCCAGGAAGATTTGCCGAGTGATTCGCCGGATGAGCTGACGCGGCATTCCGTTGCAACAGCCATATTATCTGCCCAACTGGAATGTGGAGACCCCTCTGATCGCGGGCCGGCCTTTACGGCTGGACTTCTTCATGATATCGGGAAACACATTTTCTCGCTCAACTTTCCGGAAGAGGCAAAGAAAATGTATAGCTCCTCCACTCTTTGGGAAAGCCTTCAGGGCAGCGATCTCGTGTCGATTGAGCAGCTTGCATTTGGAGTTGATCATCGGGAAGTCGGAGAATTCTTGGCTCGAAAGATGCAATTTCCAGAAAACCTGACAGCCGTATTGCGCCATCACGCCGATCCCTCAGTGCTTTCGGAAAACCACGAATCCTATCGAATTGCATGGATTGTGAATTCAGCCAGTCTGGCCGCATCAGCCATAGGTTATGCGGCGGCAAACCCGGTGTCCTGGGCGTACTGCGAATCAGACCCCTGTTGGACGAAGTTGATCGACGAATCTCTGGTAGGCCGGGAATCGACCACAGCTTTGTTGGCTGACATGACGTCCGAGAAGGAGACGATCGACGAATTCCTCGATTTCGAGGTAAAACGATCAAAAACGCTTATGAAATCGGATTCTCGGCCGAACAGGATGAACAGAGATCCAGTGCAAAGCGCCCGCGTTTTGGACACAACATCAGAAAATCAAAGTGCGCGCCTCGAATCGTAACCCGAAATGACCACCTGACCCGGGTGGCAAAAAAGAACGCAAAACATTGTCAAGTAGCCATACTTCCAGAAAGCCCAGGGCCGAAAACAGGCCTTCGATCGGATTTGCACGTCACCGACGCTTTGCCTCCGAAGAGCAGCCGTCGATTGCGACGTTTGCTCACGTCTTGGGACATAGGATACGTGGCCTGATTACAAGCATTGAAGGATTTACTGATCTTCTAATCCCGACATTGGACGATCCGGACCAGCGCGAGTATGCTTTCCGGATTCTTGAAAGTACCAGCCGGATCGAAGGCATTCTGAAAGACCTTCAGCATTTCAACGATCCTATTGAGGCACATTTTCACAAGGTGCCGGGCAATGCGATCTCGAGTGATTTGAAAGCCATCCTGGCGGATTCCGAGGTTTCCCGACTCAGTGTAGAAGAACACGTGCCTGAAAGGGTATTTGTCCGGGCCGACGAAACTCTGATCAGGCAAGCACTCATGGCTGTTCTCAGAAATGCATACGAAGCATGCGCTTCATCGGATGACGTCGTGCACATGATTGTAGACCATTCGAACGATGGTGAAAATGTTGTCATCAAAATTCAGAATCCGGGTCTCTTTTCCGACATGGATGCACGACTTCGAATTTTCGAGCCGTTCTTTACAACCAAGGCTAGCAACCTCGGACTCGGATTAACCCTCGCGCGAAGAATTGCACGAGTTCATGGCGGTGAACTCTCGCTCACCTCCGACGATAATTCAGAGTACACTGAGCTCACTCTGACGCTTCCCGTTCTATCTGACGTTTAAGCCTTCTCCTCTCCCACAGGAGAAACGAATACATCTATAGATATCCCCGGGTAAACCCGGGGTTCTTTTCCGCTACAACTGCATTCGCAGTTGATCTGAATCCTGTTCACCTTGATGTTCAACATACCGTTTGATCACTGACTCATCGACTCCTACGCTGCTCACAAAGTAGCCTGTCGACCAGACGAAATTCTCCTTCCAGTACACCTTATCAAGCCAACGGAATTTCTTTCTCAGCTGCGACGCGGATTGGCTTTTCAGATAACCCATCACGCTGGCAATACTATATTTCGGTGGAATCACCATCACCATGTGCAAGTAGTCACGGTCAAAGCCAATCGTCTCTATAATGACTCCAGGCATACTTCGTAACAGCTTCGGGAAAACCCTTCGTAAATACGAGCAAACTCCAGGATTCAGAACCCGTCGGCGGTATTTGCATACCCACACCAAGTGATACTGAAGATGGTAGACAGAGTGCGACGACCTGGTAACTTGCATAACGCAAGTATACCGCCGTCGGGCTCATTCATCCACGGCTAAACCCATGGAGTTCTGCCTTCGGCCGCTTAAATTCGGCCCGCTACACGGGCCGTAGATTGTGAGAGAATTCATACGTGCCAAAGCGACTGGTGTCGACTATATTCGGGACCTAGTCACGCGCTTTGATTGACTTCTATTTCGCATTTCATGGCTGGCCAACAACACATTCTGTTTGTAGATGACGAACAGCTCCTCCACAGTCTGTTTGAACGATTATTCTCTCGTCACGGAATCGACGTAACCAGTTGTTCCAGTGCGGAACAGGCCATAAGAGAGCTCAATAATCGGACGTTTGATCTGGTCGTGACCGACTTTATGATGCCCGATATGGATGGGTTTGCTCTTCTCGGACATATCCGCCAAAACTACCCGGGAACCAGAGTGATCATGATTACGGCGCATGCGAATGTTCAGCATGCAGTTCGGATGATGCAGCACGGAGCGATCGACTACATCCCGAAACCGTTTTCCACGGCTGAGTTGGTCGACCGCGTTCAAGCCTCTCTGGCCAGAGATCCTGAGGAGGTCGTAACGCCAGACACGAAGAAACCTGCCGGTACACCTTCGAAGGAATCTGGAGTCCGATATATCGGCGAAGCGCCCAGCATCGAACGCCTCAAGGAAGTGCTGCCGCGGATAAGCAATAACAAGGCCCCCGTATTCATTCAGGGAGAAAGCGGAACAGGAAAGGAAATCCTGGCGAGGCTCATTCACGAAATGAGTGATCGGGCATCCGGCCCGTACCTGACACTGAACTGTGCTAACGTTCCGCGGGAACTGGTTGAGAGTCATTTGTTCGGACATCGGAAAGGGGCTTTCACGGGCGCCATCGACAACATGACCGGGGTATTCGAAACCGCCGATGGAGGAACGCTTCTTCTTGACGAGATCACCGAAATCGATCTATCTATCCAGGCGAAGCTGCTTAGAGTCCTCCAGGAGCAAGAGTTTCAGACCATTGGCTCTACAGAAGTGAAAAAGGTCAATGTTCGAGTGGTGGCCACCAGCAATCGGAATCTGTCGGATGCGATTCAAGCAGGAGCATTCCGGGAAGACCTGTATCACCGACTGGCCGTATTTCCGCTCACGGTCCCTCCTCTCAGGGAGCGAATGTCCGATATACCGATCCTCGTAGAACACTTTGTCGAGAAATACTGCAATCTGTATGAATTGGGCTCCAAGACATTGTCCGATAAGCTTCTTGAACGCTTTGCGTCATATGACTGGCCGGGCAACGTCCGAGAGCTCGAGAACATGGTGCAGAGAGGCGTCCTCCTTTCCGCCGAGCGGAAAAGCATTAAGGTCAGCGACGTCTACGATGACTTTTTTACGGACGCAGGTACGGTCTCTGTTTCTGAGAACGGTTCGGCAAACCCGAAGCTTTCAACCATCGAGGATATGGAGCGGTATATGATCCTTCAGGCGCTTTCGGAAACAAAAAATAACCAGCAGGCCGCTGCAGACAAACTGGGCATCAGCGCGCGCACCATTAGGAATAAGCTCCGTAAGTACCGAGAAGAAGGACATATCGATTGATATGGGTTGTGCTACCCTTCTATTTCTGATCAGATTCGGGCGTTTTTGAACCCATCTCTACCCGAACCAGGAAACAATTTCCCCGGAATCTCTGACCACCGGACATCAATATCCGGAATAATTTTCCTGTGCAGCTTTTTCCACGTGGTCGATAAATTGGGCCGGAAAAAAAACTTCCCGGTTCCTCTCGCCTCCTTTCCGATTCGAGAAAGGCGTTTTCAGGGAATTCTAGCGGATCAAGCCAAAATCAACGAATAGGGCTTTATCGACTCCTCGCGCCAGATTTTAAACCCATCTGCAAAATATTTTTTCTTTTTCCTAAAACGTTCGGACGCCGCGAACGATGGATTGGCGTCCACCTCCGGACGAACTGCGGTATACCTCGCTCGCATCGACTGGCACATGCTTTGTTTGGCTGATTGGCACTGAATCGAATCGCCACTGACGAACATAGGTATGCGTGCCTTCTTTACTCAATCAAGCTTACTCATCGGGCTGGTAACGGCTTTTGAATTCTACGCTCGGCAGCCCATCCTTCCAATAGCAGCCTTACTGGGAGTTTCCGCCGCGTGTACCATCTATATCGTTCTGCTTTTGGGAGACTATGCCATTCACCGCTATTTCGAAGACAAATCCAGTACCCATGCGTCGTTGACCTTTCTGGAAACCGCCTATGATCCTTCAGAGCATATTGGTTCCAGGGACCCGGAAGAGAAACAGCCAGAATACGAGAAGCCAGAGGCACTGGCAGCCTAGGCGGTCGTGTAGCCCAAGCCGAATAACCCTCGCAGAGAAAACATGTCTCAAGATTTACAGAGCTACGCCGTCGAATACGTCGATTCACCAACTGAGGAGAATCGAACAGCCGTTGTTGTGGCTGCCATACCGCTTGTTCGCTCGATTGTCGGTCGCCTGAGCATTCCTGACCACCCCCTGGCATCCCGGGACGACTTGGAGAACGCTGGTTTGCTCGGCCTCCTACAGGCACTTAACAGCTACGACACCGGAAGAGGAACTCCCTTTGTATCGTATGCTTACGGTCGCGTTCGTGGCGCCCTCGTAGACTATTTGAGGTCAATCGATGCCCTTCCGCGCGAACGACGTCGCCGACTCGCAGAAGCGCATTCTGCGATGGATACGCTACGGCAGGAACTGGGCGAAGAGCCGTCGGATGAGCAGATTGCGGAGCAACTCGAAATGACACTCGTCGAATACCATACGCTTCTCCGAGATGCCCAGTGCCGATTTGCGCTATCACTACACTCCCCTATCGATTCTGAAGGTGAGCAAACCGTGTTGGAATCAATTCCTAATATGGAGACCGCAAAAGCCTTCGAGCAGATTGATCGAGATTCGCTAAGGGATTACATCCAGACGCTCATCAATGAACTGCCTGACCGTGAGCAAACCATTGTTGCCCTTTACTACATCGAAAATCTGACACTCAGGGAGATCGCCAGCCTGATGGACCGAACGGAGGCCAGAATTTCTCAGATTCTGACCAAGGTGTTAAAAACACTTCGCTCACAACTCGCTGTGATGCAGAGTCGTGCGGCTTAACCTTTTAGTTAAGATTCGTCCCAAGTAAAGGTGCATCCGAAACGGTGCGCCTTTTTTGTTTTACCCCTATCCGAAGGAGCGGACCCGCCCTACGTCGGGCAACAATTTCTACCATTTTAATCTGCCGTCAACGCCCGAACTATTGCCACATCATTCAGTATATTTCGCCGCTGATAAAAAACCAGCCTTTCGCCCGAATTTGGGCGTCTCAATGCACGATGAGTCTGTGCAGATATCCTGGAATCATCCTCATGGATAGTTTCAGTCGAACTCAGGAGGCTCTTCGTTTAGGTCGCACTTTTTAGAATTCGAATAGACTACTTTTCCGGGTGAGGTATTTTCATGGGAACGATGAACAAAATGCGGGAAAACACAGGTGTAATTCTGTGGATACTGATTATTTCGTTCGGCGTCATCTGGGTATTGCAGGATACAGGTGTTTCCGATGTCATCGGTCAAACGGGCATTAACATCGGCTCGGTAAATGGTGACCCCATTACCTATGAGGAGTACTCCCTAGCCATCGACCGGCAGGCTCAATCGTACCAGAATCAGACGGGTGAGAGCATGCCACCCCAGATGCTGGATCAAACGCGGGACCGAATCTTCAATCAACTGGTTGAGCTCCGCCTCCGTGAACAGGAAATGGCACGTCTCGGCATTGAGGTCACCAACCAGGAAATCTTAAATCTCATACAAGGCGAGAACCCGCACCCGTTTATCACGGCACAATTTGGCGACGAGAACGGGGTGGTCGATCAAGCTCTCTTGCAGAGCTATATCCAGGATCCATCGATGAATGAGAGTTGGTTTCAGATTGAAGCCATTTTGCGAAACGAAAGACTTCGTGAGAAATTGGACAAGCTGATCGCCGGCACGGTTCGCGTTTCCAATCAGGATGTGGTCTCCGAACACAATCGGCGAAACCGCAAAGTCGATGTGCGATATGTAGCGCTCAGATTTACGTCGGTGCCCGACGACTCGATTTCATATGACGACAGGGATCTTCGCAGATATTACAATGATCATCGAGACGATTTTACAAGGAAGCGATCGTACTCGTTGTCGTACGTAACGCATACCAAATCGTCTACACAAGCAGACTCGATTTCGATTTTAGGGGATCTCGAAGATTTGAGAGAGAGCTTTTCATCGACGGAAGGCGATTCTTTATTTCTCGTTCGAAATGGTTCGGAGCGCCCCTATACGGACGCCTATTTCCGCGCCGATGAGTTGGATGATGAGATCGCCAATGCCGTATTCGAGAACCCGGAAATCGGACGAGTGGTTGGCCCCGTCATCTCACAGGGTGAAGCACATCTCGTAAAAATTGTGGGTGTCCGACCACCGGAAGAGCAGGCGGTAAAAGCAAAACACATTCTTTTCAGGGCCGCCGAGAGCAATCAAGTGGCCAGGGCTGAGGCGTTGACCGAAGCCCAGGACGTACTACGGCGCCTTAGGGCCGGCGCTGACTTTGAACAAATGGCTCGAGATTTTTCTGACGATCCTTCCGCAAGCAATGGTGGTGATCTTGGATGGTTCGGACCGGGGACCATGGTAAAACCATTCGAAGAAGCAGCTTTTGGTGCTAGTGTAGGCCAGACCGTTGGCCCGATCTCCACACAATTTGGTTATCACCTGATAATGGTTGAAGATAAAGCGACCGTCGAGGTTCAAATTGCAGACTTCTCGCTAACCATTAGAGCCAGCGTTGCGACGCTTAACCGGGCTCAGGAGAAGCTGGATGATCTACAATATTTCGCCGACGAGACCGGCGACTTCGCCGGCGAGGCGACCAGTCGTGATCTTGAAATAAAGACCGTTCAGGTTGAAGCCGAACAGAGCTTTATCCCGGGCATCGGAATTAGCCGGGCGTTGATGAATTTCCTGGAAACCGCCGGTGTTGGCGATGTCAGCCTCGTGGTCGAACTCGACCATGTTTTTCTTGTGACTGTCGTCGATGAAATACAGTCCGAGGGATTCCGTCCATTTGAAGAAGTCAAGGCTCAACTTGAACCGCGCCTTCGAAACGAACTCAAAGCTGACGTCCTGGTCGAGCGATTGACCAACGCACTGGAAGGAGGATTTGACGGGCTTGCGGAGGCCGTCGGTTCGGTTGAACGAACGACTGAAAATCTGTCATTCGAAAATATGGTTGTGCCTGCAATCGGTAGAGATCTGAAATTCGTAGGGGCTTCGATTGGGATGACCGAGGGTGAAACGTCCGGGGTACTCACCGGACTGAATTCCGTGTACGTCATTAACGTTTCTCGCGCTGTATCTCCTGGCGAGATTACAGACGACGAGCGTCGGCTCATCACCAGTCAGTTGCTTTCGCAGGGCCAGGGCTTAATTCGTTCCCAGTGGATTCGGGCTCTTAGAGAAGAGTCCGACATCGTGGACCATCGTCGACTGTTCCTTCAGTAAACGTGGATGGGACGTTAGAGCTTGATGGTTCCTCGATAGACGACGTCAGCAGGACCCTCTAGAGTCAAGTCGCTCGGATGGTCCAATTCACCCGAAATAGAGACGTGTAGGGTGCCACCCTTCATCTCGACATCGGCCGAAGAACCTTGTCCGGTCGTTTTCAAGAAGGCAACGACGGCGCTTGCAACGGCCCCCGTTCCACAAGCCATGGTCTCCGACTCGACTCCTCGCTCAAATGTCCGAACCCTTAGACCCACGGTTTCACGTCCTTCAGGCTCCAAAACCTGTACGAAGTTGACGTTGGCTCCGTTTCGCGAGATGTCCAAATCATGTCGTAGCGTTAATCCGACTGCGGTGACCGGATAAAGCGCTACATCCTCAACGAACACAACTATATGATCCGTTCCGGTCCAGATATAGTCCACTGTTTCTGGTCCCAATTCAAGTGGTTCTGCAGGTGAACAGGCGGGCTTGTAATTTTCATAGGGCGGTAAATGGAGGATCACGTTGGCTCCGCTCTCCGATGGAACGTTGACACTGTACAGTCCCGCATCGGCCACAAATCGAAGCGGATCTCCTTCCATTCCAGACAATCGAGCGAATCGGCCCAAACACCTCGCACCATTTCCGCACATGGATCCCCTGGAACCATCTGCGTTGAAGTACACCATCCGAAAATCAAGAAACGTGTCGAGGGCCTCCTCCAGAGCAAGTAGACCGTCAGCACCCACCCCCACGCTTCTGGGGCAAAGTCGTACGGCTAAATCCGAGAGTTCATTCACACTAAAGTGGTAGAATCGATTGTCCAGGACAATGAAATCGTTACCAGCGCTGGTCATTTTCGTAAATTCAAGAACCAGGTGTCTGTTGGGCTCCGATCGCATATCATATTCTTGGGTTTCTAAGAAGAGCAACAAATTTAATTGAACTTGGAAGAAAAACACATTCAGATCCGGAATGCCGAACCGCTCCTTCTGTTCGGCTTCAACGATATCTATCTCCGCCGTATCGAGGCGGCGTTTCCCGACACGCAAATCACGGCTCGGGGAAATCAGATCTTTCTAAAAGGCAACAAAGAGGCGATAGGGAGAATTGAGCGAATCGTTGATGAGCTGATCACGCTCCTCAACCGAAACGGCAACCTCACCGAAAATGACGTAGATACGGTTCTTACCCTTTTTACAACAGGAAATGGAAGGACGGCTGCATACGCAAAAGACACGCATAACACACTTCTTTTCACACCGTCTGGCGGTGTCATCAGGGCAAAAACGCCCAATCAGATCGCCTTTGTAGAGAGCGCGAGCCAGAATGACATCGTATTTGCGATTGGACCAGCCGGCACCGGCAAAACCTACACGGCAGTTGCACTCGCGGTCTCCGCACTCAAATCTCGACAGGTAAAACGAATCGTTCTATGTCGCCCGGCCGTCGAAGCAGGTGAGCGACTCGGATTTCTGCCTGGAGATCTCAAAGAAAAGGTGGATCCTTATTTGCGACCTCTATACGACGCCCTGGAGGATATGCTTCCACTTGACAAACTCAAAGGGTACGTGGATCGGCACATTGTGGAAATCGTACCGCTGGCCTATATGCGCGGGCGCACGCTGAACAGTGCGTTCGTCATCCTTGACGAAGCCCAAAACGCCACGGCGCTTCAAATGAAGATGTTTCTGACCCGTCTGGGGGCCGACAGTCGGGCCATCATTACTGGTGATCTGACCCAAACGGATCTGCCCATTCATTCGAAAAGCGGCCTGGTGGAGGCCGTCGAAATACTCTCCGGGGTCTCCGGAATCGATTTCGTCTACTTTGACGAGTCAGACGTGCTTCGCCATCGCCTGGTGAAAGAGATTATCAGGGCATATTCGGATGCCGGTAACAACGAGGGCCAAAACGGTCCGGTTTCTACCGTTCCTTCAGATCCCCCAACCCCTTCAGATGCGACTAACGACGAGGAATCTTAATGATCGCTGAAGTTCGGGTCACGGTACCCGAATGATTTGATTGTCGATGAGACGGGCTGATCCGAAGTAGACCGCCACGGCAGCTATGACCGTGGACCCCGATTCCAATATCTCAACAGGATAAAAGTCCGCTGAACCGACGACCTCAGCGTAATCAAGTCGTCCTAAATTCGCTTCTTGAATATCAGACAGCATTTGTTCGCGAATTCGTTCACCCTCCCGAATCCCCGATTCAACGAGCTCCTTCGCATTGGAGACGGCCCGATAGAGGATTGGAGCCTGTCCACGCTCTTCTTTTGTCAGATATTGATTTCGAGATGAAAGGGCAAGGCCGTCCGTCTCCCTAACCGTCTGCACCCCAATAACCTCAACGCCCAGATTCAAGTCAGCAGTCAGTTTTCGGATCACGTAGAATTGCTGGGCATCTTTGAGCCCAAAGATAGCGACGTCGGGCTGACAGATTGTGAACAGTTTCACGACAACCGTTGCAACGCCTCTGAAATGACCGGGGCGAGAGATTCCGCACAGATGATCGGACAATCGATTGACGGTTATCCATGTCTTTGGCTCACCGTCTGGATACATCTCCTCTTGCGAGGGTGCGAAAACTACGGCGGCCAGGTCCTCTTTCTCCAGTTTCAGACAATCCTTCTCCAAGGTTCTGGGGTAGGCAGAGAAATCTTCTTCTGGACCGAACTGCGTATGGTTGACGAAAATTGAGACAATAACAATATCACCGTACTCTTTTGCAGCCCTCGCAAGTGCCAAATGTCCTTCATGTAGTGCACCCATCGTAGGTACGAGCACGATCGTCGATCCGGCGCCGTGACGTGAGCGAGAAAACTCTCGCATTTCAGAGATGGATTTTATGACAAGCACTAATTCTGTGTTGTTCTGCAGCCAGAAGCTACAAAACGTCCTGTGGTTGAGCGACCCTCCGCATAATTGGTCACCGGAGGAAAAAATATTCTCACGACAAAGTCGCCTCGTTACGGTCCACCTTGTGAAGCTGCGCTCTGTGCAGTTGCACCTCACGAATTCTCCTCCGACGCCCTAGGGGCTGCATCGGTATATTTCTTGTCCGTATGAATGTTGATCGACCCTGCGAGACCTCTTGAGAGCGGAATGACAGATTTTAGAGTAGAAAAAGATTCACTGGGAGAAGTTCAGGTGCCCACCGACGCCTGGTACGGCGCTCAGACCCAACGCGCATTGGACAACTTTCCCATATCCGGTACGCGCTTTTCCAGGCGGTTTATTCAGGCACTGGGAATCGTCAAACTTTCGGCCGCCCATGCCAACAAGGAACTGGGCCTCCTCGATGAAGAAAAGAGCGATGTCATTATTGAGATCGCCCGCAAAGTTATCGCGGGAGATTACGATGATCAGTTTGTGTTGGACATTTATCAGACAGGGAGCGGAACGTCTTCCAATATGAATGCCAACGAGGTCATCGCCAATCTGGCTACTGACCGGCTAGGTGGAGAGCCTGGGAGCAAGTTGATTCATCCGAACGATCACGTGAACATGTCACAGTCGTCCAACGACGTGATCCCAACGGCCATGAACGTGGCGGCCAGATCAGCGTTTGAAGAAGACTTGATACCCGCCCTGCAAGAATTACAAAGAGCTCTTTTAGAAAAATCTACCGAATTCGACGACGTCGTAAAGAGCGGGCGAACGCATCTCATGGATGCAACGCCGGTTCGCCTGGGACAGGAGTTTGGCGGATATGCCGAACAAATCTCGAAAGGAATCGAGCGAGCTCGGCACGCATCCGAAGAGCTGTCTGAGCTTGCTCTTGGAGGAACCGCCACAGGCACCGGAATCAACTGTCCGCCTGGGTTCGCTCAGAAAGCCATCGAGCAAATCCAAAAAGAGTCTGGGCATACGTTCAAGGAGACTTCGAATCATTTTGAGGCGCAAGCCGCCAAGGACGCCTACGTCATGGCCTCAGGTACGCTTAATACGATCGCGGTTTCGCTCTTGAAAATCGTCAATGATATCCGGCATCTGTCGAGCGGGCCGACTAGCGGTCTATCGGAGATTCGACTACCAGCCATTCAACCCGGATCATCGATTATGCCGGGAAAAGTCAATCCTGTGATGTGCGAAGCCGTTATGATGGTCGCAGCTAGAGTGATGGGCAATCACACCACGATTACCATCGGGGCTCAGCACGGTAATTTCGAATTGAATGTGATGATGCCTGTGATGACCCATGCCATGTTGGAGAGTATCTCCATACTCTCCGGGGGCATGAGAGCGTTCCAGAAACGGTGTCTCGTCGGAATAGAAGTCGACAGAGAAAGGTGCCGGGAATTACTGGAACTCAATCCGTCGATCGCAACCGCACTGAATCGATCGATCGGGTATGACAATGCTTCCAAGGTCGCCAAGAAGGCCGCCGCCGAAAAACGCTCCGTTCGAGATGTCGTACTCGAAATGGGTCTTCTCCCCGAAGATGAACTGGATCAGGTCCTCGATGTGCGAGACATGACTGAAGCCGGGGTTCCGGGTAAGTAGTCAGCCCGAGTCCGCATGTCCTCCTATGAAACCAATCATCGGCATTGCAACATCGTTTTCTGAAGGTGAGCAACAACTCGACTCGCGCTACGTCCGTGCGGTTGTTCGTTCCGGCGGGGTTCCGGTCGTCGTACCCGTATTTGATGATGCCGAACCCGTAGAATCCTTCCTGAATCTGGTTGATGGACTTCTTCTTCCCGGTGGGCCGGCCATTACCAAAGGCCTGAATGGAGAACTCCCTGACGACATTGCTCATTCCGATCAACGGCGAATCGACAATGACTCGTGGATTCTCGAAGGTGCCTTGGAGCGAAATATTCCCATCCTGGGCATCTGTTACGGGATGCAATTCGTAAATGCATATTTTGGCGGAACGATTTACGCAGACGTCGAGGTTCAGTGTGGGCTCGACGCGCCCCACAGTGAGAAAAGAGGGGCGTCCGTGCACGGGATCCTTCCAGAACCCGGTACTCAGTTCCACAAGCTACTCGGGGATTCCGTGAAGGAAGTTAATTCTCGTCATATACAAGCCATTGAGCATGTGGGAACGTCGCTCCATGTCAGCGGAAGGGCACCCGATGGGGTCATCGAGTCGATCGAATCCGACGACGGACGCTTTCTGGGCGTGCAGTTTCACCCGGAACGGATGGGATCGGAGATGAAACCCGTGTTCGACTTTCTTGTGGATCGGGCGGGCAGGAATTAACCCGAATCTTGCTCTTTCCTAATCGATATCCCAGGGCGAATCCTCCTCTGCGAATCGCGCCTTCGCCTGCTCCATAAGAATCTCCTGAAATCCCTTTTTCGATGATTCGTCTGAAGAATTCCGCAGAAGATATCGGCCGTCAGGATTCAACTCCCACGCCGAGCGCTGATCGTTTATAGCAATCTGAACCGTTCGTATCAGCCTCGCCTTCAGCGAAAGCTCATCGATCTCTACGATGGCTTCGACCCGATCCTCGAGATTTCTCCGTTGCCAGTCTGCACTTCCAATGAAAACGCGGGGATTGTCGTTATTTCGAAAGTAGTAGATCCGACTGTGCTCCAAAAATCGGCCAACGATACTTACGAGGCGAATGTTTTCACTGAAACGCGGGAGCCCGGGCCGAAGGCGGCAATGACCGCGAACGATCAGGTCAATCTGTACACCCGCTTCCGAGGCTTTATAAAGTTCACGAATCATCTCCAGGTCATCGAGAGCATTCATTTTAGCAATGATTCGTCCATTGCCGTGTTTCTGCTGCAGTTCAATTTCCTTTCGAACCAGCTGAATGAAGGAGGAACGCATATTTCTTGGGGCAATGATCATGCGCCTGTAATGCTGCTCTGGAGCATATCCGGTTAGATAATGAAACAGATTAATCACATCATAACCGACATCCGGAGAACATGTCAGCAGCCCAAAGTCAGAATAAAGTCGTGCGGTTGCAGGATTGTAATTCCCCGTTCCTATGTGGCAATACGCCCGCAATTTGTCTTCCTCCTGACGGATGACGAGCGTTGTTTTCGTGTGCGTTTTTAATCCGACCAATCCATACGTCACGTGTACGCCGGATTTCTCCAGGATCTGACCCCACTCAATATTATTCTTCTCGTCAAAACGAGCTTTCACCTCGACCAGAACAGCCACCTGCTTACCCAGCTCGGCGGCTTTTCGGAGGGCCTGGATAATCGGAGACTGATGAGACGTCCGGTAGAGCGTTTGTTTGATCGCCAATACTTTCGGATCCACTGCTGCGTCTTCGATAAATCGCTGCGTGCTGGCGCCGAAAGATTCGTAGGGATGGTGAACCAGAATATCGCCGCCTCGGATCACTTCAAAAATGTTTGCTCGGTCTTTGGATTTGCCGTCGTGCTGAAGACGCGCAGGCGTGACGGGCTCCCAGGGAGGGTAGAGGTGTTCTGGTGAATCAAGGCCGGCAAAAAACGAGACATGTGTTAGATCCAGATCACCATTCACCTCGTAGACATCTTCATCCGTTAGCGCAAGCTCTCGCATCAGTAGCAATCGAACCTCTCTGGGCATATTCTTCTGCACCTCAAGACGAACGATCGGGGCAAATCTCCGCTCCCGAAGCTCGTCTGAAATCATTTCGATCAAATCATCTGCTTCTTCCTCATCGCGACGCAGATCGGCATTTCTCGTAATTCGAAATGCCTGGACGCTAACCACGTTCATACCCCTGAACAGATCTGCAATATTATTCGCGATAACCTGATCCAGAGAGACGTATCCACCCTCGTCTTCAAGTTTGATCCAGCGCTCCTGGTTGGTGGGCACCTTGAGTCTGGCAAAATGCTCGGTATCCCTTTTCGGATGTTTCAGCAACACGGCCAGAGAAAGACTCAAGTTTGAGATGAACGGAAACGGGTGCCCCGGATCGACCGCCAACGGTGTCAAAACCGGAAAAATGTGGGCCTGGAAGTAATCGCGGAGCCACTGTTTCTGGGCGTTGGTGAGATCCTCGTATCGATATATGCGAATCCCGGCCTTTTTGGCAAGCAACGGTTTTAACGTCTCTTCCCAAACTTCAGATATTTTTTGGCTTATGGCCAAAACAGCCGGTCGACAAAGTTCGAGTTGCTCAACCGGGGTGCGGCCGTCAGGCGACAACTTGTGAACGCCTGCAGCCACCTGGCGCTTCAGACCGCCAATGCGCTTTCTAAAAAACTCATCCAGGTTGTTGGACGTGATAGACAGGAAACGCACACGTTCGAGAAGCGGTATTCGATCGTCTATGGCCTGGTATAGAACCCGCCAGTTAAAATCCAGCCAGCTTAGTTCTCTGTTGAAATAGAGCCGGGAGTCCGACAGCGCAGCCCTCTTTGGAACCGTCCGCGAAACGGTAGCATGGGGCACAACTTCTTCGACCAGAGCACGCGCTCCATTCGTAGAAAGTTTGCCATCCTTATTTACAATCGTCTCCGTGACCTTACTCATCTCTACACCCTTCTTTTCCTACTTAGAATCGTTAAGCGTCTACAATAAACTTTCGCTCCGACACAACCTTCCTCATCTCGTGCAGCTTCATCATCTCAGTCTGCAAATCCCGCACATCTTTTCCAGCCTGTTCCTCTTTGAATATTCGATCTTTCTGCCGACCGATTGCCTGATCAATCCGATCCAGTTTCAGATGCATCATGGCACTCTTGGCTGCTTCGATCGCGTCGTCATTGAATTTAGGGACCGAAATATTTCGCCGCCTCTGCCAGTTTTCAGACGGTTCAATGTCGGTCGTCAGAAGTTCTGTTGAGAGCTTTCGGACATCGTCTCCAAGGGTACCGCTCACGAACTCTTTCTGGTCAATGGCCCCCTTTTCATACATCTCTACGATATGCTCAGCCATCACACGTGTGGTTCCCTGCGAAAAATCCGTGAGCGCCGTATTGCCCAGAATCAACTCCACGAGCGGAAGGCCCTCTTCCAGCATAATTTTCAAAAGTGTTTTTTCCGCTGGCAGGAATTCTTGACGGTTCCCCTGTTCCCGGAGGGTGATAGCCGTCTGCTGGTCGTGGGATCTTTGAGTAAGCTCAGTTCTGGCCGCTCGCTTTCGAGACGATCGACGAATACCTTTGGTTATCTCCATCAAAACACCGCGCAGTTCCATATCGGGAATGTCCAATGTGTCGCTTGCCAATTTTAGGTAGGACTCTCGAACGAGTGGATCCGGGATTTTGGAAATTGACCGAATGATGGCGCGCTGAACATCTGCCTGACCCTCCGGTGTCTCCATTTTCCCGGCCATCCGGGATCTCGATAAAATAAAGTGGACGAAATCTTCTCGATGCCTTTTCAGATACGTTTCGAATGCCTCTCCCCCATACTCTTTTAGGTAGGAGTCCGGATCGTGTCCTTCGGGTAGCGCAATGGCATAGGCGGTAAGGCCTTGCCCAAGTATGAGGTCAATGGAGCGAACGGCCGCGCGAGCACCTGCGACGTCGGCATCATAGAGCAAAACTATTCGTTTTGCGTACCGACTTATCAAACGAATCTGTTCTTCTGTAAGGGCCGTTCCACAGGTGGCAACGACGTTTTTGAATCCCGCCTGATGAAGAGCAACCACATCCGTGTATCCCTCAACCAGAAGCGTCTCTTCTTTACCCCTGATTTCTTGACGAGCCTGGTACAATCCGTACAGTACCCTCGATTTATTATAAACAAGCGTTTCGGGCGAGTTGATGTACTTGGGCTCGTCCTTTTCATCGATGACTCGACCTCCGAAACCAAGCACTTTGCCTACGTGACTGACAATCGGGAATACGATCCGATGGCGATACCGGTCGTAGAATCCCCTTCCTTCTTTTCTCGTTATGATCAGACCTGCTCGTTCGAGAAGCTCGGGCTTCAGCTGATTCTTCTCAGCATGATTGAGTAGATCGTCCCATTTGTCTGGTGCAAATCCGATCCCAAAACTCTTAACCGAGTCGGTCGTCACGCCCCGGGCAGTTAAATATATTCTCGCCTCCTTGGCCTCGCTCGTTTCTTTCAGGTTCTCAAAGAAATGGCGGGTAGCAAATCTGAGCGCATGATAGATTGCCTCCGTCTCAGACGCATCCTCGGACGGTTCATTCGGTTCCGGTACGGAAACACCAACTCGATCGGCCAGAAGCCTGATGACTTCGGGAAAACTCAGGCTCTCAACCTCTGTTATGAAATTGAATACGTCGCCACCGGCTCCACATCCAAAACACTTGTAGATGTCTCGCGCAGGATTGACATTGAACGAGGGGGTTTTTTCCTGATGAAAGGGGCACAAACCAACGAAATTCGACCCTCTCTTCTTCAGCTGAACGTAGTCACTCACGACCTCTACGATATCAGTTCGAGAGCGAACTTCTTCTATGATTTCCTGCGGGATCTTGGCCATACAGCCTCTAGTTATGCGTGTGTTTTTTAACGCAGGAATTCTGTGATGGATGCCGGATAGAATCGATTTTCTCCATTATGGGACACCGAAGCGACCCGGACATTTTCAAGCAAGATCGGAGGATATCGCAACTACCGTTCCCAGGACTCGTCATCGTTTGTTTCGTATGATTTATAAAGATAACATTTCTCGCAACCGACCCGTTTGAAATCCGTATCCCCACCGAACAGAAATGAGAGCGGTGGCACAGGCAGGCAGCTTTTCATAGACTAATTTTATTTTATGGCCGCACGCTTGCAGCCTAAATTTTATTCACCAGCCCGGCTCACAGTCAAAAACCAGCCCATGAAGATCGAAGGTAAGATCACGTATCAGGAATTGGAGGGAGGATTTTGGGGAATTATTGGAACTGGTGGTGACAAATACGTTCCGATCGAACGCTTACCAGAGGAAGTTCAGGTAGATGGGCTTGCGATCCATGCAGACGTCGAGCCGGTACAGATGTTGGGAACGACCATGTGGGGAACGCACGTTAAAATAAACTCCATTTCAGCCAAGGGATAAGTTCGGAAGACTCTACTCCTTGTACCGCACACTAGCACTTTGAGTACTATGTTCATTACCGCAATGTTGACCGTCGGAGCGTTTCTTCTCATCGCGAGAGCAGCTACGAGGCAAGAGAAAAGCCCAGTCATGATGTTGACGGGCATTGCTGTCCTGGCTCTTTCGGTTGTTGGACACACCCTGACCTTTACTTCGCCATACGCAGCCCTCACAGCACTTACTGCCGAGTTTGGGATTGGACTGGTTCTGGTAGCCGGATTTCTTGCCCGTAAGAAAATGCCGGCTCGACCGTTTTTCTATCTCGGGTCACTTTCGCTGATTGCCTGCGTGCTCATGATTGGAATTGGACGCTTTGTGCGATCCGATCTTGATGTCAGGCACCAGACGACACTTCTCGTCGAGCTCGGTCCCGACGATCAAATAGAAGAATTGACCGAACTCCTGGCGCAGTTTGATGCGCAGTACGAGCGAGCCTTTCCAAACATCTCTCTGCGCATGGATGAAGATCTATCTCAGGTCTTTATTATTAGCGTCGCAGATCGTCGTGTCAAGAAGCTGATCCGCGCTCTCACGGCAGATGCTGAAAACGTAGACAACGTCGAATTGAATCGGACGATTGGACTGGAAGAACCGATCATCACGAACACAGTCGATTTCGATGCTGAGGCCGTTCTTGAAGATGACCCACTGGTCAAAGAGCAGTGGAGTCTCCAGGCGATCAAAGGACACGAAGCTCACGCTTATCTGAAGGATCTAACCCCGGCACGGAAGGCTAGAGTGGCCATTGTAGACACGGGAGTGGACGCTTCTCACGAGGATATCAGCTCCGTATTTACAACGAGCCCCGGAAGCGCCGACGTTCACGGCCATGGAAGTCACTGTGCTGGGATCGCAGGTGCCGCCACGAACAATGGCCTCGGAATTGCCTCTCTGAATTGGGAGGGTCGATTTATTGAGGTGACTGGGTACAAAGCGTTGAATGACCAGGGTATGGGAACCATTGAATCCATTGCTCAGGCGATTCTAGACGCCAGCAGGGCGGACGCCGATGTTATTTCGATGTCACTCGGTAGCAAATCGCCGACGGCTCCGAAAACGATCGTCGATGCGGTAGAATTTGCCCAGCGAAATGATGCGATCGTAATCGTATCGGCAGGCAATTCGAATGAGGATGCCATTAACCATATGCCCTCCAACATCCCTGGCGTTATCGTTGTCTCTGCGGTAGACGAAAATCTTCGAAAGGCCTCTTTCTCGAATACCAATACATCGCTGGCGCGACCGATTGCAGCTCCGGGTGTCAATATTCTGTCTCTCAGAACGCGAGGCGGATACGTTCGAATGAGTGGAACGTCCATGTCTGCCCCAGTAGTCTCGGGCCTTGTGGGGGTCATGCGCTCACTCAATCCCGACCTGAGTGCAGAGAATGCGTACACCATACTCAATGACACGGGCCGCGACATCCAAGACAGTGCGAGTATAGGTCGTTTGATAAACGCCGCCGAAGCCATAGAAGCAGTACATTCTGGCCATTAATCCCAGAGTTCTGCTTCGATCATGTCTGAATTTCCGTTGGTCCGCGCCGCCGTCACTGACGATGCTCCGGTCATCGCTCGGATTTATTCAGAGTCTATACTTGCTCGAGACAGCACCATGGATACAGAGCCTGTCTCGGAAGAGGATATTCTGCGTCTGCTTGAATCGCTCGGGCCCAAGGAGGCCGTATTCGTCGTGTACACGGATTCCGGTTTGCGGGGATGGGGAATTGTAAAAGCGTATAGCGATCGACGAGGGTATGCAGTGGCCTGCGAAACGTCTGTTTATCTATTCCGAGCGAGTACTCGTCAGGGTTTCGGAAGACTGTTGCAGTCTCGTCTTTTGGAATTCGCTCAGTCGGTCGGCTACCACCATGTCGTAGCAAAAATCTGGGCGAACAACGATTCGAGCATTGCATTCCACAGGAGCTGCGGATTCACACTCGTGGGGGTTCAAGAAGAAGTGGGTCGTGTAGACGGAACGTGGAGGGACGTCGCGATTATGCAGTGTCTGCTGGACGATTAAATCGTCTGATGACTACGCCGCCGAGACAGGACCGTCGCAAAAGATGTAGTCTACGTTGTAAAAGACGCGGGTAAGATTCCCTTCTTCGTCTACAACAAAATGAGATCGACCCTCTAACACACCCGTTCTAGGATCCCACGTCATCCCCTGAAAACGCTCCAAAGCCGTTTCTACCTCATCGCGATTGGGTCCATCTACCCAAATGACGTCTACGCCACGAATATCGGTGATCACATTTACGGGATCTTCGAGCCGAACTGCGAAGACGGTTCCGGGAAAATCTTCGTTGAGAGTCTTCGCGATGAGATCAACTGTTTTTGTAGCCGGGATAAACACTGTTTTCATTCCTTTTTGGACAGAGGGAACTCAAATTCGATTTTTTCTGCGAATTATGAGGGTGCCAGGTTCGGCATACCTACTAGTACGAAAAGAAACCGTTTTCTTGCACTCCGACCGGTTTTTGGATCACATTTATCTCGAGAAAGTTCGATCTGGTGTCGTAAGAGAGAAAAATCGGATCCTATGGCCCTTCACAGAGCACCAGGTGCGGCAAAATGGGCCTGGAATAGTGGAGCACGATGAAAAGCGAGCAAAATATATGGGACTGACCGAGCGTATTTGGCTCCTGATTGACGATTCTACCGACTGGGTGGCGGCCATGGCCACTATGGTCTGTGAACTCCACAGTGCTTTCGATTATTACCATTGGACCGGATCCTATCGGACGATACGCCCCGACTGGCTACAAGTGGGTCCGTATCAAGGCGGAGATGGTTGAATCGACATGCCTTTCGCGAACGGGGTTTGCGGTGCCGCTGCGCGAACAAAGAAAACCCAGCTCGTCCCAGAGGCGACCCAGTTTTCGGGGAGCAGATCACGGTCTGAAATCGTCATTCCGATCGTTTCATCGGGCGGTGGTACGGTGGCCGTTCTGGATGTTGACTCAAACCACGCTTCTGCCTTTGACACCGTGGATCAAGCGTATCTGGAGGCCATCGGTGATGAAATGGCGGTCCGTTACGCCGACCAATTCAGCTTCTAGTCTGGTCCGGAGTAAGAAGGACTTGGTTAGAATTGAGTGTGGCCACAAGAGGTTATGCCTGGCGCAGGTCTGGGGTCTTACCCCATTGCAATCGCGAAGCTAAAATGCGTGATTGGGCACTGGGATATCATGCCTGTTGAGAACTCGAATATGACCCGTTTGAAGTGCTTGAAACGAACCTTCAGGATGTCCATTTTCCGGCACCGGAATTACGAAAATAATGCCCTAGAACAATGTGCTCTAAATAATTATAATTACACGATTTACACTGAACGTGTCCTTCTCGTTTTTTGGTGGAAAATAAGGGCCATATTCTGTATCTTTCAGTTACCCACAATCCGAAGATTTTCTACTCATAGTTGACACTTCTTACGGGCTCATCCAAGGGCGTAATTTCGGACTCGTTTCTGAGTTTTTGCGTGTCTACAAACGCCTCTTCTGACACGTCGTAATTCTTCTCATTTCACGACTGCATGGAAAACAATATCGAACGAATCGTCCCGATAAACATCGAGGAGGAAATGAAATCCTCGTACATCGACTATTCGATGTCGGTAATTGTTGGCAGAGCCCTGCCTGATGTCAGAGACGGACTTAAACCTGTGCACCGAAGGGTGCTCTACGGAATGAGTCAGTTGAGTCTCAGCGCAGGAGGTCCCTACAAAAAGAGCGCTACGGTCGTGGGCGAGGTTCTTGGAAAGTATCACCCTCACGGGGATTCAGCTATCTACGATACCATGGTGCGCATGGCCCAGGATTTTTCCATGCGCTATCCGCTTGTGGATGGACAGGGGAATTTCGGATCTATAGATGGAGATTCTGCGGCCGCAATGCGGTACACAGAAGCTCGAATGACCCGCCTTTCGGAGGACATCCTGAACGATCTTGCGAAGGAGACGGTCGATTTCCAGGAAAATTTCGACGGTTCCCTTCAGGAGCCGCAAGTGTTACCTGCGGCCATTCCTAACCTGCTCATTAATGGTTCGGACGGAATTGCGGTGGGAATGGCCACAAAAATTCCTCCCCACAATATTCGCGAAGTCATCAACGCAGTTGTCGCCTACATACAAAACAACGAGATCGAAATTGATGAGTTGATGGAGCACGTTCCAGCTCCGGATTTTCCGACGGGTGGAATCATCTATGGCCATACAGGTGTGAAAGCTGCTTATCACCTGGGCAGAGGCCGCGTTGTGATGCGGGCGAAGATCGAAGTAGAGGAGATCCGGAAGGGGCGGATGGCACTGATCGTCAACGAAATTCCGTACCAGGTCAATAAGAGTACGCTCCTGGAGAAAATCGCTTCTCTGGCACACGACAAAAAAATCGCCGGCATATCTGATCTTCGCGACGAGAGCGACCGTGATGGCATGCGAATCGTGATAGAACTGAAGAAGGATGCTGTCCCTCTCGTTGTAGAAAATCAACTGTACAAGTTCACTCAGTTGCAGTGGACGTTTGGTGTAAATATGGTGGCGCTGGTTAACGGCCGACCGCGCACCCTTAATCTGAAGGAGATCATCCACCATTATGTCGATCATCGGCATGAGGTTGTACAGCGACGTACGGAGTTCGAGCTGCGCAAAGCGGAACAGCGTGCACATATTCTGGAAGGATTGACCGTTGCACTGGATCACCTGGATGCAGTGATCACCATTATCCGAAATTCTTCGGATACAACCGTAGCCCAGGAAAACTTGATTGCGGGCGTTCTACCCTCTCACCTCTCTACAGATCAGCTGGAGCGGCTCGGACTTCCCACAGATGGAAAATCGCTTTTCACGCTTACGGAGATCCAGGCGAAGGCCATTTTGGATCTACGCTTGAGCCGTCTTACTGGGTTGGAGCGAAAGAAAATTGAAGAGGAGTTTGAAGCCGTCCTGAAAGAGATTAAGCGCTTACAAACGATCTTGGGGGATAAGGATCTGAGGATGAAGATCATCCAGGATGAACTCCTTGAGATGCGGGACAAATACGGTGATGAACGCAGAACTGCCATCGATTACACGGGCGGCGGTGATATCATTATTGAGGATTTGATTGACGATGAACAGGTTGTCGTTACCGTCTCAAGACAGGGCCTGATCAAACGAACGATTACGACAGAATATCGACAGCAGGGCCGAGGTGGCGTTGGCGTCCGCGGCTCAGGTATGCGAGATGAAGATTTCATCGAACATCTGTTTGTCTCGAGGAACCACGATTATCTCCTGTTTTTCACTGACCATGGCCGGTGCTACTGGTTACGCGTATTTGAGATACCTGAGGGTGGACGTACCGCCAAAGGCCGCTCGATCCGCAACCTTATTCAGATTGCGGCATCAGATCGTCTCCGGGCCGTTCTGAATATTACCAAGTCGGATTTCGAAGACCCCGAATTCCTGAATGCCCATTACGTTATGATGGCGACCCGTCGCGGCCAGGTCAAGAAGACGAAACTGGAAGCGTTTTCCCGCCCACGCGTGGATGGAATCATCGCTATTTCGATCAACGAGGATGACCAGCTCATCGAAGCGCATATGACAGATGGAAATGCCGACATCCTACTGGGAGCCACCAACGGCAAGGCCATTCGTTTCGCAGAAGAGAACGCGCGTCCAATGGGTCGAAATACGCGCGGAGTTCGGGGAATCAGGCTCTCAGAATCCGACTCGGTTGTAGGTATGATTGTGATGAACGACGGAGACCGAGAAGTTTTAGTCGTAAGCGCGAACGGATACGGGAAACGATCGAAGATCGACGACTACCGACGACAAGGGCGCGGCGGAAAAGGCATCATTACGATGAAGGCCACGAGCCGCACCGGTCCTCTGGTGGCCATTAAAGGCGTTCTCGAATCCGACGACCTCATGATATCCACCGAAAAAGGGATCATGATTCGCTTTAAGATCTCTGGAATCCGATCCATGGGACGGAACACGCAAGGCGTACGAGTTATTAGTCTGAAACGTGATGACGCCATTGCTGATGTCACTCGTGTAATCCTCGACGAGGGAAACGCGCAGGAGAATGGCAAAGAACAAAACGACGAATCGGAAGCGTAGTCAGTTCGAGCGCAGTATTCTGCATGTCGTCTCTCCCGCGATCATTCTGAACCGTTTTTTTGATAAATCCGATCATTAGGAAGTATAAAATACTATGCATGCAAGGAAAATCGGACTCATCCTTTGGGTATTTCTCCTGACGGCAACAACGGTGTCATCAGGTCAAGATTTGAAAACTCCCAAAGAAGTTTTTGAGGCCAACATCGAAGCGACCGGCGGCAGTGAGGCGTGGAATAACGTGAAAACGATGTACATGAAGATGGAAATGGTCATGGACATCCAGCAGATGAGCTTGATAATGTCGACCGAGTCGTGGGTTGTCAGGCCCGGATACCTTTTTTCGAAAGTCACGGTTCACGATGCTCCTCCAGAATTTCCCGCAGGAGCAGGAAACGTTACTACATATATCACTCCAGACGAAGGTTGGGTAGATAGCTTTCAAGGTCGAACGGAATTCGACAGTTTACCTGCCGCCCAGCGATGGCAGTATGAATCGACCATGCACGTCAAAGAGGAGCTTCAGCGTCTCGCCCTGCCCGATTCCATGTTTACCATGCTCGAATCAGAAGAATTCGATGGCTCGATGGCGTACGTAATTGAAATGAAGGCCGAACCTCAGGCCCGTTTATTCTATGATCACGATTCGCTGCTTCTTGTCGGGACGGAGATGCCATCTCCGATGGGAGGCGATCCATTCGTTGTAAGAGTACTTGACTATGAAACGATCGACGGCTTGAAGATTGCTCATTCCATTGAGGTAGACATGGGCTCTTTCGGATTCCAATCAATGAGCGTCCGAAGAGTTGAACTCAACGGTGACATCACTCCTGAATCCCTTGCCGCTATGGTTGAAAAGTAGTTGGTACGATGTCGATGCCACGAAAAAAAAGCGTTTCCTTGAAGTGTCGCCTCTTTTGTTGACCCAAGTGCCAATCCATTCAACTAAAGCTGCTCGTTCTCAACGGATGAAATCACCCCGTTCAAAACATCCAACCCCATGTCGATGTCGTCAATGGTTGTCGTCAGGGGTGACCTGAACCGAATGGACCGCTGACCACATCCCAGCATGATCACGCCCTCGTCGTAGCAGCGACTCAGCACGCGATCACGAAAAGCGACGTCGGGTACGTCGGCTGCACAGAAGAGACCGCGCCCGCGTGCGTTGGTGACGGACTCGTGTTCATTCTGCATCTTTCGGAGTCTCTCGAGCAAGTAGTCTCCTACCCGGGAGGCATTCTCAACCAGATTATCCTCTTCGATAATCTCGAGAATCCGATCAAATCGGACCATATCGACGATATTTCCACCCCAGGTCGAGTTGATGCGACTGCCCTCTTGGAATACGTGCCCGTCTACTTCGTCTAGTTTCGAGCTAGCCAGAAAGCCACAAACCTGGGTTTTCTTACCGAAACACATTAAATCGGGTTCAACGCCCAGCGCTTCGTGGACCCAGAATGAACCCGTCACAGCGACCCCGGTCTGTACCTCGTCGAAAATCAGAAGCGCATCGTTTTCGTGTGCCAAATCTTTGAGTGCGCGTAAATACTCCGTGCGAAAATGGTTATCGCCTCCCTCGCCCTGGATCGGTTCGAGGAGGATACAGGCAATTTCATCCTTTCGCTCCAAGAATGCCGTCTTGGCCTGTTCCAGCGAATGATTCTCGCGCCTCTCGAGATCCTCGATATTTTCCGAAAGAGGGAATTCGATTTTAGGATTGGATATCCGAGGCCAATCAAATTTCGGAAAATGTTTGATCTTTCGCAGATCAGCGGTATTGGTCAGAGAAAGGGTGTAGCCCGAACGACCGTGAAACGATTCTTCAAGGTGAAGCACCTGTCCTCCAACCTCGCGATCATACCCATTCTGGAAATTCTTTCGGACTTTCCAGTCAAACGCCGCCTTCAGCGCATTTTCGACGGCCAGAGCACCACCGGAAACAAAGAATGCGTATGGCAGATAGTCCGGTTTTGCGAGTCGACCAAAGGTGGTTAGAAAGCGAGCCATATGGGTGGTCCGAATATCGGAATTGGTGACTTTGTTCAGCGCAGACTCGAGCAGTCGTTCTAAGAATTCCTCATCCTGGCGAAGTTTCGGATGATTCATTCCGAGAGCGCTTGAGGCGTAGAATCCGAAGAAGTCCAAATAGTTTTTCTGAGATCGCTGATCATAAAGGTTGAGCCCCTGACTCTTCTCCAGATCAAGAACGATTCCTATCATGCCCTTGGCATTCAAATGCTCCAGATAAATCTCCTCGACGTTTTCCGGCGAGATGTTCTGCACCTTAGTTAACTCCATTTAGTCTTTAGTAATTGAGATGAAGGACGCCTGATCACTCTCATCAGCGTGTAAATAACTCGATTTCGGAAACCGGTATCCCGTTTCCGACACGAATCAAGATAGAACCTTTCGGTCGAAACTTCATCGCCTGCGAGAGCACGGAATGGGATCATAATAGCGCACGGTCTGTAGGTCCGACACACGTCCTACGACCACCCCTAAAAAGGTCGTTTTAGCGTGAACGCTGTGCATTTTCAGCCCGTATGATAGAGAAAAAGAAAATTCGAACTGCCTTCCGCCCGGGGGATATATCGCTCGAAGCGAGACCCTCTTCAAACGGGGTTGATTCAGACCTGATTGAGTTGCCATTGATGGATTCGGCAACCCAGGTTTCAGGCCCCGGACGACGCCCGGACTGGCTGCGCGTAAAACTGCCGTACGGAGAGCGATACCGCAATTTGGTTGAGATTATTGATTCGAATGATTTGCACACGGTGTGCCAGAGCGCTAGATGCCCCAACATGGGCGAATGTTGGACGGCCGGTACCGCTACGTTCATGATTCTCGGTAATATCTGCACCCGGAGCTGCGGCTTTTGTGCCGTGATGACGGGGCGACCCGATCCGGGGTTGGACTACGACGAACCCAATCGCGTCGCCCGAGCGGCCAAATTGATGGGAATCCAACATGCGGTGGTGACCAGTGTAAACCGGGATGAGAGAAAGGATGGCGGTGCACCCATTTTTGCCCTGACGATTCAGCGACTCCGAGAGGAAATAGAGGGGTGCACGATCGAAGTCCTTATCCCGGACTTTCGAGGTGATCGTGAAGCCCTGCAAACGGTCCTGGACGAACGACCGGAAATCCTGAATCACAATATGGAGACGGTTCCGAGACTGTATCGCACGGTTCGACCCCAGGCGGAATACAAACGGTCCCTCGAGGTACTTCGGATCGCAAAGGATCAGGGACTCCGTACGAAGAGTGGCATCATGGTTGGCCTCGGAGAATGCGAAGAAGAAGTCATGGTCCTTATGGACGACTTTGTAGAGATCGGTGTCGATGTGATGACGATTGGCCAGTACTTGCAGCCGACACGCCTGCATTTACCCGTTCATGAATTCATTCATCCGGACCAGTTCAATCGGTATAAAGAAATTGGAGAATCGAAGGGAATCGAGCACGTCGAGAGTGGTCCACTTGTTCGATCTTCTTATCATGCGGAACGCCATCTCTAACAGCGGCCCTCGATTCAATTGTTTCTGAATTCTTGAAAGACGAATCGGATAACAACACCAGGATTTTCGATTTGGGGCGAGAAATTCGCTCCGTCAGGACCGCCATCTCCAATCTCGACCGACAGACTGTCTTCGTTCTTCTGTTCAGCGCCTTTGCCGTTATCCTCCAGATGAAACTGGGCGATCGCACGCTGTTTCGAACCGAGATCGCTCCGAAGCTGGGTATCGAGTCTGTCGGACTGGGGAGTTGGACTTGGTGGTTTGTTGTTCAGGGTGTTCTGGGTTTCGTAGTTCCCATCCTGATTCTCCGCTTCGGATTCAAGCGCAACGTCAGGGAGATGGGGCTCGGCCTTGGCGACTGGCGATTCGCCTCGATAATTGGGGCCGTTTACCTGCCCTTCGCCCTTCTCGGCACGTGGATTTTATCAGATGGCAGTAGCTTTCAGGCGAACTACCCGCATTATGGGCCCGCAGCCATCGACTGGACCGTCTTCTTCATCTACGAGGCTGTATTCATCTTCTACTGGATGGGATGGGAATACCTCTGGAGGGGATTCGTCTTGTTTGGTACGGCCAGGGTTTTTGGGATCTATGCCATCTTTATTCAGACCGTTCCGTTCGCCATTCTTCATTACGAAAAGCCCTTACCGGAAGCCCTGCTTTCGATCGTAGGTGGAGTTGCCCTAGGAGCACTCGTTTGGCGATCACGCTCTTTTTGGATTGCCGTCCCCATTCATGCGGTTCAAATGCTACTCCTCGATCTGTTCTCTTCGCTCCGAATACGAACGGGTGTTTCGGGAATTAGCCCTGGTTCGTTTCTCGAGATCTTTGAGAAACTCTAAGTAACCAACGGCCATTCGCTCGTTAATAGGAGTAGGACAGAGAGATAATGTGTGCAGGGCCACCAAATCCTTCTTCGAAGGGAAGCAGGGCATAATCAAAGGAGAGCTCTGCGATAGCCAGCCCAATCCCAACTGAATAGTCCCTTAGCGCATCATTGGAAATGTAGCCAACTCGCGCAATTACGGTATCCAGCACCTCACCTGCGAATCCTACATGAATCTGGGTGGACTCAGAGATGCTGTTGTGTGAGACCTCTACGATCAACGAAGTATTCAACAGGGCCGTCCCGTCGTTCTCTGCGAGAATTTTGAATGGGAATATCTCAGAGCCGACTCGAAGGATTTGGGGTAATTCGGTTCGTTCGGCATTTAAGCGTTCCATCTTTCCAACGTTTTGAAATGCCGCTCCCAGAAGAACCCCGCCATCAAACAGAGATGTTTGAACACCGAAATCGAACGCATATCCATTGGCCGAATTTACGAATATCCGCTCCGAGAGATATTTGGCAGTGATTCCGACTCGAATGGGGCCCACGATGCGACCCAGTGCGATACCAGCGTTCACGAATTGGGCGTCAAAGAAACCCAGTGCCTCTCCAGGCTCTTCTCGTGCTTCCAAATCTCCAGCTCCTGTTGCCGTTATATAAAGACCGACACCCGTCTTCGCACCCAGCCTGAATTTCGACGATGCAACATAAGTCCGAATATCAGCAATCCACACATGGTGAGAGACGGCCACTTCGTTGGGACCAGGAGCCGAGATACCGGCAGGATTCCAGTACGTTGAAAACGCACCGTCTTCGGAAGCCACTCCAACGTCTCCGCGAGCCATGCCGGCGGCGTCAACCCCGAACCGCAAGAAAGACAAACCACTATCTTGAGCGGAAGCGGGCGATGTTGCACCCAGGCAGAGGGAAAATGCCGATAAAAGGAGGAAAACTCTTCCCATTGAAATCCCTCGGTTACAAGAATAATCGAAGCGTGAGCAGGTGCATGGTACCTGAAGCAGGAGATTCAACCGAGAAGGCGTATTCAAATCGGACATCGAGGTTTCCCACGGTTTGCTCAACCATGAAACCTGCAGCTGGTCGAAGTCCCCCAAAAACCTCGTCACCGAGCTGCTCTATTCCAGCCCGGACTACGAATTGTTTCATAAACAGATATTCTATTCCGGCTCGGACTCGGCTTTCAGACAGCACCAGGCGATCTGTTTCCGACCTTTCTACAGGTTCACCTCCAAAGATAGACACACTCTTCGAAACGACTTCGGCCCGACGAAATCGCGCTTCATACTCCCCAACCAGTCTAAGACGCGCGTCCAGGCGCTGATTCATGATACCAATTCGCAGACGAGTAGGAAACTGGTCGGTCGTCTTCTTTCCTCCCGACCCATTGATACTGTTTGTGCTCCACTGATATCGAGCCAATAGATCGTCCAGCACAAACGAGACGTGAAGGTCCTGCGAGAGGCGAATCAACATTCCGAAGTCAATCCCTATCGCGACGGCTGGATCCAGCCCCTCGAAAAGATCCGTCCTAAAGAATTGAAATCCTACTCCGGCGGAAACGTTGTCAGAAAACCGAATTCCAAACGCCATGAAGCCGGCGTATTCGTCGATCGAGAAATCGCCGGTATGAAACCCACTGTTATCTCGACCATCAATATTCTCTACGGATGCATGAATGAGACCCACCGCCACACCAGCTTTTTGCCTCAACGGTGAACTTAGCTGGAGGAACTGAATCGATCGGTCGAAACTCAACAGGCCGACCGTAACATCCATATTCTGCCGCTCGATCGCGACAGCCAATGCAGGATTGTAATACGGGCTTGTGCCTCCGGAAGCGTCAGCACCCACGGCATTCCCCATGGCGATTCCTCTGGCGCCAAAGCCGATCCGGGAAAATGCCCCGGCGGATTGCCCCACCGCATCATATCCCCCTCCGAGGCTCAAGAGCGCGACAAGGAACACCTCGCCCAATATGGTTCGGCAAACCCTCATTCGATGACCAGAATTTTTCCACGAAATCGAGCATTTCCAGCTCGAATCTCATAGAAATATGCTCCGTTGGCAACCCGGGTGCCGTCGTCACCCCTACCATCCCAGCGCGTGTCTGAAATTCCGGACGGTACACTGTCTTCCACCGTCCGAACCAGATTCATTCCGAAATCAAATATTCGAATATCAACATTCGATGCTTGGGCAAGCTCGTACCGGATACGAATAAACTGGTCTGCAGCAGGCGAGAATGGGTTCGGGTAAGCGAACGTTTCCACGTCCGGAACCAGATCGTCGGGTTCGGTCGGGTGCAGTGGAACCTCCGTGCGATGGAGCTCCCAGGAAACACCCCCGTCTGTGCTTCTCAGCAATCCGTCGCCCGTTCCGACCCATACGGCAGATCGAGTTACTTCTACGGAAAAGACGCTGGAACCGGGCCGCACGATTCGTTCACTTCGTGTTCGGTCTCGGAATTCTGAAACCGATCTCCAGAATGATCCGCCATCTCGACTGATGAAAAGACCGTTCTCTCCGGCGGCGTAAACCGTGAGTCCATCGAAGGCGAAATCATAGATTCGCTCGCCCCGAAGTGCCTGATGAAAGGATTCACCTTGATCGTCGGTATAGGTAACCCCGAATTGTTCACCTGCGACTTCGCTGGTATTCCACGTGGCCATCCAGACCGTCGACTCAGATCCGTATCGCTGCTCTTCGATCGAGATGACCCATGAACCCGTTAGAGAGCTACTGGTACCCTCGGCTTTAAAACGCCTCCATGACGATCCTCCGTCCATCGATCGATTTACGCCTCCAGCCGTGCCTGCCCAGATCGTCCCGGAATCGGCAACCAAGACTGAAAATCCCAAGTGATTGAGCGATCCGCTTCCACCCCGTTGCGGTTCGAGTCGAAATGAGTACGTAGAATCCGGATGGATAAAATCAAGATTATCTGGTGGCAATACGACCCGCGTCCACGTCCGTCCTAGATCGCTGGAGCGCCGGATGCCGCTCGCCCAGCCCGCCACCCAGATTTCTCCCGACCATGGATCGATTGAAACGTCGAAGGGCGGACTTTGCTGCGGAACGATTATCGCGAGCGCGCCGAGAAGGGATGACCCGTAAACAACGGTGGTGTCGGTGGGCTGATCCAACTGAGGAAAACGATAATCGAAATTCGATCCACCGTCCTCCGAAACCAGAAATCCGGCCGCGGTCTGTACGTTGTCTCCGGTAGACAGGTCATTTTTCCCCAGACCAGCAACAACCAAATTCCCTATCACATCAATAGAAAACACTCGATTGGACGAACCGAACAACGAATCTGACTCCACTAGTCTCCATGACTGACCTTCGTTCGTAGTCATGTTCAAATAGGGACCCACCCAGAGTGAATCTCCGTTGGCCTGAAGATTGGCAATGGAATTGCTCAGAATTCCATACTTGCTGTCTGCGAGCATCTGACCAAATTTTGAATCGACTGAAGAAGTTTGGGCGTAGCTATCGCAGGGAACGAGGCCTACGCTCAGCAGGCCGATCACAGGCAGGAGTACGAGCAGCAGGACTCGCAGAAATGAATACTCAATCGAATACAGATATGATCGCCTATTTCTCAAGACTCATTCCACGACGATGATTTTGGTGACCGTCTCACTCTCTAAACCTGCGCGATCTATGGCCTTGAATACAAAAATGTTATCGCCCAGTGTATTCGACGAATCCAGCAGAAGGGTTAGCGTAAATAGACCGTCTCCGGCAGTGACGTCTCCGCTATTTGGAAATCCTGCGTTGCAGGCAGCTCCCCCACCGTCGTCGCAGAGCTGTAACGTCGACGCTCCATTCACTTCGACCTGCACCGATAAAATATTCGCGAGCCCTTCGGGATCGGATACATGGGCGACAATCGGGACTTGTAAGGCCGGTTCACCAGGGCCTGGTCGGGTAATCCGATCCGGAATATCGATGGCGTCGATCTGCGGCGGTTCACTGGTCGCGTCCACGATGAGCGATCCAACGACCTGATTCCCCAAACTTCCTGCTCGATCTGAGGCAAAAAGCTGAACCGTGTAGATCCCGATTTCGGCTACCGGAATTTGGAGACTGATATCGATCGCGAAGTGACCGTTTTCGGTAACGACAATCTCCTCGTTGGCGACAGGGTCCCTACCCGGGATCGGTGACACGACCAAAACGAAAATTCGATCTAAATCACCATCAGCGTCGTTCACATCCACCGAAACGGCCAGTGTGAATCGGGCGACACCGCCTTGTACACTTCCTGACGGAAGGTCATCGAGCAAAACGCTCGATGGCGAGAATGAGAGATCCGAGAGCACCGGAGATCGGTTCTCCGTTTCAACGACTCCTGGGGCCGTATCACACCCGGTGAACAGCACCACAATCAGTAGCGGAACGAATACTTCGAAATGGTTGCGCATGAATCAGCACGAGTGGTCGGCTAGACTGTGGCAGCACCAGCGTCACTTCTAAAAGAAAGAATCAGTAGCGATTGACGATCATAAAGTGCTGATCAGAAGCATGCGGTCTGAAATGGAGACCTTTCCGCAGCTTGAGTGGCTATACAAGGTAGAGAGGCTTGATGCTGAAACAAAGTGCAAAAATTACTAGCCCAAAGATGGCCAATATTTTGCGCTTCGTCGTGAGTGGTTCCATTTCCAGGACCGGAGGATGGTCAACTCGAATGAGCAATACGATCAAGAGGCACCAGATCAGCCAACCTGTGTAGCCCATATTTTCGACGATCCACGGACTCCAACGGAATACCGCGATTATAGCAACTAAACCGAGAAGCCAACCGACAATCAAACGTGGCTGATCTTTGAAGATTCTCTGTACGTAAAACAGCAGTACGAGAGCAAGAATCAGCCACGGCAGAAATCCAGTCACTGAAGTCCATTCGCTGATCGCTGGACCGATGTCGTCAATGAATCCGATTCCACCGGAAACCAGAAGCATGAGCACAAACCCCCGAGCAAGCCTCCGATGCCACTTCGGACCCACGAGCGCATACAACATATGACCTCCATCGAGCTGACCGACCGGCAATAGATTGACTGCCGTGAAGAATAGCCCCAACCAGCCGGCGAAAAGTACCGGGTAGTGATACATCTCCCACATCGGAGGCACATCCGTGAAAAATTGAGACAGCATCCAATAGAGAGGAGTCTGCCCGACTACGAGTAAATAATCACTAGAGCCCAATGCGATCTCATCGAGACGATCCGGAAATGCACCATAGTCACGAACGAAGTCCTTCAATGCCTGATGTTCATACAGGTCGGCGACATAATCGAGCGACGGCAGAGTCGCCAGTCCAAAAATCAACACGCCGAGAGCCACGACAAAGCCAGCCATAGGTCCGGCCGTGCCAATATCGAAAAGCTTTCTCATGGATGGGATCTGCTCTCGAATTCGAATGACGGCGCCAAATGTTCCGATTCCATTCCACGGAAACGGGATGAAATACGGTAGAGACGTACTCACGTTGTGCTTCCTGGCAGCGAAATAATGCCCGAATTCGTGGACCCCAAGAAAGAGAAGCAGGGATGCACCGTATCGAAGCCCGTCCAGAACGAATTCTACACTGATCCGGCTTCCGAATAGGTTTATCCAATTATCGGAAGCGGCATAAAAATCGAACCGGCCGGCCATTTGACCGCCCGCCATGATGGTGGAGACGAGCGTGACTAGAAAAAGGAGCGCGTGTAGCCAGTAACGTTCGTTAACTTTAGGATTAACCTGGGGATAAAGCTCTGCTTCAACAGATCCTCTTCTTCCGAATATTCGTCTCGTTAGCCCCGGTCGATCTGATTGCTCCAACGAATGCGACTCTTGCTAAGATTGGCGTGAAATGAAAGCCTACCGTACGGACTCACGGGGATGATGTTTTCAGTCGAATGCGGAATTTCAATCAATAGTAGCAGCAATTGGAGCAGCATTCAGGTGAGAGAATCGAACGCCGCGTCGATTCGTCTCATGGCTTCTTCCAAATCGTCCAAGCCAGTTGCATACGATATTCTCACGCCGTAGGGAGCGCCAAAAGCATCTCCTGGCACGAGTGCCACGTTGAATTTATCCAGCACGTAGTAGCACATCTGCTCGCTATTCTGGATGACGTCCCCCCATGGCGTCGCCTTACCATAAAGTGTGGAAATGTCCGGAAAAACATAAAATGCGCCTTCTGGTTTTGGACACCTGACGTCATCGCGCGCTTCGAGGGCTCCAAGGACAAAGTCGCGACGCTCTCGAAAGGCAGCTACCATTTCCAATATAGGACCTGGGTCCATTTCTAAGGCGGCAATTCCAGCCTTCTGGGAGATGCTACTCGGCGCCGACGTAAACTGACTCTGAATTTTCGCAGCTTCCTTTACGATTTGACCATCGGCGGCCAGGTATCCCAATCTCCATCCGGTCATGGCATATGCTTTGGAGAAGCCGTTGATCGTAATGGTTCTCGACTTCATGCCTTGTATCGATCCAAACGAGAGGTGTTCGGCGTCATAGATAATCTGCTCATAGATCTCGTCGGAGATGATATACACTTGGGGGTGGCGCGCCAACACCTCTGCAAGCGCTCTCAATTCGTCCGGGCTGTAAACACTTCCGGTCGGATTAGAAGGTGAGCACAGAATCAGTGCGCGGGTCTGTCCGGTAATATGCGCCTCCAACTCGTCGACCTTCATTTTGTAGTCTGATTCCACCGTGGTCGGAATGATGACCGGCTGACCACCAGCGAAGCGAACCTGTTCAGGATAACTCACCCAATATGGAGCAGGAATCAACACCTCGTCGCCGGGGCTACAGATGACTGATAAAACCTGGGCGATCGATTGCTTGGCACCATTCGTGCATAAAATTTCGTCGGGTGAATAGGATATCCCATTCACACGAGACAGCTTTTCGCAGATGGCTTCTCGAAGGGCAAGCATCCCCCGATTTTCGGTATAGTGCGTAAAGCCTTCCTGAATTGCTGAGATGGCTGCGTCTGCAATGGGCCGCGGCGTATCAAAATCCGGCTCGCCCGCGCTGAGTCCGATGACCGGGTACCCTTCTCGAATTCGTGCTTTCGCTCGGGCCGTCATCGAAAGTGTGGCCGACGGCTGCATACTGGCGACGCGCGGATTGACTTCAAGGTCCATATAGAGTGTTTCCATCTAATCTTAGACCGAACTCTTATGGGTTCAGCTGAAAAAGTTTGACACGTCTACGATTGCTTTGTCTTCAAAGCCTTTAACACCGGTTCGGGGACAAAGGACGAAACGTCTCCTTTCCAGTGATGTATTTCCCTGACAATCGATGCGCTGATCAGGGCGTGCTCCTCTGTGGTCATTAAAAATACGGTTTCCACATCCGGGTTGAGTCTGCGGTTAGCGAAAGCCATGCGAAACTCAAAATCAAAATCCGAAACCTGTCGAAGGCCCCGAACCAGGACATCTGCACCGCTACTCCTGGCATGATCAACAAGTAACCCCTTGAACGGTACGACGGAAACGTTGGACAGATGCTCGGTGCACTCCTGGATCAGGCGACACCGTTCTTCTGAAGAAAAGAATGAAACCTTGCTCGTGTTATCGGCTACCGTCACTTCAACGCGATCAAAAATCCGGCTGGCCCGCTCCACGATGTCCAAGTGGCCGAATGTAAATGGATTAAACGACCCGGGATATAAAGCAAGACGATTATCCATGGAATCACTCATCGTTTTCGTTATAAGCGAAGACCGAAAGATGGGTTCGTCCGTACGATTTCATAGTGCTCAAGTCCGCACGCTGTGAAAAATCAATTCTCTTGTCATGTTCCAACACGAATAAACCGTTCGATTGAACGTGCCGAGCGGTGATTTCGGGGAGTTCCGTAATGTAGTCCAGGCCATACGGTGGATCCGCTAATATAAGATCAAAGCAATCCCGGTGGTGCTGTGCCAAAAACGTGCGGACGTCCATCCGAACAAACGTACATCGATCTGAGACGTCGAAAGAAAGCGTATTGTCACGGCTACAGGCAAGCACGAGCGGATGTGAGTCGACAAACGTGACCGATTCTGCACCTCGGCTCAGGGCCTCGAGACCCAATGCACCCGACCCGGAAAATAGATCCAGTACGTGGGCGCCTTCGATGCTCATTCTTGAACCGAGCACATTAAACATGGCCTCCCGGACTCGATTGCTGGTAGGACGAATCAGTTCACCCTTAGGAACCCTTAGTTTCCTGCTCCGAAACTCACCCGAAATAATTCGAATACTGGCCACGATTGAACGACCCGGCTATCTAAAACCAATGGGTGGGCTACAGCGCTGCGCCCAAGCAGATCACAAATGATTCGAACTGAAAATCACTGTCAAATTGATCCGTTTCCAAGTCGACGATGGATATGGGATTCAGAACAGCGACCCGCTCGGGGAAAATCGAATTGAGAGTCTCCTGTAATTCTCGATTAACACCCGATCCATATAGGCGTACCCGAACATCGTCGACTCGCGATACACCCGAAATCTCCAAAAAGTGTGCTGCGAAATAGACCACATCACCCTCTTCGGTCTCGCCCCTCGTCTGGGATAAAATCCATTCGGCATCCCGCGTTACCGTGTACTTCGTATATGAAGGGTAGAGTCCAATAGAAAGCTGATACCCGTCAAGTGCGTTGTGCGACATCGTTTCGCGAACGACTGCAATCAAAGCTTCAGTAGACGAAATGATCTCAGGTAAGGCATCGGGGATTCCGGACGTTACTCCCTGCAAGCGCAGTCTGGCCTGGCCTCGTACTTCAGATACCAGAAGAGAATCCATGCCAGGCGCAGGCGTTGTACGTGGGTCCTGATCTTGCCTTAGATCGGAAACAATGCGACGACTGTCCTCAGCAACGATCTCGTCATTCATCAATGCGGACTCGAACGCGACATTTTCCCGAATCGTCTCTTCATCCTGGCCAGACCTAGACATCGACCTGAACACCCTGGAAACCGGAGGATGAACTGCGATCCGAAAACGGGTCGCCGTCGTACCAAGAAATATTTCTGAGAGTGCATCCTTGACAATATCGAGATGCTTTGGCGTTCCCAGCTCGAACAATACTTCCGTGACATCAAACTCGAAGTCACAATCGCCGAGTCTTAGAAGTCGATACTGCTCACCGTACTGTTCGATTTCGGAATACCGCATGGCTTTCCCGAAAAACTCTATTCCAGCTGTCGCAGATGCTCGCATACAGCATCACCGATGATTGTTGCTCACGTGGCTTGGCCTGCTATAAACCCGAGAGGTGGTCTACTCCCAACTCGATGCGTTCAGGCGCGTGATGTCGCCATCCAATGTGCCGATAAAATCGTCGGAGTCGGGATCAGAAAGGAGATATGTACTCGTCCTGGATGAATCGTTCACCGCCAGTTCAAACCGGTTACCCGTCCGGGGTGAAAACGGGAGAGAATCGACCTGGAATCCTGTGCCGAATAAACTGTCGGTGCTGGCCGCTAGAGCCGAATCGGCATAAAACCACATTACGAGTGAATCCAGAGACGTCACGAACCGTCCATTGCGCCGATTGTAGAGGATCAATGCCTGACGAACGTGGTCCATGCGTGCCCTGGTCACCTCGGTGACTTCTTTTCGACGCTCAACCTCGGCATAGGGTGTCACGATCGAATCGATAAGAAAGTAGACAAGAACGATGATCAGAATAGCTAGACCGGCCTGAATGGCCAACTGCACTCCGCGGCTGAGAAACGCCATTTGGTGATTCGTAGGGTAGATTTTACGGACTGAGACCCGGTGGGGCGATGCGCATTCTTACATCGGCCCCGAAAATAACCGCGCACCGGCCGAAAAGCAATTTCGAGGGATCGAGCGGCCATAAACGTCGATCAAAACATTCAGTGTAGAATTTGGTTCTTCACGATCGATAATCCCTCTTTCAATTGGACTATGGACCCTATCAGGAGTTGCTCCCTCAACCCAATTCTAATTGCCGAATCTGTTAATAAATATTGACCATGTCGCCACGCTCAGAAACGCACGACGAGAATCTTTCCCGGATCCTGTAGCGGTTGCCTTGGAATGCGAACAGGCCGGAGCAGACGGAATCGTATTCCACCTTCGTGAAGATCGGAGACATATTTCTGATCAGGACGTTGAGCGGCTAAAGCTTGAGACTCAGACCAAACTCGACTTCGAACTGTCTCTCGCACCGGATATAGTTACCATATGTTGCAGAACCGTCCCCGAGTTGGCGACCTTGGTTCCGGAGCGAAGAGAAGAGGTCACCACTGAAGGGGGCCTCGATGTGGTGAGTCAAATCGGACGCGTGAAACAGATCGCTAAGAGATTGTATGATTCGGGGATCAAGGAAGTGGCTCTGTTTCTGGATCCATCTTTGGATCAGATGGATGCTGCCGCGGAATCAGGAGCGAATGTCGTTGAACTCCATACGGGCGATTATGCGAATGCCCAAGGTCCGGGTGCGCGCGAATCCGTGCTGGATGCTCTAGCGGCCGCTGCCAGGCGAGCTCACGAAAATGGCCTGATCGTTCATGCCGGACATGGACTTGACTACGACAACTTTCCTTTGTTTTCGGAACGAGTTCCTTATATCCGGGAGGTGTCCATCGGATTCGCCGTTATAGCAAGAAGCCTTTTTGTTGGTATATCTAATGCCGTGAAGGAGATGTTGTCGGTTGTGAAGCCAACCTGAAGCCAGGAATTATTAATGGTCTGAAGTCCCTTTATTTTGGCCGATTTGGGAATGGAAAATGCGAACGTGGATAGGAGTCATCGAAGCGGATACGCAGCTCTGATCGGTAAACCGAACGTCGGGAAGAGTACGCTGATCAATGCCCTACTAGGACAAAAAATATCGATCGTTACGCGCAAACCTCAAACAACGAGGCACCGCGTTCTTGGCATTCTTTCCGAGGACGAATTTCAATTGATACTCCTGGATACACCAGGCATAATTCAGCCTAAGTATGGATTGCAACGAGCCATGATGAGGAGTGTCACCGGAGCGGCGCAGGAGGCTGACGTGCTGGTATTTATCATCGACGCAACGCGACAGAAAATCGATTTCCGAACACTGGATTTGATAGCCGGTAAACCGACCATACTGGCCGTCAACAAATCGGATCTTGTCAGTCAGGATCAGATGCTTCCACTGGCTCAATCGTATTCCGAGGAAGCTGAATTTGAGGAAGTCATCCCGATTTCCGCTCTAAAAGGAAAAAACCTGGACCGGCTCATCGCCGCGATCGTCGATCGTCTCCCGCAGGGGCCACCCCTTTATCCCAAAGACGTAGTGAGTGAACACCCCGAGAGATTCTTTGTAGCGGAAATTATTCGAGAGAAGATATTCGAACAATTCCGACAAGAGATCCCCTATTCATGTCAGGTCAATGTTGTCTCATTTGAAGAGCGAAAACAGGAAAAAACGCTCATTCATGCCGACATCGTCATCGAAAGGGATTCTCAGAAAGGAATCCTGATCGGTAAGAAGGGTGCTGCACTGAAGCAAATCGGAATCAGGGCGCGGATTGATATCGAAGAATTCCTGGGCGAGCCCATCTTTTTGAATCTCTTCGTCAAGGTTCGAGCAGACTGGAGAAATAAGGAAGCATTTCTGAAGTCCTACGGCTACGATGGTCGATAGAAAGGATAGATAGAATTCGCCGACCTATCGTTTGATGACAAACGGTTTCGTTTCGTGTCGCCCACCGTTCGTGATTCGGAGGAAATAGACCCCACTGGCGAGCATGGACGAGGACCAGGTCGACCGGTGCAACCCGGGCTCAAGCATCGAATCTACGAGTACCGCTACTTCACGACCTTGAGAATCATATATAGAAAGTCGAACGGTGCCCTTCACTTCGACCCTAAATTCAATCTCAGCGGTTTCACGAACGGGATTCGGATGGATTTGAATGAGATCCGATAGCTCAATCGCTGAAAATGTATCGGTACCCACGGGCCTTAAATCAGAAGTGATATTATAGACATATTCGGGTTCCACCCTCCATTCTCCAGTCGACGAGTAACGCAAACGTATAAATCCAACATCTGAGTTCGCGTGAAAGGTCAAGTTTACGGGTTGCCCGGACAGCTCGAGGGTTATCAGCGAGGACAATCGACTCGAAAATGAAAGTAGAAGCACGTCCACGACCTGATGGTCAGGAGCCCAGGAATAGGCGCTGACTTCATCGTCATCGCCATTAGAATTGGCATCACTGTTTACGACCATCGAAAGAGGCTTGGGAACCATAACTTCACGATCGGGATCGCCCGTCGAGATGAGTGCAACGGAACTGAAGGTGAGAGATGGATGGGGTATCTCAAGATCGAGCCGTCCGATCGTCTCTAGCTCTCGAAGGTGTTCCATCCCTGTATCATGCTGCACAGACAGATCGAGTGGTCCGTCGGTTCGAAAGGCTGATATTCGAGTCTCTATAATCGATTCGTCTGTTCTTTTGGACCTCCATTTATAATTGAGGTCTTGATAGCTAAATGGATCTCCCCTAACGTGATATCTCATCTTGAATTCGATCCGTGAATCCCTTGATACCCCTCGGTTCACATCGATCAAATAAGGTTGTTCGGGGTCCCCGACCAGCAAACTGTACCGAAGATACCGGGCATCGGGAGCTCCATTAAAAGAATTGGTTAGCTTGAGATCAACGACTCCTCGGAGCACGTCTATTCGGCCCTTTGAATACTGCCCGAGGTAGTGGGCATCCGCATGGGTGGATATAATTCGGGTGGCAAATAGACTGGGAACGGGTGCGGGAAGTCCTCCATCCAGCGTCTGAAAACCGTTCGATATGGTCAACACATTGTGGTCGTAGTAGTGATTCCACGTGCTGTTACCAAGTCCATAGGCGTGGTCATACCCGGAGTCGATCAAGACGCCCACGTCCCCCACGTAATAGACCAACTGGAGTTGGTCGGCCTGTTCATGCCCTTCACCCCTACGAATGGAATCACCGAACTCGCCGTTCATCGCCACGAAATGCTCACTTTTTCGACCCATCGAATCGATCGTCGATCGCCGCATGAGTGCGATCTGTTCGTGGGTTCGAGGTCCTTCGAAATCTAAGACCTTACCGAGACGCGCAATAGGTTCTGTCCCCTCTCCCCAACCCACAGCGGGAATAGCGAGAAAGAGCGGTAACAAATTCGCGTTGTTTGGATTTCCCTCATTTTTCTGATCAGCGATCCATGCGAATTTCCGGCCGAGCCTCTCAAGTCCGTACGTGGCATCCCACCGAAGAAGATCCGCATGTCCCATGAAAACGCGATTTCCGTCGTCAAACGGTAGGGTCGTTCCTCCGGGCGTAACGATATCGGCCAACCATTCCAGAGGATCGGTAAACCAGCTGCTAAAAAACGGATCATCTAAATCAAAATCCGGGTGGGATCCGATCAATCCATTTACGCGAATGGCATGCCAAAACGGGATGACTTCCGAAAGTGTGAGGTGGAAATAGTAAGGACCTTCCGCAAAAAATCGACTTCCGCTGTCCGTCTGATAGTTCCAATGTTTACTTCGGTTCTGTTTCGTCGGTGCTCCGGCGCTTCGAAGTCCCCGTTCCAGCCAGTGGGTGTAAGAATAGTTCGGAACCGGTTCACACGAGTTCTCATCTGAAGTCTGTGAAGAAAGACTGCCGTATGCGACCGCCAGATGGACTTTCATGGGCCAGTTTCCCGACTGGATCTCATCGCGCTTTATTCCCAGAAGCACCGGCTCGTTTCCCAGATCGTCCAGGTGTTCGACCTCGTCGGCGACGAAAGAAAGTAGTTTTGATTTTTCCGAGCACGAAAGCAGAGCGGGTAGTGGCTCCGTAAAACGAACCGAAGGATAGTAAGAGATGGCGTTCTCGAGAGCCAAATACAAATCCAATGTCCTCGCCAGATTTGCTATCGGAACCACCCACTTCACGGCATCTTCCGTCATGCTCTTCCGGATTCGAAAAACGTTCAGGTCCTCCAGGGTGTGGAACAGTTGTCTAACGGCTTCAGATGCGTTTGTAGGCGCTCCCTTCAGGAATGGTCTCTGCTCAACCCCACTGCCTTCAAGCACAATCCAGATTAGAGCGATCGTCGCCCGTGCCTGGACGATGCCTGTATTTTCGATGACATCTTGTCGATCCGACGGCTCTGCCCAAAGATCTTTCTTCGACCAGAGAAGGAGTTGGCCGAGATACTCCAGAAGCTGTTTATCCGGATCCCTTCCCATCACCCTCCCTAGAAACTCAACAACACCCAAACCATGATGGCAAACCTTCGCCCGTTCACATGAGAAGCCATTGAACGTAAGTGCCGGACGCTGGGTCACAAATTGATCCTTGAAGAACCGATGGTTGATCTTTCTGGGCGGAACGTCGAATTCAATCGCGTTTTGAGCTGCTGAGCTTTGCAATAGAGGAGCGACGAACACCCATCCCAAAGACAAGGCGTGTAACAAACGTATCGACATACGGCGTCCTGGTATTCCGGGTGGTCTGGGAAAAGGATTAGAATATGGGTGAGACAGGCGAAAACCGGTCGCAATATTCTCGTAAGTGCGAATCAGTCCTCCTGTAGCGAGTTCGTCGATTTCCTGGACTATAGCCGCGCTGAGAGTCTAAAAAGTCTCTTGTTCTCCCAAAACTCGAGCCAGTCGCCGTTGCCAACTTTTTAGTCGATCATCGAAATTTTGAGGCCATCCCTCAGCCGCGTCTGCCATTCCTCCGAGAGCCCCCTCGATGAAAGCTCATAACGAGAGAAAGTGAGTCTCGACCGATATTCCCGGCGCTGCTGGCGAAATGCAGCTTCCCGTTTCCGGGAATCATGGAGGGGCAGTGACCTCATCCGATTTAAATCATCCTCAATTCGATACATCTGCTCGACGATTCCGTGGATAAACGCTTCCGGGTTATTCTCCGGGTTGATCTCCGGCATGTTCAAGCGAATCGGAGTCCGCTCTGGGCGAGCGACTTCCTGATTGGGAACGGAAAAGTGACGCTTCAATCGATCGGCGATCATTTGCGTGCAATTCCGTTTGGCATCTCTAGAGTAACCAGCAATATGAGGAGAACAGATGTCCACCAATTCCTGCAACGACGGATCAGGGTTTGGTTCTCCGTCCCACACATCTACTGCGGCGGCACCAATGTGATGATTTCTTATTGAATCGATCAGTGCAGACTCGTTCACTACGCCACCACGTGACGTATTTAGAATCCACGTTCCGTCCTTCAGGAGACCCAGCTCGTTGGATCCAATCAGATTTTCGGTCGGGTCGAGTCCTTCCTTGGTCAATGGAACGTGGAGCGAGACGATATCGCTCTCCTCGAGGAGCTGCTCGAGCTTCACATATTCCTTTTTCCCGTCTCGCGCTGGCTCATTTCGCGCACGCGGTGGATCGTTTTCCAGGACGTTCAGGCCCAATGCGGAAGCCCTCTTCTCAAGTCGACTGCCAATTTCTCCAACCCCAACGATACCGAGTGTCGAATTGAGGATCGGCGTGCTTTTCAATTGTGACAGGTAGAAAATGGCTGCGAAAACGTATTCAATAACGGACTCTGCGTTACAACCTGGTGCGTACGCCCATTCAATGCGACGCTTGTCCAAGTAGACCCAATCAACGTGATCGTACCCAGCGGTGGCAGAACCCACAAACTGAACGGTTGACCCTTTGAGCAACTCTTCATCGACGGCCGTTTCACTGCGTACAAGAAGAGCGTCAGCATGCTCTATGACGGAAGAGTCTATTTCGTGTCCGGGAACGAGATGCAACGAGCATTCTTTTGAGAACACGTCCTCCACGAAAGGGATGTAGGCATCTGAAACAATTTTTATCGACATCTAACGAAACGCCTTCCATTAATGTACTTCAATTGAGATTTAACAACTGACGGGGTTGCCGGGAAAATACTCATCCGATAATTTCTTAAACCGTCGAAAGTGGTAATGAATCTGAAATAGGAATATTCCTGCCGATCTGGAGGTGTGAAGGTGAAATGAAGTCACGTTGAACAGGCTGTGAATATTTATAATCCGAGGCATAACTCATTAATATTCAGATACTTAAGTAGAGTCGTAAATCTGAAACTTCGCCCCTCACCAGTCGTTGATTGCGGCTGTTTGGGCCCGAATGCCTGATCCAACATTTGATTGGTATCAAGAATCTATTGAGACAAACCATGATCAAGAAGTCAAACACGTTGCGCATCTTTGGCGCCATCGTTTTTTGCTTCGTATTCGCATTCCGGATGGAACGTATTCAGGAACCAGCGCTTCCCGTACCGGCAGACGACGTGGAAAGCGTTTATCCAGACGTGCACCCGATGAACACCCTTGCCAGATCCCTGAGTCAGCCTACGTCATTTACACGGCTACCTCTAGAGATGATCGATAGCGAAACCCTCTGGCTTGCTCGGGCCATCTATTCCGAGACGAAGCGACCGAACGAGCAAATACTCGTAGCCTGGGTAATTCGAAATCGTGTAGAGACGGGTTTCCGTGGAAAACGATCGTACCAAAGTGTCGTACTCGACCCCTTCCAATTCAGTGCGTTTCGTTTCGGATCGGACAATCGGACGTTTTATGAATCACTGGACCACGCGTCCAGAATCTCAGGATGGCAGCAGGCGCTTCAAATCGCGCACAATATTCGTCACGTCAACGACAACTACCGTCCCTTCTCTCCGGAAACAAGACACTTTTACAGTGAACGTTCGATGCTTGACCGCGGCCAACCGGCATGGATTGGCGGAGAATCAGCTCTCGACATTACCTCCGTTATGGAGATCGATCAGCATCGATTCCGATTCTATGAAGGAATCTCGTAGCGTTTTTCTGCGGGAAAGAATCAAAGCCACTTCGCCAGGCGTCGTGCCTTTTTTTTGACAACCGAATTCTAAAGAATCACTCCCAGTCGAAGCATGGTGCTGTTTACGCGCTGCACCTCTGTTTCGACCTCAACTCCGCCGATTTCGATTCGATCTTTGAGCAGTCGCGTAATACCGATCGCGTATCGAAATTCCGGAAACAGGCTGATCCCTCCGATATTGACCGCCAGGCCAATTCCCACATTCCCGGTTACAAGCAGCGATTCCAGATTGTTGTCAATAAAGTCGACGCCCGAAGACGGCACGCTGAAAACCGGACCAAAGAGTACGTACGGATGAATCAAGGGAGTCGCTGTCAAATTCAACCTGATATCGACTGGAAAATCGATCATCGTCAAATCGAAGTTTTCAACTTCCTCTGCCACGTCAATATCACTAGTCGATTCGATATCGCCCAGGTCTCTATAAAATGCGCCGAGACGGAGGCCGATGGTTCCGAGCGACAAATCGTAGAATAGCCCGACATGATACCCACTCGCGGCGTCATAGGAAGCAGAGAAGTCGCCCGCATCGAGGTCGGACACATTATCGTAATTCAATCCGACTGCGATTCCTATTTGAGCGTAAGATCGCTGTGTTCCCCCGAGCAGTAAAACGAGACAAAAAGGAGTAACCAACGAAGTTGAGAGTCTAGACATGGTGTTCGTGTTTGTTAGAGGGATCGGATATAGACCCTTACGAATGAAATGGGTCTCGTTTGATCTCTAAATCCCTCCGATTGTGCCCGTTTTTGCAACCTGACACTGAATCATGAGTTGAGACGGACACACGATGAGGGACCTGTTGAAATGAAAATTGGAATAACCTGTTACCCCGTATACGGCGGAAGCGGGGTCGTTGCCACCGAACTCGGCAAAGCCCTTGCACTTCGCGGCCATTCGGTTCACTTCATAGCGTATTCGATTCCCTTTCGCCTCGGACACATCCAGGAGAATATTTTCTTTCACGAGGTTGAAGTTAACGCCTATCCTCTATTCGAGTACCCGCCATATACGCTCAATCTAACGTCCAAGCTGGTCGACGTCGTCAAGCATGAAGAGTTGGATATCCTCCATATGCACTACGCGATCCCTCACGCAACCAGCGGGGACTTGGCAAAACGAATTCTTGCGGACTCGGGTATACATATTCCGATCGTGACCACGCTCCACGGAACGGATATTACGATTGTCGGTCGCGACCCGTCCTTCGCCCCCGTGGTGAACTACTCGATCAATCAGTCTGACGGCGTTACAGCAGTCTCCGAGTTCCTGAAGGAGGAAACACTCAGCATTTGCGACATCACCGCTGATATTGAAGTCATTCCGAACTTCATCGACACGACGCGTTTTCGGCCCTTGATGAAAGATCACTTCAAGCAAGCCATCTGTCCCAATGGCGAGACGTTGCTCGTGCATGTTTCCAATTTCCGGCCTGTAAAGCGCACGACGGATGTGGTTGAAATCTTTAACCGGCTCGTCCAGGAGGGATACGGTGTCAAGCTTTTTCTTGTGGGAGATGGCCCAGATCGTGCCCCTGCTGAACATCTTGCGCGCGAATTAGGCGTAATCGATGACGTTCGCTTCCTTGGAAAACAGGAGCCCGTGGAGGAATTACTTTCCATCGCAGATATCTTTCTGATGCCTTCCGGATCGGAGACCTTTGGCCTCGCTGCCCTCGAAGCGATGGCCTGCGGGGTTCCAGTGGTGGCGTCAGATATCGGAGGGCTCCCGGAATTGGTCATCGACGGGGAAACGGGGTTACTTTGCCCGCTCGGCGATATCGACGCATTTACAGAGAAAACACGTCTTTTGATCGAAGACGAAGAGCTTCGTCTAAAGATGTCTCAGGCCGGGCGACAGCGAGCGGTCGATACGTTCGAGACCAACATGATCGTTCCCCTGTATGAGGCTTACTACGAACGTGTGATGGAGAGCGTGGCAACCGGCATTCTATAAGTCCGGGACGCCTGATCAAGGCCATTTGGAACGGATAAGTAGAGCCACACCGCTTCTGTTGATCATTTTCCTAGAGCCCAAAATCTCCGGATCCGGTAAGAAACGGATTCGTCTCGACTTCGATTCCCACGGTGGTCTCCGGTCCGTGACCCGAGTAAACTGAAACGTCATCCCCCAACGGTACGATCTTCTGAAAAATCGATTGCATCAACACCGGCAATGATCCTTTCCAGAGGTCCGTTCGCCCGATTGAGCCTCGAAAGAGCACATCCCCAGCAATCACATAGTTCTCTTTCTGATTCGAGAATGAAACAGAGCCGGGAGAATGGCCTGGGGTATGGAGTACATCTAGTTTCATCCGACCAAAGGAAATCTGATCGCCGTCCGCTAACGCAGCGCCGGGTGAATTGGGCGTATCGAGCGGGATACCGAACATTTCGGCCTGCAAAGGGGCGTTCTCGAGCAGCGGCGCATCATCGACGTGAATACGCCATTCCAATTGGTACGCCTCCGACAGCGCATTGCATCCGAATATGTGATCGATATGGCCATGGGTTAGGAGAAGGTGCCGAATCTCAAATCCATTTTGCGAGATGTAGTCAACGACGGCACTGATCTCCTGCTTCGTCATACAACTCGGATCCACAATCACCGCCTCTCCGTCGCTTTCCACTATATAGCAATTGGTTGAAAACGGGTTGAATGTGAACGATTTGAGGGTCATGCGTCGTGATAAGATGAATCGAATCCAGAAACGAGCGTTTATCGCGGGCGTGCAAGATAGGTACTCCTCAAATTCAAGCAGTACCTTCAGAGGAGACGCGCTCGAACCAGCGCTCGCCGTACACTCACGATTAGGGTTGAATGAGCAAATTTCACCGCATGATTCTTCGGATGTTACCTGGGCCCATCTTTGCGTCACTGGCATTGCTGATGTTCCTCTTGGTCATGCAGTTCCTCATCAAATACCTACCTGATCTGGTAGGGAAAGGGCTTCCACCCTTGATTTTTGTTGAGCTCATCAGCTTCAATCTGGCCTACATGTTGGTTTTGGCTGTACCCATGTCAATCCTGATTGCCACGTTGATGACGTTCAGCAAGCTTGTGGAAACCAATGCGTACGCGGTGATAAAGTCGTCGGGTGTGTCTTTCCCTCAAATCGTTTGGCCGGCACTGATGGTCGGGGTCGTCGCGGCTGGCTTCATGATGTATTTCAACAATGAAATTCTGCCGGAGGCCAACTTTCGGGCGTCGGCGCTCTGGCTCGATATCCGCGCCACGAAACCCGGATTTGATCTCAAACCCGGAGTGTTTTATGACGGAATGGATCAGTATAAAATTTTGGTTCGGGAAATTTCGCCGGTCAATTCCAATGAGCTACAAGACATCACGATTTTTGACTATACCGACGGAACGAGATACCGCTCGGAAATATCAGCACGTCGTGGTCTGATTGAATCAGCCGGAGATGGGACGGCCATCAATCTAGAACTTTTCGATGGGGAAATACATCGGAGACAGCCACCAGGAAGCGGATCCATCGACCGCTACGAACGCATGACATTTGAGAGACACCGGCTTCAAATTTCGATCGAAGACCTGGCATTCGAGCGATCTGATCGCTCGTCAAGAAGAAGAGGCGATCGAACCATGAGATCCAGTGTTATGACCCTCATTGTTGACTCATTGGAAATCAGCATCCGTAAAGAAAAGCAGGTGTTGAGGGAGTTGACGTCCAAATTGGGGTACGGAAGTTCAGTCTTCCGTAGCTCGGGGCGCCTCGTTTCGTATCCAAATCTCGTCCTGGATGCTGCGAGAACGGGAGCCCAAGAATCTGAAAAGAAGTCAAAGACGGAAGCCGTACTCTCTATCGCCCTGCAGAATGCCCGTATCGTACAATCACGTGTCGACGGAGTCCGGAGTGACATCGAATTCTTGGCCGACTCGGCTGACAGGTACCGGGTCGAGTTGCACAAGAAGGACTCTATCGCCCTGGCCTGTCTGATATTCATGCTTATTGGCGCACCACTCGGATTGATTATTCGTCGCGGTGGACTGGGTGTCGCCGCTACAGCAGCCGTAGTGATCATCATTTTCTATTGGGTGACACTCGTAAACGGAGAAAAGCTGGCTGACCGCGATCTCCTCGATCCCTGGATTGGGATGTGGGCGGGGAATATCGTCACTGGACTATTGGGCCTTGGACTGGCTGCCTATATGACCTTCGAATGGAGAAATATTCGTCTCCGTCCTGGTCGCAGCAGCAAGAAGCGCTCGACCGATTCAGCTGCGTGAACGGCCTTACCCGACTGTGACACTCAAATGATTGATAAGGGAACGCTCTTTTTGGTACCTACGCCCATTGGAAACCTTTCGGACATAACATTTCGGGCGGTGACCATTCTAAAAGAAGTTGACCTGATTGCATGTGAGGACACGAGAACCTCGTCGGTGCTGCTCTCGGAGTACGATATCACGACTCCAAAAACGAGCTTTCATCAACATAACGAGCATCAAAAGACGTCCGTTCTCATTAAAAAACTGAACGCGGGAATGTCCGTAGCCTTGATCACAGACGCCGGAGCACCCGGTATTTCCGACCCCGGATTTCTACTGGTCAGGGCAGGCGTCGCAGCAGGAATTCGAGTCGAATCGTTACCCGGAGCCACCGCAATAATTCCGGCGTTAACCGCGAGCGGTCTTCCCGCTGACCGATTCGTTTTCGAGGGCTTCCTCCCTCCCAAAAAGGGGCGACTCAAACGGCTTCAGGCACTTCTGGATGAATCGCGAACCATCCTTCTCTTCGAATCGCCCCATCGTTTACCCAAACTCCTTCAGCAGATGCTGGATGTTTTCGGGCCCGAGCGCCAGGTTGTCATCTGCCGGGAGATTTCCAAGAAATTTGAATCCTATTACCGTGGATCCCTTGCTGAGTTAAACGAATGGATCTCTGGAAAGAAACGCGTAAAGGGCGAAATCGTTATCGTTATTGCAGGAAAAGGATACTCTGCTCCCCCATCGGACGACGATCCATCGCTCGCCATTTCGGGCTGAATCAAAGACGACATGGTCGCGTTCATAGCGCGAGTCGACCCGGTCGACACCTATTAGAGGACTCCTAATCTGGAGTCTCGTCGCACTACCCAAGATGAACTGGAAACGCACCGAAAAAATTGTGGCTGGCGCTGTATTCCTGTATGCGCTGGTGCTCTACCTCCTGACCGTGGCGCCCGCCATATCGTTCTGGGACGCGGGTGAGTTCATTGCGATAGCCAACAGGCTTCAGGTTTCACACCCTCCTGGAGCGCCATTCTATATGCTGGTCGGTCGTCTTTTTTCCATGTTTGTCCCGGTCCAATATGTGGCTTTGTCCATTAACCTCGTTTCGGTGCTATCGAGTGCCTTTACAATTCTTCTGCTGCATCTCATCATCGTACGCTTGATCTCAGAATGGCAGGGAACTCGAATATCGTGGTCCGATAACGATCGGTTTAGTGCTCTATCGGGTGGTGTGATCGGAGCTTGCACATTTGCCGTTTCAGACTCTTTCTGGTTCAATGCTGTTGAAGCGGAAGTGTATGCGATGTCGATGCTCTTCACTTCAGCCGTAATCTGGTTGATCCTCCGATGGAGAGAACAGGCAACAAGTGAAGAAGCGTACCTGAAAGGCGGCCAGCACCCATTCGGACTTGCCGCAAATCGCTATCTAATCCTGATCGCTTATTTGTTCGGACTGGCAATCGGGATCCATCTCTTGAACCTGCTGGCCATTTTCTTTATTGCCCTGATCGTTTTCTTCGTTGAATTCGACAAGCAAGAATGGACGACGAAACAGCGAATGACGGGATTGGTGGTGGCAGGAATCGTGTCTGCGGTTGCGTTCCTGGTAATCTATCCAGGGATCGTGCAGGGTCTCCCGGTATTGATTGGTGGGAGCGGATCTCCGGCATTTTCTCTCTTTCTCTTTATTGGCGGTCTGAGCATCGCCATCTACTACACCAATAAAAAGAGAATACAGGCTCTCAATCTCGTCCTCTTGTGTGCGACGATGGTGCTTATCGGTTATTCAGCGTACGCGGTCATTTTTATCCGTAGTGCCGCCAATCCACCTATTGATGAAAACGACCCCGAAACCGTTGAGGCCATCATCTCTTATTTGAAAAGGGAGCAATATGGTGACACACCCTTACTCAAAGGTCCCACGTACGATAATCTTACCGGTAAGATTGATTCAGACAAGGACGTCTGGTTTCCACGTAGGTACTCGCCGGATCCTACGCACGTTCGGTACTACGGCAACTACGCCTCGGATTCGGAATATTTTTGGCAGTACCAGATCGGACACATGTACGTCCGTTATTTCCTATGGAATTTCGTGGGTCGTGCAAGTGATGAACAGGATTCCCCGGCCATTACCGGACTGACGAGTGACGAGAAGGCTCCCTACTTTTTCCAGACTCCGAGTGAGCAAGCGGGTCAAAACGTCTACTACGGTCTGCCCTTGCTACTGGGATTGATCGGAGTCGCGTTTCATTTCCTGAAAGATTGGCGGCGAGCGTTTGCAGTGATGGTCCTGTTCATCATAACGGGCATCGGGATCATATTGTATCTAAATCAGACGCCGCTCCAGCCGAGAGAGAGAGACTACTCCTATGTGGCCAGCTTTTTTGCCTTCAGTATTTGGATAGGTATTGGGGCGACGGGCCTCATTCAACTGATTTCTGAAGTAGTGAAGGAGAAGTTCGGAAGTGAAAAACTGATTCCCTTCGTTAACGCCGGAACAGGAGCGATCGTCTTTGTTCTCGTCCCTTTTCTGATGTTGATCGTCAACTATAACGATCATGATCGCTCTGGGCGGTACGTTGCAGGAGATTATGCATATAACATGCTCATCTCTTTGGACGAAAACGCAGTCGTATTCACCAATGGAGACAACGACACATTTCCACTTTGGTACATGCAGGAGGTGGAGGGGTTTAGACAGGACGTTCGTGTTGCAAACCTTTCTCTGCTTAACACCCCCTGGTACGTGCATCAGCTCAAGAATCAGTGGTCACGGGAATCCAGTCCCCTGCCAATCACGATGAGCGACATTCAGATCGACCAGTTGGCCATCATCGGCTGGCCTCCGTCTATCATGGAACTCCCCGTCAATAAGGACCAGCTTTTCGACCCGGGAGAGGTGCGAATTCAACTCGAGGATTCAAGCGAAATTCAGAGCCCGATGAGATGGCTGCTCGAAGGTCGGCCCTACCAGATGGAACCCGAAGTAATCAACCTGCTGTACGGTGCGGATCAAGTGGCGCTCAACATGTTGCTCACCAACGCGCAACAGGGCTGGAAGCGACCCATTTATTTTGCTGTGACGGTAGCTCCATCCGGCCAGCTCGATCTTAAGAACTATTTTCAGCTCGAAGGACAGACGTATCGAGTCGTACCCATCGAGCACGATGAGCCCCTGGGTCGCGTTGTTCTGTCCATCACACCGGACCGTCTTCGGCAGTTCCGATTTACCAGACTGAATGACCCCGACGTCTATTTCGACGAGAATATTCGACGCATGGTCGATAACTACCGAAATATCTTTTCTCATACGGTGCAAGCCATGGCCCGAGCTGGAGAGATCGAAGAGGGACTCTCGCTGCTCGACTGGTTTATGGAACAGGTGCCCTTCGAAACCATTGCGGGAGATGAGCGCTCTTTTATTTTTACGGCCGAAGCCTACCGGGCGTTGGGCGAGCACCAAAAAGGTGTAGAAGTGCTACAGCGAGCTGAACCCTTGCTGTTGCACTCCATTACTAATCCGAGAAGCTCACGCGATCTAGAACAGGGCGTACGTTTTCTCGACATCGTGAGAAGCTATTATCTCGAGGTAAGGGACTTCGTTGCTGCTTCGGAATTCACCAATTCGATTGCAGAAGTATTGCAGGATTCATCCTATCGGCAGACTCCAGAGCAGATTGAAGCGTACTACGATGCGCTCAAGGAAATTTCCGACGATGAAGCATCCGAATAGCGAGTTGACTTCTAGCCTATCTCGTTAGAATAAGAAGACCCGATTGTACACTGCGACCTGCTCGGAGGCGGTAGAAAATCACACCCGTCGGGAGACGGTTCCCAACGATCATCCACTCGTGCTGACCCGGCGGTTGCACACCGAGTTTTTTCGAACTCAGCTTCCTTCCCAACGCATCAAATAAATCCAGCGAAACCTCAGCGGCCCGGCTGAGAGAGAATACAACCGTGGCCCGGTCAACGAACGGATTGGGAAATACGCTTGTAATTGCGAAGTCTACGGGTAAGTCCGTTTCTTCAGCGGCTGTAGGGCCTCTTGGTGAAATGGTGAGCGACGTTGAATAAATGCGATCGTTCAGAAACTCACCTCCACCGTCAGCACCATTTCCAGTAGCGTAAAATGTGATGTTTCCAACGTCAGTGCCGGGAGCCGTCCAGGAAATGATCCATGAAAACGACTGGGACGAGAACGGGGCATTGTGATGTGTTACGTATTCCGTCGATCCACCGGCAAACTGCACGGCATCGTCCGAGACATCCCACGAACCGACATGGACCTCTGAAGCATCTTTTGCAGTGATTTCAAAACCAAATGCTGCTGCATCCGGATCAGCAACGCTAACAGTAACATTGAATGTCTCCCCTGGTGTGTACTCCGCGGGTGCCTGAATGGTGACCGATCCTCCACCGCTGTTCAGGGGAAAAGAGACATGACAACCGTCGACACATGTCGATTCGCCGGGTGCACCGGTTCTCGCCGCGGGTGCACCAAAAGAAAAAAGAAAGGTCGACGAAGCGATCAATAGAATTGCAAGGAAGGAAATCCAAACTCCTCCGCCTCTGGAAATAACAGCGTTCATGTCCGTCCGATCTGGCAGCGGTTTGTACTGAGAGCAAGCGGGTGAATGACCAGGCCTCGCCTATATCCTGACAGACCCTATCGCTACGATCCGGTGACAACGGACCTGATTTCGAATGGATTTGTTCGGTCGTTCAAAATGAGTGAATAAGGACCAACATCGTAGAGGCCGGCCAATTCCAAATAGAATCGATACGGGCGGAGCACACTCGCACAGACCGCTCCGGTCGGCCGACGCACGCGAAGTTCCACGCGAATGACGTTTCCGGCTCGTTCCTGGTTTACATCGTGTAGTTCGGTACACGCGTCGGGAAAGGCTCCTTTGATCAGGATCTCAACCGACACCCCCTCTGATGGGGTATGCTCGTTTATGGGTGCCGATCTGACATTGACGCTTTGAAAAGTAGCCGGGGAAAAATTGTAGATGCGATTTGTTTCCGGTGGATGAATAACGATCGTGCTTCTCCCGTCCGGAGACTCTCCTGCGACCCGGTGTCCAAATTGGCCGTCTGGATCCATGATCGCTCCGGAGCCACTCAGACAGCCGATAGGTCCGGCAACCAGCACAACGACAATCGCCGTTAAAGATGTGATAAGACGGGATCGAAGGGTCATCTTGTGTTGCCGAATTGACCGAGAAGGTCAACCGAGTCGCCGGATCCACTCTCCGGAACCGCTTCTTTCGGAGCGTCACCCCAGAGCCGTTCCAGCGAATAATACGATCGCTTCTCTTCGTTGAAGATATGTACTACAAGATCGACATAGTCCAACAGCACCCATTGCAGATGCTCTATCCCTTCCACGTGCCAGGGACGTTCTTCTAACTCTTCATGAAGTTCACTGCGCACCGAATTGAAAATGGCCTTGATCTGTAGTTCTGAATCACCGGTCACGAGAATAAATATGTCCGCCATTCCACTAACATCGTGCACATCCAAAACCAGGATATCTCGTCCCTTTTTGGTTAAAATGGCGTCTATGGCGGATCGCGCCAGATCTTGAACAGGGACGCGTTTTCGACGGACTTTGTCTTTAATACGGCGTGGAGCGATCTCGGGCTGTGCACCGCCTTCGTAAGTCTTATTCAGCGCTTGTCCTCGTTTCTTGTACTCGTTTCTTGTCCTCGGTTCTTGTCGCCGCTCTGAATCCAACAAATACGTCTCGAAATACCGTTTCTCTCATGGTTCGTCTTCAAGAAACGGCATCACCGACTTGTAATCCATTCCGATGATTACAGAAACGTCCAAATAGTAATCCGATCGGATGTCTTGCTGAACCTCTATTACAGGGATCCCAAGTGCGAGGGCTACTTGTTTTGCAGCATCCAAGTTTCCAATCCGGTCAAAAATGATCGTTTCTTCTTGGTCAAACGACGTATGATCACCCTGTTCGACCACGTCAAAACCGTACGATCTAAGGAAGGTCGTCATCCGACGCGCCAGCCCGGATACCCCATTGCCATTACGTACTTCAACCTGAATAATGTCTCCTAACAGCCCGTCCGGGTTGAAGACCCGTGTGGCGTCGGGCCGCGGCGAACCGACTCGGTTAAAAAAGGCGTAAACGAGAAGAAGCGTGACGACACCAAACACGATAATACCGACGTCGAGGGCGCGATCAGTTATTTTTGTCGGTCTTGTCACGATTCTGATAGAAGCATGTCGGCAAAGATTGGACGCGTTGCTGACACATCTATAATACAAAAGCGCGGCGATCCGCATCTGCAGTCACCGCGCTTGAAAGTCTTCATGACCCGGGATGTTACCTCTTCCGATCGTTCCAGAACAGGTCTCTATTGTTGGGTCCGAATCTGGCTTCAAAAATTCCACCACTTCGACCTCGATAGCGATAGTCACGATACCCTGAGCCAAAGTAACCGGATCCATAAGGACTCATATACGAGCCGTACGGACTCTGCCGAAACGAAAGATGGATCTGAGAATTCTCGGTTGGGCGATACGCGAGTTCCGCATTTCGGATAAAAATACGGCCGTTATTAGATCCCGTGATACCCTGCAGGCGTTCATCAGAGTACGGCGAATAGGCCATAGAGACATCAACACGAGCAGCCAAGCGTTGGCTGAATCGCCACATCATCGTGTTCGTGTACATACCGAGCGATGACGACGTACCTCCATACGAACCGGTCGAAAACTCAAGCGAATGGCTCATGCGAAAATGCGCAGGACTGAAGAACCGATTCAGTGAGAATCCGGACTGTCCGTGATCGTAAAGGCGCACGGTGGCGTCTTCCGCAAGAACGTCGCTGCGCAGCTGGGCCTGCGTTGGAACGGTCAATCCCAGCGTCAGAATGAAACACGCGACGAACAGTGAATGGCGCATTGTAGTTGCCTCTCCTTCAAACGAATAACGTATTATAGAGCCTTGCGCTTCAGATGTCAACAACGGGCTCCCAAACTAAATGTTCTGACAGAGTGGAGTCGAATTAGGGTATTTGTGGACGACCTTCATTCAGCTTAACGATGCATTCCTCACCGGTATTGCTTGGTATTGAAACTTCTTGCGACGACACTGCAGCAGCCGTTACGGCCGGGGGACAACTCCTGTCGAGTATCGTGTCGTCACAGGATGATCACTCCGCTTTCGGAGGGGTGGTTCCGGAATTGGCCTCTCGGGCGCATCTACGCGTCATCGTCCCCATCGTTGATGAAGCGCTATTGAAGGCCGGATTGGTTCGGTCAGATCTGGATGCTGTCGCCGTTACGATCGGGCCGGGATTGGCAGGAGCGCTTCTAATCGGACTAAGCTTCTCGAAGGCACTCTCGTTTGGATTGGGTATTCCGTTTATCGGAATAAATCATCTGGAAGGACATATTTACTCACTCTTTATTGACGAGTTCAGGCCCAATTTTCCGTTTCTATGTTTGGTCGTTTCGGGAGGACATACCCAACTCGTGAAAGTGGAAGCCCATTTTAACTATTTCATTCTTGGACGCACACGAGATGATGCCGCCGGGGAGGCCTTTGACAAGGTCGGGAACCTCCTTGGGCTCGGCTATCCGGGAGGGCCGGCGATCGAAAAACTCGCAGAACACGGCGATCCATCATTTCACAACTTTCCACGCACACGGCTTCAAGGATTCGATTATTCGTTCAGTGGGATCAAGACCAGCGTATTGTATTACTTGAATGCGATTCCGGAGGCGGAGCGACGCCGGCATATTCAAGACAACCGCGAGGACATTTGCGCCTCATTCCAGGAGGCTGTAGTTGATATGTTGGTGCGACCGGTCGCGAAGGCGATTCGTGAATCAGGAATTCGAAATCTGGCGCTCGTCGGAGGCGTGTCGGCAAACATCCGCCTTCAAAAACGAATGAGGAGCCTGGCACAAAGCGCCGGTGGTGAACTGTTTGTACCGGACCAGAAGTATTGCATGGACAATGCAGCCATGATTGCGATTGCAGGCCATCATAAATTCGTGGCAGGCCAGAGTAGTCCGCTCACGCTTACAGTCGATCCTTCGCTTGCTCTCGTTGAGTGAAAGCCTGGACCCTACTCATTCTATTGCGTTCTCCATGTCCTCAGATCGGCTAAAAAATTTGATAAAGCTTTTGCAGCAAGCGCTGCCCGAAGCCCGTGAGCCGTCCAAAGACGATATTCAGACTTTTAGAGCACGCATCGACGAAATCGACCTCGGTCTTCTCGAGTTATTAAATGAGCGATCCAGGTCGGCGAACATCATTGGGCGCATCAAGAAGCAACTTGGACTGCCGGTCTACGTCCCTGAAAGAGAGGAGGAGGTTCTGGATCTAGTGCGCAAGGCCAATCTAGGCCCGCTTCCAGACGCATCTGTTCGAGGTTTATTTGAGAGAATAATCGACGAAACGCGCGCGCTTGAAAGGCAAAAATATCAGGATGAATCGGATAAGAATTAGACGCGTAGGCCGATACTCCTTGATGAGCCGTCCACACAGGATGGCGGTTAGTTTACAGATTCTACCATGAATCGTCGTTTGCGACACATATCCATGGGTGCGGGCATCCTATTGGGTTTTGCCCTTCTGACTGGCTATTTGCTGGTATTCAGCTCGGTCACGCCTTCGTACGAGGGTGCGCGCTCCGTTCTTATTCCTCGGGGATCCGCTGTAGACCAGGTAGCAGACTCGCTCGCAAGCAGCGGTGTACTGGAAAAACGGGGGAGTTTTATGGTCTTCGCGCGCCTATCGGGATGGGGTAACCAGATAAAGGCCGGGCATTATGTGATTGAATCAGGAAGCTCGAGCCGAGACATCCTGGATCAACTTCGCCGCGGACTGCAGGAGCCGGTACGTGTACAGGTGCCGGCGGGAACGCGAAAGGAACGCCTCGCGCGTGCCCTCGCCCGGAACATGGCGTTTTCGACGGATGAGATGCTGAATGTGCTTCGCGACAGTCTGTTTTCGGCCGAGCTCCAGACCGATACGACGCAGCTCTTCGGATTCATTTTGCCGGAAACATATCTCTTCTACTGGCTCACTTCTCCGGAAGATGTCGTGCGAAAGATCAAGGCTTCGACCGATACGTTGATCGCAAACACGAGGTCGCGCAAAAGGGCTCATTGGGATTCTACATCAGCCAACCCCTCCCACAGTCTAGCTCAGCATTTGTCTAACGAAGAGGTTCTGCGTCTTGCAGCTATCGTTGAGTGGGAAACGGCTCACGCATCTGAGAAGGCCCGAATAGCGGGCGTTTATCTGAATCGTATCCGCAATGGTTGGCCCCTCCAAGCGGACCCGACTATTCAATTCGCCGTCATGCAACTGGAAGGCGACAAACGGCGCCTCTTGTATAGAGACTACGACCTTCGACACCCGTACAACACGTACAATTACAGGGGATTGCCACCAGGACCGATTACCAATCCGTCGGCGTCTTCGATTCGAGCCGTGCTGGGGCCGGAAGAGCATCAATTCTTCTACTTCGTTGCCACCGGCGACGGCACCCATATCTTCAGCAGAACGCTATCTGAGCACAATCGCCGCGCGGACGAATACCAGCGTCTGATGAGGGAGCGGCGAGCAGCTCAGTCGTCAAATCCTTAGAGCGTTCTCTAGAGTGAATAGGTGAATCCGATCTGGAAACGATTTCGGATCACCTCTTCATCGACAATCGGAGCATTCGCAACCTCGGTGTACGGAGAGTACACATCGTTGAACTGTTCCTGTATCCATCCCACATCCGCTCTCAACGTATTGGAAATCCGGTATCCGAGACCCAACGAAAAATACTGACGCTCCCGGTCCACCACCGCCCCGTCAGCTGCCCTCCCAAATTGAGCGTTATGTGGATCAGGATAGACCGCAAAACCGCCACGAAGAATGAAATCTCCGGTTTCATATGTGGCACCGAATCTCGTGTTCAAAACGCTCTCAAACTGTTCTTGAATGCTCCGATTTTCGTCGGCAAAAGTGAGATTATCGTTACTGAACTTCATTTGGGACCAGTCAATCAATTCAGCATCGGCCATCAGCGAAAGCGATCCGCTCCGATACGAAATGCCGACCCCGACGTGCCATGGCGTGGTCAGGGTATACTCAAAATGACCGGTGCCTGCGTCCTCGTCTATCTGGTCTCCGTAAGTAAATACGTCTCCGTTATCGAATTCCGTTCGAAGAACCGTTGCAAAGTCGTCTTCTATCGTCAATTGGGTAGGGGTTTCTAGCGTGATTCCCAGACGCAACTGAGGAGACACCCTGGCTGATAGGCCAAACCGTGCGTTGATTCCTACCATATCAGACTGAAAAGACTCCGTATACTTCAGGTAGTCAAAGTCGGTCGTTCCCCCGGACCCGTCGTTATCGTTGAAAATATCTTCTTCTTCGAAGATGCGCGTAAACGTATATCGTCCAAACGGAATATTTATGGACGCGCCTATCATCACACCGTTAGCCGCTTCCATGGCCCCACCAATATTGAGTTCGTTCATTCTCCCCTCTTCCGTTACGGAGCCGGACTGAGCCACGGTTCCTGCGGACACCGCCGGCAGAAACGGTATCGGGTCGTTGGCATCGAAGAGACCCTGGTCAAAATCGATCGCGAAGGTCTCGAATGCGATAAAGGAAGGCGTCCGGAAAAATTCAGGAAATAGATCATCTCCTTCTTCAATCAGCTCGAACTCGTCTGAAAGTGGCATGAAGAAATCCGTAATTGAGTTGAGTCCGTTTTCACCGTCAAAGAAGAGATCCCGTTCGTAGGTCGTGACCTGACTGATTGAAATTCCAATTACGAGGCTACCCTGGCTGGTCGGAAACTTATAGAGCGACGCAAGATGGCCCACACCGGCCGATGTGATCTCGGCGACTCCTGGAAATGTGATTCCATCCGATCTGAAAAACGAATCATCCTGGATATCGAACGAGGAGAACGAACCTGAAATAGAAGATGTCTGGGCAAATCCAAGACCGGCTGGATTGAGGATGAGGGCGGATGGATCCGCGACACCTGCGATCCCAGTCCCTGAGAGACCTAGGCTGGCAGCCGTAGTGCCAGGAAATCGCTGCGAGAATCGAAGGGCATCATTTCCGGATTGCGCTTTTGCTGGAGCGATAAACACAAGAGAGGCTATAAGCGCGAGTCCTACAGAATTGAGGGACGATGGAAATGCATAGGATTTCGATGTCATTTTCTATACCTATATCCTTTATTTACAAGTGTTTATCAATCTATTGCAATGATGTCCACTGGGTAAAAAAAAGGCCCGTTTCCCACACGGGCCCCCGGAAGACTGCAAAAACAGCCTCCCTCCCTCTCTCAATAAATGACTTATCTGCGACCTGATCGTCCTGACCTGCCAGAGCTTCGACCAGACGACCGAGACGAGCCACTGGACCTACCGGACGACCTTGAGACACCTGAAGATCTTGAGCCACCGGATGACCTCCGTACGCCAGAAGATCTTGAGCCAGCGGATGACCTCTGTGCGCCAGAAACTCTTGAGCCGCTTGACGATCTACTCGGCCCGGCGCGGCGAATGTTGCCGGACGACCGTGAGCCTGGCGCTGTCCGCCTCACTGCAGGTACACGCCTGGACGTTGACCCTTGTGAGCGTATCCTTGCACTCGGCGAGTTCGTTCTCGTTCTAGTGACAACACCCGACTTACTCGTAGACCTGCTGGAACGTGTGAACGGTCCCCTGCGCGATCTACTCGATGACCGATCTACCGACGAGGTCCTGGAACTGGAACCTGGTCGAAGAGCTTTGCTGCGTGAGCTCGAGCGAGATTCCGCATCTCGTAAGCTGCTTCCAAAGGAGGTTCTCCGCTGAGGCCGAGACGCCGTTGCCCGATCCGAATTGAGGCGACTCCTCGATGTCCTGGTCGCTGTATTCTTAGCTACCGTACCCGTCCCGGAACGAACAATCGTCCGGTTTCCATCCAAAAGATCTCTCTGAGTTGAGCCTCGGCTGACACGATTCGCGTCAGTCACCCCGCGTACGCTACCACGTACGCCACCGCGCGTCCGTCTGGAATTGCTGGTCAGGCGGCTCCGGGTCATCGTTGATCCGCGAGGCTTGTAGCTCCGGTTAACCCCTACATAATTGTAAATGCCGCCGCCGTAGTAGGACCCATAACCGTATCTGCCGCCAAAGCCGTACGGGAAGCCGTACCCATAGCCATACGAGAATGGGTCATAATAACCGTACCCATAATGATGGAATGGACTCCAGTAGAACGGTCTTCCGATAGAGAAACCCAGACTAAAGCGATATCCATAGCTCGGACCAAACGGATCACACCAGAAATAATCAAAGCAGGAATAAAAGGGATCGTAGCCAAAGTGATTATAATATGGTGATCCGTAGAAATTCGAGAAGTAGCGACGGTAGGAGCGCGGACGCCAATAATTGTCCGCATAATAATCGCCATCATAATAATCTCCTTCCAAGTAATCGCCCTCATCGACGTAGTCTGGAATGCGATCGTAATCATGATCGACGACGGCCAGTCTCGTATAGCAACCGGAAAGGCCGAATACTGCGACTAAGACAATTACACCCGGCAAAAATCGGCGTCGGAAGCCGGTGTTGTTAATCTTCTTCATCAGAGCTACCTCGTTTAGAGACGCTAATTTTTCGTTCACGATCCTACCCTGGTACCCTCCGTTAAGGATTCAGGGCCAAAATGTTTCCGTACAAACGACCTTCTCCAAAATCCTGTCCCCGCTCCCTCTCGGGGACTAGTCCGGGTTCGATCCCACACAAATCAAACCCCAAAAAACGGTGTATCTTTGACGGGCACGAACGGTCGCTGATCTGTTTGAAAATTGAAGCAAATACCGAGCCGACCCAACAAAGACGTCTAAAACCGACGTATATAGGCAAAACTCGTTCATTTCTGTATTCGATAATCCACATTACTGTACACTATGGCTGACGCTATCACACCGCGTGAATCCGACTATTCGCAGTGGTATCTGGACGTCATCCGGAATGCCAAGCTGGCAGAACACTCGCCGGTGAGGGGCTGCATGATCATCCGTCCGAATGGATACGCCATCTGGGAGTACATGCAGTCGGCCATGGACGCCATGTTCAAGGAGACCGGCCATCGAAACGCCTACTTCCCCATTTTCATTCCCCAATCCTTTCTAGCTCGTGAGGCCGCCCATGTGGAGGGCTTCGCGAAGGAGTGCGCTGTGGTTACGCATTCGCGCTTGAAAGTGGACGACGATGGGGAACTGATCGTCGACCCCGAATCCCAACTGGAAGAAAATCTGATTGTTAGACCCACGAGTGAAACGATCATCTGGGATACGTACAGTAGGTGGATCCAATCCTGGCGCGACCTGCCGATTCTGATCAACTCCTGGAACAACGTTGTACGGTGGGAAATGCGCACGCGGCTCTTCCTGCGGACGATGGAATTTCTGTGGCAGGAAGGTCACACGGCACATGCGACCCGCGAAGAAGCGATGGAAGAGACGCTCAAGATTCTGGATATTTATACCACGTTTGCCGAGGAGTACATGGCGATGCCCGTCATTCAGGGTATCAAAACGGCGAGAGAGCGCTTTGCAGGGGCAGACGAGACGTACTGTATTGAGGCGATCATGCAGGATGGAAAATCGCTGCAGGCGGGCACGAGTCACTTCCTCGGTCAGAATTTTGCCAAAGCGTTCAACTGCCAGTTCCAGAACAAGGACAACCAGTTGGAATATGTCTGGGCGACCTCGTGGGGCGTTTCGACCCGAATGATCGGCGCGCTCATCATGGTCCATTCCGATGATAAAGGCCTGGTTCTACCCCCCAAGCTGGCCGACACGCAAGTCGTACTCGTGCCAATTTATAAAAGCGACGTGGAAAAGGTGGCCGTAATGGAAGCCGCTGATCGCATTCAGGAAGAATTGCTGGAGGCCGGAATTCGTATGAAGGTGGACGCCCGGGAAGGCTTCCGGCCGGGTTGGAAGTTTGCCGAAAACGAAGTAGAAGGCACTCCGATCCGATTGGCGCTCGGCCCGAGAGATCTGGAAAACGGAAGCATTGAATTGGCTCGCCGGGATACGGGAGAAAAAGAATTCGTTTCTCAAGAGGGCCTTGCGACCGTCGTCGCCGAAAAGCTGGAAGCAATCCAGAACAATCTATTTGCGCGCGCGCTCGCATTTAGAGAGGAGCACACCACGAAGGTCGACTCCTACGACGACTTCAAAGACGTTCTGGACTCAAAGGGTGGGTTCGTTCTCGCACACTGGGATGGAAGCGCGGAAACAGAGACCAAGATCAAGGATGAAACCAAGGCCACGATCCGGTGCATACCACTCGAGGCCATTGATCCGAATGGCGTGGACCCGTTGACGGGTGAGGCATCAACAACGCGTGTTTATTTTGCGAGAGCGTATTAATTTTCCGAGAGCGTATTAAAATCAGTCGCTTCTGATTCCTTCAATGGGATTCGCGTGCGCCACCCGGAACACGTGAAATCCGGATGAGAGGAGCGCCATTATCAAGACGATCAACCCCGGTATTAAAAACTGCTCGGCCGAAAGGGATATTCGAACTGCAAATTCATTTAACCATCCATCTGCCACGAAATAAACGGCTGGAACGGCTAGAGCGACTCCAATTATGACCAGTAGAGCGAAATGCCCTGTCAGTAATCGGGCGATGCCGAAATCGCTGGCACCCAGCACCTTTCGAATGCTGATTTCCTTGATCCGTTGAGACGCAGTAAGCGCTGAGAGCCCTACCAGACCCAGTGCAGCCACGAGTATGGCAAACGCTGCGAATAGGCTGACGAGAGTCTGAAGTCGCTCTTCTGCAAGAAAAAGCTCATCGAAATGCTCATCTGCAAAGAAATAGTCAAACGTATTCCCCGGGAAGAGTTCGGAGTAGAATCCTTCGAGATCATCGATCGTAGAGCCTAGATTCTGGGTACCGATCCTAAACGAATACCACGCTCCGCCTTCCGAATAAGACAGTACAACCGGACTCAATTCGCTCTTGGCCGACATCCAACTAAAATCCCGGAGCACACCCAGAATCACCGCTGGACTCGAGCGACCAAACACGATCCTCCCGCCAATTGCAGCTTCGTTGCTGTCGTATCCAAGAACGTCTACCGTCTTCTCGTTGACCAGGACGCCAAGCTCGCGATCCGTTTCGTTGTCTGCCTGGAAATTTCGTCCAGCAATCAACTCAAACTTATACGTGTCGATAAATGTGTCGTTGACCCAGACCACGTTTACTGGGAGGACCTCGGTATCCGGAACGCTTTCTCTTCTGAATATCGTACCCAGATTATATCCGACGCCTGGGATGGACGTCGACATAGCTGCATTCGAAATGCTCGCCAACTCAAGAGCTCTCGACTTAAATATTTCTCGATTAGAACGGTATTCCTCATCATTATCAATGATGCTTGGTCTCTGAACTACCAACGTCTGATCCAAGTCGAATCCCAGGTCAACACCCCGCAGATACTGGACCTGTTCGTATACGATATACATCCCCGAAATGAGGCTGATGGAGAGGGCAAATTGAAAAACAACGAGTCCCTTCCGAAGTCGAGTGCCCGCCACGCCGGAGCCATATTTTCCTTTTAGTACTGAGATGGGCTGAAAGGCTGAGAGAACAAGTGAGGGGTACAGACTCGCAACGATTGCACCGACACCAAATATGCCGATCAGTCCGATCCAAACAAGCTTTGACTGCCAGATGGTCGTCGGGATCGAAACACCCACAAGCTCATTCAGCAGCGGAAGCGCGTAGTGGGCCGCCGCAACAGCCAGAACCAGCGCTACCAAATTTAAAAAAAGAGACTCGACCAAAAACTGCGAAAAGACCTGAGATCTTTTTGCGCCGGAGGCTTTTCGAATTCCAACCTCTCTGGCCCGCTCCACGGCTCGCGCTGTAGTTAGATTGACATAATTGACCCAAGCGATGAGCAGTATAAAAATGCCAATGATCGACAGAAAAAGGACCGTTTTGTATGCGGCGTTCGCCGAGAACATGTCCTCGGTGTCGCTATAGAGGTGGATGCGTTGAATAGGCTGCAATTCAATCGATGCAGAGCTCGTCCGCCCGCCCGTAGACTCTGCGCGTGACGCGTCAACAACGCTAGCGATCTTCTTTTCAACCGCGCTGATGTCGGCACTTGAACCCAGCTGCACGTACGTGACGAAGTTCGTCCAACTCCACCCATCCGTTTCTGCATATTGCCCGTTTTCATTTTCAATCAGGTCTTCGATCGGCAGCATGATGTCAAAGCGGATATGACTGTTCGTTGGCATGTCTTCGATCACGGCACCGACCGCGTACTCTCCATCAACCCATCCTCGGACATCGATAATCCTGCCTATGGGGTCCGTATCACCAAAGAAACGTCGGACAGCTGATTTTGAAAGAACGGCCGTACCCTTGGAATCCAGCGTGACTGCTGCATCTCCGATTGAAGGGCTGTACGTGAACATCGTCGCAAATTCGGCGTCCACGAAGCCGACTCCCGATTCGCGAAACGAAACTGGGGCATCGGTCCCATCGAGAATGCGAACGGTCGCAGTCCCATACGAAGGATGAATTCGGACCGCCCGTTCGATTTCCGGAACGGTCTCGAGAATGAGCGGAGCGATGGCATGAAACGTATAGGGGTCCTGGGAAATGAGTTCCCCTTCTTGATAGGATCCCAAATTTACCCGGTAGAGATTGTCGGCGTTCTCGTGAAACGAATCGTAGCTCGTTTCAAAGACGACATACTGTAATATGAGCAGACAAACCGCCATTCCGATGGCGAGCCCGCCGATATTTAGAGCTGCATAGAACTTTCTTTTCGACAGATTTCGAACCGCCACTTTTACATAACTGCCAACCATGGAACCACCAATAGAAAAACCATTCATGACGAATGATGGAAGTGATCGCATGAATTGCCACAGGTACCATCGAATGGCTGGGAGCCATCCATCTTCCCGGGCGACGTAGTGAAAAATCTCGGCAAAGTCGCCAATGACTACGTCTCTGTTCCGATAAGGAACGATGCGCTCCAGGAGCGAAAGGGCCCAACTGGGCAAGCTATTGCTGTTTCTGGTCATTCCTACGATTAACCTGAGAAAGTCAGCTGTTTGACAACTGGTTCGGGCAGAGAGGCCCACATTGCTTCGTACAGAGATCTTGCCTCCCTGAGCGCTGCCAAACCCACTGACGATATGGTAAACAATCGCTTCGGCCTGCCAAGCCGATTTTCCGTGGCTCGTCCCGTCTTCGTGGACAAAAATCCTTTCTTTACGAGTCGATCAAGCGGAACGTAGATCCCTCCCACCGAATATCGTTTGCCCGTCAGCGCCTCGACCTCCTTACGGATGTTTATTCCGAAGGCTTCAGTCTGCAAACGACAGACGGCCAGCAATAGCATTTCTTCCGTTCGTGAAAGCATATTCATGCGAATGAATTATTCTACTTTATAGAGTATTTCCAGAAAAGTTGCACGCCATGCAGTCTTTTCTCTAAAATATAGAATTAGTCTCATTCATATGCAGGGGGCTCGTTTTGCACTTCTAAAGGCGCGGTAGCGTGGAACGAATTCCGTCAAATATGCGTTTCCCGGCCGCACTTTCTTTCTTCATTACGCGTCTGCAATAGACTTCTTCAATCATCCAAGGGCACTCTCTGAACTGAAAGACCGTTACAGTCCGAGTCAAACTATTTTCAGAAGGAGAACACGTTTCGCGCCCATGCGATTTTCGCCGGCCTTTTATTTATTCACCATTCTAGCATTTCCGTGCGAAGTCTCTGCACAGGAATGGGGTGCTGCTGCGGGGCGCCTTACGGCTGCGGACGATGGTCGATCGATCCCTGGAGCATCCGTCATTGTGGACGGAACGAACTTTGGAACAGCCACCGAAGACGACGGCCGCTACGAGCTTCGACTTCCGATGGGGCGATACCTGCTTCGGTTTTCGTCGGTGGGTTTTGTGACGCGCAGAGATTCGATCGTTATCGCAAGTGGTGCGACGAGCAGGCTGGATGTGGTTCTTGAAGTTTCTTTGCTCGAACTCGATGAGATCCGGGTAGAAGACAGGGCTACTGTCCAGGCAGGTGTTTTTCAGATTGATCCTGATATCATTCGGGATATTCCAACCCCGATTCGGGATGCGCTTCGCGCACTCAAAGTACTCCCGGGTGTGGCCACAAATAACGAGCTCTCGAACCAGTACTCCGTCCGCGGTGGCGGTTTCAACGAAAATCTGATCTTCGTGAACGGCTTCGAGATCTTTCTCCCCTTCCGCCCTCGAAACGGCGAACAGGAAGGCTTGAGCTTACTGAATGGCGAACTGGCCGAACGCATAACGTTTTACTCCGGCGGCTTTCCGGCGCGCTATGGCGGGAAACTCTCGTCGGCCGTGGATATCGAGTATCGAAAACCCCAACGGACCGGTGAAGGCCTGCGCGGTTCGGCCTACGCCTCGTTGCTGGATATGGGTGTTTCGGCGTCCTCCTCTTTTTACGGGGGACGCGGCGGATGGCTTTTCAGCGCGAGACGTGCTCAACAAAGGAGCTTTTTCGAAAAACAAGAACTTAAAGGCAACTATCAACCTCAGTACACGGATCTGCAGGGAATGCTCGCGTACAATTTGGCTCCAGGCCACGAAGTCGAGGCGCTCGCCATGATTGCCGAGCACGAGTTTAGGCTGGACCCAAGCTCGCGCCGTACGTTTTTCGGAACCCTCAGCCAGAATTCCGCGCTGGCCCCCTCCAACCTCCAGTCCCTCTGGGTACGGTTTGATGATTCCAGTTTCGAACGCGACGGATACTCCACACAGTTTGGGGGTCTCCGACTCTCCAACCGGTGGACGAGCGCCTTTCGGGTGGAGCATGATGTGGCCTATTTCAAGACCGAAGAGCGCGAGCGCTTCGACCTGAAGGGATCGGCCATTCTTTTCCTTCTTGATCCCGGTCAAGAACCCAACGAAGGAGGGTTTCCGATCGGCAATTCGCAGCAGGAGGACTTTGCCAACAACCGGGTTAATGTGACCACGCTGTCGGGCCAGGGGCGCTATCTCCTTACGCGCGCTCGGCACGCGGCGGAGATGGGTTGGAGCGTTCGGAAGTTGGAGTTCGACGACCACCTCGACGAAAAGTCGGTCGTCATCGGGCGATCCCTGGACGGTGATATCGTGAGAATTGTGGCGGACAGTCTCCGCGACCAGGCCTCCTTCAGCGAGTGGCAGGCGGCGTTCCACGCACAGGATGCATTTGATGTCCTGAGCGAGGAGCCGGGGCGGTTTTTACTAACGACAGGCCTGAGAGCCGACTATTTCTCCTTTACGGGAGAATGGACACTTTCGCCGCGCGTGACGGCTACGTTCAAACAGAATGAATTCACTACGCTTTTCGGCTCGCTCGGCGTCTACTACCAGATGCCGTCCTACCGCGAGCTTCGAGGTAAGCCCGAAATCGGCGAATCGATCCTAGGCGCGCTCAACCGAGACCTCAATTCGCAGCGGTCCATCCAGGCCGTAGGAGGTCTGGAGTACTTCATCGAAGAGAGCCGCTACTATGTCCGTGCGGAAGTTTTTTACAAGTACATCACGGACGTAATTTCCTACGACGTGAAAAACGTTCGAGTGCTCTATTCCGGCGAGAACGACGCGAAAAGTAAGATCTACGGCCTGGATCTTCAGCTCCGCGGCGAGTTCGTTCCGGGCATGGAGAGCTGGGTGAACTACAGTTTTCTGGTCGCCAGAGAGAAATTCTCAAGCGAATTCGAAACGGAGTTTAACAAAGGAACGATCTCTCGCCCAACCGATCAACGCCACACCGTTTCGATGTTCATCCAGGACTACATCCCTGCAGATCCAACGTGGCGACTCCACCTGCGGACGCTTTTCGGAAGCGGAATTCCATACACGCCTCCCGTACCGGGACAGCAGCTCGGCAACATTGTTTCGCAGGCACCAGGCCCCCGCTTCTCCGCGCGCTACCCCAGCTACTTCCGATTCGACATGGGCGTTACAAAACGCCTCGAGGTCAACTCACGAGACTCAGCCCACCCGATCACGATGGACCTGACCGCCGAGATGCTGAACATCTTCGACATGACGAATACCGTGGCTTACACCTGGATCCCAAACGCTACCGGAATCTGGACAAGGATTCCAACGAGGCTCACACCCAGGACGGTGAATGTGAGGTTGCGATTGGTCTTCTAAAAGACCGCCGCAGTTTACGTCGTTAGTGAACCGGACGTCACGTTTCTATAGATGACGCCAAAACCCATTCGGTCCGGGAGATTGGCAGCGGCATCCCACAGAACACGAATGCGCGCTTTTTAATATTGCAGTTACGTCCACCCTCTCGCGAGCTCTTTATCTGCAGAGTATCCCACCATCTACCGGACCGAACCCATGTCGTCATTTCCATTCCGATCCTTTCTATTTGTCCTCGCATCTTCCGTATTAAGCTGTTCGAATCAATCGAGTGATGAAATTCCACTTCTGCTTTCTACACCCAAGGGAAGCGTTGACACGTACGGTCTTCTCGCGAGGGTTGATTCGCTTGTCGAGCAGGCCTGGTATAGTTCTGCTATGGCCGCATACACAGGCCTTAAGGACCTATACGAACAAGAAGCGAACTGGCCAGGATATATTCGAGCGAAAACAGGAATTGGGCGCATCCATTCCAAAAATGGCCACTATGACCTAGCTCAAGAGATCCTCCAGACAACCGTTAACGAGTCCTCGATTTTCCTCCCCGCCAATAGTCTTGATTACGGCGGGGCATTAAGTGAGCTGGGAAGAGTCTACGTGCGACTAGGCCGATTTGATGAGGCTGATTCAATACTAAATCATGCAATAACGGTCCTAAGCTCGGCAAATGATTTTCGTCCAAAGCTAGAGGGATTGACATATCAAGCACTTGGTCTGTTACATCACTTTCAAGGCAACTATGATAGAGCGCTAGACTATTATGAAATAAGCTATGAGCACTTCATTCAACTCGGAAAAGTTGGCTCTTACCTGAAGACTGTACCGTTAAACAACATAGCCAACATTTTTTACAGAAAAGGTGATAGTCATAAAGCTTTAGATCTTCATATGAAAATTGTTGCACTGCGACAGTCAACACTCCGGGAAAATCACCCATCGATCGCAGCATCGTTTGGAAACCTCGGAATTGTATTCCATGCACTCGGTGACGACAATCTTGCCATTTCATACCATTTCCGGGCAGCAGATATTTGGAAGGATAATTTTGGTCCACAGCATCCGGAACTAGCAGCTTCGTATCACAATCTTGGTGAGGCGCTCTTGACTCTCGGCGAAACCGAGGATGCCATGGAATTTCTTGAGCAGTCGATCGCAATAAAGGAGGCTCGCCTCGGCAAAAATCATCCTAGAACGGCTATTTCTTACAGTACGTTGGGTCACATCCTACTGGAGCGACAGAATTTTGTGCGTGCAGAATCACTCTTAGTTCAAGCTGTAGATATATGGGAAAGCAGCAATCTCATTTCGCGTCCCTCTTACTGGGTTGCCTTGCGCAACCTCGGGCTACTTTATTCTAGAAATGGGGCTACTGATCAGTCCCGAAACATTCTCATCCGTGCGCAAGCATTAACAGGGGAAAACCCTCATCCTATTTCGGCTACAATTTTGAACGATTTATCAGAATTAACTGATGACTCTACCCCGGATCGACGACTGGATATTTTAAACAAAGCTGCTGCGGCAAATAGTCCTTTCTTCAAGAGTAAAGATCCGGCCGTTAATCCTTCCATTCGATCTGCCCTAGATGATTACGAACTTCTCCGAACACTTGAGCTAAAAGCTGACACATGGATGATTTTTGCCGACAAGGGTGAGCAGAGGGTTGAATTTCTGCAGAGATCGTTGGTCACACTTCAAAGAGGCATTGAATTGCTTGAGCATATTGAATCAAAAACCTCACGGTCGATTGTGAATAGTCCAGCGAGAGGTCGACTTGCTGAATTGTCGTCGAAAGCAATTTCTGCCTCATTGAAATTGTATAATACCACGGGCCGGAAGCGCTATTTAGAACTGGCCTTCAGGTTTGCTGACAAAAGAAAATTTGGACTACTTCTACGTGAGGTTATCGAGAGATCAGCCCTGTATTCAGATCTGGTCCCTCCAGCACTCGTCAATGAAGAGCACTCGCTAGCAGTTAAGGTTGCAAATATTGAACGAACGCTTGCAGAGTCAAAACTGAGTGGAGAAACACCGCTTTCAGGTTTGGAATCTTTACGGCTAGAATTATTTGGTGCTCAACAGAAGCGAGATCTGACAGAAAGATCATTTGAGGCCAACTTTCCCAAGTATCATGCGAAAAAGCAGGAAATATTCGGAACGCCTATTTCTCAGCTGAGGAGAGACGTCCTCGATTCCAATACTGCGCTTATTGAGTATGTCCTTGAACCGGATACCCTAATAATTTTTGTGGTGACGGATGATACTCTTGCGGGTGTCGGTGTTTCTATTCCCCCGAACCTGGATCAAGTGGTTGACAGCCTGAAGTGGGGTATTACAAGGGGCTATGCTGAGTGGTACCTAAAATACGGTCATTATTTGCACGAATTGCTTCTTTCACCCGTAGAATCTGTCATTCGGTCGAAGGACTTGATTATTGTAC